>CAZCME010000002.1:0-482048 GCA_964499705.1 uncultured bacterium | reverse complement strand
ATGAAATCGCCCTCTTCGGCATCAATGCTATCGATACGGGCGGCGGCATCTCGATCGTCTCTCTCCTTGTGGACGCCATCGATTCCGGCGTGGTTCTTGGAGACTTCGACACGAGGGCGGACTTGGCGCGCTTCCCTTCATCGCTCATGGCGAAGGGGGCTGGATTGGCCGTCTTCCAGGATAACGGCGATTCCACGGGGATTTTCGATTCCAAGGACAGCGTTGTATCTGGAGTGGTTTCGATCGACTCGGCCTTTGGAGCGACGACGCGATTCAAGTTCACATTTTCGCCCGCCTTCGATATGTCAGACTCAGACGTGGGCACGCTCGCGGGAAATGATCTTTTCGTGGTAACGACCATCGGAGATTCGCTCATTTATAAGGATGATTTTGCCTTCCGGGTTCCGGCGGACGCGTTCACATTCGCACCCCCGGGGATCGTGAGCCAACCCCCGCCGGCAACCACGGGATTGTTGACGGCCGGAATGCCGGTGAAATTGATCAATCTCCCGGATTCCGGCGTTCTCCCCACGGATGGTACGCCCATCGCGGTGTTAGGCTTTATGGCAGCGGATACGACTTTCACGGGCGGAGACTCCGCCTTATTCGATAAGCTGCGAATTCGGCTGGATGATCCAACTGCTCCGGGCGGCTTTCCGACTCTCATTCTCAACCCATTGGTCAGCGATTCCACGAGCGGGATCTCGATTTGGATCGATGGAAACGGGAATCGCTTATTCGATTCCAGCGTCCTGCTCGATACGCCCATCCCGGTCGCTTCCTATACGTACCAGAGCGCCAATGTTCTTGATATCGATCTGGTTAATGCAAACGGACCGGTATTCGATACGGATCCTTATGGCTTTCGCAGCGATACGGCCGCAGTATTTTTCCTTGTTCTACGCGCTTCGTCCTTCGGTCTCGATCATCAGGTGCAGGTCACGATCCAAGCCGTTTCTTCGCCCGCTGAACCATGGGTCAAGTTCACGGCGCCGACAGATCCAGGACTTAATATCACTCCGAATGCATTGACGATCGCTCCCGCCGGCGTCTCCGGAGTCTTCACTCCGAATACGTTCTCGCCCAACGCGGATGGGATCACTGACACCGTCGCGGTTACATTGTCGATCATCGCGGGTAATACGGATTCGAGATGGACGCTGACGGCGACGAAGAAGACTTCGGGACAGAGCTCTACTCTCGGCAACGGCGCGTTCGATTCCACCATCATCATCGCCAAGGCTGCGGCAGCGGGCAACCCTGTCACCTTTGCCTGGCCATCCGCATTCGTCGGCGGCGGCGCATTTGCTCTCAGCTTCAGCTACGATCGGTCGGGAACATCAAAGACTTTCGACTTCAGCGATACGCTCGTCGTGGACCTTTTCTGCACCGCTCCCATTCTCGTCTCCACTTTGCCGACCGTCATCACAACCGGCAACACGGTTGCGGTTTCCATTTCTGCGGATACGGATCGTTCCTCTCTCGACAAGTTCGCGCTGACGGCAGGCGAATCCGTCGCGACGTATTTCATCTATCGCCAGGACGGCAATGTCGCGACGCTCCTCGCAACGGGGACGCTATCCAACTTCGTCGCATCCAACGTCTCCGTGAATCTCCAGGGCGGAAACAACACGCTCATCGCCAATCTGAGAGATACGTACGGCAACTGGTCGGATACCAGAACTCTTGGCACTATCCAGCTATCCGTGGGCACAAACCAGGCCATCGTTCAGGATCTCCTGACGGACGCTTCCAAGCTCTGGCTAGGCAAGGGAGAATCGACGGCCGTATTCGGATTCAATCTTACTCAGGATCTGCCTAATGAATTTGTGACGGCTCTCACGGTGAAAATTTTCGACTCGGGCGGTTTTGCCTACGGCCAGAACATCACGGATGTGCCCGTGACGGGCACTTATCCCGATACAGCCGGTCTCCTCCTTTATCGCGATAATACGACGGGCGGAACGAAGGGTTCCTGGGATACGACCGACGCTCTGGTGCCCATAAATCCGCCGCAGAGGAACAACTCCTTCGTCAGCGGCGATACGATCCGGATCGTGCCCCAGTCCCCGTTGCCGGTGCCGGCGGATGATACGAGTGCCACGACGCAAGGGTTCGATTATTTCCTCGTTGTGTACGGAGGAGGGGGCAGATTTTACCGAGACAGCTTCGTGGTGGTCATGGACGCCAATACCGCCTTCGAATTCGCTTCCGCTTCGTCGACGCGCAGCAACCTGACGACAAATGTCCGCACGTCGCCGATCCTGACGCGCATTCCCAGAACCTTCGTGGATCGGACAGCCGCTCACGACTCCATCCTCATCGGCGCCAACATGACGGAGATCCTGGGCGTCAACGTCAGCGATTCCACGCGCAGTTCGGACGGACTTGCGGCGCTCACTTCCATTACGCTCGATTTCACCGTGGCGGCGGGAGATACGTTGAATCCGGCCATCCTCGCCTATGCGGTTTACCGGGATTCGGGCCCGAGCAATATCGGATCCTTCGATCTTTCGACCGACTCGGAGGTCACTTCCGTGACGTCGTTCCTGTCCTCCACCAAGGTCAAACTCACACTCTCCGGAGCTAATTCCGACATTCCCAACAGCGATGCCGGCAATGATTCCGGAGCGGACTTCTGGGTCACGATCCGACCCAGCGTCATCTCGCTCTCCCAATCCAACAAGTTCACGGTCTCCATTCCCGCCGGCAATGTCGTCACAACCGGTGATTCGCCCGGAGGTCCGGGCGTCGCGGGTTCCACGAAGATCACCATTCCCGCGGGCGGGCTCACCACATCCATCAGCCCCAATCCCTTCAGCCCCAACGGGGACGGCTTCTTCGATACCGCCGGCTACTCCATCTCCTTCGCCGATACGCGCGGCTTCCGCCTCGTCCTGAACCGCGTGACCAACAACGATACCTTCTATAACGTGCTTCGATACGGCAAGGACACGACTTTCGTCTTCGCCTCCTCCGATACGACCGGCTGGACCACGGACGAGTACAAGATCACGATTACCGATACTGTCACCAATAGCTCGTCGTCCGAAGCGACTCTCCTCGTCGCCGACATCAAGGCGCTCACACCCACGCTCGCCACGACGCCCGCGTCCACGACGAGCGGAACGACGCTGTCCGTCACCATCCGCGTTTCCGAGATTGTCGAGAATTCCGTCCAGCGCGCCACGTCCAAGTCCGAGCGCGATTCTTTCGCCCTGGCCTTCACCATCTCCAGTTCCACGCTGGGCGACACATACGACACCACCTTCAGCGCGTTGACTTCTTCGAGCGTCGATGTCTCACGGACAATTCCGATCTTCTCCGGAGCCAACACCGTCCGCGTCACGCTCATAGACAAGGTCGGCAACCGCGACAGCTCCCTCACGTTCACCGTCAACAGCGCCTCCGCCATCACCGGCAACATCGGCTTCGAGGGCAACAGCCCGCTCTTCCGCTACACCCCCGCCAATCCTAATTTCACCTTCAGTTTCCCGACCACCGTGACGGGTGGCACCATGGAGTTCTATAACATCGCGGGCGACCGATTGAGGCTCATAACTCTCCCTGCAGGGGTATCCACGATCGACTGGAACGCGGCAAACGACGCGGGCCAGACACTCCGTAACGGCGTCTACATCATAAAATTCAAGGTGCCCCTCAGCGATGGCAGGACCGTCGAAGAGTCTCGCACCATATTTCTTTTGAAGTAAGCCGGACTCCGCTTTAAAGTGACCGCATGATCCCATTTTCCAGCCCGCGACGGTTTGTGTATCTCGCGTCGGCCGTACTCGTAACGGCCGCGTGTTTCGTTTCCGGATCCCGCGCTGAAAATGTCTCCGGCAATTTTTCTGAATCGCCGCTCGGAGCCCGAAACATCGGCATGGGCGGCGCCTTTGTAGCCGTCGCCGACGATGCCTATGCGATGACCGCCAATCCCGCGGGTCTCGCGCTCATGGATCGCATCAGCGTTACTTTCGATTATTCCAATCTCTTCGGTCTCGGTCTTCTGAAGCAGTCTTACTTCGGCGGAGTATTTCCGACGCCGTGGGGCGTCCACGGCGTCTCCTACCAGGGGCTCCAGGTGGAATTCAATCCTTTCCCCCAGACGTTGAACGAGAGCACGCTGCAATATTCCTACGCCAAGGCCATCGGCCCCTGGGCCGTCGGCCTCTCCCTCAAATACATGGATCTCACGTCCGACTTCAGCGAGGGAACCGGAACCGGTTTCGGTTTCGATATCGGCTCGCGCTACCAGGTCACACCCCGCTGGTCCATCGGCGGCTATATCCGCAATCTCTATTCCAGCGTTAACTACGGCACGGGAACTTCGGAGGACATTCCGGTGTCGTGGCGGATCGGAGCGGCGTACCGCATCTCGGATCGTTGGACCGCGTCCACGGAATGGTCCGGACTCTCGGGTGACGCCTTCTCCCGCTTCCGCGGAGGCACGGAATACTGGATCATGCGTCCGGCCTACATGCTTTCCGCCGACAGGAAGCAGGATTCCATCTTCGGAAAACCGGACCTGATCCGTTATCCCGTCTCCCTCGCCGTGCGCGCCGGCATGGAGAAGCAATTGACCGGTTCCAAGCGGGTCCTGCCCGCGTTCGGCCTCACCGGCGGATACGGCGACGTCCGGCTCGACTACGCCTACGCGTTCGAAAATGCCGGCCTGGGCGCGACGCATCACTTTTCGCTGACATACGACTTTTCGCCCTGGGATCAGATGGGCTCCAAGCCCGAGGAGACGGCTCCGGCGCCGGAAGCCGCCGCGAGCAGAGCAATGCAGCAGACGGCATCGCGGACGGTCGCCGTCCTCGATTTCGCCAATGCGACCGGCGATCCCGCTCTGGCATGGCTGGAAATCGGCCTCGCCGACATCGTGGCGAAGGAACTCGCAAGCGCGGGTTTTGCGGTCGTTCCCCGCACGCAGCTCGCGGGTACCTCCAGCCTCGCCGGTCCCGAAATCATGACGCTGGCGCAGCAGATGCAGGCGAGGCTCGTGGTCCGCGGACTCTTCGTCCGCAGTCCGTCGGGCATGGTCCTGACGGCGCGCATCATCGAGGGCCGCACCGGCCGCACGCTCGATTACGTCGAGGCGGAAGCGGCGGAGACCGATATCTTCGCCATCGGAAAATCGATCGGCCAGGGAATCACGGCGCGTGCCGGAGCATGGATGCAGTGAGACGTGATGAGAGATGAGAGATGAATTCAGGACATATCGAGCGGGGGCGGCGGCCGTCATGCTGACCATCCTGCTCTCCCACCTGCCGGCGTCCGCTCAGATATCCGTCCTGTTCACTCCCGGAGCCTCCCATACCGGCGGAGCGAACTCCTCGTTCAAGACGGCGCTCATCGACTTCATGAAGTCCGCGAAGAAATCGATCGAGATCGCCGTCTTCTCGTTCAGCGACCGGGAGATCATCGAGGCGCTCAATACGATCCAGACGGCCGGCGTTGTGACCATCAAGGTGGTCGTGGATGACAACAACGGAGCCGTGAAGACGACGGACGGAAGCGTTTCGCTCTCCTCGTCCGTCGTCACCAAGTTCGACGACAGGCCCGACCTGGAGATGCATCACAAGTTCGTGATCATCGACAGGGGAGAATCGGACGCGGCGGTCTGGACGGGATCGGCCAATTTCAACCGCCCCAATATGACGACGATGAACAACAACGCGGTGATCCTCCGGAGCAAGGAAGTCGCCGCGACCTACGGCGCCGAGTTCGACTACATGTTCACGAACGCGCTCTTTCACACGAACAAGACGACGCCGTCGACGACGACGGTTTTCACCGTGAGCGGCATCCCCGTCGAAATACGGTTTGCTCCGCGCGATCAACCCGTCAACAGGATGGTCGACGCCGTCAATTCTCTGTCTCAGTCGCTCTACTTCGCCATATTCGCCTCCGGCAACGGCTCGCTCCTGTCCGCCATGATCGCCAAAAAATCGGCGATCGGCGCCAATAACTTCGGATGGTTCGACAAGAGCTTTACAGAAAATTCCGCGTCCGCGGCCTCCTTCTTCAGCGATCTCTCCACGGCGGGCTATGACGTCCGAAAGGACGATAATTCGGATGTCATGCATCACAAATACATGGTGATCGACGGAGCGAAAGTCTTCACGGGCTCCATGAATTTCACGGTCGCCGGCAACGCGGATAACGACGAGAATTCCGTTTATATCCAGGACGCGGCGATCGCGAAGGCGTACATGGCGGAACTGGCGAGAATCGCGAACACGACCATCGGAGGCGTCACCGCTTCCGACTGGAAGGAATCGTCGAGCTTCGGATCCGCGTCGTCCGCTTCGACGACCAGCACGGCCGCCACCGAGCCGTCTGCGGGTGCTCTCGTGGCGCTTTCGTATCCGAATCCGTTCAACGCCCATACGAGCGGTTCCATCACGATCGAATCGCGTCCGAAGGCGACGATCGCATCCGTCAAGATCTTCTCGCCGGATGGCCGGATCGTCACGACGATCCCCGGATCCGCCGCGAAGACCGTGACGTGGAACGGCCGGAATACCCGCGGGGATCTCATGGGCAGCGGGATGTATTACGTGGAGATCGAAACGCAATCGTCGGGAACGGCAAGGGGGATGCTGACCCTTGTTCGCTAGGATATCCGTCCGCGCCTGCGCCGCGTACTTCGTTCTTGTCTCGTGCCTTCCGTGCTCGCCGGTTCACGCCGGTGGAGCGGGCACATCGGGAGCGACCTTCCTGAGAATCCGGCCGATGGCCAGGCCCGCCGCCATGGGAAATGCCTACACCGGGCTCGCGGAAGGCATCGAGGCTCTCGCCTTCAATCCAGCCGGTATATCCAACGTCGATAAGTGGGATGTGGGACTCTCCCAGATCGTCTATGCCCTCGATGTCAATTACAGCTATGCCGCCGTCGCGAAGCGATTGAATCCCGCCACCGTGGCCGCCGCGCATATCACCTACTTCGGTTCCGACGATGTGCAGCGGAATGCCATCGGCGATGTCGTGGGCCGTTTCTCCAATTCCGACCTCGCCGTCGGCTTGTCCGCGTCCTACCAGCTGGCTCCGGAGATTGCCGTCGGAGGAACCGGTCGGGTGATTTCCAGCGAGCTCGCCGGTTACAAGGCGACGGCCGTCGGCATCGATCTCGGCGTGAAGTACACGCCCTTCGGCTGGCCCGGAATAACGGTCGGCGCGGCCATCCAGAACTTCGGCTCCGGCCTGGAATACATCTCCGCCAGCTCCCCGCAGCCCCTTTCGGCGCGTGTCGGCGTGGCATGGCAGCCGCTGCATGGGAAATACGTGCTCACCGGAGATTTTTCCGTCGACCGGGAGGCCCAGCCTCGCGCCAACGTCGGCGCCGAATACCGGGTCGTCGAGAATTTCGTCCTGCGCGGCGGATTTGACGTCGGATACGACGCCACGTTCATGCGCGCCTTGAAGCTCGGCATGGCCTTCCAGTCCAAGGTCGGATCGTTCGATTACGCCTACGAGTCACTGGGGCCCACCGGAGTCAATCATCGCTTTTCGTACAGTTATCTCGGAGGCCAGCCTCGGGAGACAATCCGCGACACGTCATCATTCTTCGCCGGTGCCGGCCGTCCCGGCCGGAACAAGGTCTCGCTCGGGCTCATGCCCTTCATCAACCTTTCGCCCAATACGGAATACGACTGGCTGGCGGAAGGCTTCCGCGAGATCTTCGCATCGCGCCTCGCGCATCAGCAGGGGATCACGGTCACGGAGCGCCGCGATGCGGCGTATGTTCTGGAAGGCCGATATTCCGTTCTGTCCGCGGAACAGATCTGGATCGGGGTCAAGGTCATCGACACCGCAACGGGCATGGTCGGAGCGTTCCGGGAGGCCGTCATCATGCAGGACGATCTCATCGGCGGAACAACCACGCTGGCCGGCGCCGTCGCCGCAGCGATCCCGGGACGATGACATCGGGGAACGGAAAAGAGTCCGAGCTTTTCCCCGAGTTTCAGATCGCGATTCCGTTGACCCTCCATGAATCCATCGGAATTCTCCTCCTTGTCGCTCTCGCGTTCGCATACGCGGTGTCGCAGGATCCTCCCGCTCGGGAGGATCGCGGCGAATACCGGCTCATCAGGATCATGCTTCCCGTGGAAAGCACACCATGAAGATCGAAGCCTGGTGCGTCCGATGCAAGACCGCGCGCGAGATCGTCAACCCGGAGCTTGTCAGCATGAAAAACGGTCGCAACGCCGCTAAGGGGAAATGCGCGGAGTGCGGAACCGGGCTTTACAAGATTCTTTCGAAGGATTGCGTGGAGAAGCTGGCGGAAGAGAAGAAGAGCGCGGAGCGTCCTGACGCTTAGTGAAGAAGGATGAAGATTGCTTTGTAGTGGAAGGTATCCGGGCCGTGGGATCGATTCTCGAATCGACGCTTTCGATCCGGGCGCTCATCCGATTTCGAGACTCCGATGCAAAAGGCCTCTCCCGGCTGGAAGAACTGGCTCGCCGCCGCGGCGTGGAGATCCGGCACGTGGATGAGCGAAACGCCCGCAAGTATGTCTCCACCAAAACTCCCCAGGGTATCGCCGCGCTCGTCGAAAAACCGCCCGCGCCCGACATCGCGCTCCTGGCGAAGGATGCCCGCCGGATCCTCGTCCTCGATGGCGTCTCCGATCCGGGAAACGTGGGCACGCTGGTCCGGACCGCGTGGCTGCTGGGCTGGGACGCCTGCGTCGCGACGCCGGGAAGCGCGTTGTTCTTCGGTGAAAAGGTCGTGCGCGCCTCCGCGGGCGCCATCGGCTTCATTCCCGTCGCCGTGGCGCCCGCGCAGGAACTGCGCAAGCTCCTGCAGCGCGAAGGCTTCCGGATTCTTCTGGCGGTTCCGGGCGGCGATACGGACCGCGACGAAGGGAACGGCAGATTGGCGCTTGTGCTGGGCGGGGAGGCTCATGGGCCGCTTTCGTCGTGGCCGGAAGCGCGCTCGATCGGCATCCCGATCCGTAAATCTCCCGTGGATTCGCTGGGCGTGGTCGCAGGCGGAGCCATTCTGCTCGATCGGTTCCGGTAAGCCGCCTCTCCTTCAGGATTCGACACGGCTCCGTAATTTCTTCTTCTCTCCCTGGATCTTCTTGTCCCTCAGCATCTTCTCTTTCGACCGCTTCGATCTCTTCCGCTTCTGACGCCTGATCTTTTCGATCCTCTGCCGCTCTTCGGACAATGCTCCCCGGGTTTTCTCGTCGAGCTTTCGCGCCAGGAGCCTTCGCGCGAGGAAGCGATTGATCGCCTGGGAGCGTTCCTGCTGAACTTTCACCATGATCCCGCTGGGAACGTGCTTCAGGACCACGCACGTCGAGACCTTGTTGACGTTCTGACCGCCGCTCCCGCCGGACCGGACAAAGGACTCCTCGAGATCCTGCTCGCGGATGCCGAGCCTTGCGAACAGGGCCTGGAGCTCCGCTTCCTTCCCCGGGGATACTCCGAAGCTCACGCGTTACTTCCAGGAATCGGATTCTTCGGAGATCGGTTTCATGTCGAGGCGGAGCGTCAGGTTCTTGATGCGCGTCATGATGGGCTCGCCGAGTCTTTCGGCAAGTTCATCGGGAGTCCGGTTGGACGTGATGATCGTCGGCAGATCGTTATCGCGGCGGTAGTCGATCACTTCGTAGAACTTGGAGACCGCCCAGGAGAGATCGGGCGTCTCGCTGACGCGCTGTTCCATGCCCAGGTCGTCGATCGCGAGAAGGGGAGTGTCATAGAGAACCGACAGGAGCGCGTTATGCTCATCCTCGTCCTTGAACGTCGAGCGCAGGGCGCCGAGGACTCGCGAGAAATTGATCATGGCCGCCGTCATGACGCGCTTGAATTTCACCGTGTTGATGACGTAGGCGGCGGCATACGATTTTCCGACGCCGGTCTTGCCGAAGATGAAAAAACCATAACGGCGTCCCTGCTCGAGATCCCGGATGTACTCGTCCAGGGCGCGCTTGATGTGCTCGTGGCCGGGCCGGACAAGAAAAGTAAGAGCCGTCACGCGCGACAACTTTTTCGTGAGCCCCGCGCGGTGGCGGGCGAGGAGCCCTTCGATTCTGTCCTGCCGCATACCCACGGAGCGGCGCGCGTTGCAGGGGCAGCGCCGCGCACGGCCGTCCTCGATGATCCAACCGTACTGGCACTTGCCGCAGTAGAGAATCGGTTCTCCGGCTTCGTCTGTAGGCGGGCGATTCATCACCCGCTCGATTGCGGGAGCAATGTGCTGAGGGAAACTCTCGATGGGAGGTTTGGGACGCATGCGAAGATTATGAAGGATGAAGGATGAATTATGAAGGATGAAGTACTTCAGGCTTCACAATTCATCCCCCGGAAAGTCTCTTCGCCACCCATGCCCAGCGCGCGGCGCCGGCCGCCCGGGCATCCTCAAGCGCGGCGCGGATTTCCTCCAGCGAGTGCTTCCTCGAGGCGGCCGACACTTCCTCCGCCTGCAAGGCATTCGAGAGCATATGCAGAGTTTCCTCTTCTCCCAGCACGTCCTTGAGTCCCGCGATGAGCGCCTTCAAGCGGGCGCTCGCCATGGTTACCTGATCGCCTTCAGGAGCGCGTTCACGCGGTTCGTCGCTTCCCACGTGAACTGGGGAAGCTCCCGCCCGAAGTGGCCGTAGGCCGCCGTCTTCGCGTAGATCGGGCGCAGCAGTTTCAGCTCGGAGATGAACGCGGCGGGGCGGAGGTCGAAGACTTCGTTCACGGCCTTCTCGATCTTCTCTTCCTTCACCTTCGCCGTGCCGAATGTCTCCACCATGACGGATACCGGACGTGCCACGCCGATGGCATACGCGAGCTGGATCTGGCAACGATCCGCGAGACCGGCCGCGACGATGTTTTTCGCGATCCAGCGGGAGACGTAGGCGGCGGAACGGTCGACCTTCGACGGATCTTTTCCGCTGAATGCGCCGCCACCGTGAGGAGCGGCTCCGCCGTAGGTATCGACGATGATCTTGCGGCCCGTGAGTCCCGTGTCGCCGTGAGGTCCGCCGACGACGAATCGTCCGGTTGGATTCACATAGATCTTCATCTTCCCGGACCGGAGGGACTTGGGAATGATCGGGTCGATGACGGACTTGCGGATGCCTTTGTCGATGGTGTTGTAGGAGACTTCCGGCGCGTGCTGCGTCGAAATGACGACCGCATCCACGGAGACGGGTTTGCCGTCGCGATAACGGACGGATACCTGGGATTTTCCATCCGGACGCACCCACGGAAGAGTTCCCTTCTTGCGGACCGACGCCAATCGTTCGCAGAGGCGGTGCGCCAGCATGATCGGAAGGGGCATGAGCTGCCTGGTTTCGCGGCAGGCATATCCGAACATCATCCCCTGGTCGCCGGCTCCTTGTTCCTTGAAGAGCCCTTCGCCCGCCGTGACGCCCTGGGAGATATCGGGCGACTGCCTGTGGATCGCGGAGACGACGCTGCAGGAATCCGCGCTGATGCCGAACGATTCGTCCGTATAACCGATCTCCTTCAGCGCCGCGCGGGCGATTTCCTGCACATCGAGGTTCCCCTTGAACGTGATCTCCCCGGCGACGAAGACGATGCCCGTTGTCGCGGCCGTTTCGCACGCGCAGCGACCGCGCGGATCTTTGGCCAGCACGGCGTCCAGGACGCCGTCCGATATGCGGTCGCAGACCTTGTCCGGGTGACCTTCCGTTACCGATTCCGAGGAAAAGAGGAACTCTCTAGACATTGTGAATCTCCCTTATGACGATTGATTTGCAGCGATAAGCACTATATCAGTGTCTTTCCGATAGTGGAAAATATTGTTACCGATCAGATCATGTCTCGGGCCAGATCCTCACTCCAGCGTGCTTGAACGGGGTCTTCTTCGACGAGTTCAACCGGATCAAGAGCGCGGTGATTCCCTCCACGGTTCTTGAACTGTCGGGACCTCCCGCATTGTAGGCCCGGCATCCCAGCCGCTCCACAAGCGCCATCACTTTCTCCCTCGCTTCCAGAGGATTACCCACGACCAGGACGTCGCAGTTGATGGGCATGTCGAGGTGATCGAGGATGTGCGCGGATACATTATGCAGCGCGCCGATGACGGCTGCACCGCTTCCCAGGATCGCCTGGGCCTCTTCCACGGCGGATCCTTCCGCGGGCATCGCCATTTTCTTGGGATCCGTTTCATCCAGGGGAACGACCACGTCGACAAGGATCTTTCCCATCAGCGCGTCCTTCAGGCTCGTGACCGTCGCCTTGTGTCCGGAAAAGGGAACGGTCAGGACGATGAATTCATCGGCCGCGGCGGCGGCATCCGCGTTGGCGAGTCCGACGATGCGCGGTGACGCCGCATCCAGCCGCGCGTTCAATTCGTCCGCAATGGCCTGGGCCTTTTCCAGCTGACGGGAGCCCATGATCACTTCGATTCCCGCCTTCGCCCATCGCAACGCCAAACCCTTGCCCTGGGGGCCTGTGCCCCCGATGATGGCCATCTTCATCTGAATAAATCCTCTTTCTCCGGGCGTATGAGTTCTCGTGCGCAGCCCGTCGCGCCTGTCCACTGCACTCCCCGGACGATGACGGCCGGCAGGGAGTCCGATTTTCCCATCGCCAGTCCGGCAGCCGCGGCCACTTCGTCGGCCAGCGCGATCACAGATCCAGTCAGGAGCCGACCGTCCGCGTCGCGCGAGCCGCGCAGATCCACGGCGGCGGGCATTCCCGAAACGCCGATCGCGACGTTCACGAGCCCCAGCCTCCAGGGGCGGCCGAACGTGTCCGCGATGATGACGCCGATGCCCGGCTCGAATTCTTCCTCAAGGCCGCGGCGGATCCGCTCGGCGCTCCCATCGGGATTCTCCGGCAGCAGCACGGCCAGGCCTTCTCCGCCCGCGTTGGATTCATCCACTCCGGCGTTCGCGCAGATGAATCCGCATCGATGCTCGCAGATCAGCACGCCTTCCGGTTTTCCCTCCGGCCATTCCGCGACGAGAATCCTCCGGGATTCCCGCAGGATCAGCTCCACCTTCGCGGGATTTTTTCCGAGCCGCGCGGCGAGCTCGAGCGCCCGCTCCGACGGAAGGACATCCGCAAGCACAACGACCCTGCCTTCGCTCTTCGACACGATCTTCTGCGCGATGACGACGATGTCGCCCTGCCCGATCGTTCCGCCCGATTCCCGCACGCGCCGCGCCAGGATCGCCGGAACGCTCATCCCGGCGGAAAATTCAGGCAGGCCCGCGATCGGGTCGATCGACAGCGCGCGCGAAGCCATGGTGACGCTCATGCCGTCACGAGTTCCTCGATGCCCCACGACATCAAAAGTCGCTGGGCAGGCGAGCCCAGCTGATCCTTCATGAAATGCCGCAGATCCTCCGGAGTGTCAATGTCGAGGACGAGGCTCTTCAGGCGCAGCACGCGCGCCTGGACACCGAGTTCCGCCGCGCGCAGCAGATATTCCGGAAAGGATGCCTTGCCGAAACGGAAGGGCAGAGCGTCCGGCGGCGACGTCATGATCGCGTTGGTGCCGTCATCGCCGACGGCGGGAGAAAGAACGACCGAAGGGGGAGCCAGTCGGAAATCGAGGAGTGCGGAGATATCCGCAGGATCGAGGCGCGCCATGTCTCCGGGGATGACGACCTGCCGCTCGTAGCCTCGCGCGATCGACCATCGCGTCGCTTCCTCGATGGCGGCTGTCTCGCCGCGGGATTTCGATTCCACAAGCGCATGCGCGCCCGCCGTCTCCGCGCGCAAACCGATCATCGGAGAGTTCGTGACCACGAGGAGATCCGCGCGGCCGATAAACGGGGAGAGGGATGCGAGCGTGGAATCGAAGAGCGTGAGCGCGAGTTCCCGGCGCTGCTCGGATGTGAGGAATTCGGAGAGGCGCTCCTTGGCGAGCGACGGATCCTTGAAGGGAATGACGATGCACGTGCGGGGGGAACGGGCTTCCGGCGACACGGGCGGCGATCCTGCGTTATGGGACTGGTTCTCCACGTTCGAGCGGAACATCATAAAGTTTCAGGATCTCCTCCGCCAGCCGGATTTTATCGTCGCGGGAGGCCATGATGGTAGGGAGAACATGAGCATCGCAGCCCGTTTCACGGATGGCTCCCGCAAGTGTCTCGTCCTCCTCGTCGATCACGAGGACGTCGATGATTCCCACGTAATACTGAGCGACGCCGATCGCGGTCGCGGGAAAGCCGAGCGCCTTCATCATGCGGTCGGAAGGCCCTTTCAGGGATCGGCCGCCGACGAGGGGGGAGACGGCGACCTTGTAAGCCCGGGTCTTTTTCAGCTTATCCCGGATTCCCGCAATCGAAAGTATGGGGCCGATGCTGGCGATCGGATTGGAAGGCGCGAATACGATGAGGTCGGCATCCCGGATAGCTTCTTCGGCCTCGGGTGTCGCGCGCGCGGAAGAAGCCCCGTTGTACTCCACGTCCAGAACGTCGTCGCGGCATCTGTCGCGCACGAAATATTCCTGGAAGGACTTCCATCCGCCGGGCGTGCGAATTTCGGTGCGGACGCTCGAGTCCGTGGGGGGAATGATGCGGGCGTGAACGCCGAGCATGTCCGCGATCCGGCGAGTGACATCCGTGGGGCGCGCGCCGTTCCGAATGAGGCTGGTTCGGAAAATGTGCGTGGCGAGATCGCGGTCGCCCAGCCGGAACCAGGAATCCTGGCCCAGCCGTTCCAGAGCATCGAGAACGTGAAATGTGTCCCCGTCCATACCCCAGCCCGTTCCCGGATTGACGATTCCGGCAAGCGTATAGGTCACGATATCGAGATCGGGACAGATGCGAAGGCCGTGCAGATCCACGTCATCGCCCATGTTGCCGATGACGGTGATGTCGTCCGGTTTCACCGCGTGCGAGAATCCTTCCACGAGCTTGGATCCGCCCACGCCCCCGGCGAAAATCGTGATCTTCATGTTGCGATGATACCCTGATGTTCCTGCTTCCGCCAACGACCGGGAGCGGCCATTTCAGCGAGGCAGGCGAAAGATGCGGATGAGAGGCGTCGCCGCGAGCGGCGGGTCGAGAGCGGCGGAGACGCTGTCATGAAGCGTGGGTCCGGAGGAGAACTCCACGATATACCCGGCGCCCTCGTTCCGGCAGATCGAAATCACGTCCTCTGCATCAGGACTTGAAAAAACCTTCCTGTGAAGATCGAGGAGTTCCCTGTACCCTGGCCTGGAATCCAGGTTGAAGAACTTGGGTGCTCCCAGGAGAATCGGTTTTCCGCTCACCGCCGGCACGAGCAGTCGGACTGCCACGGTTTCCTGGCTCGACAGGATGGCA
Source organism: uncultured bacterium (assembly GCA_964499705.1). GTDB lineage: Bacteria > UBA8481 > UBA8481 > UBA8481 > UBA8481 > JBBTKW01. Next base: position 466,795 of record CAZCME010000002.1, on the reverse strand, counting down.
TTGGTCATGACGACTCCGCCCGATCCCCGTTCGCGCTCCAGCATGCGCAGCGGTTCCGCGATATCCTCCGGCACGCATTCCGCATACGGCCGCGCACGGATCATTCCCGCCATGTTCAGCATGCCGCCCGCAAGCTGAATCATCCAGACGATCGCGGCAAGTCGGACCGCTCCGCGACCGATCGAGCCCCGGGACCATGCGTCAGCCAGAAGTCTGAGTGTGACAAGAGGGATCAGGAGTGAGGGAAGGGACATGAGATACTGGCCGAACGCGATGAAGCCGAGAAAATCCTCCGCGCTCTTCTCGATGTTGAAAGTGAGCGCCATCAGCGGACAGAGCGCCAGGAGAATGGAGGTCAGCAACCAGCCGGCATCGCCCTCCGCGCAGCTTTTTTTCCATCGTAATAGAGCAAGCCATGCGATCAATTCGATTCCGAACCAGCGGGCCATGACGCCGAGCGATTTCGCCTGTACGGACATGGAATCCCAGGTCGGCGGCACAATTCTCCTGCCGGTCGTGCTCGATAGAAGACCGCTGCCGAGAATGAGCGCGAGAGGCAGAGCGGCGGCCAGAGCGATTGTCGCGATCCTTCCGCACTGAGGAGACCGCCGGAGCATGAAGGTAAGTGCCGCGAGAGCGATGAGGAGGGTCGGCATGGAGGCGAAGTGGAAGAGGGAAGAGAGGGCCAGGAAAAGGCCGGTCGCGATATTCTTCCAGCGGCTCGATGAACCGCCGAGCAGAATCATGAAGACGACGATCACGGAAGTGTGCAGCGCCTGACCGTAGGAAAACGGGATGAGAAACTGGCGGATACCCCAGATCGGATAGAAGTAGTAGTCGACGGAGAAACGGCCCGCCAGGAACTCCAGGAGCCAGTACCAGGCCGTATGGAGCCCGTGCGGGCCGAAGACGGCGATGACGGCCGCCGCATGGAGCGCGCGCGAAGCGAGCCAGCGCGAGGCGAGCCCGAGGACAGCCAGCAACAGGCTGAGAGCGGCGATATAGCGATGCCAGTATCCGAATAGTATTTCAGGCGGAAGCGCAGTGATGCGCGCCAGTACGGCATGATGATAATGCATGAAGAAGTGATAGGAGATCGGAGCGCGGGAAAAGTTGGGCATGGGGGGGCGCGGCGAGTCGAGGCACATCTTGACGATACCGAGAAATTGCATGGAATCGACGGTGTGGAGCGGAATGCCGCCGTCCGGGGCAGGAACGGTGTCACCGATCGTGGGAAGAACGGAGGAAAGAAGAAGGAGGGAAGAGAGAAGGCAGATTGCGATCGTTTCAGCGAGAGTTATGGAAGCGGATCGAAATGTCGCGGGAATTCGAAGGAGCGACGGCAGACAGGAAACGAGGAGGATCGCGTCGAGGATTATTTCCGCATGGACCCAGGCGGCGAGCCAGAAGAGCCATGTGCCGACGACGATGCCGATCGGGAGGACGATGAAAAAGGCCGGCCGTGAATCTCCCGCGAGCCATTTCGCCAGGGGCCAGAAGGGAAGAATGAAGAACGCGAATTGAACCAGGATCAGCAGGAGAAAAGAGGAGGGCGCGAGGCCGTGATAAGCGAAGAAGGAGATATGCAGGAGTCCAGTGACGGAGACGGCAAGCGCGCATCGGAACATCCTGATACCCTATACGGTGTCGCCCGGGAAAACCATATCGCGCGCCTTTCCCTGCGGGAATTAATCGCCTATCATGTCATGCGGAGGGACACGCATGTCGGGATTGAGGGAACGGCAGGAAGGGGCGCTCAGGCAGCTGGCTGAGATCTCCGAGCGGGACCCGAATCCCATCATCGAGGTGAGCGTGGCGGGCGACGTCACCTATATGAATCCCGCCGCGCGCGCGCAATTCCCGGATCTGCAGGTCAAGGGGAAGGCGCATTTTCTTCTCGCTGATTGGCCGCAGCTTCTCGAAAGCCTCCGCAGGGACCCGTCGAAACCGCTGGAGAAAATCAGCCGGAACCTGGGGCGCGTGCACGATATGCGGATTCACATCGTGCCCGATCGCGAGCGGGTGCGCATGCACATCGCGGACGCGACGCATCGGGCCCAGGAAGAGGAAGGCGGCCGCCGATTCGAGCTGATCGCCAACAGCGCGCGCGATTTCATGACGCTCATCAATGCCCGGTATGAATACGAAGCCGCCAACGAATCCTACTGCGCCGCGCACAAATTGCGGCGGGAAGCGCTCATCGGGAAGAATGTCTCGCAGGTCTGGGGCGAGCAGGTCTTCCGGACGATCATCAAGGGGCACCTGGAGAAATGCTTCGCCGGGCAGCAGACCAGCTACCAGCTCTGGATCGAATTTCCAGGCCTCGGCCGACGCTATCTCACAGTGACCTATTATCCGCATCTTGACGAGAACGGGAAGGTCACGCACGCCGCCGTCGTGTCGCGCGACATCACGGAGGAGATCGAGCTGGAGGAAAAGCTCCGCAGGGCCGCCAAGCAGGATGTCCTGAAGCGGATGGCGGCCGGAATACTGCAGGAGGTCGAGGCGCCGGTGCGGTCGATTCTCGCGGACTTGAAGATGCTCGATGCGAAGATGTCCCGCGTGCCTTCCGCCGCCGAAGGTCCGGCGGCCGGCGTGGACATGAAGACCACCGTTTCGTCCATCGAGACGGCGACGGAAAAAATGAAGTCGATCATCGAAGGATTGAAGTCGTTCGGTTCCGACACGAGCGCGCCGCGGCTTCCCGTGGAGGTGAACTCGGTCATCGACAGGGTCCTCGTGCGCTGCGGCGCGGAGATCCGCAACTGCGCGCGTGTCGTGACCAGCCTCGGCGGGCTCCCGCCGGTACAGGCGAGGGAGGATGAACTCGATCATGTCTTCGAACAGTTGCTCCTCAATGCCGCCCATTCCTTCGAGAAGAAGAACGTGGATCGAAACAGGATTTCGATCGAAAGCTGGCACGAAGGATCGTGGGTCAAGGTCGCCATTTCGGACAACGGGCCGGAGATTCCCGATCATGAACGGGAGATCATGTTCGATCCTTTCTTCACCGCGTCCCGCCACGGGAAAAGCTCCGGCCTGGGCCTGTCCGTCTGCCAGAACATCATCGTCTCCCTGGGCGGGGTCATCGAGGTCAGGAGCGAGGAAGGGCAGGGCACGCTCTTCGTGGTCTCGCTTCCCGCCGAGGATCTGAAGGCCGGGGAGCAGGCGCGGAAGCTTTCCGCGGCGGCTCCTCCGCGGACCAAGGCCTATGTCGTCGTCGTGGACGACGATCCGGAGATCGGATCGACGATCCGGAGCATCCTGGGGCAGGAGAACGAGATTCTCTACTTCTCCAACGGCCGCGACGCCATGAAGCATTTCCGGCGGCGGCCGGCCGTCGACATCATCTTCTGCGACCTGATGATGCCGGAGATGTCGGGGATGGAAGTCTTCGCCGCGCTCGAAGCGGAGGCTCCGGATATGGCCAGGCGCATGGTCTTCCTGTCGGGAGGATTGACGACGCCCCTGGCCGAGAAGTTCCTTAAAAGCGTCAGCAACCGCCGCTGCGGCAAGCCGATCGGGGCCGCCGCCGTGAAGCAGATCGTGAAGGAAATTCTTCTCTGATCTTCACCCTCTGACGGGCCCTGCTGTCGATCCTGTTACTGCCCCGACCAGTGGATGAAACGCGATTCCAGATGCTTCAGGATTCCCGAGATCGCGGCTCCGATGGATCCGGTGATGACGAGAAGCGCGTACAGTTCCGGCACGCGGAACGATTCGCGCGCCGCGTAAATTCTCCAGCCCAGTCCCGAGGACGTCCCCGCGAACATTTCCGTGACGATGACGATGATGAGCGCGATGGAGACCGCGGTGCGGAGCGCGATGGAGATTTCCGGGGCGGCCGCCGGAAGGATCACGTGGAAGAAGAGGCGCCCGTTGCGGGCTCCGCAGGCTTCCGCGGCTTCCCGCCGGAGCGGCCGGATCTGGCGGACGCCGTGGGCGGTGCCGACGAGAAGCACGAGGCCCGCGGAAAAAGCCGTCACGCCGATCTTCGCGGTCTCGCCGAGGCCGAAGAAGAGCATAAAGACCGGGAACATCGCGGTCGCGGGAAGAGAACGGAAAAAGTCCACGATGCCGCCGCAGTATTCCTCGATGCGTTCGACGGCGCCCATCACGAGGCCCGCGGGAATGGCGATGCAGGCGGCCCAGAGCATGGACAGAACGAGCCGGTTGATGGTCGCCAGGAGATCGGCGCCGATGGAGCGGGGTCCGCAGAGCTGCGCGAGGGAGACGATCACTTCCGAAGGGGCGGGGAAGAGAGCGGCGTTGAGAAGGCCGAAACCGGAGAGCGCCTGCCAGACGACGAGGAGAATGAGGGCGCCCGCGATTCGGCGCGCGAACGTCATGATCGAGTTCCACTCAGCGCGGCCTCGAAGGACGACGCCAGGCGCGCTCGCAGTGCGAGAAAGCGGGGATCCGAGAGGATCACGGGTGCGCGCGGCCGAGGCAGCGGGACGGATATTTCATCGAGTATCCGGCCGGGTCTCGGGGAGAGAACGAGGATGCGATCGGCCAGGATGATGGCTTCGTCGAGATCGTGGGTCACGAGAAGAAAGCCCGCGGGCGAATCGGATGTTACCTTCATCAGAGCCATCCAGAGCTCGCGCTGCGCCACGATATCGAGCGCGCTCGAAGGTTCGTCCAGCAGGACGAGCTTAGGCTCCGATACGATGGCGCGCGCGATCGCGACGGCCTGCGCCTGGCCGCCCGACAGGCGATAAGGATAGCTCCCGGCATGCTGATCCGCGCCGACGGTCTTCAGGACTCGCGCCGCGCGGACGCGGGCGGATGCGGAATTCTCGCCGCGGCATTCGAGCGGGAAGGAGACATTGCCGAGAGCGGACCGCCACGGAAAAAGGGAATCCCTGTAATTCTGGAAGACGAAGCCCGAATCGCCGGGCGGCGGGATGACGGCCCGGCCGGAGGCAGGAGCGAGCCGGCCTGCCATGATCCGGAGGATTGTCGATTTGCCGCAACCGTTGGGACCGAAGAGCGCGACGACTTCGCCGGGTTGAATGGCGAACGAGATGCCTGAAACGATCTCGCGCTCCTGGTAGGCAAAGGAGACCTGATCGAGGCAGGCGATCAAGGTTTGATGAGCGCGTAGATGTCCGGCGGACTGTCGAGGACTCCCCAGACGCAGTAAAGCTTGGCGATTTCCTGGAGAGGTTCCACAAGATCGGGAGTTGCCCGGCGAAAGCGCTGCTGAGGAATCCCGTGGATGATCGATCTGTCCACGCTCGTCCACTTCGCGATCGCCTCCTCGCACGACTCGGGATTGCGCGTGATCGCATCCACCGCCGCCAGCAAGGCACGCTCCGCTTTCGCGGCATCCTCCGGCCTGTTCCGCGCGAATTCCCGGCTCATCGTGATCGCGGAATTGGGGAATGGATCCATGATCCTGCGGGGAAACGGCGCGGCTTCCAGGAGGCGGAACTTGCCGGAACGAAGCGCGATCGTCGCGGTGGGTTCGTAGGCCAGGAGCGCGTCGATCTGACCCGCTTCCAGCGACGGGATATGGAGCGAAACATCCATCGGCGCTGGAGTGAAGGCGTCGCCGCCGATGCCGATGGATGCCATGATCGCGCGGAGCATGCCCGCCGCGAAGGAGCCTGGAAAGCATCCCACGCGCTTTCCGCGCAGGTCGGCGAGTTCCTTGATGGGAGACGCCGTCGGAACGATGAGCGATTCGAAGTAGAAGGCCGTGTCCGTTTCGTCGTTCACCGTGAGGACTCTCAGCCGTCCCGGCGCGCGCAGTTCCGCGGCGAAGATGAGATTGAAGGGCGGCGCGACCGCGATGTCGATATCGCCCCGCAGAAGCGCCTCGATGGAGTCGTTGGAAGACGGAACCTTGACCGCTTCCACCATCAGGCCCTCCGCGCCGAAGAGGTCGCTCTCCATCGCGACATACAACGGAGCATTCGCCACGAGCGGCGGGTATCCGATCCGGACGGGGCGGGGTTTCTCCGAGGGCGCTTCGGACCCGCCGCATCCGAGGAGGAGGAGAAGAATGAAAAATGAAAAATACCTTCCTTGTTGAGCGGGCATCGAAAAAGTCACTTCATCCTTCATACTTCATCCTTGTCTCTTCTCCCTCGCGCACGATCTCGTATCCCACCTCCCGGATCATCTCCTCGTCCTGCGAAAAGGATTGTCCGGTCGTCGTCAGGTAGCCGTTCGTGAAGAGGGAGTTCACGGCGAAGAGGGCCAGCGACTGGAGGTGGCCGAGAACGGCTTCCCGGCCGCCCGCGGCCCGGATGTCTTTCGCGGGATTGATAAGCCGTGCCAGCGCGAGAACCCGCAATCCCTTCATGGGACTCAAGGGCGCCACGTTGCCGAAAGGCGTTCCGGGTCGGGGGTTGAAGAGATTAACAGGGATTGAATCGACGTCCAGGTCACGGAGCGAGAAGAAGAGGTCGATGATATCCGCGTCGGATTCCCCCAGCCCGACGATGCCTCCGCAGCAGGCTTCCATCCCGTGATCCTTCGCGAGCTGGACGGTTTCGACGCGTTCCTCCCAACGGTGCGTGGAAACGATATTGGGAAAAAACGCGCGAGATGATTCCAGGTTGTGGTTGTAGCGGTCGACGCCGGAGTCCCGAAGTCGCGATGCCGACTCCTGGTTGAGAAGGCCGAGCGATGTGCAGATCTTCAACCGGGGAAACGCGTCCTTGATCCTCGTTACGGAAGGACAGAGCCGATCCAGCAACGCGCCGGTCGGCCCGCGCGTCGCCGTCACAATGCAGAATTTCTCGGCCCGCGCCTCGTTGGCGATGCGTGCCTGTTCGTACAGCTCGTCGTCGGAAAGGAGGGGATACTCCGCAATGCCCGTTTCGAACCGGGCCGACTGCGAGCAGAATCCGCAATCCTCCGAACACCTCCCCGACTTGGCATTGGAGAGAACGTGCAGAACGACCGTTTGCCCGAAATGCTCCTCCCTCAGAACGCGCGCCTGCTCCAGAAGTGCCAGAGTGTGGGGCGCGTCACTGCTCAGCAGACGGACGGCTTCTTCTCTGGAAATGACGGACATAGAGCGCGAGTATACAAGGATATCCCCAATCTCATATCGCAATTCGTTTTTGGGCTCAAAAATCATTGACCCCCCGGCTTCCAACAGCCATGATCTTGCGCCTGATTCATAATATTTTATCTCGGAAATCCAGGTCAGATCATGATCCCTCGGGGGATAGCAGGAGGTTTCATATGAACAAGAAAGAATTGCTGACGGAAAGCAAGGCGGAACTGATCGAACGCGCGCGCGAACTGGAACTTCCGGGTCGTTCGCAGATGACGAAGGAAGAACTGGCCGGAGAAATCGCGAAGGCGTTGACGCGCGCCACCAGCGCGGCCCGGACTCGCCGGACGCGGAAAGTCTCCGCGACCGCCCACCACGAATCCAAGCCCACCGCAACCTCCGCGCGCCGCTCGCTCGAAGCGCGCGCCAGGAAAGGCCAGGCAATGGAAGCGGAAAACGAGGTCGAGAACGGCGAAATGGAACTGGACCTCGAACAGGCGGATGTGGAAACGGCCGTGGAGACGAAGTCGAAGTCTCAACCCGCCAAGGCCGCGAGCCCCTCGCGAGCCTCCCGCAATAAGATGCCCCCCGGCGGCGAGCATCTCGATCAAGCGGTCGATCTCGACGACACATCGCGCTCCTCCACCATGCTCGTCAAGCGCCCGGCCGCTAAGCGCGCTCCCATCACGGAAGATCGCCTTTCCGGCCAGGAGCTGCCCAAGCAATACGGCAAGGACAAGTTCGTCCTCCTGACACGCGATCCCCGCTGGCTCTTCGCCTACTGGGAAATCACGCCGACCGCGGAGGAAGATGTCCACAGGACCGCGGGCACGGACATCCAGGGTGCGGTGCGCGTGCTTCGCGTGTACGACTGCACGGGCATGGAATCGAGCGATGCGAACACATCCTTCGACGTCCAGATCCATCCCGGCGCGAAGTCGTGGTACATCCATCTCCCCACGGAAGGCCGCGCCTGGCGCGTGGAGCTCGGTTACATCGGAAGGTCCGGGCGCTTCTACCGGATATTCCGATCCAACACCGTGGCGACGCCGCGCAAGAGCGTTTCTCCGGTTATCGCGGACGAATTTCGCGAGCTCGATACTGATTTCCAGGAGATCTTCAAGCTTTCCGGCGGCGACCAGGTCGCCAAGGGGCTCCAGGGTTTCGGAGGCTCCGCCGCGGGCCGGAAAAAGAAGCGGCCCGAATTCGAGGAGGCTCCGCCGGAATGGGAATACGAATTCAATCTTCCCACGTCGGGTTCGCTTTCGTCGCGCATGCCGTCGTCTCCGATGGGCATCGGCCAGAAGAAAGTCGATGACTTCTTCTTCTGGGTGAATACCGAGCTGATCCTCTACGGAGGCACGCAGCCGGACGCGACCGTCACGGTCCAGGGCAAGAAGGTTCAGCTCCGCCCCGACGGCACGTTCACGCTCCGCTACGCCCTGCCGGACGGCACGGTCGACATGCCTTGTGTCGCCGTGAGAGCGGACGGGAAGCAGAAGCGGAAGGCTCGTCCAGTCGTCAAGCGCAACACGACGTACTGAATCCCATGAGGAAGCCGCGCGGCTGCGTCGCGATCGTTTTGCATGCGCATCTCCCGTTCGTTCGTCATCCGGAGCACGAGGAATTCCTGGAAGAGGACTGGCTGTACGAGGCGATCACGGAGACGTATATTCCGCTCATCCATGCCTTCGAGGCGCTCATGCTCGACGGCGTCGATTTCAAGATTACCATGTCCATCACGCCGCCCCTGGCGAACATGCTGGCGGATTCGCTCCTGCAGGTGCGCTACCAGCATCATCTCGAACGCCTCATCGAGCTCGCCGAGAAGGAAACTGTCCGGACGCGCAGCACGCCTGAGTTCGCGCCCGCCGCGGAAATGTACCTGCGGAAATTCCGGCAGGCACACGAGACCTTCGTCGACCGGTATCACAGGAACATCCTGACGGCGTTCAAGGCCGTGCAGGACGCGGGGCACCTGGAGATCGTGACGTGCGGAGCGACGCACGGATTCCTTCCGCTCATGGACGTCAACCAGACCGCGGTGCGGGCCCAGGTCCAGGTCGCGTCGAATTCGCACCTGAAGCATTTCGGACGCCGGCCTCGCGGAATCTGGCTCGCGGAATGCGGCTACTGGTCGGGGCATGACAGATACCTGAAGGAGGCCGGCATCGGGTTCACCTTCGTAGACGCGCACGGCATTCTCTACGGCACGCCCCGCCCTCGCTACGGCGTCTTCGCGCCCGTCATCTCCAGAAACGGCGTGGCCTTCTTCGGCCGCGACATCGAGTCGTCGAAGTCCGTGTGGTCGGCGGAAGAAGGATATCCGGGCGACTTCAACTACCGCGAGTTCTACCGCGATCTCGGATTCGACGCGGAATACGATTACATCAAGCCCTATATCCATCCGATGGGTTTCCGGACTTCGACCGGGATCAAGTATCACCGCGTCACGTCCAAGGGAATCGCCCTGGATGAGAAGCAGCCGTATTACCCCGAGGCGGCCGCGAGAAAAGCCGAGGAGCATGCGGGGAACTTTCTCTTCAATCGCGAAAAGCAGGTGGAGTATCTGCACGAAAAGATCAAGCGCCCGCCGATCATTCTCTCTCCCTACGACGCGGAGCTGTACGGCCACTGGTGGTACGAAGGGCCCGACTTTCTCCATGCGTTCCTGAGGAAGGCCGCGGACTCCAGCGTCCTGAAGCTGACGACGCCCGCGGAATACCTGGAGATGTTTCCGGAGCACCAGGCGGTGGAGCCGACATTCTCGTCGTGGGGAGACGCGGGCTATGCCGGCGTCTGGCTGGACGGATGCAACGACTGGATCTACCGGCACCTCCACGAGTGCGCCGACCGGATGGTCGAGCTCGCGACGGCGAACCCGCACGCCGGAGGCGACCTGCGGCGCGCCCTGAACCAGATGGCGCGCGAGCTGCTGCTGGCGCAGTCGAGCGACTGGGCGTTCATCATGAAGACGGGCACCATGGTGGAGTATGCGGTCCGCAGGACGCGCGACCATGTGACCCGGTTCCTGAAGATCGACGAGGATATTTCGCGCGGGGAGATCGACAACGAATGGCTGTCGGTCGTCGAATCGCGAGATAATATTTTTCCGGAGATCGATTACAAGGTATACACGAGGATAGATGGTTAGGCGTTACCGTCTCGCGCTTTTCCTGATCGCCTTCTCCGCACGCCTCATTCTTCCCGCGCTCGGGTTCAACCCGATCGCCTCCGATACCGCTACGTATCTCTCCATGGGCCGCGGCATCGTCGACGGCGTGGGAATGGTGGATGAAGCCGGAGTTCTGACCGCGTTCCGATCTCCGACGTATCCCGTGTTCCTCGCGGGCATGCTGAAGCTGACCGGCGGCAGCCTGACCGGCATCCAGATCATCCAGGCGCTCATCGCTTCGCTCGTGCCCCTGGTCGTCTTCGAGATTCTCCTGCCGCACGTGGGAATCGTTCGCGCGTTCCTCGGAGGCATCATCCTGGCGCTCGATCCGATCAGCATTCCGCCATCCGCCTACATCCTGACGGAGACTATCGGCGCCGCGCTGCTTCTGCTGTGGGTGGCCGCGTGGAGCCGTTCCATGCGCTTCGGCAGGGGATGCGCCTTCTTCATGACCGGGCTCATCGGAGGCGGACTCGTTTACCAGACGATGATCACCCTGATTCTCCATCCCATCTCGGTGGGTCTGCGATATCTGACGAAACCTCGCTCGTGGAAACTCTGCCTCCTGTCGCTTTTCATCTTTCTCATCCCCATGGGGCTCTGGACCGTTCGCAACCGCGCCGTCTTCGGAGAAGGCACCGCGGTCCGGGCGGGCGGATTCGGATTCCTCCTGTGGGCCAGCATGAACTATGACTTTCCCTGGCTCCTCTCACCCTACGACGATCGCGGCGATTACATCTTCAGGCAGGAGAAAACCGTGGCGAAGCATTATCCGCCGAACGAGATCCATGCGCTCTACATGCGGAAGGGGCTCGCGAGAATTCTGGCGGAACCGCTCGCCTGCGCGATGCGCGCCGTGAAAGGCACGTTCTGGTCCTGGGTGGAAGTGCCAGGGGCGATGAAGAGCCTCGACCGGATGCCGGCGGTGAAATGGGGATTGCGCGGCGCGAATCTCGTGATTCTGCTTCTCGCTCTGGCGGGTCTTCCCGGCGCGCTCCGTACGCCGGAAGGCCGGATCGCCGCCGCCGTCATCGCGTACTTCGTCCTCTTCCACGCGCCGCTTTATCCGATTCCCAGGTATTTCATTCCCGTGAGACCCGAACTTGCTCTCCTGGCAGCATTTGCGTTCAGGGGACATTCTCCAACATTCCAACATTGACGGAGCAAGAGTTACGCAACGCAGAAGTACAAGTCCAGCATCGCCAATGTTGGAATGTTGGAGAATGTCCCCTACGCCAGAAGCGGTGCGTGCTCCCGGAGCGCCAAACGCAATATCTTCTCGCTGATTCCCGCCTCGCCCATCGATAACAGGGGATCCGCCATCGTCGGCAGGAGCTCCTTCGGCAGGCATCGCAGCATGTAGCGGATCTCCGAGACGCGCGGAGGCGCGATCGTCAGATGGCGGTAGCCGAGGATCAGAAGCGCCATGGCGGAGATCGGATCACCGGCCATCTCACCGCAGACGGAATATGGTTTGCCGGCGGCGGCAAGCGACTTCCGGAGATGGCTGAGCGCGCGCAACAGCGACGGGTGAAGGGGATGGGAGAGATGGTTCACGCGCGCGTTGTTCCGGTCGACGGCCAGCAGGTATTGAGCGAGATCGTTCGTGCCGATGCTGATGAAGTCAGCTTCCGCCGCGAATTCCTCGATCTGGAACAAGGCTCCGGGCACCTCCACCATGATCCCCATCGGGTAGGCGACACCCTGCGTCACATCCAGCAGGATCTCCTTCACCGCGACCAGCTCCCATGTGTGCGTCACCATCGGCACGAGAATCCTCGGGATCTTGCCTGTCTCTTTGGCGGCTTCGTGGATCGCGCGAATCTGGCTCCGGAGAATCTCGGGGTTGGCCAGGAGCAGCCTGACGGAACGGAAGCCCAGGTGCGGATTCTCCTCGCGCGCCGCGGGAAGGTAGCTGAGGAATTTGTCGCCGCCGATATCGAGGAGCCGGATCGCGACGGTATCGGTGGGAAAGGCGTTCAGGAGCCGGGCGTAAAAGGCGCGCTGCACTTTCTCGTCCGGCCACATCCTGTGCTGCATGTAGAAGAACTCCGTCCGGAACAATCCGACGGCTGTGAAGGACTTTTTCGTCGCCTCCTCGATCTCGAACGGCAGGCCGATGTTGGCGTCGAGAAACACGTCGGATTCCACGCGGTCCGGCGGAATCGCCGCGCCGGTGAGCTCCGCGTCGATGGAAGCGACGCGCCGGCGATTCTCCTCCATGCGCGCGAAATACTGCTTCTTCAGATCCTCGTCAGGATTGACGAAGACGTAGCCGCTGGCGCCGTCCACGAGCACCCTGTCCTCGGGATGCAGCGAATCGATGATCGCCTCCACGCCCACGATGGCCGGGAAATTCAGGGCGCGCGCGATGATCGCCACATGGGACGATTCGCTGCCCTTTTCCGTCAGGACCGCGACGACCTTCGAGGCATCGAGCTGGAACATCTGCTGCGGCGTCAGTTCCCGCGCCACGACGACCATGTTCTCTTCCTCGAACTCCGGCGCGAAACGCGTGACCTTCTCGTCCATCATCAGGCGCAGCAAGGTGTCGCGGAGCCCCTTCAGGTCGGAGGATTTCTCCTGCAGGACGGGATTGCCGATCGAGGCGAATTTCTCGATGTAGGCGTTCATCACCTTGGCGACCGCGCGCGGAGCGCTTTCGGAATCCTTCGAGATATGCTTCCGGACGTCCTGCTGGAACATCGGATCCTCGATCATCATCCGGTGGGCGATGAAGATCTGGGCGGCGGGAGGGGAGATCGAGTTGAGCTGATGCACGAGCTGGTTAATTTCCGCCAGCGCCGCGGACATCGCCTTCTCGAAGAGCTTCATCTCGAAATCGAGGCCGCGGAATCCGCGTGCCGCGACGGTGATCCTGTCGGGCGAACTCTCGAAAAGATGCACGCGGGCTTCCGCGATGCCGGGGGAGACCGCGGTCCCGTGGAAGGCATGCACGCGGGAGGAACGAACCGACCGGAGCGTCAGGGCGACGTCCACCACCTGCGCGATGTGCTGCGCGAGAATTTCCAGGAAGTGCCGGTCGGCCGTCGAAAACTCGTAGGGCTCCACGGTCTGCACCGTCAGCACGCCGGAGACGCGGCCGTCGCGCATCATGGGAACGGCGGCCATGGAGACGAACCGCTCTTCGCCCGTCTCGGGGAAATAGCGGAATCGAGCATCCTGCGCGGCATTCGCCAGGAAGATCGGTTTCTCCTCGCTCGCCGCGCAGCCGACCAATCCCTCGGCAATGGGAATCCGGATCCGTCCCACCGACCGGTGATCGAGGCCGTGCGTCGCGGTCAGGACGAGCGATCCGCCGGCTTCGTCGAGAACATAGATGGAACAGACATCCCAACGGAGCTCCGTTGCGACACGGCTCACGAGGCGCGAGAGCCGCTCATGGGGCGTTCCGCTGCCCGCGGCATCATATGTGAGGCTGCGGAATACCTCGAGGTAATGTCTGATGTTCTCGCTCATGGCTCCCTGCATCCCACTGCCCCCGCTCCCTCCGTGCGCGTCGCGCGCGATTTAGTTAACTGCGAATCTTTGCGAGGGAAGATGGTAAAGATATCACGTTGCATGGCCCTCTCATAGTGGAAACGCTCGTTGCTCTTCCACGCACGGCCCGTCTGAATCCGGCTCGACACCCTCAACGTGACCATGATCACCCTGATATGTCGGGCTCAGCAGTAGCGTTTCACCATATCCAGGACAGCGTGATAGTGCGCGGATTTGGTGACGTAGCCTGTCGCCTTAAGGGATTTCGCCTCCGCGGCGAGATCCGCCACTCCGGTGAAGAGGACGGTCGGGACGGACGAGAAGACCGGATCCTTCATCTGCTCGGCTCGGAATTCCCAGCCGTTCATCACCGGCATCATGAGATCCAGGACGATGATGCACGGCAGCTTTCCGCTCCGCAGATACGCGATCGCCTCCCTGCCGTGACCCGCCGTCGCGACGGGATAGCCTTCCCCCGTCAGGAGATCCGCCAGCATCACCCGGATGTCCTCGTCGTCATCCACAATCAAGACTCCGCTCATGTCGCGCTCACCTCCCGCTCGGATTTCCATGCCGTCTCACTCGCGGCTACCATTGCCGGCAGACATACCGTAAAGACGCACCCCTCTCCTTCGACGGATTCCAGGGTGATGTTTCCATCGAGAGCCTTCACCATTTCGCGCACAAGCGCAAGCCCAAGACCGACGCCGTGCGCATGCTTCGACGTGATGGGCTCCAGTTGCTCGAACGGCTCGAAGATGCGCGCGTGGAGAATATCGGGGATGCCGGGACCCGTATCGCGCACCAGGATGACGTGGCCGCTCTCGCCGTGCGACATCGTCACATCGATCCGTCCGGACTTCGTGAACTTGATCGCGTTCGCGATGAGATTGATGAGAATGAGCCGGACGAGCCTGGGGTCGGTGCGCGCTTCCGGCATGTCGATCGCGGATGACAGGCACAGGGTCAGCGATTTCGCGTCCGCATGCGCCCGCATTTCCTCCACCACGCCGGCTCCCAGTTTTCCGATGTCGAATGTCTCGATGTTGGCGGAAAGCCGGCCACCTTCGAACTGGACGTATTCCAGAAGCGACGTGACGAGATCGACGAGCCGATCGAGCGAAGTCGACATCTTGCGAACGACGTCCATCTGCGCAGGGGAGGGAGGAGGCACCTGTTCGCGGGAGAGGCGCGTGAGATGAAGCCGGAGCGCGGCCAGGGGCGAACGGAGCTCGTGCGACATGAGCCCGATCAGGTTGCTCTTGAAACGATTCGCCTGTTCCGCGATGTCCCGCGCCACGCGCGCCTCCTCGAATGCCGTCTCTGTTTCACGCTTCCGGACCGCGACTTCGTTCGCGAGCGCTTCGATGCTGGACGACCTCGTCAGCAGCTCTTTCTGAAGAAGGTCCCTCGCTCGTTTCATCGAGACGAGATTGCGGACGCGGACAAGGAGCTCGATCGCGGAGAAGGGTTTCGCCAGGAAATCCTGAGCGCCCTCCTCCAGGAGCCTGTCGCGCAAGTCGTCATCCGCCCCGGTTGTCATCAGTATGATCGGGACATCATCGAGTTCGCGGCACTTCCTGAGCTCGCTGATTCGCTCGGAATTTACATCGGCGAGAATGAGATCGGGCCTGAGGGCCAGCGCCTGATCACGACCCTCCCTGCCGAAGCCCGAGGAGACGACACGGTAGGAGCCGGCGAGCGAATCGAGGAGGAGCTGGTTCGATTCCGCTCCAGGCTCAGCTTCGATGACGAGAACGAGCGGCAGCTTTTCGCAGGGGACCGAGGCGTTTTCATTGGTGAAGCCGGTTTCCCCGGAAGTTGCCGGATTTGAGCTCTGAAATTCGGAGGTTGGGAGGATGTCGGACGAGGGCAAAGCGGATGGGGTCTGTGTCATGACTTCTCCCTCTGATCCGGTTCCTGCTTCGAGTCGCGGATCCCACTTATGATGATATCAGGAGTTCTTCGAATTTCGGTAATCGGTTTTCGAAGGGCTCCCTGAATTTACCTCAGTCTCAAGGGCGTCAGGGCGTCCCAGGTCGCCCGATATTCCGGTGAAGCCGCGGTGAGTTGAAGCACCGTGCGCGACGCGCTTCCCGGCATGACCTCCTCGATGACGAGTACCGGATCCGATTCGTCCAGGATCGCTTCCTGCGGCAGGTCGCGCAGATCCGGCGAAAGAGCCGCTTCGCCGACCTTGCGGGCCGACCAGGACGCCTTCAGGCGGCCGAGGTCGAGGAGCAGTTGCGCCATCGTATGCCTGTCGAGCGAAAGCGTTTCCTGCGGGAAGGGTTCCGGAGGTGTCTTCGACGGATCGAGGCGGATGATGGAGCCGGCTCCGCTGTCGTCGAGTTCCGCGGAAAATTCGGGAGTGATGATCTTGAGATGAGCTCCGGTTGTCAGCGTGAGCGGCCCTACTTCCGGAGTCGCGGAATCCTGCTGTTTCGGCAAGGTGGTCGTCGTGACCGGGGATTCCTGCCTCAACCAGAGAGCCGCTGCCGCCGCGACCGCCGCGATCACGGCCAGGGTCAGCAGGATCCGGATTCCGCCTCCTCGCGCCACGACGTCTCGCACGCGTTTCAGCTCATCCTGGTCAGATAACCGAATCTTTCGCGGAATTCCGCAGGCGTCCGATTGGTGACGGCCGCGAGTCTCTGCAATGTTGCCCCGTCGTCCAGGTCTTCCTGCGCCAGCCGGATCATGTACTTGCGCGCGATCTTGTATTTGACCGACTCCGTGTCCACGAGCCGGACATTCGTCTTGCCGGTCACGGGATTCCTGATCTCCTCGAAGGGAATCGGAACGATCTTCTCGTGCTGTATGGAGATCATCGCCTTCGTGCCACCGCCGATCAGGAACTCCATCGCGGCGTATCCCAGGTTGCGCGTGTACTCGACGTCGTAGGCGACGGGCGGGGCGCAGCGAAGCTCGTAACCGATCTCCTTGTCCACAAGAGTCGTCTTGATGCCGAACTCCCGGAGGACGTTCTTGACGGCTTTCTTGATGATGTCGGAGAAATTGACTTCCGCGAGGCGGATATGGCCGTGCTCGTCCCGTTCCACGCCCTCGATGATCGCGAGGTCATCCTTGGAAATGCGCTCCACGAGGCCTTCGGCGAGGACCGCGACGCCGTACGGGCGATCGAAGGCGAGGCGCTTGATGATGGATCCGGCGAGAATGTCGGCGAGCACCGATATCTTGACCGGCTCCTTGAATTCCTCCGGAATGATCGTGACCGTGGCTCCGGCGGATTTGCCGACGCCGAGCGCGAGGTGGCCCGCGGTGCGTCCCATGATGACGGTGAGATACCAGCGACTGGTGGTCTTGGCGTCTTCCGCGAGATTTTTAATGAGCTGCGTGCCGATCTCCCGCGCGGTCTGAAAGCCGAACGTGGGAATGCCTTCCGGAAGGGGAAGATCGTTGTCGATCGTCTTAGGGACGTGGCAGATTTTCAGATCGACGCCCATCGTCTCCAGCGCGAAGTCACTCACCTTCGACGCGCTGAACGCGGTGTCGTCGCCGCCGATCGTCACGAGATGCGTGACGTTCAGGTGCGACAGCGTCCTGACGACGGCTTCGAGCTGCCTGGGATCGCGGGTGGGATTGACGCGGGCTGTTCTGAGGATGCTTCCGCCGTTGCCCTGGATCCGGCTCACCTGGTCGATCGTCAACTTTACATAATTCGGGACGCCCTGCGCGAGATGCGTGAATCCGTCGTAGAACCCGAGCACATCGAAGCCGTTATTTTCCGCTTCGATCGTGACGGAGCTTATGACGCCGTTGATGCCCGGGGCGGGACCGCCGCCGACAATGATGCCAATGGTGTTTCTATGAACGGATGTCATGAGGTTACCTCGATTCGAGATGTTGAGTGGAACGGGGATACACCCATCCGAACGGGGTATAACGTCCGGAAGCCGTTCCATCGGCGCGAGTCGTGTCACGCCACGCGATGAGCGATTCCGCTCCGCGGTAGGCCGCCGCGCTTCCGCTCGGGCCGGAGGAGGACGAGGGCCGGGCCGGAGCGAAACTGCGGGCCCAGACCTGGGGCCAGCTCGGAACCTTATCCGGGGCCAGGAGCCGGAAATTCGGCAGGACCACGTCCGCGCCGATCCGGTCTCCGTGCGACAGAAGCATATCGAAGAGCCAAGTGAGGTAGTCGGGAGAGAGACCGGTAAGCGAGGAGATTTCCGGAGACGTCACGCGTTCTTTCAGAAATTGGCGGGTCAGGGGATCGGAGGCGACCTGGCGGAGCCGGTCGGAATGGGAGACGAGCTTGCGGAGATCATCCAGGGTCACGAGAGCGGCGGCGATGTGATCGGGCGAGGCGGGAATCGCGGCGGCGGCGGAAGCGTAGGCACCCGGCGCCATCGGGACGGGAGCTGACGCGCCTTGCGGGGAGTTGGCCATGGTTCCGATTCCGGGATAGCCGGATGCTCCGGGCGGCGGAGCCCAGCGGCGTGCCTGCGGCGACGAGCCGGCCGGCATGTCGCCGTTGGCATCGGCCGCCGTCGCGACGACGGCGAGAAGCAACGCCATGGTTGTAAGAAGTTTCATCCTTGAAGTCCTTGGCGGAACACTATAAGAGAGACAGTCGGAATGCGAGAAAAAAAGCGGGATTCTGAAGAGGAGGAGAACCATCCTCCCACGCGCGACGATCATGATTCCGCGCTTGGAAAAATCGTCCTCGTCACGTGGACCTTCGGCCTTGTTTACCTGGCGTCCCATCCCGCCGCGCCACCGCAGGGAGGCGAACGAATTCCAGCCGGGGAGATCGCGCGATGGGGTGTGGCGCTCCTGCCCCTGGGAGCGCTCCTGCTGTGGAAATCAGGCCGCCGCGCTGTCCCGGGTACGATTCCGCTCGTGGCTCTGCGGGAGATCGTCATGGCGTGCATCACGGGACTGATCGTCCTCCTGATCATGAACGTGGTGTTTCACGGGCAACTTTCGTACATGATGACCGCGCTTCCTCAATGGGCCGCCGCTGCCATGCTCATCAGGAAGTTTCCCGTGGAGAAAGGACTCTGGCCTCCGGATCGCGCGGCGTGGATCTCCGATGTCCGCGACGTTCTCGCCTTCGTGATGATCGCCGTCGGGCTTCTATCGGCGATTGTGATGGGTGGAATGTTTTTTCAGCCCGACATGTTTCGCGCCGCCGACCTTTCGGTGCTCCGTTGGCACTGGCGGGAGGACATGGTGGAGATCGCCCTCGCTGTCGTGGCGATTCCGTGGCTGGAGGAGGTCCTGTTCCGCGCCGGATTGATGGGATACCTGCTGCCTCGGACCGGCCGTGCGGCCGCCGTGCTTCTGTCGGCCGCCCTGTTTTCCTTCATGCACATGCAGGGCGAGATCTTCTGGGCGCGCGGCATCGCCGGTGTCGCCATGGGAATGCTCTACCTCCGGACCGGCCGCATCTTCGCGCCCTTCCTCCTTCACGCACTCTTCAATTCTGGTATCATGCTGGTCGCTCCTTGGCTGCATAACTTGTCCACGAGGTTCTGATGACGAAAAATTCCGATGCATGGGCCCGCGCCCTGAAAGTGATGCCGGGCGGGGTCAACAGCCCGGTTCGCGCGTTCAAGGCGGTCGGTGGCGATCCCCGCTTCATCGTCTCCGGCCAGGGCTCGCGCATATGCGATCTCGACGGCAGGGAGTACATCGATTTCGTCGGAGCCTGGGGTCCGATGATCCTGGGGCACGCGGAACCGCGCGTCACGGCCGCTATCAGGAAGGCGGCCGAGGGAGGAACTTCGTTCGGAGCTCCGACGCCCGCGGAAACGATTCTCGCGGAGATGGTGATCGACGCCGTTCCGTCGGTGGAAGTGGTCCGGTTCGTCAACTCCGGAACGGAAGCGACGATGGCCGCCATCCGCCTCGCTCGTGGATTTACCGGCCGGTCGAAGATCCTGAAGTTCGCCGGATGCTATCACGGTCATTCCGATGGCCTTCTGGTGAAAGCCGGGTCCGGCGCGACCACTCTCGGCGTTCCCGATTCCGCGGGAGTCCCCGCGTCCATCGCATCCGAGACGCTCGTGGCCTGCTACAACGATATCGAGGATGTCGACCGCCTGCTGGCGCTTCACGAAAAAGCGATCGCCGCGATCATCCTGGAGCCCGTTGCCGGCAACATGGGCGTCATTCCTCCAAATGAGGGATTTCTCGAAGTGCTCCGCGAACGCTGCAACGCGACCGGAACAGTCCTCATCTTCGATGAAGTTATGTCCGGATTTCGAGTCGCCAGGGGCGGCGCGCAATGGAGGTTCGGCATCACGCCGGATCTGACGTGTCTCGGCAAGATCATCGGCGGCGGACTGCCGGTCGGAGCCTACGGCGGCCGGCCCGAGATCATGAAGATGGTCTCGCCGTCCGGGCCGGTCTACCAGGCCGGGACGAATTCCGGCAATCCGATCGCGATGGCGGCGGGGATCGCCACGATGGAACAACTCACGTCGGAACTGTATTCATCCTTGGAAGCCAGGGCGCGCCGCCTGGCCGCCGGCCTGGAAAATGCCGTTGCCGGCCGGGGAATCGTCCAGCACGTCGGCTCCATGATGACGCTCTTCTTCCTCACGCGCGAATCGCTCGAGGCCGCGCTGGCGACCGGGGAGCCTCTCGATTCGCTTCAGTGCTACGATGATCTCTTCGCCGTGGACAAGGAGACCTACGCGAAGTTCCATCTGCACTGCCTCGATCGCGGCATCTACCTGCCTCCCTCCGCCTACGAGGCGTTCTTCCTCTCCGCCGCGCATTCCGACGAGGATCTCGACCGCTTCATCGCGGTCACGGAGGAATTCTGCCGGAATATTACGTGACGAGCGGAGCGTTGTGATCCTCGCGGAGGCGATGAAGGATCTCTTCTTCCCCGAGCACTGTGTCCATTGCGGAGCGGCGTACGGGGAAGAAGGGGAGGACGCGCTCTGCCGCGCCTGCGAACGCGCGCTGGAATTTCATACCCCGCCCCGCTGCGTTCGATGTTCCTTACCCTCGCGAGCACCGACGTGCAGGGCGTGCCGAGCTCGTTCCCCCTCGTACGATCGCCTGATCGTGCTGGGATCGTATGAAGGCGTTCTGCAGTCTCTCGTGAAAGCCGCAAAGCTCGGGAACGACGGCGCCGCCGCCCGTCGCCTGATCCGTCGCGCCGCGGCGGATGCGCCGGAAGGACCCTACGATTCCATCATCGCCGTTCCATCCGATCATTCCTTCGCCGGTGAACTCGCTGATTCCATGGCTGTGGCGAAGTCCGCGCGCCGGATCGAGTTCCTTCTACGCGACCGATCCTCGATCCGGCAGGGCACGCTCAACCGAGCGGAGCGAAAACGGAACGCTCCGAAATTATTTTCCCGCCGGGAAGCGCATCCGGGTCAGAGCGTTCTCCTCGTCGACGATGTCGTCACCACAGGCGCCACGGTGGAGACATGCGCCGCCCTCATGAGGAACGCCGGAGCGCTCCGCGTCGACGCGCTTGCCATCGCAAGGACGCCGCGAGTCGACAAAAGCAAGAGGTGAGGATTCAAATCTAAAATAAAAAAATCGATTCCGGGATTCAGACGGTTTGTAACCGAATAGCCATATCCAGTTTCTTTAACTCAAAGACACAAAGACCTCGAAGAAATGCAGAAAAGCGACTGGAAAATGCGCGGAATCCCGGTTTTCCTGGTGTCCTTCGCGTCTTCGAGTCAAATGTGGAATCCGACTGAACAGATAAGACTATTTTGATAATACCGTTTACAGACGGGATCTCTCCCGCGCCAGGTCCCGTAGAACCTGCGAACGAAAGGGCTTGGAGAGCCGCTTGTTGGGAATGGAGCGGAGGAACTCCGCGGTCTTCGGCGTCGTTTCTCCGCCCGTCATGAAGACGATGCCCGCCGCGACTTCGGGCTGGAATTTCATCAGCGCCTCGTGAAAGTCCATTCCCGTGAAATCCGGCATCATCAGATCGCACAGGATCAGATCGAATCGTTCGCCGTTCCGGATGAGCCGCAATCCCTCCCGCGCATCCAGGAAGGAAACGATCTCGTGATCCGACCCGAGCACGCGGCGGATCGCGTCCCCGATTCCTGATTCGTCGTCCATGACGAGCATGCGCATTCTCCGCGCCGCCGCTTCCGCGCTCGGCGATTCATGTGCTTTTGGCGCGACAGGGGAGGCTGCGACGGGAAGACGGATGAGGAATGCGGTTCCGCGCTCCCTCTTATCTCCGAGCTCGATCGTGCCGCTGAAACTTTCGATGATGCTGCGGCAGATCGAGAGGCCCATGCCGGTCCCGAGACCGGCGGGCTTTGTGGTGAAAAAGGGATCGAAGATGCGCGTTCGGAGGTTGTCCGGCACGCCCTTGCCGGTGTCGCTCACCTCGATGGTGACGTCCCTGCCGTCGCTCCATGTGCGCACTCGTATCTCGTTGTCGCGCTCGTGTCCTTCCTCGATCGCGTGCGCGGCGTTGATGAAGAGATTCAGGATGACCTGCGTCAGTCGCGACTGCGAGGCGCGGACGGGAGGCGTGCCGCCGAGCTCTGTGACGAGCCGGGCGCGGGATTTCATGACATTCGCCGCCATCTTCCGGCTCGTCTCGACAACCGCCTCCAGGTCCGCGGTACCCGCGTCGTCTTCATCGACGCGCGCGAATACATTGATGTCCTTGACGAGGCGGCTCACTCGCTCCGCGCCTTCCAGCGCCTCCTCCAGGCGCTCCGTCATCTCCTCGGTCAGCGCGTTATTCCCGTCAAAGGCGCGCGTGTCCTCCAGCAGGGTTTCGAGATGCAGCACGATGTACGTCAGCGGATTGTTGATCTCGTGCGCGATGCCGGCGGCGAGCTGGCCGATGGCCTCCATCTTCTGGGCGTGACGCAGCGATTTCTCGAAGCGACGGCGGCGGCGGATGTCCCGGACGGCCGTGATGCGGGCGGGCAATCCTTCGTGCAGGGAATTGACGCTGACGGCTTCGAGGCTGACGGATGATCCGTTCCGGTGGATGCCGACCGTTTCGTAAGGACCGTTGTCGTCGGCGGTCAGCGTGTCCGATTCCGTGACAGATTCCGCCGGGATGATGTCCGTGATGCGTGTTTCCTCGATTTCCTCCGGCGCATACCCGAAGAGTTCGGCGAAGGCGGCGTTGCATTCGGCCAGCCGGCCTCCGTGATGCACGGCGATGCCCGGATACGTGGATTCCAGGAGCGCGCGAATCGCCTCGGACGAAAGCGGGGGCATGGTGTGGGAATGATATCATAACTCTTGCGTCCGGTAATGCCGTCGAATATGCTGGATGCCTAAATTTCGGCGGATCGGCCAACATCTTCGCGTTCGGTCGATGCAGCGGTCCGCACTCGTGAGGTGTCACAATGGATAAGTTTGAATTGAAGGCCGAACCCCGCACGTCGCTCGGTTCCGGATCGTCCCGTCGCTATCGCAGGCAGGGCAAGGTGCCGGCCGTATTGTACGGTCACGGCGCGCCCCATTCTCTTCTCGTCGACAGCAAAACGCTCGACAAGGCGCTGCACACATCCGCCGGACGCAACGTGTTTCTTTCGCTCGTCATATCCGGAGCCGCGGAGGAGACAGCCATCATCCGCGACATCCAGCGCCATCCCGTATCCCGCGCGATCGCGCATGCCGATTTTCAGCGCGTCTCCCTGACCGAGAAGATCATCACGACCGTCCATCTCGAATTCACGGGTTCGTCGGAAGCCGTCAAGGCCGGCGGAATTCTCATCCAGATGGTTCGCGAGGTGGAGATCGAAGCCTCACCCATGGACATGCCGTCGCATCTCACCGTGGATGTTTCCGTCCTGAAGGAGATCGGCGATTCCATTCATGCCGCCGCTCTCGCGATACCTTCGGGCGTGCGCCTGGTGACGCAGGAAGATGTCACGATCGCGACGGTCCAGCCGCCTGCCGCCGAAGAAGTCGCGCCGGTTGCGGATGCCGCGGCCGTTGCCGGAGCCGCCGAGCCTGAAGTCATCGGCAAGGGCAAGGAAGAAGCCGGCAAGGAAGGCGAGACCAAGGACGCGGGCAAGGACCAGGGCAAGGACAAAGAGAAGAAGAAGTAATTCTTCGGTCGCCTCATGCCAGGGTTGCTGGTCGTCGGGCTTGGTAATCCGGGACGCGCTTACGCCGGCACGTATCATAACGCGGGCCGGGAAGTCGTGGAGCGATTCGCGGAAAAAAACGGCATCGCCTGGTCGGAAACGTCCAAGGCGTTCGTCGCCAGTTTCGACAAGGGCTGGCTCATCCTGCCCAACACGTACATGAACTGCTCCGGTGAAGCCGTCGGCCCGTTATCGAGGCGAAAAGGGATTCCGCCGGAGCAAGTGCTCGTCGTCGTGGACGATCTCTATATCCCGGCCGGGTCCGTCAGGATCCGCAGCGAAGGCGGCGCGGCCGGGCATAACGGCCTGAAGTCGATCGAGGAAGCGCTGGGCACGACGGCCTACCCGAGGATCCGGATCGGCATCGGACCGGATCCAGGTGGCGAGGCCCGCACGCAGTACGTGCTCTCGCGTCCCCGACCGGAAACGATGGCCGACCTTTTCGAGGGCAAGGAAGCCGCCCTGGCTGCGCTGGAAGCGGTGCTCACGCACGGAGTCTCGGAGGCTCAGAAGATGTTTCATGGCGGATGAAATCGCGGAACAGCTGATCGCGGCGGAGAAACTGGAGGACGCCGCGAAGCGTCTCGAAGATGTTCTCGCCAGCCACGAGGATCCTGGGCTCCGCCTGCGCCTGGCCAGCATTCTCTTCCGCTCCGGCAAGCTCGGCGACGCTCTCGTGCACGCGCGCCGGTCCGCCGAGGTGGAATCGGAGCATCGCGCCGAAGCGGTTCTCCTGGCCGCGTTCTGCCTGCGGAGCCTGAAGCGGTACCGCGAATCCGCGAAGATGTATCTGTCGTATGCGGAACAATTCCCCGATTCTCCGAGCCTCCGGCTTTCGCGGTTTTCCGCGGCACTGTGCCTGGAGGAATTGGATGACTGGCGCGGCGCGATCGAGATCTACGAGCAGATTTCCGACGATGAGGCCGAATTCCGCCGCGCGATCTGCCTGGAACGCAGCGGTCGCCCGGATGAATCAGCGCAGATCTTCGAGGGATTTCTGGAGCGATTCGCCGAGAGTCCGGAGATGCTGAAGGTGAGGTTTCGCCTGGGGTCGATGCGCATGCGGCAGGGGAGAATCGACGAGGCGATACGGCACCTTGCGGAGACCGTCCGCCTCGGGGGCGACACCTTCATCGGCCAGCTGGCCACGCAGCTCATCGAGAAAGCCCGCGCCAAGGCCGCGGACACGGCGAGGAAACTGAAAAGCTACAGCTGATTTCCACGCGGCGTTGAAGAGCGGGGACTCGGCCGCTGCGGTATCCTGCGCCGGCGCGTGCGCCCGAACTCCTGCATATAATACGTACTATGGACGAATATATTTTATATTACTAGATAGTGACAATTATTCGATAGGATCGTATAATAGTCACTATGGATACGACTACTAAAATCATCGGGAACTGGTTCCATCGCGACACGATCAAAATCCTCTCGAGGGCGGTCCGCCATTTTCCGGTCGTTCTTCTGACCGGGCCCAGGCAGTCGGGGAAAACATCCTTGTTGAGACGCTTCTACCCGAAGCACGCTTACATTTCCCTGGATGTCCCGTCGCTGGCGGCGCAAGCGGAGGATAACGCGGAGCTCTTTCTGGAGGGAATCGGTTCTCCCGTCATCATTGACGAGGTTCAGTATGCGCCCTCGCTCTTTCGCGCCATCAAGCCCGTCGTCGACCGCCACAAGAAGCCGGGGACTTTCCTCCTCACCGGCTCGCAGACCTTCCCGCTCATGCAGGGCGTCTCCGAGAGCCTGTCCGGGCGCTGCGCCATCCTGAATCTGCAGTCGTTGTCCGCGGCCGAGATCCGCCGCCGGAGGAAGGCGTCCGAGTTCGACATTCTCGTGACCGGGGGATTTCCGGAGCTCTGGAAACAGCATGCTCTTCCGCGCGACCTCTGGTTCTCCAGTTATCTCGCGACCTACCTCGAGCGCGATATCCGGAACATTCTCAAGGTCGCCAACCTTCGCGATTTCGAGCGGTTCCTTCGCGCGGCCGCGGCGCGCACCGGCCAGCTCCTTTCGTACGCGGACATGGCGCGCGATGTCGGAATCGCGGTCAGCACGGCCCGCGCGTGGACGTCCGTCCTGCAGGCCTCGGGTCAGGTTCTTCTCCTGGAGCCCTATCATCGCAACCTCGGCAAGCGCCTCGTGAAAACCCCCAAGCTCTACTTTCTCGACGTGGGTCTGGCCGCGTTTCTCAACGGCATCGGCAATCGTTCCCAGCTCCTCGCATCGCCGTTGCTCGGAGCGATGTGGGAGACGTTCGTCCTCGGCGAGGTGTTCCGCTCCGGTCTTGCCGCCGGCGTCACGCCGCGGCTCTGGTTCTGGCAGAATCGGCTCGGACACGAGGTCGACATCGTCATCGATGAGGGAGGCCGCTATCGGCTGGCGGAGATGAAATTCGCGGAGCGGATCGGCGATTCCGATCTCAGAGGAATCCGCTCATTTCAGGAGATGTACGGCGTGAAGAACGTGGCCGGCGCCGTCGTCTATTGCCGCACTCCGCACCGGCATACCGTCGCTCCCAAGATCACCGCCCGGCATCCGATCCTTCACGGCGTGGAGCGGCCCTGACGTCAAGCTCGCGCGCATGGAACCGAAGGTTTACCTGCCCGGAATCCCGGATTCGGACGATCCATCAATCGGCTGAACGAATACCGGTGACTTGCCCAGTGAAATCGTGATCTTGCCATCTGCCACGGGGAGAGTTGTTCGAGAGAAGGAGTCCTTGTATCGCGCGGGTATGATCTTCGCGCCCTCGCTTTCTCGCGGCAAAGATTCGGTGACGAGCGCGGATTCCGCCTCGCCGACTTCGAGGATCACGGTCCTCGAGGACTGTCCGCTTTTCCAGTAGTCATACCATGCGATCCAGGTCGGTCGGTTTCGGGTGTCGAGAAATTTGTAGATCCTCACGTCATCGGAACCGGCCGGGATCGCTTCGGTTCTCTCCCAGACCGATCCCTTGAGTTTTTCGATCAGGTGCTTGAGCGCGAAATACGAGAGTTTTCTGACTCCGTCTCCCGGATCCGGGCACGGGTTCTCGGACTCGGATTCGCATCGGCCGGAACGCGGGGATCCGTTGTACACGAGCCCGTTATGGCTGTAGGCGCCGTGTTCGACGTCGTCTTCGCGAATGTCCCCCCAGAGAATCAGGGGCACTCCGTCGGCAACGTGGTAGACGAATCTCTTGATGAGGTGCTCCGCCTGCTGGGCCTCGGTCTGGAAAATATGCAGACGTTTGTTTTCAGCGTTCCGATCCAGTCCCGAATGGGTGGCCCCGGCCTTTATGATGATCGGTTTTCCCGGCAAGCCGGCGTCGGCCAGTATCTTGCGGAAGAAATCAAGCCCCTTGCCTCTGGGATTGGTCCGGTAGTCCTGATGAACATTGAAGTTGTGAAAGTCGAAGAAATCAAAGCCGCCTCCCGGGATGCGGGACGCGAGAATTCTTAACGCGGGACCGTAGAAATATTCGTACTCTTCATCCGGAGTTCCGCCGCCCGGCCCGCCGAAAACGATGCGGGCCTGGGAGTCCACCTCATGGATGACGCGCGCCGAATAAATCAGAACTTCGGCGTATGCTCCGGCGGCCTGCTCGCCGCGTTCGCGGGTCAGGCCCGAGGAGCAGAATGCCGGCACATACAAGCTCGCCTGTTCATTATCGATACTCCAGAGCTCGACCTTCCGCCCCGGCACCGCGCCATTGACGCGCTTCACAAGCGCGCGCAGGAAATCGCCGTAGGCGCGGTAGGAAACCGGACCATGGGGCAGGAATTTTCCGGCGCTTTTACGACCGTCGCCGACCTCGATGCCGTCTTCAAACCGGTATTTCGACTCGATATTGACGATGTACCATGCGCGCGCCCGGCCTTGGCGCGTGTATTCATTCACCTTGGCGTCCGCCTCGGAAAAATCATATTTCACCTCGCCGTCTTTCACTTTTTCCATGCGGCGCCGCGCGAGGTGATCCGAAATCCACTCGATGCCCAGGTCTCTCAGGTAGACATAGGTGCTGTCCCGCGAGCTTGCAAAGGCATTATTGATGCCGAAAGGAACGCCCCATGGCGCCTGCGCTCGATCGGAATCGTCCGCCTGGTCGCCTCCTCGGAAAGGTGTCTCGACCGGCACGCGGCCCGGTTCTCCAACGACCGTTGATGTCTCGTTCCCCTCTCTCGATGAAGAAGCTCCGCAACCGAGCAGGAGCGCCATGAGAAATGACAGGGCCTGGGAATGACGCATCATCGATGCGTCCATTCATCCAGAGTGATGCTCGAATCCGCATCGAGGAAATTCCGGAAAGCCTCGCGAATATCATCGGGCGTCGTCTCGTCGATGAGCGAACCTCTTTCAGGATCGCTCCCCCAGGAATCCCATCCGCGGCCCATCCAGAGCATGATGCCCCTGATCCGCGGCAGCAACCGGATCCGGTCGGGAAAGGATCCCCAGAAATCCGCGCGCGCGACGGGACCGAATTCTCCGAGGAAAATCGGTTTGGTCGGAGCAATACCGTTGAGAAATCGAACAACTTCCTCGCCGTATGAAGGAAATACGGATTCGTTGCAGTAGATATCCGCGGCCAGAACATCGACATAGGTGTCGCCGGGATAATAATCGATCGAGGATTCGATTCCGCCCGGCAACGTTCGCCCCCAGTCGGGATTCCAGCACCAGATCACGTTGCGGATGCCTTCCTGCCGGAAAATGTCGAATATCTTCCACCATAGAACGCGATAACCATCCGGATTGCCGCACCACCAGAACCATGTCCCGTTCATCTCATGAAACGGCCTGAAGAGGCATGGGTGTCCAAACGCGCGAAACTCCCCGGCAAGCGTTCTGATATAGCGCACGAAGGAATCGTGAGCGTCTCCTCCCGGGAGAACTGGAAAAAGGCCGTTGCGTCGGTCCCATGCGCTGCCCGATTGATGAAGCTCAAAGGGGACGGACATGTTGTTCATCACCAACGCGAAAACGGGGAGGCCGCCCTGACGCGCGAAGATCCGCGCCGAGAACCAATCGCGTTCGCACGCCTTCCTGCGATGCTCCCCGAGTTCGAACTCGAAACACGCCGGCAACGATCCGAATCGCGCTCCCCATTCCTCCATCGCCATCGGATAGCCGAGCCGCCAGTGTCCGTTCGGACCGATATGCTCGTGATAACCCGATCCGATCAACACGCCGGGGAGAGCCTGCATGCGGGTATAAACTCCGGAGGTGGCTGTGTCCATGTGCGCCGGAGCTGCGCTGGAGATAAGAAATTCGGTCGCGCTATGGATCGCGGCGGGCGTATCCGCCGCAACCGGCGATGCGGAAACCAGCGTGAATGCTCCATGCGAGAGGAAAGCGCAAAGGAGAAGTCGCTTCATGGCGTCCGCTCTTCCGTGCATTTCGGTTCAACTTTGCGGCAAGCGAATCCTCCTCTTCCGATCGCAAATCCCAGCTTTTCAAAATAGGAACGCACGCCGACTCCACAGCAGACTTTCATAAGCCCGATGCCATGAGCGCGGGAGCGGAATTCCACATGCGCCATGAGCGCGCGGCCTACGCCTCGATGCTGGTGACGTCCCGCCTTTCCGGGCGGCGACTCCTCGCCGTAGACATGCAGCTCTCTCACCGTCGCAATTCCATTTTCATGGTGGAGACGCAACACGCCAAGACAAGCATCATCCCGCCATGATCCGGATGCGTCGTCGCTCCGTGGCCGCGCTTCGAGGAAGAGTTCATTCTCCGTTACGATCGTCTCCCGGATCGTAAAGCCTTCCGTCAGCGGATCGGTCGGCCTTGGTTCCCGGCATCGTATGCAACG
This sequence comes from uncultured bacterium, assembly GCA_964499705.1. Lineage (GTDB taxonomy): Bacteria > UBA8481 > UBA8481 > UBA8481 > UBA8481 > JBBTKW01. The sequence goes on along the minus strand of CAZCME010000002.1, from coordinate 437,222 downwards.
GCAGCCGAATTCCTCCTCCACGTTGGCTGTCCGTACCCGCATGCCTTCAATCTCCTCTTCCTTCGTCTGGCGGCCGATCCGGGAGACGCGCATGAATCCGGGGATTTTCGGCAGTATGTTCCGCAATAGCGTTCGTCTCTGTTCCAAGGAGAGGGGAGACCATTGCCCGGAATCATAGAGAATCACAAGCCTGTCCCGCATGAACTCGCGGCGGAACATTTCGCAGAAGTAGATCTTGAGATGATCCGGACAATGAAGCGGATCGTGCAGAACGGACGACATCGTGCGGAGATCAGTATCGGTCGACGATCCCGGCAGTCCGAGCATCACATGGTAGCCGACCTTCAGGCCGAATCCGCGTATGAGCGCCGTTGCTCGCGCCGTCTCGGCGGCGCCGTGGCCGCGCTCGTTGAACGCCAGAACATCATCATCGAGGCTCTGGACGCCCAGCTCGATCTTCGTCACCCCCGCCGCAAACAAGGCCTCGATGCTCTCTCTCGTCACGAGGTCCGGTCTCGTCTCGACCGTGATCCCGATGATTCTTCGTCCCGATCCAGCGGCATGCCGCTCGACGCATGCTTCGAGGTCTCCCGCGTCTTCGCCGCCGTCAACTCCCCGATAAATTCCCCGCAGGAATTCGCGCTGGTATTCCGGAGGATGAGCCGTGAACGAACCTCCGAGCACAACGACTTCGATCTTGCGCGCGATGCCGCCTCTGGATTCGATGAAGGAAAGCCAATGCCGCATCTGGCCGGCCGCATCGTGCGATAGACCTTTCTTCCGGACGTCGGAATGCGGGAGATAACTTTTCGGGATCTCGGGAACGGTCGGACAGAAGAGGCAGTTTCCGCCGCAGGCGTATGGTTGCGTGAAGATCGTGACGGGCGTGACGCCCGATGACGGCCTCACCTGATGAGTTCCTCCATGAAGTCGCGGACATAGGAAAATTTCCGGCGCCGCGCTTCCCGCGCGAAGAGGTAATGGATGCCCGAACCGTTCTGCAGAGCCGCTTTCTGCTGCAACGGCTGGTAATCCGGCAATCGGCCGCGTACCATGCCGACCCGATCGAGTCCCTTCCGTCGCGCATCCAGCAGAGAGTTCCACACATCCGATTCGAAGAAGGGAAGAAGGATCTCGCAGCCCGATTCCCGCGCCACGATCCGCAATCGCGCGGCGTTGACGTTCGATTCGCGCGATATTTCATCGAGCTCATCTAACGAAGGTGCCGCGCGGCGGCGGAATCCTCCGAAGATCGCCTCCGGGCCATGTCCTGCCACCAGCTTACTTCCAGTCCGAAACGCCTCGCGGCAGAGGAACAGCTCGCAGACCGCGAGGATTCTCTGCGTGTAATCCTGCAATCCAGAAAGGATTTCGCGATGCGACTCGATCAGGACGATGATGTCCGGAAGCGTCACGACAACCGCGTCACAGGCGAGCCCCATCAGTTCCGCGGTGCGTCTGCATCCCGCGAGATCGCGGCCGCCCCGATCGGTCGCCAGGACGAACAATCTGCATGAAGTGCCCGCGGCAAGGGCGAGCATCGTGCTGTCGGTTCCACCGGAAAATGCCAGGCGACACGGAACGTCGCGCCTCGCCTTGAAAAAATCATCGAGAACATTCATCACTTCAGCGGACATTTCCTCTCAGCGTATTCCATTCGTCCCTCCGTTTCGCTCCAATTCGCTTGACGCTCCATGGCGCAAGGATGAAACTGAACACGTGTTAAACCAGGTGGAATACTACCAGAACAGCGACGTCCGGAACCGCATCGCCGAATATTGCGGCGGGACAGCGGACCAGCCGGACCAATTCACGGCGGAATACCTCGTCGGTTACGGCGAATCGCTCGTCTGGGACGGCAAACCTTCCGAATACGAGTCCGTCAGCAAATCCGACTTCCACTGGATTCTCGACAAGGGGCTCGATATCTTCCGCTCCAACTGGGACCGCGCATCCACACTTGGCATCATCGACATCGAATACTTCAACATGGATTTCGGCGGTGAAACGTATCTCAATCCGGGGCGCTGCTTTGAGCTCATCGAGCCGATCCGGTATGCGCTGAAGAGCGCCTTCCAGCGGTATGAGATCCCCTTCGTGGAGATCATGACGGGCCAAGGATACCACTTCACGACTCGCGTGGTCCGCAATTCCGCAGCGGACGCGGAGCTGATTTCTCTCGGGCGCGTCAACGACTCGGTCGCGGGAAAATACGCTCATCCCAAGGGCCGCAGGTCGCGCCCCGTCTCCCGATCGCACGGCCAGTCCTTCGACGCGATGGGGCGTCTGATGGAATTCCTCTCCCAGGACGCGATCCGCGACGCGTGCAGCCAGTCCTCCATTCCCATCGTCACGACGGATGTGGCCGTAGGCCGTTCCAAGCGGGGCCGCGAAGCGATCTCCGTGGACCTCTCCATGTACGGAGATCCCATCCACATGCGCGATGTCCGCACCGCATTTTCCACGCATCAGAAACACAAGGTGATGCGACACAAGGTCGGCGATGAGATCGCCCGGAACATTCCCGTGCAGACCTGTATTCCGACGGGTGAACTGTCCCTGAAGGACCGGCTGGAGATGCGCCGGCACTTTCAGCTGACATCAGAATGGGCGGCCGCGAGCGGGCCGATGAAGATCCCGAGCGCCAACGCCGGATTCCTGAACCTCATCGACGAATACCGCAAGAGCAGGCTCTTCGAATTTCACCGCTACTTCGATTCCACCGAGCACGATCCCTGGAACGTGTGGCCCCGCACCTACGATAAGTTCGATCTCCGCACGATTCCTCCCTGCGTGGCCTTCGCCCTGCAGCAGCCGAATCCGCATCTCCTGAAGCCCACCAATCTCCAGGCGCTCACCCGCACCCTGATGGGCATCGGCTGGCACCCGAAGCACATCGCGGGCCTGGTCCGGTCCAAGTTCGAGCGTCCTTACGGTTGGGAAGGGGGCTGGCAGAAATACGACGCCACGACGCGCGCCGATTTCTACATCCGTCTCTTCGCCGGCCAGATCTGGACGGGTCTGGATCAGCACCTCGACCACAATTGCATCAGCCACCAGCAGAAAGGATATTGCCTCCGGCCGTTCTGCGGCTATTCTCTGGGGGATTATCGCTGAACATGACCGACCTAGGAGCAGGAGCCAATACGCCGCCGGAGCGAAAAGGGAAGGCGGACCGTCAGCATCACCGCGAATACGTGGTGCTCCGCGCGATCGCCTGCTTTGACAACGGGCCGCCGACGTCGTGCGGCCTCATGGATATATCCGCGGGAGGATGCCGCCTGAAGAACGAGTACGACAGGCCGCGGGAAGGGGCGAGCACCGTGATCGCCGTCGATGCGATCCAGTTCAGGGGCATCGGCACCGTGGTGCGGACGTTCGACACGCCCACCGGCGTCGAAGTCGCGGTGAAGTTCGACCAGCTCCAGCCGCAGATTCCCGCGAAGATGCTGCAGTACAAGTTGAAGAGCTTCCAGGGTGGAGGCATACGAAGGAGGTGAGCGTTTTGAAAATCAAGCGAATGGCAACATGGATCGTGGTGATCTCCGCGATGGCCGCCGCGTGCGCGCCCGATCCGTACAATGTTCTCCCGCAATGCCTGAAGGTGGAGAAGATCGTGATGGGAGAAGCCGCGCTCGAGTCGCAGCAGCCCCGTCCCTATTCGGGCGAGTATGTTCTTTACGAAGGCATTCCGTTCCAGGATGGCGGCATGGAATACAAACCGTTCACGCTCACCGAAATCTCCATCACGCCCACCCTGGGGAGCGCGATTCTCGCGCGGAAATCGCGTTTCGGCGAGATCTTCGGACTGCTCTCCAAGGGCGCCGCCGGCGAAGCGGCTTCCGGCCGGATCGTTCCGCGCGTCGGGCTCGGCGAGCTGACGGCCTACGAACGCACGCTCCTCGACACCGAGAACAAGGACCGCTCCATCATCCTCAAGGCATTTCTCGAGGGGAAAAAAGTTCCCGAGACGGACGAGATCGCGATCCAGCGCGTCTTCGCGTTTTCGCGATATCAGCTCCTGCCTGAAGGCGTCTGGGTCGAGAAGCGTCCAGGCGAATGGCAGATCAAGGGCGGCCGCGAAATCCGGATGCGCGTCATGGCGCGCGAACCCGTCGCGATGGAAGTCCCGATCGAGGAAGCGCCCGTCGAACGCGCGCCCGCTCCGGAGCCGCAGCTCCGCATCGACGCTCCGCGACCCCGCACACGTTGACCGACGCCTGGTACGGGAACGGGCTCCGGTTCGAATGCCAGCCCGACTGCCACAAGTGCTGTCTCCGGGAGGGAATCGTCGCGCTCGATCCGGGCGGTAGCGGCAGGGCCTCCGATTCGGAGAAGATGGCGGAGCATCTCCAGATGCCGCACTCCGAATTCCGCCGTCGTCATGTCCACCACGATCGCGTCAACGGAAGTTATCTCGAAGACGGCGCGCCCGATCACTCCGGCTGCCCGCTCTGGCGGAATGGATGTTCCGTCTATCCCGTGCGGCCCACGCAGTGCAGAACCTATCCGTTCTGGCCGGAGCTCATCAAATCCCCGGAGAAGTGGGCGGAAGAGGCATTATTCTGCCCGGGAATGAACAAGGGAAAGCTCTTCAGTTTCGAGGAGATAGAAGAAATCTCGAAGAGATAATTGCCGATTTCACATTCTCGATGTAAATCAAAAATGTGGAATGTGAAATGGATTCCAAATTATCCCCCGGAATCCAATTCTTAACTTGCGTCCCGCGTCTCCCCGTATACACTATATGTTTCGCGATTCCCCCTAAAATGAGGAACGCTATTTCAGGCTAGCGCTGCGGCCATGGGGGCCGGAGCGGGCAGAAGGATTGTGGCATATGGCAGAGCGTGCAGGCGCTGATGTGGATTTCAAGGCTTCGTTCATGGCGGCAGACGAGAAGGGTCCGGCGGTAGAACCGGGCGACGTCGTCTCCGGGATCGTGATTCAACTCACCGATGAGGATGTGATCGTCGATGTGGGATTGAAGTGCGAGGGGCGGATCAAGAAGAGCGAGTTCGAGGCGTTGGGGGAAACAGTCAGCGTCGGCGACACGATCGAGGTGAAGGTGCTCTCGCTGGAGACGGAAGAGGGCACGACGCGCCTTTCCCGGCAGCGGGCGGCCCAGGACGAGCGCTGGACCAGGGTCCAGAACGCCTTCAAGAACCAGGAACTCATCGAGGGAAAAGTTGTCGGTGAGATCAAGGGCGGGTTCAAGGTCGATATAGGCCTTCCTTACACATGCTTTCTTCCGAAGTCACAAGCCACTCTGAAGCGCCGCGCCACTCTCGAAGATGTCCAGGGCGAAACGCTCATGTTCGAGATCAAGGAAATGGACCGTCGCCGCAAGAACATCGTCCTCTCCCGCAAGACCCTGCTGGAAGGCGAACGCGACAAGGTCCGCGTCGAGACGCTTTCGAAGATCAGCGTCGGCAACATCATCGAAGGTACCGTTAAAAACATCACGACGTTCGGCGTCTTCGTCGACATCGGAGGCATCGACGGTCTCATCACGCTCGGAGATCTCTCCTGGAGCGGCTTCGTGAAGGAAGCCGGCACCATCGTGAAAAAGGGAGATGTCGTCAACGTCAAGGTCCTGGAGTTCGATCCGAACGTCGAGCCCGCCAAGATCCGGCTCGGCCTGAAACAGGCTCAGGGCGACCCCTGGGATTCGATCGCGGAGGCCTGCAAGGCCGGCTCGCTCATCGAAGGCACGGTCAAGTCCTTCACGAACTTCGGAGCCTTCATCGAGATCAAGCCCGGCATCGACGGGCTCGCGCATATCTCCGAATTGTCCTGGACGAATCACGTCAAGCATCCGTCGCAGGTCCTCGAACTCGGAGCGAAGACCCTCGCGAAGGTTCTCGCGGTCAGCGCCGAGAAGCGGAAGATCTCGCTCTCCATCAAGCAGGCTGCTCCGGATCCCTGGTCGCAGGTCTTCGACGAATTTCCTCCCGGAGCCCGCGTCAAAGGCGTTATTACCGGTGTCACGAACTTCGGCGCCTTCTTCAAGCTGCCGTCGGGCATCGAGGGCATGATTCACCGCACCGACCTGACGTGGGACGAGAATCCGCCGGATCCGCAGACGATCCTGAAGCCCGGCGACGAAGTCGAAGTGATCGTTCTCCGGATCGACGCGGAAGAGAAGAAGATTAGCCTCGGCCTGAAGCAGACGCTGCAGGATCCTTGGAACGAAGTCGCGAGGATGTATCAGAAGAACAAGATCATCGAGACGGAAATCACGCGACTGACGCCGGAGGGCGCCATCGTGCAGCTCGACGACAAGCTCGAAGGTTTCATCCCGCTTTCCGATCTCTCGCGCGAGAAGATTCATCGGCCCGAGGAGGTGGTTACGGTCGGACAGAAAGTCCGAGCGAAAGTCACGAAGCTCGAGCGCAAAGGCGCGCGCGTGCTGCTCTCCATCCGCGACCTGATGAAGGAAGAGGAAGCTCATTCCGTGAAGACGTACATGAACGACCAGGAAAAATCCGGTTCCATCACGCTCGGGGACATGATCGGCAACTCGCAGCTCGCTGAACAGCTGAAGGAACTCGTCGCGAAGCATTCCTCCTAGGTGGCGTAACCGATTTCGTGGCGCGTGTCGATCCAGCCTGGGGAACGGAACACCTTGCGGCCATATCGCGCCTGGAGGACACTCTGGGCCGTCCGATCTGCGGTCACTTCACGCAGACCGGCCCCTGTTCGACCGCTCCTGCAGCCGGAGGTCGTTGCGCGGCGCACTCCGGGCTCGTCCCCGCCACGATGAAGCGAACCTCCGCAAGGCGCCCGGGAGCGTCCTCCCGAACGCTTCTCATCACGGTCGTCGGCATTGCCGTCGCTCTGATCGTGGTCGGCGTTGCCTCGAAGATGCTGCACGATCCCGCGGAGGAGATTTACCGCAAGGCCGTCGCCTTGATCGCCGCCGATCGCCGGGCCGAAGCGGAGCCGCTGCTGTCGCTTCTGATGCGGGAGCATCCTGATTCGCCCTACGCCGCGAAGGCGAAGGAGATCATGACTCGTTCGCATCCCCGCTCATCTGAACCCGCCGAGCAGCTTTATAATGAAGCCCGCAACTTCTACCTCTCCGGCCGCCGCCAGGATTATGAAGAAGCCGCGCGGCGATACCTTGCCGTCGTCGAGAAATTCCCGAAGGATCCCTTGGCGCGCGAAGCGCTGTATGAAGCAGCGCTCTGCATGGACTATCTTGGACACGTCACCGAAACCGTCCGGCTTTGGAGGCAGTTTCTTCGCGAATACGGTGACGACGGTCGCGCGCCGGAAGCGCTTTATGCTCTCGGATTCATCCATTACACACAGTTGGGAAAACGGGATGAAGGAAAAGCATATCTCGAAGAACTGATCGCGAAATATCCGGACTCCTCCTCCGCCGACGCGGCCCGCTCGACCCTCGGACTCCCGCTCGATTCAGATACATCGTCGTTGTCGGCTCCGGCACAACCGGCAGCGCAGTCCGGCCCGCCGTCGGTATTGACGACACCGGGTCAATTATGAGAATGTCCCCTCGAGGTTAAGATGACAGAAACGACTGAAGAACAGATTGCGGAAGACAACGGCTGGCCGGTGACGGAAGCTGGCGCGGAAAGCGCGCCGGCCGTGGAGAAGAAGGAATATCGCCCGGAGGATCTTCTCGCGGCGATCGAGGCGCTCCTGCTGGCCACGGGCGAACCGTTGCCGGTGAAGACGATGGCGTCGCTTCTGAAGGCGCCGAAGAATATTGTCGAGGCGGCGCTTGCGGCTTTGAAGTCGTCGTATGAAGCTCCGCACCACGGCCTGGACATCGTCGAAATTGCGGGTGGATGGCAATTCGGAACGAAGCCGGATCACGCCGCTCTCATCGAGAAAATGCTCCGCGAAGTGCGCAAGGTCCGTCTCTCTCCCGCCGCTCTCGAGACGCTGGCGATCATCGCTTATCGTCAGCCCGTGACCCGCGCGGAAGCGGAGGCGATCCGTGGCGTCAATATCGACGGCGTGATGAAGACGCTCCTGGACCGCGAGCTGATCCGCATCACAGGGAAGAAGGAGGAGGTTGGGCGCCCGCTGCTGTACGGCACGACCGACGCGTTCCTGATGCACTTTGGACTGAAGAGTCTCGCGGACCTGCCGCCCTTGTCGGAGTTCGACGAGATCGCGAAGGCGAAAGCCGACGTGATGATCGAGGAGCAGGGACCGGACTGGCATGCGATTTCGGAATCCCAGCGCGACGCGCTCGATGCGCTGACCGAGGCGGCCGAACGGGAACTTTCCGATCTCGACGCCAAGCTGGCGACCCTGAAGCCTCCGAAGGTGAAAATCGAGACCAGCAATTAAGTGACGCAGCGCATCAACGCGTATCTCGCCCGCGCGCTCGGCCGGTCGCGTCGTTCCTGCGACGATCTGATCGCCTGCGGCCGGGTCACTGTCGCGGGCCGCGCCGCGCTTCCGAACGATCGCGTCGACGATTCCGTGGTCGTTCTCTTCGATGGCAAACCTCTCCATGCTCCCGCGCAGAACTACGTCGCCTTCAACAAGCCCGCGGGCTACCTGACGGCGCGGCGCGACGAGCGGGACAAGACCGTTCATGAACTCCTGCCTTCCCGCTATAAGAACCTCTTTCCCGTCGGCCGGCTCGACAAGGACACGCGCGGACTGCTTCTTTTCACCAATGACGGCGACTGGGCTCAGAAGCTTCTGCATCCCAGCCACGAGATCGTCAAGAGGTACCGCGTCGAATTGAACCGGGTACCGTCCCTCGACATGATCCGCTCCCGGGTTCAGCTCCATGACGGGCCCTCTCTCTTCGACAGCGTGGAACCGGTCGACATCAAGGACAAGCACGTGGTGGAGGTGACGCTTCACGAGGGAAGGAAGCGGCAGATCAGGCGGCACATGCGGGAACTGGGATACAGGATTCTCGATCTTGTCAGGACGGAAATAGGAGGTATTCTCCTCGGGGATCTGCCGGAGGGTTCGCTGCGGGCTCTTTCGCGGGATGAAATCGGGAGCATCACGAGAAGCGATCGTCGCGCAGGCGGAAAGAAGGACCGGGGCGGGTCGCGAAAGGCGAAGAGATGAAGAAGAAGCTGTCCGATCTGAGAGCGAGCATTGACGCCATCGACGTGCGGATCGTCGGGCTTCTCGATGAGCGGGCCCGGCTCGCCATGAAGACGGCATCCATCAAGGAAGGCCTCGGCGAGACCTTGTATCAGCCTGCCCGTGAAGCGGATGTGCTCGCCCGTGTCACACGCGGGCGGAAAGTATTTCCGGCCGAATCCCTGGCCGCTGTGTACCGCGAGATCATCGGGACGTCGCTCTCCCTCGAAAAGCGTTTCAGCGCGGCGATCCTGGGGCCGGAAGCGACGTACACGCACCTGGCCGCGGTGAAGCATTTCGGCCGGTCGACGCATCTCGAGTTCGAAGCGACGATCGCGGATGTCTTTCTGCGCGTGGAGAAGGGCGACGTCGATGTCGGCGTCGTGCCGATCGAGAATTCCACGGAAGGCGCCATCGTCCATACGCTCGACAGGCTCATCGATTCCACTCTATCGCAGGCAAGTCTGTCCATCGCCGCGGAAATTCTCCTTCCGGTGCACCATCATCTCATGGTCCATCCGAAGGCGGTTCGCGGCGGATCCCGGATCCGGATCGACAGGATCGTTTCGCATCCGCAGGCCATCGGACAGTGCCGGAATTTTATCGAAGCGTACTATCCCGGCATACCAGTCCGCAACGCCTCCTCGACGGCGGCCGCCGCGCAGGATGCCGCGAGGCATCCGGGAACTGCTGCGATCGCGTCGGAATTGGCGGCGGAGAAGTATGGACTGAAGATCGTCAAGGCCGGTATCGAGGATGTCGCCGGAAACACGACGCGCTTCCTCGTGCTCCGCCGGGCCGCCGAAGAGAAGGCCTCCCGGCCGACGTCTGCCGACAAGACGTCCGTGGCTTTTTCCGTGAAGGACAGACCGGGAGCGCTCTTCAAGATGCTGGAGCCTTTCCAGAGGCATAAGATCAATCTCACTAAGATCGAATCGCGTCCGGCGCGCGTCAAGGCATGGCAGTACGTCTTCTTCGTCGATATGGAAGGCCACTCATCCGCGCCAAAGCTCGCGCGGGCATTGCGGGACCTGGAACGGGAGTGCCAGTATTTCCGGGTCCTGGGGTCCTATCCGGCCGGAACCTGAACTTTTCTGTAAATATCGTCCCGTTCTGAACCGATAGATCAATCTATGTTCAGAATCCTAATCGTTCTTCTCTGCGGGTACCTCCTGACGTCCTGCGCGGCTTCCTCCGCCAATATCGTCCGCAGCGAAACAACCTGGAAGAACCTGGAAGCGAACGCGCTCTTCGAGCGTGGCGAAGAGTATTATTCCGTAAAAAGTTATCAGCAGGCCATCCTGACCTATCGCGAATTCCTCGATAACTACTCCGATTTTCACCGCGCCAATGACGCCTCCTTTCGGCTGGCGCAATGCCTGGAGGCGCTCGGCGAACGGCATGAAGCCGCTCTGCAGTACAGAAAGTCCGCGCTCGATTATTCCCGGCCCGACCTGGCGCCGTCGGCGCACCTGAGAGCCGGCGAGCTGTTTGAGCTCGAAGGCAGCATCCGGGATGCGAAATACGATTACGAGAAGGCGATGAAATACGAATTCACCGAGCCGGCGAAGCTGGCGGCCGCGCGACTTGCGTCGCTGGCGAGGAAACACGATCTGCTTCTTCCGGGAGCGAGAGGGAAGGCGGGCCGGGGGACATCCACCGTCCTTCCCGCGGACCCCGATCCGGCTTCAACAGGCGGCTCGTATGTTCTCCCGGCCGTCGATCCGCTCGTCCAAGGTTCATGAAGCCTTTACTTCACACCGAGCGCCGGTAGGATTCCGCCATGCAACGGATCATCCTCGCGCTCTGCATTCTCGGATCCTTCAACATCATCGCGATCCAGTGTTTCATGGCGGGAAACATGCCGTCCCTCCGGGAATTCCTGCCCGCCCAGCAGGCGCTCATGGTCTCCGCCTTCTTTATCATCATTATCGATATCTACATGGTCTTCCTGATGATGACGACGGGAAAGAAAGGCGATCCCAAGACCGAGTTTGATGCGCTCTACCGCAAATACTACCTCTCCTGCCGGAATTCGAAGGAAGCCTTCGACCGCGCCACGAAGGACTTCCAGAGCCGGCTGTAGGTTCTTCAGCCTCGATTCAGCATAGTTAGTATGAAGCAATTCAAAGACTTGCGATTGCGACTTTCGTTTTTGTTGGAAGATCCCAAATTGGATTAATACGGGGACAGTAATACGGGGACAGTATACTGTCCCCGTATTAACCTCGTATTAACGTCCTTTATCATGCGGCCAGTTCCTGGAGTTCGCCTCGGGAGGCGGCCAGGCGGTCCTGGATCCTGGACGAGAGAATATCCAATCCGTTGGGAAGATTGAGAAGCTTGATTTCGTCGCCCAGAAGGTCGGAGAAATTTTCGAGGATATACGCCGTCATCTTGATCCGGGCATCTTCATCGCTTTCGAATTGGAATCGCTTGTCGTTCAAATCGATCAACATGGTTCTCACCACCTTTCGAGGAAGATATCGGCGATGTCCGGCAGAATCATGAGCCTAACTGCGCGATTGACAGAATTGTGCAATTAGGATTGCATTAGTACGCTCTTATAGGCGTCCAACCGTTCGAACGGCTGGATGCGACCGCATCTCCACGGAGGATTTCCATGCTCAACATCGGCAAGCAGACACTGCGGGGCAAGCTCCTCTCCCTCGTGGCGCTCTATACCATCGGTTTCGTCATCTACATCGCCATGTCCTTCTACACGCTGGGCAGGGTCCAGGTTACGGGCCCCGTCTATAATGAGATCGTACTCGCGAAGGATCTGATCGCCGATATTCTGCCGCCGCCCGAATACGTCATCGAATCCTACCTTCTGACTCTTCAATTGCTCGACGAAACCGATCCGAAGGTCAGGGATGAGTTGATCGCCCGTGGAAATGCATTGCGATCGAAACCCGAGGACGGGAGCGGGTACGAGGAACGACATCAATTCTGGGTGGATTCTCTCCAGGACGGCCCGATGAAGACTGTCATGGTGAAGGAATCGTACGATCCTGCCATGGCTTTTTTCAGAATTCGCGATGAGGAATTCATCCCGGCCATCAAGCGTGGAGATATCGCCAAGGCCAGAGAACTTGCCAATGGCTCCCTCAAGGAGAAATACAACGAGCATCGCATTGCCATCGACAAGGTCGTCGCGATGGCGAATGCGTATTTCCTGGAGCAGCAGGGAAGCGCTCAGAGCATCATCGCCACAAGCCGCGCCATCCAGATCGGCCTGGCAGTTCTCATCATCGCGCTTGTCATGATGCTTTGCGCCTGGATCATACGCAATGTCTCCTCGCGCCTCGCGCTCCTGGTGAAGACCTCCCAGGCGATCTCAGAAGGCCGGCTTCAAGTCGAGAAGATCGAGGATGATTCGCCCGACGAAATCGGGAAGCTGGGAGGAGTCTTCAACCATATGCTCTCCGGATTGCGTCTCTTGTCCTACCAGGCCGACGCGATGGCGAAAGGAGATTTATCTTCAGAGGTTCTTCAGAAGGAAGTCTCCGGCGACCTGGGCCATTCGTTCAAGATCATGGTCGACAATCTCCGCTCGCTTCTGCAGGGCTCCAAGGAAGTCGGCATGCAGACCGCTTCCTCCGCCACCGAGCTCCTGGCGGCCAGCCAGCAACTGTCCCGCGGCGCGCGCGAGCAGACTGTCCGCCTCTCGGAAGTTTCCGCGGCCATGACCGAAATGAGCGCGTCGATCCAGGAGGTCTCCGCATCATCGGCGAGCGCCTCCCGCCTGGCCGGCGAAACGGCCGATGTGGCCTCAGAGGGATCGCGCGCGGTTTCTGACACTTCCCGCGGCCTGGACGCGATCCGGCAGACCTCGGAGGAAACGGGAAAGCGCACGCAGGCGCTGGCGGAGGCATCCGAGACGATCGGCAAGATCGTCGGCGCGATCCAGGAAATATCCCAGCAGACGAACCTCCTCGCCCTCAACGCGGCGATCGAAGCCGCGCGCGCCGGAGAGCAGGGCAAGGGATTCGCGGTCGTGGCTGACGAAGTCCGCAAGCTTGCGGAGCGCAGCTCCCGGAGCGCCGCCGAGATCGGCGATATCATCGAGAAGATCCAGGAGGAGATCCGCCAGACTCGCGAGACCACCTCGCGCGGCGTCGCCGTCGCCGAGGAAGGAGTGCAGCACGCGGAGCATCTCGCGGTGACCTTCGAGAATATCCGCCAGAGGGTTGCCGAGACGCATCGCGCCATCTCCGAAATCACCATTGCGATCAACGAGCAGGTCAAGGCGTCCGACCAGGTGGTTTCGTCCGTCGACTCCGTCAACAATGTCGCTTCCGAAGCGCTCCGTTCGACGGAGCAGATCGTCAAGCAGGGGAATGAACTCCAGTCCGTCATCAACTCGCTCGAGTCCACGCTCGGCCGCTTCCGGATATAGGAGAGGGGACATTCTCCAACATTCCAACATTGGCGACGTTGAAGTTACGCGACATCCAAACTTACTCCATCATCCTGCACGGCATAACTCCTTCAGTGTGAATGTTGCAATGTTGGAGAATGTCCCCTGAGAGACGAACTTTGGGATGATCAGGAGTCCGAATCGGCCGAGGAAGTGCTCGATACCGGGCTCGTTCTCATTCGCCTGGGCGGCGCGTATTTCGCCGTCGATGTCGCGTCCGTCGTGGAGGTCGCTGTTCTGCGCGAAGTCACGAACCTCTTCCGGCTTCCCGGTCATATCCGCGGCATCATGAATCTCCGCGGACGCATCCTTCCTGTCGCGGACATGGGGACGCTCCTCGGGGTGGAGACCGGCGAGACCGAATCGGGGCTCCTGCTGCGTTGGAAAAATCACGAGGCTCTCTTCGCGGTCGACGAGGTGCTTTCCGTGGAATGGATATCCGCGAAATCCATCGTCGACATTCCCTCGACGACACCGGAAGCGACCCGCGATTTTTTCCGCGGCGTTTATCGCGGCCGGCAGCCCGCGACGATTCTGCGCACGGAGCGGCTCTTCGATCACGACGCCTGGCTGTTTCTTGAAGAGGAGGGCGCCGCGTGACGCTGGCAACCGGCGCGATGGATGCCTTCATCCGAATCCTTCACGACTCAACCGGCATGGACTTCTCCGAAGGGCGCGCGAAAGTCGTCGAAGCGCGGATCGAGGAACGGATCGCGACCCTCAACCTCCTCGACTGGACCGGCTATCGCGACCGGTTGACGACCGACCGGGGTGAACTCTCGCTTCTCATCGAAGCGGTCGCTGTGAACGAGACCTTCTTCTTCCGCCATCCGCAGCAGTTCGATTCGGTCAGGCGCGTTCTGCTGCCGCTCCTCGTTAACGAGAACCGCGAGCGGCGCCGCCCCATCCGGATCTGGTCGGCCGCCTGTTCATCAGGATGCGAACCCTACTCCCTGGCGATCTGCTGCCTGGAAGCGGCATCCTGGCTGGGAACCTTTTCCTTCGAAATCATCGCGACCGACATCGACACGAAGGCTCTCGAGGAAGCCCGCGCGGGAATATACGGCGAGCGCGCGGTCACTCTGGAACTCTCTCCGGAGCTTCTCGCCCGTTATTTCACGCGCGATTCCGACAGCCGCTGGAAGGTGAGGGACACCGTCAGAAATGCCGTTCGATTCATGCCGCTTAATTTCGTCACGGACATCTACCCTTCCGAGTGCGATCTCATCTTCTGCCGGAATGTTCTCTACTATTTTTCCCAGGAAGCCCGCGACGGCATTCTCCGGAAGATCTGGCGCGCGCTCACGCCTCACCGCTTTCTCGTCCTCTCCCCGACGGAACCGATCGCCGGGCACGAAGCGTATTTCCGGAACTCGAATCTCGTGGAACACATGATCGAATCCTGGACGACCGACCGCCGGCGCGCCGGGGCGCTTGTGGGCAGGACCGAGGCGAGCGAAAGGCGAAAGGGGCGATCGTGGAGCGAGATCAACGGTTCTCCGCGGACCCTGATCCTGGCCGGGGCCGTCGGAGCGAACATGCGCACGGAGACCGTGCACCGCGAACTCGCCATGGCGCTCGGTCGCGTGGGAGGCCCCGAGGCGGCTCTCGATTGCTCGCGCCTTCAGTGGATCTCCAACGAGGCGTTGCATGAACTTAAGAACCTCCTGGAAAGCATGCATGCGACCGGATCCTTCAAGATTCCACACGCGCTCTTTGCCGACAGGAATCATATGGAGTGGTTCCAGGCGGCGGGTTTTTCTTCCCTGATCCGGAAGATGGAGCTCACGACAAAAATCGACGTGACGGAGATCGTGAAGGCGGCGCGACGACCTGCGCCTCTTCAAGCCAGGTCGCCGCGTCCGGCAGCCGTGCCATCCGCCCTGCCGGCGACGACGGCGCGCACCGTCCCTGCCACCGCCCCAAGACCCGCGCCGGGCAGGGTGGCGCTGCCGGAAATTGCCGATCGCAATGCGCTCCCCATGATCCGCACCGCGCTCGCGTCGGCCCTGGAGCATATCAGGACCGATTCCGCGGAGATCATCGTCGAGGTGCGGAAGTGCCGGTTCGCCGATGACGCGGTCCTGGCGACGCTTTCCCGCGCCGTCAGTTCCCGGCCCCGATCCTGCCGCTTCGTTTTTGTCGGAGCTTCTTCCTCCATGCGCCGCGCCATCGAGAAATACCTGCCGAGCGAAGAGGGGATTTCCTGGCGCGACACTTCAGGCGGCGCGGGTAGCGTGCACTCGTGAAAGCACTCCTGGAGACCGTCGAACGCCTGGAAGCGTGGCTTTCCGAGACGAAAATATCCGGCACGATTCCTCCGGCATTCGTCGAGAAATGCACGGCCATCCTGAATGCGGCGCCTTCGCCCGGCGGCCTGTGGGATGCCTGGAAGATCGCGGCGAAGGACATGGCGCGGGCCATCCAGATGGACGGCGGAACCTCCGACGCGCTCCGCACGGTCTTTTTCGACGGCATCGACGAGGTCCGGAATGCGCTTCTTACCAATTCCCCGCTCGTGGAATCCGTCGTCTCCTCGGTCATCGACCGGTTCGAACTCTTCCGGCCGGAACTGGCGATGGCGGAAGTTCCCGAGCAGCAGGGAATCGAGATCGACGAGGAGATCCGAGAGGCCTTCATATCGGAAGCGTCGGAGCTCCTTCAACAGATCGAGGAATGCGTCATCTCCCTGCAGCAGAACCCCCAGTCCGTCGAAAGGCTCTTTCGCGTCATGCACACGCTGAAAGGTTCCAGCGGCATGGTGGGAATGCAGGCCATGAACCGGCTCGCTCATTCCGCCGAGGAGATCCTCGAGAAGATCCGCGGCGGCGAAATCGCTCCGACGGTGCTCCTGGAAGAAGCGTTGCTGAAGTCCAAGGACATCATGAGTGACTGCGTCGTGCGCATGGAAAACCGCCAGAATACGGAGATCGAAGTCGACAGCATGATCGAGGAGTTGCGGCGGTCAACAGCCGGCGAGTCCGTCACAGTGAAACTGGAAGTCGCGCCTGCCGCCGTCCGGGAAACCGTGGTGGAGAAATCACCGCCGCTTGCTTCCGCGCCTGTTCAGCCGGCTCCGGAATCATCCCAGGGCGCGAAGGGCACGGCGCGGAAGGAGTCCGCGAGCATCCGCATCAACCAGGAAAAACTGGACGAGGTCTTCGATCGGATGGGGCAGGTCGTCATCGGAAAGATCAGGATCGAGTCGCGCCTCAATCACATGGGCCTCATGATCTCCTCCAAGTCCGATCCCTCGCTCTGGAAAGCCCGGGTCGTGGAATCCTATGAAGCGCTCTGCGCGGCGCTCGAGGAATACACGCGATCTCATTCCGCGCTCCAGGAGCGCGTCATGGCGCTTCGTCTCGCGCCCGTCGGCACGGTCTTCGACCGGTTCCCGCGCGTTGTCCGCGAGACGGCCCGCAAGGTCGGCAAGGAAATTGACTTCATCGTTCATGGCGCGGATGTCGAGATCGACAAGAGCATCTGCGAAGCGATCGTCGATCCCCTCATCCATCTTCTCCGCAACGCCATCGACCACGGCATCGAGTCTCCGGATGCGCGGGTCGACCAGGGCAAGGACGCCGCGGGGCGCCTGAACCTCTCGGCCTCCTATCGCGGCGACCGCGTGGTCATCGAGATCGCGGATGACGGCAAGGGAATGGATCCCGGGAAACTCGGCGCTCTGGCTCTGCAGAAGGGCGTGATCACCGCCGAGGAATTGAACCGGCTGGAGGAGCGCGAGAAGCTCATGCTGATCTTCCGCCCCGGATTCTCGACCGCTGAAAAAGTGTCCGATCTCTCCGGGCGGGGCGTCGGAATGGACGTCGTCCGCGACGTGATCGAGCGGCTGAAGGGATCCGTGGAGGTCGAATCCGTCGTCGGACAGGGTTCGCGCATCAGCCTCTTCCTTCCGCTCACGCTCGCGCTCATCGATCTCCTCATCGTCAGCGTCGGCCGGGACATTGTCGCGTTTCCGCTCTACGTCATCCGCGAAACGCTCCGCCTCTCGGAATCCGACGTGGAGCGCGCGGGAGACCGGCCCGTCATTTCCGTGCGCGGTTCGTATCTCCCCGTCATCTCGCTCGGCGAGGTGCTCGGTATCGACTCCCGTGAGGAGGGGCACCTGCATTGCGTGGTCGTCGAGGTGATGGGGGAGGCTGTCGCTCTGAACGTCGACGGATTTCTCGAACGGAGCCAGGCCGTGTTAAAACCCCTGGGCGCTCTCATGGCGAGAGCCCCGTTCGTTTCAGGCGCCACTATCCTCGGCGACGGCCGGATTGTGCCGGTCCTGGATCCGGTGCCGATCGTGCGGGAAGCCAGCCGCCGGAGCGTCAAGCATGCATCCAAGGGAAAGGAAGCGGAGATCGAATCGTCAGCGCGGCGCGTGAGGATTCTCGTCGTGGAGGATTCTCAGACGATGTCGCGGCAGCTCGTCACGATCCTTAAAAAAGCCGGATATTCCGCGGTTGTCGCCGAAGACGGAGTGGAAGCCCTGCAGATTCTTCAGAAGCAATCCTTCGATCTCATCTCCACGGATATCATGATGCCCCGCATGGACGGGTATGAGCTTTCCCGCAAATTGAGAGCCGAAGCGCGCTTCGAAACGCTCCCGATCATCGCGCTCTCTTCGAAAAGCGACAAGCTCGACCGGATCAAGGGATTCGAGTCCGGCTTCGACGAATACCTGGCGAAGCCGGTGGATGAAACGATGTATCTTGCCGTCATCGATCGGCTTCTCAGGCGCCCTGTCGAAGGGCGCACCTCCGAGCGCCGCGGCGCAGCGGTGACATGATGGCGAAGATTCTCATCGTCGACGACTCCCATTTCGCTCGGTCTTCCCTGAGACGTATCGTGGAGCAGCTCGGGCACAATGTCGTGGGCGAGGCGAGGGACGGCGCGGAGGCGGTGAGGTTGAACTCCGAACTGAATCCCGACCTGATTCTCATGGACCTCATCATGGATGGAATGGACGGGTATGAGGCGACGCGCCTGATCATGAAGAACCATCCGTCGCGCATTCTCGTCGTTTCTTCCGTTGCCGAAAAAGGAGCCCGCGAGACGTTTCGAGCGCTCGGGGCGGGAGCCGTCGATTTCATCAAGAAGCCCGACGGAGCGGCGCTGCATCCGATCGAGGTGGATCTCGCCTCCAAGATCAAGACGGTTCTCTCCGCAAAGCTCCAGCCCTCCGCGGAAGCCCGGCGGGTGGAGGCATCGCAGAAGTCGACGTCGACATCCACGGTTCCCGGCCCCAAACCTCCGGTGGACGGCTTTCGGATCATCGCCATCGGCGTCTCGACCGGCGGCCCCGCGACGCTGGCTCGCGTCCTGGGAGCAATTCCTGCAGCATTCCCGATCCCGATCCTCATCGCGCAGCATATTCCTCCGGGCTGGGGCGAGCACCTGGCCCAGCATCTCAACGAGAATTGCGCCGTTCCGGTCAAGCAGGCGAAGCCGATGGAGACGATCGACGGATCGAGCGTCCTGATCGCGCCGGGGGATCTGAACATCGAAGTCACGGCATCATGGCGTGTCCGCCTGACCGGCACCATGACAGCGGCCTGCGTCCGTCCGTCCGCCGATCTGCTCTTCCGGTCCGCGGCGGAGCTCTGCGGCGACAGGACGCTGGCCGTTGTCCTGACCGGAATGGGAAGTGACGGCGCCGATGGAGCGAAGCTGGTCCGCGGCTGCGGCGGCACCGTCATCACGCAGTCGAAGGATTCCTGCGTCGTGTACGGCATGCCGCGAACCGTCGCGGAGGCGGGATTGTCGCAGTGGGACGGAACTCCGGAGCAGATCGGCCGGTATATCGCGGGATTGAAAAGCAGGAGTATGAAACGCGAGGAGGCGCGAACGGCATGAGCGCGGTCACGAATCGAATCAGCAAGTCAGCAGAAAACGCGGAGACCGTCGTCGTTGTCTGCGTCATCGGCACCGGGCATTACGGCGTCCCGGTCGAGAAAGTCCGCGAGGTGCTCCTGCCGCCCGAGGTGACGCGCCTCCCGGGCATGCCCGGCTTCATCGAGGGCATCATCAGGCTGAGAGGCCAGGTGATCCCGATCGTCGATCTGCGGACGCGATTCGGGTTGAAGGCGGAAATTCACGCGGAGTGCCGTGCCGTCGTCGTCACGATGTCGGGGCGAACCATCGGATTTCTCGTGGATGCGGTGCTGGCTGTGCGCCGGTTTCCGAGCCGCGCGATTCGTCCTCTGCCGCAAGACATCCCCATGGAAGGAAGGGAATTTCTGGCCGGCGTCGCCCCCGCGTCCGAGGACGAAAAAGGCTTGCTCCTGCTGCTGGACGTTGAGAAGATCCTGAACATGGAAGAACAGACAGCCTTGGCCGGCGCATCCCTGGCCGGCGTAGCGAGGAGGTAGGATCATGGAACAGGGTTCCGCACTGGCATTGCCCATGCGGGAGGACGGCGCACCGATCCGCTTTCTCTGCGTGGACGATTCCGAGTTCATGCTGAAAAGCCTCCGGCAGATCATCACCTCCTTCGGCGGTGAAGTCGTCGATTTCGCTCACGACGGCCTCGAGGCTCTGCATAAGTACCAGGGCCTGGCCGATCAGATCGATATCGTGACCCTGGATATCACGATGCCGAACATGGACGGCCTGACGTGCCTGGATAAATTGCGCGAGATGAACCCGAAGGTGAGGATCATCATGATCAGCGCCCTGGGAAGCGGCGAAGTCGTCAAGACCGCGATCCTGAAAGGCGCGAAACACTTCATCGTGAAGCCGTTCCAACGGCAGAAGGTGTATGAGGCGATCGTGAGCGTTCACGCGAAGAGGTAGTTGGAATTCTGCGGATCTCACCGGACGAATTCCGCTCTCCTGTTCCAGGCTCTGCCCTCGGGATTGTCCGCTCCGTCTGGTAAAGTATTCGGCGCGATCGGTTTCGCCTCGCCGCGTGTCACGAGGACGAAGCGCGCCGGACTGAATCCGAAACGCTCGACGAAGAATTCCCGCACGGATTCCGCGCGGCGCATGCCGAGCTCGATGTTGTAAACTTCGCTCCCCAGGTGATCGCAGTGCCCCTCGATGATGAATTCCAGTTGCGGATCCTCCCGCAACATGTTCGCGGCCAGCAGGAGCGTATCGAGCGCGTCGGAACGGATGACGGACCGGTCGAAGTCGAAGTGGATCCTCAGCTGCTGCCGGGGCTCCGTGGTCATGAAAATATCCAGCGGCGTCATCGGACTCTTTTCCGGGGGAGCCTCCCATTCCACGAGCGTCGAGGGATAAGAGGGGAGAGGAGGCGGCCGCACTTTCAGATGAGCCCAGGTCGTGGTGCGGCCGCCCGGGCCCGACGCGACCATCTCGTACGTCGTCGAGAGGTCGGGACATTCCTCTCGCGCGCCGTCGAGAGGTTCCGATATCGCGTTGATGGTTAAATGGGTGGCGCCGGATGAATTCCAGGTCAGCGTGGCGCAACGATCCCGGGTGATCGTTGCGGGATTCACACTGACCCGCGCCGTCGGCGGGACCACGGTAACGCGGAGCGTGGCCAGGGCCATGGTCTTTCCGCCGGGACCACGTGCCACGAGATCGTAGGACGTCGACTTCTGCGGGGCGACGATCATCTCGCCGGTCAGAGCGACGGGATTTCCGTTGAGGGTTGCGGACGTTGCTCGTGCCGTTGACCATCGGACGACAGCGGCTTCTCCGAGCTCGATGCGGGACGGCGTCACAGTCATCACGGCGTCGGGGGCTTCGGGAACATAGGGGAGAGGTTGCGGGGGTGGCGGGATTATCTTCGGAGCGACCTCGATGACGGTGCGTTCCGGCGCGGGCACGACGGCCAGCGCGCGTTCTTCCACGAAAAGAACCTGATCGATATCGGGAACGATCTGGTGATCGAGGGCATAGGCGGCATCCGAGAGGAAGCGCTGGAGAATCGCGGAGCTGGCCTGCCGACCCTGCCGCAGCTCGTGCGCGACGACATGCAGATCCGCTTCCGCGCGATCGACGCGCCATTGGTTTTCCGGGGAATGCGCGGGCCGGAGGATCGCCTGGCGGAGCCGCCGCCGGAATTCCGCGTAGCGCTCGACATAGTCGCGCGGCGCATCGATATCCTCCGGCGTAATTTCAGGCGGGACCTCGGATCGGCCGGCGCCGAGTTCCAGGAGCATTTCCGCGCAGGCCTTGTCGCCGTGAAGAATCATCGCGTCGGCGGCCAGTTGGAAATAATGCGCGCGCAAAGGTCCGGCTTCCGCGTGCGCATGACAACAAATCAATACCAGTAAAAGCGACCGGCAAATCCCCCTCACCAGCTCGTCCTCCCCCTCGATTTGATCGGCCCTCGTGGCGGGCCTGTCTTATTTATAGCCATTCGAACCGGAAAATGCCGGAATATTTTAACCCGTCAGGGCATCAGGTGAGCCGGTCCCCATGTGAGGCAGGCTCCGAGATAGCCCGCCAGGAGCACGCATATCGTGGCTGCGGCCAGGGACAATCTGTACAGCGCGCGCCCTTCCGCGTGCTTCAAGGCTATGGTCTCACGCAAGATGGACGCGATGACACAAAGGAGCGCGGCGAGAATGCCGAAGAGCCTGTGCGCCCAGAGATATTGAGCCAGTTCCACGCCGTAGTCCACCGACCAGGAGAAGAAAATACCGAGCAGTGCCGCGGGAGGTGAAGCGATCGAGGCCAGGTGCGTCAGGAATCGTCCCGCATCATCGAAGAGAGGGCGCGCCGAGCGGAGAAAGAGCAGTTCCGCGATCAGCGACGCCGTAAGCAGGGCGATCGGAAAGTGCACGAGGAGGGGATGGAACCGGCCGAACCAGGCCAATACACCTTCCAAGCCCGTCAGCTCGTGCTCGACGTGGTGCTCCGCCTCGGCCACCACCGCCTCCGCCACCGCCACCGCCGGCGAATCTCCCGGAGCCTGCCCGGAAGTGTCGATGACTGGCGGAAGCGGCTCGGTATCCATCTTCTTCGCATGGGCCATGGCGGGCTGCTCGCTGAGAATAGCGAGGCAGCCCATCCACGCGACGAAAACAAGGAATCGGCGCATCGGGACATTCCTCGAGTTCTCCCGCCCGCTTAGCACGCTGTCATGTCCGATTTCACATGCTCAGGTTCCAGTATCCATCGCGACCGGTTTCAGAACAAGGCGGATTTATCCACAGGTCCAGTCCGGCACGCGCTCCCGTTTCGATTCGCTGACATCAGCTTGAATTGGCTGTATATTTGCTTCGATGGAATATCTGATCCCTCTCCTGGCTTTCATCTCCGGTTCGATTCTTGCCTGGGCCATTCTCCGCGAGCGCATGAAAGCGCGCGACGCGCAATTGCTCGATGCGAAGACGGCGCTTGAAGCCCGTGAACTTGAGCTGACCGGAGCGCGCACGGCGTTGAATACCGAGGCTTCCAGGCGCGCCGCCGCCGAGGAGAAGGGCGCGCGCGTCGCCGACCTGGAGCAATCATTGCGCGAACGCGATGCGACTACCACGTCGATTCTGAACGAAAAGTCTCAGCTCCAGTCGCAGGTCGCGATCCTGCGGACACAACTGGATGAGGAACGCCGCTCGCTCGAAGAGAAGATGAAGCTGCTGCGCGAGGCGGAAACGAAGCTTTCCGATTCCTTCAAAGCCCTCTCCGCCGAAGCGCTCCGCGCCAACAACCAGTCCTTTCTCAATGTCGCCCGGGAGGTCCTGACGCAGTATCAGAAGGAAGCCCAGGCGGATCTGAAGGAACGGCAGAAAGCGATCGAGGCCGCCGTTCATCCGGTCAAGCAGTCGCTCGACAAGGTCGATCTCCAGATCCAGGCGCTGGAGAACGCCCGCAAGGAAGCCTACGGCGGATTGTCGGCGCAGGTCAAATCGCTGAACGAATCGCAGATCAAGCTCCAGGCGGAAACGGCGAATCTCGTGACCGCGTTGCGCTCGCCCTCTGTGCGCGGACGGTGGGGTGAAATCCAGTTGAAGCGCGTCGTCGAGCTTGCAGGCATGCTCGACCATTGCGATTTCGAGGAGCAGGTCTCCGTCGATACCGACGAGGGAAGGCTCCGCCCCGACGTGATCATTCGCCTGCCGGGCGGACAGATGGTTGTTGTCGACGCCAAGTGTCCGCTCGAGGCTTATATCCGAGCCTACGAGGCGCAGGACGAGGATGCCAAGAAGTTGCATCTGCTCGATCATGCCCGACAGGTGCGCGACCACATCGGCAAGCTCTCCGCGAAGGCCTACTGGGAGCAGTTCGATAAGTCGCCGGAATTCGTGGTGATGTTTCTGCCGGGCGAGGTCTTCTTCAGCGCGGCGCTGCAGAGCGATCCGACGCTCCTGGAGCACGGCGTCTCGAGCGATATCATGCTCGCATCGCCCACGACGCTGATCGCCCTGCTGAAGGCGGTCGCGTACGGCTGGCGCCAGGAACAGCTCACGCAGAACGCCGAGGAGATCAGCGCTCTCGGTCGTGAATTGTACGAGAGGCTCTGCGTCTTTCTCGAGCATTTCGCCCGGGCCGGAGCGGGAATCGGACGGGCTGCGGAGAGCTACAACAGCGCCATCGGCTCGCTGGAGCGAATGGTCCTGCCGTCGGCCCGGAAATTTCCGGAGCTGGGGATTGCGTCATCGCGGCAAATGGTGGATGCTCCTCCCATCGAACGGAGCATCCGCCTTCTGCAAGCGGACGAAATGACCCGCGTGGAAGCGCCGGAGGCCGGGAAAGCGTCATGAGCAACGAACAGATCCTCTTCATCACCGCGCGTGAGTATCTCTTTCACAATATCCGGTACAACCTCATCAAGAGGGGATACAAGGTCAATCACGCGGCGAAGGAGGAAGACATCGCCGGCCAGATCGCTCTCGCGAAACCGCAGGTGGTCGTCATCGATAACGACCTGCCTTTCGCGGAGGATCTCTCCATCTGCAAGACCATTTCCGACATGGTGGCGGCGCCGAGCCTGAAATTCATCGTCATCTCCCCGGTGGCCACGAAGCAGCTCGCGATGCAGGCTTCGGGCTTCGGCATCGACAACATATTGATAGAGCCGTTCACCCTGGAGGATATCATCGAGAAGATCGAGCGGATCATGGGCGGCGAGCAGAACATCAATGTCTTCCGGCAGGCGGGCCACATCATCCTGACGTTGAAGGGAAATCTCGATCACCGATTCGCCACCCGATTCAATCAGGTGATGGGAACGATCTGCACGATCGGCCAGACGCATCTCGTCATCGACTTCTCGGACGTCGTCTTCTTCGCGCACCAGAACATCCTGCCGCTCATCACGGCCAAGGCCCGATTTGAGCGCCAGGGCGGGAAGATCTCGATCGTGGGCCTGAATCCCGGGCTCGACATTCTCTTCGAGAAAGCCATGCTGCGGGACACGTTTCGCTTCCACAAGGACCGTGTGGAAGCCCTGAGGTCCTGACCCTACTTCCGCACTTTCAGCTCCCTGCCGTCCACTTCGATCCGCCCCTTGCCGCCGCGGAGATCCTTGATCATGTCCCAGTGCAGAGCTGATTTGTTCTTGCCGCGGCATTCGGTGTAGGCGGAACCCAGGGCGAGATGAATCGTTCCGCCGATCTTTTCATCGAAGAGTATTTCGCCGGTCGGGCGCTGGATTCCGAAGTTCGTTCCGATGCCCCATTCTCCGAGCCTTGATGCTCCGTCATCCATGGCGAGCATCTTCTTCAGATAAGTTTCCCCGCGCTCCGCGCGCGCTTCGACGACGCGCCCCCTGTGAAACTTCAGGCGGATTCCTTCGATGAAGTTGCCGTCGCGCGCGGAGGGAATGTCGAAGTAGATGTGCCCCTCGGTGGAGGTTTCCACGGGAGCCGTGAAGATCTCCCCGCTCGGCAGGTTGTGCGTCGCCGTGGAATTGACAAAAAGGCGGCCCTTCACCGAGAAGCGGAGATCGGTATCGAGTCCCACGATCCGCGCCTCCTTCGCCCCCTTGATCGATCGGATCAACCTGTCCTGCATCGCTTCGATCTTCTTCCACTCCGCGACCGCGTCGCGCCGATCGCAGAACATCGCGCGGTAGACAAAGTCCTTGTACGCTTCGAGCGACATTCCCGCTTCCTGGGCTAGCGCCTGGGTCGGGTGGAGCGTCAGGCACCAGCGCGTGTTGTCCACGAGATATTCGCGGATCGGCTTCCGCGCCTTCGCGAAGACGGCCATCCTCGACGGATCGGTCTGGGACAACGCGCGCGTGTTCGACTCCGCGAGGATGACGACGCGAGCCTCTTGGGATTTCGCTTCCGTCCAATCGAGATTCGTGACGCGAGAGAGCTGGGCATCCGTGGCGTATTTGTAGAGAAACGGAGCGATCGATGGAATGGCGAGCCGGATGAAGGGATGCGCGCCCGCGAGGATCGCTTCGCGATAGACTGCCTCCACGAGTTCGATGCATTCGGTGTTGCCGTAGATGCCGACCGTCTCGCCGGCCTTCAGGGCCGTCGAGTATTTCACGATGATCCGCGCGTGCGCGGCAATGCGGGAGTCTGACATGGGGTCAGTATAGGGCAAGCTTAGAAGTTCCCCATCAAATATATTTTAACAAGATGGGCAGGATGGGCAGGATCTATGACAGTAGAATTGAAGGTGATGCAGTCCTGTTATTGGGAAGTGGTTTTCTTTTTACTTACGGAGAATTGATCGTGGCTCATATGCGGCAGCATAATTCGATTTTTATGGAAAGAAATCCTGCCCATCCTGTTAATATCCCGCCACCGGATGGGGAACTTCCGGGGCATGCTCTCGCATATTGCCACATTGCGGCATTATGCGAGAATGCTCCTATGACTCGAATCCTCGTGGCGGGCCTCATCAACTACGAAACCATCGTGGGTGTGGATGAATTTCCCGTCGACTACAAGCCGGTTCGGTATCCGTTCCACAGGATTCGAGGATCCGTTTCAGGCGTCGGCTATAACGTCGCTAAAGCTTTGACGATGCTGGGGGATCCCGTCCGGTTTCTCTCCCTGACAGGGCGTGATCCGGCCAGCGCGGTTGTCCGCGATGCGCTTCTTCGCGACAATATCGACAGCTCGCACATACTCAACGTCATGGATGAGACGCCGCAGTCGGTGATTCTGTGCGATGATTCCGGGCGTCGGGCCATTAATGTCGACCTCAAGAATATCCAGGACACTTCCTTCCCGGTCGAACGATTTGCGGAGGCACTGGACGGGTGCGACATGGCCGTCCTCTGCAACATCAACTTCTCCCGCCCGCTCCTGGCGATCGCATCGGCCCGGGGAGTTCCCATCGCGACGGATGTTCATTGTGTGAGCGACCTGGATGATTCGTACAATCGCGACTACATGGCCGCCGCGACCGTGCTTTTCATGAGCGGAGAATCGCTGCCGTGCGATCCGGAGGAATGGCTGCGCCGGTTGACGGCGCAATACAGGAACGAGATCGTTGTCATCGGACTGGGAGCTTCCGGCGCGCTTCTGTTTGACTCCCGCCGGCAGACTCTCGTGCGCATGCCGGCCGTCCCGACCCGGCCGATCCGGAACGCCACCGGAGCCGGCGACGCTCTTTTCTCCTGTTTCGTTCATTATCATGCGCGGGGTGAGGAACCGGAAGCAGCGCTTCACAAGGCCATGATCTTCGCTTCCTGGAAACTAGGCGGCCGCGGCGGAGCCGACGGATTTCTTACGGAAGGAGAGTTGGAAGCGAAATACTGTGCTATCCGTCACGGCGCGCATCAGGTTATAGTATAGCTTCATGTCGGATCTAAAACCGATAGACAAGGCCGATTTTGAGCGTGTCATTCTCGCCTCCAAGTCCGCGGGCAGTGGAATCATCCTGATCGAAACTCCCGCCGCCGCGCACCAACCGGACCGCGGACAGATCTTTCTCTGGGAATCGACGACCGGTGACGAATCCGCGATGATGCGGATCCTTTCGACCCTGTCGGGAGATTCCCGCGCCGCCGCCGAGCCGGCTCAGAAAATCTCACGCAAGCTGGCGTCCCAGTCGCCCGACATGATCAACCGCGATCCCGCTCTCCGCGATGCGCTCCAGGAAATTCGCGACGAGTTCGCCCGCGGGATCGGATCCCGCCGACTGCTGGTTCGATTCGCTTCTCTCGACTCCTTCGACCCCCTCTCCTCGCTCCTCATGCAGAAGATTCTCGATCACCCGGATCAGATTGCCGTTTCTTTTCTTCTTCCCTGCGAGTTGCCACACCTCCGCGAAGCCGCGTCGGATGAACGGGATATCCCGCGCCTGTATCGGCTCCTCGAACTCTGCGTCCAGATCAAGATGTGGAATCGCGCGGAGATTGTGCTGAAGGGTCTCCTGCGCGACTGGTCGAGGATCGCCGACCGCGGCATCCAGGGCCTCATCGCGTTCCGTGCCGGCATGGTCGAAGTGAGAAAGGGACATCTGGAGGAAGCGGCTCGCCAATACGAAAACGCGCTGCGGCATCTCGATGCGGCGGGCGATCGGGACACGCTCGTCAAGGTGCTCAATAATCTCGGCAACATCCGGCTTCAGGAAAACCGCGCGGACGAGGCCGCCCTCGCTTTCGCGCGCGCCGTCGCCCTGGGCGAGGAACTCCAGAGCGATTATCACCTTTCCGTGACCTACGGAAATTTCGCGCACCTCATGCTCCAGGAAGGCAGGCCGGAGGAAGGGCTCGAGAATCTCAGGAAATCGTTCGTCTTCACCGCGAGAAGCGGTTACTACCGCCATGCCCACTACTCGTACAGCCTGATGGCCGATTGCTTTGCGGAGCTGGGGAGGGAGCAGGAGGCGCAGGTCGCCTACGAAAAGGCGATCCGGATCTGCGAACTGGAGGACAATGTGCCGGACGGAGCGCAGATCCGGCTGAAGCTGGGACGGTTTCTCTTGGCGCGCGGCCGGGTCGAGTCCGCCGGAACCGTCATCCGGGAATCCGAGGCGGTCTACCGGCGTCTCAATCATGGCTACGGACTGATGAATTCCCTGGAAGCTCTCTCCGAGTGGGACCGCGCCCGGGGCGATCGGTCGGGCGCCCACCGGAGAATCGAGGAGGCCCTGGCCCAGGCGCACTCGATCGGCGACAGGCAGGCGCAGGAACGGATCGGCCGCCTGCGGGATCTCGCCGCGAAATGACAGCGGGAGTACGAGTCTGTTTCCGCGGCGTCCGCGGTTCGATTCCCTCGCCCGGGTTCGACACCGCCCGCTACGGCGGAAATACATCCTGCGTCGTCATCCGCACGCCGGAAGCGCATGTTCTCCTGGACGCCGGTTCCGGCGCCCGCGCCTACGGCCAGAAACTCATCCGCGAGGAGGGCGCCTCGGGCCACGAGATCACGCTCCTCGTGAGCCACACCCACTGGGACCATATCCAGGGAATCCCGTTCTTCGCGCCCGCGTTCATCAAGGGCAACAAGCTGACGATCGCCGGCCCCCGCACGTTCAATCCCGGCCTGGAACGCGTCATCACCGACCAGACCCGCCACAGCTATTTTCCCCTGCGCCTCGACAGCATGGGCGCGGGCTTCACATTCCGCGAGCTCTCGACCGGCAGCTATGACGACCTGGTTCCGGGCGCGACCGTGCGAACCTGCATCACGAACCATCCCGTCGTCGACCTTGCTTATCGCATCGAGACACACGGCCGCACCATCGTCTACCTCGTCGATCACGAGTGCTGGACCATGGATTTCGCCCGCTTCGTCCGGCGTTCATCCGATGCGAACATCATGGAAATCGAGCGGATGATTCACGACGATCTTGCCGCGGGCGTCCGCGATTTCGTCCGGGGCGCCGATCTCCTCATCGCGGACGCGGTGTACACATCTGGCGAATACGGCCCGCGCATCAGCTGGGGACATTCCACGTTCGACCAGGTCTGGGACCTCGTGGAGGGAGCCTCCGTCGGGAAACTCGCGTTCTTCCATCATGATCCCAACCGCACCGACGATGAGCTGGAGAAGATCGAGTCCGCCTACCGCGAGCGAAACGCGAGCGAGCGCCGGGTTGAGGACGTGTTCGCGGCGCGGGAGGATCTGGAGATTAGCTGGTAGGCAATCCGGTCACTCTTCCGTGATCGGCGGCGCTTTGTATACGGGAGCTTCCGGACTGTATGGCGCCGTTGGAAAGGGATTCGCCCGCTGGCCCTCCGGTGGAGGCGCCTCCGCGTCGATGATGGCGCGCAGTGCCTCCCGGCTGGGTGCCGTCTCCTGCGCCGCCGGCCAGGCGAACGCTCCCGGCTCGGGCCAGGCCGTCATGGCCGTGTCTCCGCCGTAATCGGCGAACAGGAACTGCTGGAGCGTCGTGATATCGGAATGCACGGCGCAGATTTCCGTCGGCGCCGTGTGGTTGATGAAATATTCCTCCACGGGATTGGGACATTCATCGGACGGGCGAAGCCCGGTGAGGTTGCAGATCGGGACCCTGATGAGGGTGCCCGTCGGCTCGGGAAATTTTCCGACGGGCCGCTTGACGAGCGCCGCTCTGATGAAATCGGCCCAGATGGTTCCCGCGGCCTTTCCGCCCGTCATGCCCCGGCCCATGGTTCTCCGCTCGTCGAATCCGATCCAGACTCCGGCCGTCACCGTCGGCGTATAGCCGACGAACCAGGCGTCGGCATAATCGTCGGTGGTGCCGGTCTTTCCGGCGGCGGGAATCTTGCCGATCCTCGCTCCGACGGCGGACGCCGCCGTTCCGTTCCGGACGACGCTCTGCATTAGAGACGTCATGAGGAAGGAATATTCCGCGGCGAAGACCTGGTGCGTCGCGTAGGGTTCGTAGTTCTTCACGATCCGTCCTTCGCGATCGGATATCGAAACCAGCGGATACGGCTCCGATCTCGCGCCGCTGTTGGCGAACGCGGAATACGCGGATGTGAGTTCCAGCAGGGACACTTCGAAGGCTCCGAGAGCCATGGAAGGATACGGCCTCATTCGGGAGACATCGATCCCGAGCGCCGAAGCACGCTCGATGATGCGTTCGCCCGTTGCCAGAAGGAGCATCTGCACGGCGGCGACGTTGTAGGAATGAGTCAGGGCGGGGCGGGGGAGAACGGGGCCGTGATAGGATCCGTCGTAGTTCTGCGGCGACCAATCCGTTCCGGGGACGGTGAAGGGCTCGTCGCGGAGCACGGTGCCGAGCGTCGCGCTGCCCTGTTCCAGCGCCGTGAAGTAGACGATCGGCTTGAACGAGGATCCCGCCTGGCGCTTTGCCTGCACGGCGCGGTTGTACTGGTTCGTGGTGCTCCAGGAGCTTCCTCCCACCATGGCGAGAATTCGCCCGTTGGTGTGATCGATCGCGATGAGCGCTCCTTCGAGGGGACCCTTCGCGAGGTTGATTTTTCGCGCCGCCACGTCCTTCGTCAGGCGCGCGAGTCCCGTCCGCATCGCCGCTTCCGCGGCGGATTGCATCTTCGGATCGAGCGTCGTCTGGATCTTGTATCCACCGCGCAGGATCTGATCCATCGACAGCACTTTCAAAAGCTCCTGCCGGACATACTCCACGAAGAATCCCGCCTGGGTCACCTTGATGTGCGTCAAGTCCGTGTCTTCGTCCGGGACGGAGACCTTCGCCGTGTCGAAGGATTCCCAGAAGGCCTTGATCGCGGGCTCCACGGCATCGCGCGGAATATAGCCCCGGTCCACCATCCGCAGAAGCGTGATGCGCTGCCGGTCCTTCGCGCGCCTGGGATGCTTGTGCGGCGCATAATAGGACGGGGCCTTCACGAGGCCGGCAAGGAGCGCGGCCTGTCCCAAAGTCAGCTTCGCGTCGGGCTTGCCGAGGTCCACGCCGAAATAGCGTGACGCGGCGGAATGCAGGCCGTGCGCGCGGTTGCCGAAGAAGACCTTGTTCATGTAGCGTTCCATGATTTCGTCGCGGGAGAATTCCTTCTCGATCCTGTACGCCAGGATCATCTCCTGGAACTTGCGGGAGAACGTCCGCTCGCTCGTCAGGAACATCATCTTCGCCAGCTGCTGCGTGAGCGTGGAACCTCCCTGGATGCCGCCGCCCGGGATGATGTTGGCCACGGCCGCGCGCGTGATCCCGATGGGATCGATGCCGAGTCCTCGGATCCACGCCTGGGGATGCGTGGTGTCGAAGCGCTCGTCCTCGACCGCGATGATCGCCTTCTTCATCACGTCCGGAATGCTGTGGATATCGATGACGATCCGGTCTTCCTCGTAGAATTCGCCGATAAGCGTTCCATCGGAGGCGAAGACCTGCGTCGACTGGTTCCAGGGCTGGTAATTCCGAAGCGGATCGAGGCGGGGAAGATCGCGCGAGAAGTGGGCGACCAGCAAGGCGAAAAGGATCGTGCCTCCGATAAGCGCGAACGCGGCGACATAGGCGAGGATGGAGATCGCCTTCAGCACGCGCGGCATGACACCCGTCCACCAGGTTGGTCCGGCTTTTCTTCTGACGGGCTTTCGAGCCATGCGTTAATTCTATCGGCTCCGGGGGCGGTATCCATGCATTTTGAGGAGGGTGTGGATAAGAGAAGGGGATGATGGCGGCCGGTCGCGGAGATGAATTATGAGGGAAGAATATTCGCTATATAATCCTTTGCATGGAGGAACGTCCTGCAGGAAGAATCATGCTGAAGCGCGCCTGCGTCATAGGCGGCATGTCGGCGACCGGCATTGTCTGGATCGTCACCTTGGGCAATCTGCTGCTTCCCACGCAGCGGGAACTCGTCATGCTGGCGGGACTGCGAGCCGTGCTGCTGCTGGCGGCGACCGCGGCATTTCTTTCGCTGTTGCATGCCAGTCCACGCTGGTCGATCGCGGCGCTCGTCCTCATGCTGTATCACGGCGGCGGCATCGCTTCCTATTCCATTCCCGAGGCACATACCCTCAGTGCGAATCCGCGCCTGAAGATCCTATATGCCAATGTCGACCGACCATCCCATTCCTGGGACGCCTTACGGATCATCGTGGAGGAATTCGATCCGGACATTTTCATTGCCGATGAAGTCGACGAAATATGGCAACCTCAGATGGCCTGGGCCGATTCCACATATCCGCATCGAGTCGCGAGCTGGGACGGATACGGCATGGCGATCTATTCCCGTCTCCCGATCGAGGATTCGACGGTCATCACGGAGCCCGGGCGGTTCGGTAAAACGATCCCCGTGAAATGTGAGTGGCAGGGGACCCGATTCCGGATTTATGCGACGCACATCAATTCGCCGGTCGACGACGCCGGTTTTCTGAAACAGGCGCGCCAGTTCGATACTGTCGCCAGGACCGTGAAAGGTTTCCCGGAAGAGACGTTCATCGCGGGCGACATGAACGCCTGCGAGACACGCCTGGAATTCAGGACGCTCCTGTCCGATTGCAGGTTGCGCGATTCCCGAAGCGGATTCGGGTGGCAGGCGTCGTGGCCTTTCGGATGGCCCGTCCTGTCGATTCCGCTCGATCACATTCTTGTGCCGGAGGGATGGCAGGTGGTGGATCGAAGGCTAGGCCCCTTTTACGGCAGCGACCATCGCCCGGTTCTCCTGACCGTGACGCGGGATGGAGACATGGAATCCGGGACGCAGGACGGGATTTGAGGGGATATTGACATGGTATGCGGGATTGTTTATACTTCAGTCGCTTCTGCCTCGGCTATCACACGCGAGAAGAAAGCTGATCCAGACCGGGAGGTTGTACGAATGTTACGCCATCCTCATTCGTCGCGGAAATCGGCCAACGCGGCGGGATTTACTCTCGTTGAACTTCTCGTAGTCTCCCTCATCCTGGGTATCCTGGCCGTCGTCATCTTCCAGAATCTCAAGCGCGCCATCTGGAAGGCGAGGGAGGGCCAGACGTACGAGGCTCTTCAATCCCTTCGCACGGTCGTACAGATGTTCCATGCGCAGAAGGGGACGGAATACTCTTACACACCGGTAGGAGCCAATGCGACTGACGGCTATCCTTACTCGCTGGTTTATTCCACATGGATCGCCGGGGGTTTCCCCGTTACCTGGGGCTGGTCGGGTGGCGGAACTGCAACTGACGGCTCTAACAACACTCCTGAACCTGAAGCCACAATCGAGGCAGGCGAATTCCAAGCGTACATCAATACATATATTACTGAGATTCCTTATGCGAAGGTCAGCGAAAACGGAAACACGGGTGGGGTGTGGGAATCAGGTTCCACCCCTGGCCAAGATAACTTCACGGGCTGGTTCAACAACGGCATCCACCAAACCAACGATTTCAGCACGGAAATTGACAGCAACCCCGGAGACTCAATCGCGAACAACAACTACCGCGGATTCCATTATCGCAACACGGACGGTAAGGTCCGAATCAACAACACCTGTTTCTCGACAGAAGGGAAACGATACGACTATTACTGACGGCGACCGGCCATCCTGAAACACACTCATCCAAGGCTGGCATGGCAGAAACTGGACCATTGTCCTGCGTAAACTGGCAGGCTATTTGTTTACTTCCGGCGGCTTTTTGCCTGACTTCAACCATTCGTACTTTCCCATATTATTGAAGCGGGCGTAACGATCACAACTGGCCATGCCGCAGCTTGCCTTTTCCGAGCAACCGCATTTGGACGCATTCATTTCGCAGATTGACCGGGAACCTTCATCCGCCTTGCACTCACCACTAGCCGTTCCGTATTTCCATCGGAATTCCATATCGGAGCCGCGCCAGTAATTGTCATAGATCATGTAACCGGTGAGCGGCATCGCCATGAATGCGACAATGATGCCGATGTTCAGCGGCGTCCATTCGAAGCTGAATGTGGTGAATCGCTGTTTCAGGGATGGCGCCGACTGCGGCGCCGCGGCAACCTGGGCTGGCGCTTGAATTGCCGCAGCAGCCGTCTCCGGCGTCACAACCAGCCAATCCTCCTCCATCAGAGCTTCCGGCTGGGCGCCGGCTGAGACGCGCTTCCAGGCTTGCGTTTCTCGTATCGGCAATCCTTTGCTCCAACTTTCATGTCTCAGAAGGTCGTCCGGCCCGATGGAATTCTTCTTCAGCATGTTCGACAGTGCCTGCGGCGTGAAACGTCCGCGTTGAGGCTTGCCCTTGGGAGTCACATACCACATGGGCACGATCTCTTCCGGCACGGGTGGGGCGATGAAGAGCAGGGCGAGATCGGGATCCTGCGAGGCTTCCACCCACGCTGACGTGCCTACCCTCGCGACAAAATGCGTGGGCTTGAGAAACGCGGCGAGTTGTTCCTTGTCATAAGGCCCGCTGGAAGCATCATCAATGTAGACATACCAGGACATGTGCTATTATTACGGTACATCGGCGGCTGTGGCACTCGAATTGAAGTGCAAACCGGATTATGGACTTGGAAAACGTGCCGTCGTCTCCCACCCCTACCGTCCATTATGAACCCTCTTGGAAATCTGAGGGATAATTTGGCATAATGCCATGAGTCTTAAGCGGCACACGGTTGGAATTTGCAGAAGAAATAACGAGATGGAGAGGGCATGGATGGCGGCTGATGCCGGTATCGAATTTGATTCGCTGATCCTGCGAAACGGGTTGTACTACCGTCCTTTCAGCAATTCTCCCTATTCCGGACTCGCCCTGTATTCCGGTCTCCGGGGCGGGGATCTGCTGAACGGCCTGATGGACGGCCTCTGGACGACCCGACATCCCAATGGCCTCAAGATCATGGAAGGCGAATATCGGAAGGGCGTGCAGGTCGGGGTCTGGACCTCATGGAATGAAGAAGGCAGGAAAGTCATCGAGGGCGAGTACAAAGACGGGGAACGGGAGGGCCGATGGACCTGGTGGGATGAGAATGAACAGAAGTCCATGGAAGCCGAATACCGGAACGGCGTCCTCGTGGATTCTCACTGCTGAGCTGATCGCCTTGTCGGGGTGACGACCCGCTCAGGCGCGAACCTGTTTCACTATATCCAGGAAATTGCCCAACAGCTGGTGCCCGACCTCGGTCAGGATCGATTCGGGATGGAACTGGACGCCCTCGGTCGGATGGGTTCGGTGGCGCACTCCCATGATGACATCCGCTTGACCGGACGGAAGTTCGTCGTGGGTCGTGGACGTGACGATGAGCGATTCGGGCATCGACTCGGGGCGGATGCAGAGCGAATGATAGCGGGTCGCCGTGAAGGGATCCGGAAGGCCTCGATAGACGCCCTTGCCGTCATGGGAAATCTCGGACGTCTTCCCGTGCCGAATCGCGGGCGCGCGGACGATCTCGCCCCCGAAGGCCGCTCCGATCGATTGATGCCCGAGGCAGACGCCCAGGATCGGGAACCGGCCGGAGAGTTGTCGGATGAGCTCGACGGATACACCGGCTTCGTTCGGAGTGCAGGGGCCGGGAGAAATGACGACGCCGCGTATGGCTCCGCCCGCATGCAGCCGCTCGATCTCCGCGACGGAGATCTCGTCGTTGCGTTTCACCACGGGATCGGCTCCCAGTTCGCCCAGGTACTGAACCAGGTTGTACGTGAAGGAGTCGTAGTTATCCAGCACGAGTAGAGGAAGCGGAACTTCGGATTTCGTCATAGCCCTTCCTCCGCCCACACAAGGGCTTTCATCATCGCCGACGCCTTGTTGACGGATTCTTCATATTCCTTCAACGGCACGGAATCATAGACGATTCCACCGCCGGACTGAATATAGGCCGTGCCATCCTTCAGGACGATCGTCCGGAGAACGATCGCCGTGTCCGCGTTTCCATCGAAGCCGATATACCCGAGCGCGCCCGCATACGGACCGCGCCGCGTCGGTTCCAGTTCCGCGATGATCTCCATCGCGCGGATCTTCGGCGCGCCCGATACGGTGCCGGCGGGAAAGGCCGAGCGGATGACATCGCAGGCGCTCTTTCTGCCGTCGAGTTCTCCCACGACATTCGAAACAATGTGCATCACATGGCTGTACCGTTCCACGACCATGAGGTCGTTCACGTTCACCGATCCGTGGCGCGCAACGCGGCCGACGTCATTCCGGCCCAGGTCCACGAGCATGATATGCTCCGCGCGTTCCTTGGCATCCGCCAGGAGTTCCGATTCCAGGGCCCGGTCCTCCGCCTCGTCCGCGCCGCGCGGCCTGGTTCCGGCGATCGGCCGCAAGGTGATCGCATTTCCCTCCAGCCGGACCATGACCTCCGGCGACGATCCCGCGATCGTGAAGCCGGGAAATTTCATGTAGTACATGTACGGAGAAGGATTCGTGGCCCGCAGCGCGCGATAGATGTCGAAGGAATTCGCCGTCACTTGCCGCTCGAAGCGCTGCGACAGTACGACCTGGAATATATCCCCCGCCTCGATATAGCGCTTCGCCTTCTCGACCGAGGCCTCGTACTCCGCCCGTGTCATGTTCGCGGAGACGGACGCCAGCAGCTTCTCCCGCTCCGCAATTCCCCGTATCTCCGCGGCCGCGCCCAGCAGCGGCCGCTTAGGAACGGCCGTCGCGCCGTTCTCCAGCCGCCGAGCCAGGTCCGCGAGCGTCATGAGAGCCTTGTCGTACGCCAGCTCGGGATCGGTCCCGTCCTCGATGTAGGCATTCGCCACAAGACGCGCGCGCCGCTTCACGTGATCGAAGATGACGAGCTTGCCCGCGATCTGGAAGGCCGCTTCCGGCAGGCCGATCCCCGATGCGTCGTGCCGGTCCTTCAGGTTGCCGAATCCGCGGAGCCGCGGCTCGAAATAGCGGATGCAGTCATAGCCGATGTAGCCGACGGCGCCGCCGGAGAACCGGGGCAACCGCGGATCGACCGCGACACGGTAAGCTGCCATGCGCCGCTCCACAACCGACAGCGGATCCTCGCCGTCGGTGGAGATCACATCCCAGGGCTCCAGGCCGATGAACGAATACCGCCCGACTTTCTCGCCACGCTCCACCGATTCCAGCAGGAACCCGGTTCCGTCGCCGACGAGCGTCCTGTACGCCGAAATGGGAGTCAGGTCATCCGCGAGTATCTCCGCGTGGACGGGTATGAGGTTCGCGGTCTTCGCCTTCCGGTGAAATTCATTCCGGTCCGGCTCGACACGCTCCTCGGGAAATGACGGTGCGTTCTTCACGGAAAGAATGTACGAAGGGGTTCGAGAAGAAGCAAGTTTTCTCTCTCGGCCGGGTTACAGCATTCCGAGAATGCCGAATCCCAGCGCGATCCGATAGACGATGAAGACCAACGTCGACCGAGTCTTGAGGAATCGCAACAACCCCTCGATCGCGATCCATCCGGAAACGAACGCCGCGATCGTGCCCACGACAAGCGCATCCATCTCGCCGGACGAGATCCCGGCATCAAGGAGATGCTTCAATTCGAACAATCCCGCCGCCGTGATCGCGGGGATTCCCAGGAGAAACGAAAAGCGCGCCGCTTCGTCTCGTTTCAATCCGAGGAACAGTGCCGCGGTCAGGGTGGTGCCCGACCGGGACGCGCCTGGAATCAAGGCAAGCGCCTGCGCGAGGCCAATGATCTGAATTTCGCCGAAGCCGAGCGTTGTGGAATCCCGATTACGCCGGCCCGCCCGCTCCGCCCATGCGAGGATCACCGCCAGAAGGATCAGCGAACCCGCGATGACAGGAAGGCCCCGCAGCGTCGACTCGATGCTTTTCTTGAAGAGAATTCCTGCGATGCCGATGGGCAAAGTTCCCGCGAGGATGGCCGCCACGGTCCGCGCGTCCTGTCCCCAATGCGCGTCGGATCGAAGATCGCGGAAGGATCCTCGCGCCAGCGACGCCAGGTCTTTTCGGAAATAGATGAGAACCGCCAGCAGTGTTCCCAGCTGGATAACCGCCGTGTACGCCGCTCCCGGATCGCTCCAGCCCAGAAAGGCCGGAACGATCCGCAGATGCGCCGTGGAGGAAATGGGAAGATACTCCGTCAAGCCCTGGATGATTCCCAGGATCGCCGCTTGAAGCAGAGTCACCTACAAAGAAGAAGTCAGAACCATGTCAGGATAAAATTTCATCCTTCATATTTCATCCTTCATCCTTCTCTTCAGTATCGCCCGCGTCCGCCGCGATCCCTGTCGCCGCCGCGTCCGCCGCGATCTCCGCCTCGTCCGCCACGATCCCTGTCGCCGCCTCGTCCGCCACGGTCTCTGTCGCCGCCACGTCCGCCGCGATCGCCGCTCGATCGGGGTCCGCGATCCGCCATGTCCGCCGCATACCGCTCGGCGATTTCCTGCTGCGAAAGGCCCTGCTCCTCGAGCAGGCAGACCTTGCGGGAGAGATTGATCCGGCCCATGCCGTCGACTTCGACGACCTTGACCTTGATCATGTCGCCCTCTTTGACGCAGTCCTCGACGTTACGGGGAGCGACGACATCGAGCTGCGAGATGTGAACCAGGCCGTCCTTGCCCGGCATGAACTCGACGAAGGCGCCGAACTTCATGAGGCGAACAACTTTGCCTTCGAAGACCTGTCCCACTTCCGCCGTCGCCGTCAGATACTCGACCATCTCCTTCGCCCGCGCGCCGGAAACATTGTCCCATGCCGCGATCGTCAGGGTTCCGTCGTCGGCCATGTCCAGCTCCGCGCCGGATTCCGCCTGGATCTTTCTGATCATCTTGCCGCCGGGGCCGATGATGTCCTTGATCTTGTCCTCGGGGACCTTGATCGTGAGAAGTCTCGGCGCGTTATCCGCCAAAGCCTCGCGGGGCTTGGCGATCGCGGCTTCCATCTTCTCGATGATGTGAAGACGCGCCGTCT
Organism: uncultured bacterium; assembly: GCA_964499705.1. Classification (GTDB taxonomy): domain Bacteria; phylum UBA8481; class UBA8481; order UBA8481; family UBA8481; genus JBBTKW01. The sequence continues at coordinate 398,138 of CAZCME010000002.1, read as the reverse complement.
TCGCCTGCGAAAGAGCCTGCTTCATCAGGTCGATCGTCAATCCCTCGATCTTGATGTCCATCTGCAGCGCCGTGATGCCTTCGCGCGTGCCGGCGACCTTGAAGTCCATGTCGCCGAAGTGATCTTCGACGCCCTGGATGTCCGTGAGGATGGCGTAGCCACCCTTGTCGTCTGTGATAAGGCCCATCGCGATTCCGGCCGCGTGCGACTTGATCGGAACGCCCGCGTCCATCATGGACATGCAACCCGCGCAGACCGACGCCATGGATGAAGACCCGTTCGACTCCAGAATGTCGGAGACGACGCGGATCATATACGGGAAGTTTTCGATGGCGGGAAGGAGCGGTTCGAGCGCGCGCCCGGCCAATGCTCCGTGGCCGATTTCCCTGCGGCCGGTGCCGCGGATCGCCTTGGCTTCGGCGACGGAGAACGGGGGGAAGTTGTAGTGGAAGAGGAAGTTCTCCTCGCCTTCGCCCTCGATGTCGTCGCGGCGGCGGCGGTCGCGGGCCGTGCCGAGCGTGGTGACCCCGAGGGCCTGCGTCTGTCCGCGCGTGAAGATGGCGGAGCCGTGAGCGCCGGGGAGAGGGGAGAGCTCGATGGAGATCGCGCGGATCTCGTCATGCTTCCTGCCGTCGGGCCGGATCTTCTTCTCGATGATCGCGTGACGCACGGCGTCGACTTCGATCGATTCGAGGATATGCTTCGCGTCCGCAAGCATGTCTTCCTGCCCTTCGCCTGAATACGCCGCAGTGATCTCCGCGTTGATCGCGTCGATGTCCGCCTGGCGCGAGAGCTTGTCCGCGTTGGCGGAGGCTTTCTCGATACGGGCCTGGACCTTTGCGCGGATTTCCTTTTCGAGCGCTTCGTTCTTCGCCTGAACGGGAACCGCCATTTTCGGGGTGCCCGCCAGCTTCACGAGCTCGTCCTGCATGCCGATGAACTCGAGGCCCATCTTCTTGCCGTATTCGATCGCGGCGATGACTTCGTCCTCGGAAAGGATCTTCACGCCGGCTTCGACCATGCAGATCGCGTTCTTCGTGGAGGCGACCAGCACGTTCAGATCGCACTCCGCGAGCTGCTCATACGTCGGATTGGCGATCAGCTTGCCCTCGATGCGGCCGACGCGGATGCCGCCGATCGGACCGTTGAACGGAATCTGCGAAAGCGCCATCGCGGCGGATGCGCCGTTCATGGCGAGGATATCTGAGCTGTGGATTCCATCGTGGGAAATGACGAGGCAGGTGATGACAATCTCGTTGTAGACGCCGTCGGGAACGAGCGGCCGGACCGGGCGGTCGATGAGGCGCGCGACCAGAGTGCAGCGCTCGTCGGGCTTGGACTCTCGCTTGAAGAATCCGCCCGGGATCTTTCCGGCCGCGTAGAACTGCTCGCGGTAGTCGACCGTCAGCGGGAGAAAGTCTCCGCCCGGCTTCGGTTCCGGCGCGATGACGGCGGTGCAGAGCACGATCGTGCCGCCGGCCCGGACCGTGACCGATCCATGAGCCTGCTTCGCGATTCTTCCCGTTTCGATCGAGTACGTGACTCCATCGATGACACGTTCCACTTTGTGAATAGACATTGAATTGCCTCCTTGGGCATGACCGTTCCAGCTTTTGAAACGGTCGAACAGGCGAGGCGGGGTCCTTTGAGTCTTGTTCCCGAAAAAACGAAAAGAGTCGCGGAGCGGCCGTGAAGCCGGTCGCGGCGCTTGCCGTTTTTCGGGGAATCTCCCCACCATCGCAAACATTAACTTCCATCCCGACCCTCGCCTTCGCGCCAGGCGCGAAGGCGGGAATCGGATTCTACTTCCTCAGGTCCAGTTTCTTAAGAACGGCCGTGTACTTCGCGAAATCGCTCGACTTGAGGTAATCAAGGAGCTTTCTGCGGCGGCCGACCATCTTCAGGAGCCCACGGCGGGAATGATGATCCTTCTTGTGAATATCGAAGTGAGCTGTCAGAGAGTTGATCCGCTCCGTGAGAAGAGCGACCTGCACTTCGGCGGATCCTGTATCCCGCTCGTGCCGCCTCACCTTCACCATGACGCTGGACTTGTTGTCCTTTTCCATAACCACTGGTAATGCCTCCAGATTAAATTCGCCCGTGGAGCAGTACGATTCGGCCGTGGAAACCGGGCACCGCTCGATTGGGACAGAAGAACCGTATCACAATCGGGCGGTATGGAAAGGAAAATCTGGAGCGATCACGAAAACCCTTCGGCTATTGAGCGTTAATGCTCCAGGATTCCCGACGCGGCATCCAGCAACTCCTCCCGGGTGAACGACCTCCTCAGGAATCCGCATCCGGATTCACGATAGAGACGGAACGGTATGGCCGACTGGTGGCCGTTGACGAAGAGGATCTTGGGCGCGGGATGGCGCGCCTGCATCAACGCAGCCAGAGTCAGGTTGTTTCTCGAACCCTCGCACACCAGCAGATCGAAGGTGTGATCTCCGGAATCGTATTTTTCCAGGACCTCCAGAGGTTGCTTCATCGTCGTCACGCAGTATCCGTTCGACCGGAAACAATCGGCCAGTCCTTCGCCCGGCAGCGAATCTCCCTCCACGAGGAGAACAGACGGGCGGCCGCTGAATAGACCAGATCCCCCTGCGCCGCCGTCTGTCTCCGCATGCTCCATGGCTTCCCACGCGCGAGGCATGCCCTCCCCCCTCGCCGGCTGTGAAGCCAGCATCCCCGGTTCCTGATTCATGGTTTCAATTCCTTCCGGCACGGCAGAAATAATAGATCACTTCCTCGGCGGGAAATGTCGCGGGAAAGAGCCCGCACCAGACCCTGTCGTGCCTGTTCGTCGGATTCTGGCATCCGTTGTCCGCAAGAAGCAGAAACGGAATCTGATCCATGGACCGTTGCGCGTGGTCGGGCGGAGTGTTCTCCCGCCCCGTTTTCATCAGCCTCTTCCAGAATTCATCGCAGACAAGCAGAGCGAAGGAATCAGGCTGGTTGCGACAGAGTTCCATGGCGTCCGCTTCATCCCGGGCGTGGACGGGATCATATCCGTTACGGGCGAACGAATCCCCCATGCGCCCGCGCACCTGCATGTCGGCAATCAACAGGATGGCGACCTGCCGGGCGGGATGCGTGAATCTGTTTCGTACCTGCGTCATGATGCCAGTTCTATGAAGCTAGCACGGCGATCTCCAGATTTTCAATCCGTTCCGACCGGAAAAATAGGATTCCGAAGCGAACGCGAAAAGCGCTGTGCAAATCGGGTCCGTTAATGCAACGTGCCGGCAACGACGAGCACAAACACGGTGCTCCGTTGCGCGAAAAGCAACAGCGCGGCTTCGCGCTGTCGCGCGACATGCACCGAACCTGATCGAGAATTTGGATTTCGAATCGCGAATTTTCCCGTAAACTTCCCCACATGATCCCGCGAGCTCATATCGCCACCTTCGGATGCCAGATGAACCGCCAGGAATCCGGAATCATGGCGGCTCTCCTGACCCGCGCCGGATACGCGATTACGGATGAAATCGAGCAGGCTTCCCTCGTTATCCTCGAAACCTGCGCCATCCGCCAGCGTGCCGAGGACAAGGTCTATTCGCTCCTCGGACGCCTGAAGAAGCGTCGAGCGGAAGAAGCACGCGCGGGAGATGCGTCCGCGCCCGCGCTGAAAATCGCGGTCTGCGGATGCCTCGTGACCGAAGAAGGCGCTGCCGACCTCGTCAACCGTCACGGCGTCAATGTCGTCCTGGGTCCGCGCCGCATCGCGCGGATCGCCGACGCGGTCGAACGGGCGAATGGAAAACCGGTCGTCGATATCGGCGGCGAATGGCTCCTGCCCCCCGAGGATATCTCCTGCGACGACATCCCCGGCCTTTCCGCCTTCGTCACGGTCATGCAGGGCTGCTCCAATGCCTGCACGTTCTGCGTCGTCCCGTCCCGGCGCGGCGCCGCCGAATCGAAGCAGCCGGAAGTGATCATCGAGGAGGTGCGCTCGCTCGAACGGCGCGGGTACAGGGAAGTCACGTTGATCGGGCAGAACATCTCCTACTACGGCCTCGACAATCCGCGCATTCCCCGGCTCATCGATCTGCTCCGTCGCGTCGAAGCGGAAACGTCCATCCCGCGCATCCGGTTCGCCACTTCCCACCCCGCCTATATCGATCGACGCTTCCTTGCGGGATTCGCGGAATTGACGCGCGTCATGCCCCATCTCCATATTCCCATCCAGTCCGGCTCCGACCGCGTCCTCAGGAACATGCACCGAGGTTATACCGCCGCTCGATATCTGGAAATTGTCGATGAAGTCCGGCGGCTCCGGCCGGACACCGCCGTCACCACGGACCTCATCGCGGGTTTTGACGGCGAAACGCTCGACGATCACGCCATGACCCTGGCCCTGATCGAGCGCTCCGCTCTCGACGGCGCCTACGTGTATGCCTACTCCGAGCGCCCGGGCACACCTGCCGTGAATGCGGGCGAAAAGCTGGAGAAGGTGCCCGAGCCCGAACGGCTCCGCCGCTGCAATGAACTGCTCGCGCTCGTGGAACTGGCGGCCGGCGCAAGGCGTTTGCGCGACGTCGGGAAGAACGTCGAGGTTCTCGTGGAGCGTGAAGGATCGGGGCGCACGCGCCAGAATATCCTGGCTCGCTTCCAGGGAGGCGCGCCCGGCGAGATCCGTCATATCCGCGTGAATTCCTGCGCTCCCTTCTTCCTCAGTGAATGACCGCGGCCCGGTTTCTCGTCCCGCGTGATGCGATTCATCCGCCGTCTCCTCTTATTCAGCTTCATCGCTCTGGCTGTCGCGATATTTCTGCTCGGTGACAGGATCGGCGACATCGCCGAGGACGAATTCTCCCGCCGCTACTTTCAGAAGGAGATCAGGGCCGCGGCCGATTCCACCGCGCTCGATCCGCTCTTCATCACGTCGCTTGTCTACGTCGAAAGCAAGTTCCGACCCCGCGCCGTTTCGCCGCAGGGCGCCGTCGGCCTCATGCAGCTCCTCCCCGGGACCGCCCGCCAGGTCGCGCGAACGCATCGTGTCCGCCTGAAGGACACCGACGCGCTCTTCGATCCCCGGGTCAATATTCTCCTCGGCGCCCTCTACATGCGGACGATGCTCCGCGATTTCCGCGATACAAACCTGGCTGTTGCGGCGTATAATGGCGGCCCCCGCGCCGTCCGGATCTGGCTTCGCTCTCCCGCCGCGCGGGACTCCGATGTCAGCGGTTTCGACAAGGGCGAGACGAAGCGGTATGTCCTGGCCGTCGATCGGACGTACGCCCAGCTGAAGATGGCACGGAACATCTGGAGATGGACGCGTGAATATATCCTCTGGTTCGAGACAGGAGATGTGACCTTTGAGATCTAGATTCTACATGGTGCTCGCGGCGCTGATCGTCATCCCGGCGGCGGCTCACGCGCAATCCACGGAAATCGCGCGTGCCGCGGAACTGGTCGACGAGGGAAAGATCGAGGAGGCGATCGCGCTCCTGCGGAAGGCGGTCTCCACCTACAGCGGTGAACCGGCCGCGCTCGTGCGGTATGAGCTCGGCCGCTCGGATACCGATCCCGCCGCCGCCGCGATGGAGCTTGGGCGCGCCGCGATCCAGTCTTCTTCGCGACGGGTTTCGGCCCTTCTCGCTCTCGGTGAATTGATGATCGTCCAGGGCAACGGAGCCGAGGCTCACGATCACCTTCGCGAGGCCGCGGCCACGAAGATGGGCGCTCTCTCCGAGCGCGCCTCCTACCTGAGAGGTGTCGCTCTCCACCAGGCGGGACGATACGCGGACGCGCGCAATGCCTTCGCGGATTATCTCGTCGATTACCTCGAAGGCGCGTTCCAGGTTTCCGCCCGCATCGGCATCGCGCTCTCCAATGAGGCGCTCGGCGAGCGGAGGCTCGCCGTCGAGATCTACAAGGCCGTCACGCTCCAGCATCGCGCCTTCGATGAGGAACCATGGCTGCTGTCGCGCCTGGCCGAGCTGATGATGAAGGATGCTCCCGCGGAAGCGGAGAAATATCGAGCCCGAGTCCGGGAGGAATATCCGGAATACCAGTCGGAGGAATACGCGTCCGCTCCGCCGCTTCCGTCCGCGACTGCGATGCCGACGCCTTCTCCTGTTCCTCCCGCAGCGCCGGTCCGGCCGCCGGATCGCCCGTCAACTACGAGGCAGGCGAATCTACCGGGTCCGACGGCCGGATCCGGTCCTCCGCCGGCGATGGAAAGAGAGCGATTCGCGTTCCAGGTCGGAGCCTTCCGCATCAAGGCATCGGCCGAGAACATGGCGCGCGAGCTTGCGGGCAGGGGCTATCCGTCCGAAGTGGTCTCCAGGGGCGACCTGACCGTCGTCTTCGCGGGTCGATACAGGACGCAGGCCGACGCCATGGAGGCAAGACCGGCGCTGGAACGGATCGTGGAAGCGCGTATAATCATCGTCGAACGCTGACAACCAACTCAACAGGGGAGGAGACAACCCATGGCGGATGAATATTCATTCGATGTCGTATCGCAGGTCGATTTTCAGGAAGTGGAGAACGCTCTCGGGCAGGTCCGCAAGGAAATCGCCGCGCGCTACGACTTCAAGGGGTCGCGCGTGGAGATCATACGCGAGCGGGAGAAGATCACGATCACGACGGAAGATGAATTCAAGATGAAGTCCGTGATCGATATTCTCCAGGGAAAGTTCGTCAAGCGCGCGGTTCCGTTGAAGAACATCCAGTATTCCAAGCAGGAGGCCGCGCTCGGCGGCACAGTCAGGCAGCTCCTGACGATCACCTCCGGCATCCCCAGCGACAAGTGCAAGGAAGTCACGAAGTTCCTGAAGGAGAAGAAACTGAAGGTGAACGCCGCCATCCAGGCCGACCAGGTGCGCGTCACGGCGAAATCCAAGGACGAGCTCCAGAAAGCCATCCAGAACTTGAAGACCGGTGATTTCGGCATCGAACTTCAATTCACGAACTACAGGTAGATGGCGAGAAGTTCTCCACGTCAAGACGCCACGCGTCGAGACGCATCGGTGGCCATGATCCAGCTCGGGTGCGACAAGAACACCGTCGACGGTGAGCGGATTCTCGGCGAGCTCGACGCCGGAGGATTCCGCATCGTCGGAGCCGACGCGGCAGGCCGGGGCGGCCGGAACAGGCTGGGACTCCTTGTGGTGAACACGTGCTCGTTCATCGGGCCCGCGCGCGCGGAGTCGATCCGCGCCATTGAAGGAGCGGCGGACCTGAAGCGACGGGGCCGCGTGCGGCGCGTCGCGGTCGCGGGTTGCTTCTCGAAACTTCTGGAAGGCCAGCTCACCGAAAAATTGCGCGGAGATATCGACTATTTCATCGGCCCCGGCGATATCGACAGGACCGTCGCCATCGTGACCGGCCAGGAGGAAGCCCATTTCCGCCCGCCCGCGCGGTCCATGGTCGCCGGACCGCGCCTCCTGACAAACTCGTCCGGCACGGCCTTCGTCAAGATCGCGGAAGGGTGCGACAAGACCTGCTCCTTTTGCACGATTCCATCCATCCGCGGCAAGTTCGTCTCCCGCGATCCCGCGCTTGTCATCGACGAGATCGATGCGCTGACGCAATGCGGCGTCCGCGAGATCGTTCTCGTCTCCCAGGATACCGCCAGTTACGGCGGCGACATTCGTTCGACGCTGGCGGAACTCATCCGCCGCATCGACCGGATCGATGCGACCTTCCGGCTGCGCATCCATTATCTCTACCCTTCGCAGGTCACCGACGACCTGATCGAAGCCGTCGCGGATTCTCCTCACGCCGTTCCCTATTTCGATATTCCCATTCAGCACGCGTCTCCCGTCGTCCTGAAGGCCATGCGCCGCCCTCCGAATGTGGATGCGATCTCCAGGCTCGTCGACAGGATCCGGACCCGCTTTGCCGAATCCGCGATACGCACGACGGTCATCGCCGGCCATCCCGGCGAAACCGTGAAGGAATTCCACAAGCTCCTCTCCTTCATTCGTAAGACCGAGTTCGACAGGCTGGGCGTTTTCCCATTCTCCCCCGAGCCCGGCACCGCCGCCGCTTCCATGAAGCGTCCGCTCCATGCGGAAGAACGGGCGCGGGAGGTGATGGAAGTGCAGAGCCTCATTTCCGCGAAACGGCTCGCCGCGCGCGTGGGGCGCGCCTACGATGTCCTGATGGACACGCCTCGGGAAGGCAGAACCGGCCTGGAAGCTCCCGACGTGGACGGCGTCGTCCATTTTCCCGAATCCATTCTACTCTCGCCCGGACAACTTCTGCGCGCGAACATCAAGGGTTCCGACGCGCACGACCTGTATGCGGAAGCCGCGTGAATGCCGTGACGATGACTCCCGCGAAGATGACCTTCTCCAACAAGATGACGATCCTCCGCGGCATCGCGTCCATCGCCTTCATCCCGATGATCATCCAGGACGATCAGTTAATCCGCGTCTTCGCGCTCCTCATCTTCACCGTCGCCGCCTTCACCGATTATTACGACGGGCGCCTCGCCCGGATCAACAAGGAGAAGACGAACTTCGGCGTCATCGCGGATCCCGTCGCGGACAAGATCCTGACATCCGTCGGCCTCGTCTCCGTCTCCCTTCTTCAGCCCGATATTGTGCCCGTCTGGATGACCGTCATCATCATCATCCGCGAGGTCGCGATCACGTCCTGGAGATTCGCGATGCTGGCGAAGGGGAGAGTGCTGGCCGCGGATCGGCTCGGCAAGTGGAAGACCGGTTTCCAGATGACGGTGATTCCGTATGCTCTCGTCTTCGCGTCGATCTTCTCCGGGGACATCGGCCGCGAGTGGGAACTCGCGATCCGCTCCACCGTGTACGGCGACATCATCTACGGTGTCGGTTACTCCCTCGCCTGGATCACGCTCATCCTGACGCTCGTTTCCGGCATGGCCTACGCGAAAGCGGAATGGCAGAAGCAGCCGGCTTGACGGAGCGCGCGACAGGGTCCGAAAAGTCGGAGCAGCTTCATCTTCTCTTCGCCTCCTTCTTCGGCGCCGGCCGTTCCCCCTTCGCGCCGGGTACCGCGGGAAGCCTCGCCGCACTGCCCCTGGCCGCTCTCGCGGCAGCATCCGCTCCGGCGGGTCTGGCCCTGGCCGCCGTTATCGCCGCGCTCGGAGTCAAGTCCGCCGGCGTCGCCGCGAGAAAGCTTGGTCGAACCGATCCCGGATTCGTCGTCATCGACGAGGTCGCGGGCATGATCATCTCCGCCGCGGGAATCGGTCTCACCGCCCGAGGTCTTCTCTCCGCCTTTCTTCTCTTCCGGCTCTTTGATATAGTGAAGCCTCCTCCCTGCCGCGATCTCGAAAAACTTCCCGGCGGGTGGGGAATCATGGCGGACGATATCGCCGCGGGAATCTACGCCCGCGGAACTCTGGAAGTGCTGCGTCGATTCGCGCGATTTTGAATTGAAATTCAGTGGAGGATTTATCAGATGAAGCGATTTACAACGACCCTGTCCGTATGCGTCATAGCGTCCCTTCTGCTCGCGGGATGCGGAAAAAAGAAATCGACCCAACCGCTCGAAACAACGGAACCGGAAACGGCGGCGCCTGTCGCCGCGGAGGAATCAGCGAAGGCGGAAGAACCTGCGACGGAGTCCTCCGATACCGCCGTCTCATCCGAGGAAGCATCCGCGCCCGCTGCGGCCGGAAGCCTCGCTCTGACCCGCATCACTCCGGAAGGAAAACAGTTCGCGATCACGTTGAATAACTCCATCGTAATTCATCAGGCGGAAGTGAAGTCGGGCCAGTACGGGAAATTCCTGGGACTGCCCGAGCGCCGTTCGGCGGACGGAAAATTCTGGGACCATGTGTACATCCAGAAAGAGGCGGGCGCTCAGCTCGCCGCGCAGCTCGAGAGCAACAAGCCCGCGGCGACCGGCGAGGGGCTGGAAGTCACCGCCGTGAAACTGAAGCTGGTGAACAAGCCCGGCGACAAATTGAAGGCTTTCGTCGAGTTCTTCGAGTTGAACGGCGGAGCCGTGAAGCTGTATTCCTGGGTGCTCCGGGATGGAACGAAGGGGCTCTATATTTCCGGCCCCAGCGAAAAAGTGGGCGATGAGTACCAGGATCTCGTGCATGCCGCCAATAAGGAATTCTACGAGAAGCTGAAGACCGCCGCGCTTGCGGAATATAAAAATCAGGGTGGAAAAGTAAATTAGGGGGACCACCTCCGCCTTCTCCTGCGCGAGGTGCAACCTTTGCTGCCGTTCGCCGTGGCTGATCGGCGTCGCTCCGGATGAAGCGGATCGATTGCGGCGTCTCTATCCGTCCATCGAACCCGTGCTATCCGGTCCGCCCGACGCCGATGGCCGATGGCCGATTTCCCGCGGTGCCGACGGAGCCTGTGTCTTTCTCGATCCTGACGGCTGCCGCGTTCACAAGGAACACGGAGCGGACGCCAAGCCGGCGGCATGCCGACACTTTCCCTATTTTCTCCGGAGCGCCGGCGGGGAGGAATGGTTGCATCTTTCGCGGATGTGCCCGACCGTGTATGCCGAGAAGGGAGCGACAGGCGCACGGCTCGAAAAGGATGTTCGCGATGCGGGCATCGAACCGCGGGAGATGCGCGGGACGGAACCGATCGCCCTCGCGGGAACGCGGATGCTGGCCTGGCCCGATTACCTGCGGTTCGAGGAACATCTCTGCGCGCTCATCGAGGATGAACGCTGGCCGCTCGATGACGCGGTGGCCGGAGGACTCGTCCTGCTGGATCAGTTCGCCGCGGGCCGGGAACCGGGATCGGCCGATCAGCAGATGGAGCTGATCCTCGACGCCATTGCGCGCAGGAGGCCGATGATCGGGCTCTATCGCTACATCATGGCCGGACTCGTGACGGCCATCGAGAGCGAGAGGGGAGAGAAGCTTACTTTCGCGGAGCGTCGCGCCAACATCGGGCGGTTCTTCCAGATTCTCTTCCGATCCGGTTCGCTCCGATCGACCACGATCCGGGCTGATGTCGTCCTCCGCAGGATTCCCACGATCCGATGGCCGAAACGGGATCATCCGCGCCTCACGCCCGTGCGAAAACTCCTGACATCGCATATCCGTCACAAGCTCCTCCTGCAGGCACCCGACGTGGAATTCGGCTATCACCTCCTCATCGCCGCGTATGCCGCCCTCAAGTTCTATGCGCGCGCCGTCGCCGCCTCCCTCGACCGCGATTCGCTCCACGGCGAAGATCTCCAGCGTGGCGTGGAAGTCGCGGAGCTCCATCTGCTTCTCCATCGGCGCGGCGGCACCATCGAGCGCGACATGACGCGGGGGATCGTGAAGAAGTTTCTCTTTCATCCCAGCTATCCCAGTTCCATGGTGACGTTTTGATCCGGCGGCTCGTATTGCAGGCGCTCATCGTCCTCCTGACCGGCGCGCATGCTCCCGCGCGAGCCCAGGCCGTCAGCGACCGCTACCGGGCCGTCGTCGCGCTCTGCGAGGCAAGGAAAGCGGCGGGCATTCTCACCGACCGGCAGGCTTCCTTATGCCTCGAACTGATCCGGGCCTGGGAAGACCGGCGCTCCACGCGCGTCCGGGAGCTGCTTGACGAGACGGAGCGGGAGCTGGCGAAGATCACGGAGATCAGGATGGCCGCCGCCGAACTGGTCGAGACTCGCGCATGCTCCCTGGAGATTTATCGCGGCGCTCACGATCGCATCGAGGCCGCCGCACTCGACGAACTCGCTCTCTACCAACATCTGCTTACGGTCGACAAGCGGAGGGATTTGCTCATCACCATCGATGTCGACGCGTCCCGGGCCGTGCGCGGCATCGTTCCTCCCTGCGGCTGGGAAGAATTCGAACAGGCCTCCATGCGAGTCCGCAGGGTCGCGGGCACGGCGGGCTTGAAGCCGCTCATCCTGCCCGGCATCGTACCGGAACGGTTAGACGCGCGTGAATGGATCCTGGCTGCGACGCGCCTTCATCCGCCGCCGCCCGTTTACCTTTGCATATCGATATCCGGAAGCCGGGAGGAATGGCAACGTTGCAGGACTGCTCTTGACCGGGCCGATACCGTTTACGCTGATTTTTCGCGAGTGTCGGCCCGCAGCGAATCTCCTTTCTCCGAAATCATCACGATGCTCGCGGATATTCCATCCCGTCACACGATCCTCATCGCTCCGTTTTCGGATAGCCGGCAGGTCATTCTCGCGGAGGCGATCACCGGTCTCGGCACGTCGGTCACCGCACTGATTTTCACCCAGGCAGACCTCCGCGGCTTCACCGACGGAACCCGCTTTATAGTCTCCAATTCCTCTCTTTCCGCGCAACGCGCTTCGCTTCCGCTTCCCTATTCATCCATCACGCAAACTCTCCCAATGGTTACAATTCATGACAACGGAACGGTCCTCCATCGCGAAGTGACTCCCTGGTCCAGAACTCTTCCCCTTGATCTGCCTCCACGTTCCATCACTTTCGCGTCGCTGGATCCGAACTAGATGCATCATCTTTCCAGAAGTTCCCCATCAAAAATATTTGTACAGGATGGACAGGATAGGCAGGATCGATTCACGCAGAACTGAACAAAACCGGCCATTCTTCCCATTCCGTTCGATGGCGGATTCTATCGACCCCAAATCCTGCCCATCCTGTTTATTTCCCTCCATCGGATAGGGAACTTCTGTCATCCCTTCTCGCGCTCTTGCAACATCCCGTGGAGACCGATAAACTTTTTTGGTTGCGGCATCCCGCTTGTGTTAAATGCCACATCCGATTTTCCGCCCGACAGACCGGGCCAGGCAGGAGAGAGAAATGAGCCGATTCGAAGAGTATGTCACCCAGGCGCAAGTGAAGGATTTCGGTCCGTTTCGAGCGCCCTTGGTCGTCACTCGAAAAGCCACGATCGAGGATGTCATCGCGAAGATGGCCGCTGAGAGGACGGGATGCGTGCTTGTCATCGATGAAGGATCTCAGTCCGCCGGGCAATTCGCCCTGGCGGGGATCTTCACCGAGCGCGATCTTCTGCGGCGCGTGCTCGGCGCGGGAAAATCCACGTCAACCCCTGTGGGAGACGTCATGACGCCCGATCCCGACACGATCTCGCCGGACGACACGATCCTCTCCGCGATCCGCACGATGCACGAGGGCTGCCACAGGCACCTCCCCGTCGTCGAGAACGGAAAACCAGTCAGCGTCATCTCGTCGCGATCGCTGATCCGACACATCGCGGAGCTATTCCCCGCGGAAGTCTACAATCTGCCACCGGAGCTGGGGCAGAAGTATTACGAAGCCGAAGGAGCATAAGTTTCAATGTCACCTATTGGGTCCCCCGCTGTCATAGATAAAGACGCCGTCACGATTCGTTTCGCCGGAGACTCCGGCGACGGCATGCAGTTGACCGGAATGCAGTTCACGTCCACATCCGCCCTCTTCGGCAACGATGTCAGCACGTTTCCCGACTTTCCCGCGGAGATTCGCGCGCCCGCCGGCACCGTGGCCGGCGTCAGCGGTTTCCAGATCCAGCTCGCCGATCACGACATCTACACACCCGGCGACGAAGCCGACTGCCTCGTTGCCATGAATCCCGCCGCGCTGAAGAATTCTCTTTCCGAGATCGACATCAACGCGCTCATCATCGTCAACGCCGACGCCTTCACGAAGCAGAACTTCGACAAGGCCGGCTACAGCGTGAATCCGCTCGAAGACGGTTCGCTGAAGAGCTACAGGATCGTCCAGGTCCCGATCACCTCCATGACGATGAAAGCCGTCGAGGCATCGGGGCTGCCGAAGAAGCAGGCGGAGCGATGCAAGAACTTCTACGCGCTCGGCCTCGCATTCTGGCTGTACGACAGGCCGGTCGAATCGACCATTCAATGGATCGAGAAGAAGTTCGCGAAGCTGCCGGAAGTCGTCGCGGCCAACAAGTCGGCCTTGATGGCGGGATATGCTTATGGCGAGACCGTGGAGATGGTCGGCCAGCGCTTTCGCATCGCGAAGGCGCCGGTGGCGCCCGGAGTCTATCGTCAGTTGAGCGGCAACGAAGGAATCGCCCTGGGACTGACCGCGGCCGCGCAATCGGCCGGAAAACCGCTCTACTACGGTTCCTACCCCATCACTCCCGCTTCCGACATCCTCCATGAGCTGGCGAAACTGACGAACTTCAACGTCTTCACTTTCCAGGCCGAGGATGAGATCGCCGCGATCTGCGCCTCCATCGGAGCCTCTTTCGCCGGAGCCATCGCGGTGACGGGCACGAGCGGGCCCGGCATCTGCCTCAAGAGCGAGGCGATCAACCTCGCGATCATGACGGAGCTTCCGCTCGTCATCGTCGACATCCAGCGCGGAGGACCGTCGACGGGACTGCCGACGAAGACGGAGCAGGCCGATCTCCTGCAGGCGATGTTCGGCCGCAACGGCGAGTCGCCCATCGCGATCATCGCGCCTCAGACTCCCGCGGATTGCTTCGGCACGGCATACGAAGCCGTCCGCATGGCGGTGCATGCCATGGCGCCCGTCATGATTCTCTCCGACGGCTACATCGGCAATGGTTCCGAGCCCTGGCTCATTCCCGACGACGTGCAGTTTCCCCCGATCCACATCGAGCACCCGACGTCGCCGGAGGGATACCAGCCGTACAAGCGCGATCCGGAGACGCTGGCGCGCCCCTGGGCGATTCCCGGAACGCCGGGCCTGGAGCACCGGATCGGCGGCATCGAGAAACAGGATATCACCGGGAACATCAGCTACGATCCGGCCAATCACCAGCAGATGGTGATCAACCGCGCGGAAAAAATCCAGCGCCTCCAGAATTTCATTCCCGACCAGGAGATCTTCGGCGACAAGGAAGGCAAGCTCCTGATCCTTGGATGGGGCAGCACCTTCGGGTCGATCCGGAGCGCCGTGGAGAGATTGCGATCGGAGGGGCGTTCCGTTTCCCACGCGCACCTGCGGTATCTGAATCCGTTTCCTAAAAATCTCAAGTCCGTCATGGATGGATTCGACAGGGTGCTCATACCCGAGATCAACATGGGCCAGCTCGCGTTCCTCATCAAGGGAACCTTCTGCCGCCCGATCGATCAGTTGAACTACACGCGCGGCACTCCGATCAAGATCCGCGAAGTCTACGAAAAAGCGCTCGAACTGCTGGGACAGGCGCGCCTGGGAGGCAAATAAGATGACCGCACGCATGGAATCAGCATCCGTCATAGACGGGCTCCCCGCGATGGGAGGCCCGGCATTGGCTCCGGCCGAAGAAGAGAAGCTGACAAGAAAAGATTTCGTATCCGGACAGACGGTGCGGTGGTGCCCGGGCTGCGGCGACTATTCGATCCTGGCGCAGATGCAGAGCGTCATGCCCGCCCTGGGAATCAAGCGGGAGAATATCGTCTTCATCTCCGGGATCGGTTGCTCCAGCCGCTTCCCGTACTACATGAACACCTACGGCTTCCACACGATTCACGGCAGGGCGCCGGCGCTGGCGACCGGCGTCAAGATGATGGGCCCTGATCTCCAGGTCTGGGTCATCACCGGCGACGGCGACGGCCTTTCCATCGGCGGCAATCATCTCCTGCACGCCATCCGCCGCAATCTCGATCTGAAGATCATCATGTTCAACAACGAGATCTACGGCCTGACGAAGGGCCAGTACTCGCCGACCTCCAACATGGGCCTGAAGACGAAATCCACGCCGAAGGGGTCTCTCGATTATCCGATCAGCCCGATCTCCGTGGCCATCGGAGCCGAAGCGTCGTTCGTCGCGCGGACGCTCGATGCCGACCCGCGCCACATGACGATGGTCTTCGAACGGGCCGCCAGGCACAAGGGAACGGCGTTTGTGGAGGTTTTCCAGAACTGCCTCATCTTCAACGACGGCTGCTTCGACTTCGTCGCGGACAAGGTCCAGAGGCCGGAGACCGCCGTCTACGTGGAGCACGGCAAGCCGCTCCGATTCGGCAAGGACCTGAAGAAGGGGATCAAGCTGAACGGCACGCATCCCGTCGTTGTGAGCGAAGTCGCGGACGAGTCGGAACTGCTTGTGCATGATGAATCGCTGGTGGAGCCGACGCACGCGTATCTGCTCTCGCGGATGCGTCATCCGGAATACCCAGTACCGATGGGAGTCTTCCGGGCCGTGGACCGACCGACCTATGACGGGATGGTCCGGGAACGGGTCGAGGCGGACACGAAGAAGGAAACCAGGACATTGAGGGAGTATTTCCTGAAAGGAAATACATGGAGGGTGGGATGAGCGCGCAAACTCAAATCGTCGACGGGATGATCGAATGCCCGATGTGCCACAAGAAGAACGTCCTCGGATCGGACAACTGCGTCTCCTGCGGACATGACCTGGAGGATGTCCCGGCGCGACAGAAGGACCAGCTCTCGAAAAGCCTCCTCGCCGACGCGGTCAGCAACCTCGACTACCACGAGCCGATCTACATCGACATCGGCGCGACCGTGGCGGACGCGATTCGCGACATGTTCGCGGGCAAGCACGGCTCGATCGTCATCCGCGACGGAAGCGACATCGCCGGCATCTTCACGGAACGCGACATCATCTACAAGGTGCTGGGTCAGGGGAAGGATCCGGCGAACACCCCGATCCGGGACGTCATGACGAAGAACATCGAATCGCTCGTTCCGGAGGATCCCGTTGCCGGCGCCCTGCACAAGATGGCCTTCATCGGCTGCCGCCACCTGCCTGTCATGGAAGGCGCCCGCTGCGTCGGGATCGTATCCGTCCGGAGCCTCGTCCGTTATTTCGCGGAGAAGATCCTGTAGTTCGGCCGACTCAGAAATCCTGTCGCGGGCGGCATGATAAGCCCAGGACCAGGTTGAGAGGAATGCTCTTTACGCGAAGCGGCCAGTAGGACGTGTCGATCACTTCGAATTTCTCGTGAAGAAGCTGGATGATCTCCGGAGCCTTGCTCACGTGTTCCGTTTTCACAAACCAGTCATAGGATGTCCGAAATCGCTTTTCGAATTGACGGCGCGTCGATATTTCTCGCGCCAGTTCGTACAGGGCGCCGCCCTCGCACGGTATGACGACGGACAGGATGCCCTCCGGCGATAATATTCTTTTCACTTCATGGAGCGCCGCGGGGAGATCCGGGAGGTGTTCGAGCACATGAATCGCCATGATCCGATTGAAGTATCCGTCCGGCACGTCGATACCGCGCTGGATGTCTCCGACGATCACGCGCGTTTCCGGATGACGACGCTTCAATTCGGCCGCGAACTCGGCCCGCAATTCGCACACCGTGTATTCTTCCCATCCACCCGGCTCATGTTCGAGATGAGCACCGATTCCCGCTCCGATTTCCAGCACACGCCAGGGGCGCGGAGGCAGACGGCGGAGCACGTAGGACTGATTGAAATGTTCGAGCCGGCCGTAGGTCGTGGGGAGAGCCGCCAGCCAGTCGGCGAGAAATCGCTCCCGGATGGCTTCCTGTTCGGCCGTCAGCGCCGGAGTCACTTTCGGCCACGTGACCGGCTCGGGAGGACGAATGCCGGCCAGGAGGGCGTTCCAGACTCGCTTCATTGCGGGTCTCCACTGTCCATGGTGGTGTCGCGCCGATACAGCGACATTCCGGGGCGCCCGGCAATGAAAAAGTATCCGGGAGGAGGACGGGGTTTTGTCAGGTCGAATAGCATGAGATCCTTCATCGATAGTATGGGGCTCATATCGCGATAAGGGAGCTCGATCGCGGGTTCGCGATCAGCCAGGAGCGTCAGGGTCCGGTGGGAACCGAGTACAGCCACGGTTCCGCCGGGAAAGCCCGAGACGAAGGTACGCACCGCTTCTGCTTCGCCATATCCATCGCTCTGAAGGAAATCATAGAATGCGATCGAGTGAGAAAGCGGGCCGAGATTGGAGAGCAGAGCGGCCGCGAGGGAAGTGGAGACGACATATTTCAGGGGAAACGTGTTCGCACCCTGCGCGGAAAAACGGGCGATTCCGGATGCGACGGCCCAGGCGAAGAAGGGGAGGGTCAGCACCGCATAATGGCCGGTGGAACGGAACATCGGGAATGTTGAGAGCACATTGAGAAAGAGTTCCGGCAGTGCCGGAACCAGCCACGCCCATCCCGCCAGCGCCAGCAATCCGCCCGGTATCAACATATGAAGAATGTACCCGATGCGGTTCGGAGCGACCAGGTTATGAAGGATTCCTGTCGACCCGCCGGTATTTTTCAATCGAATCGAGGCCTGGAGCAGAAGTCCTTCTCCCTGGCTCGTCAGGAATGTCCACCCGTAATAGACGATGAGCGTGGAGAAACCGAGAATCGCCATCGCAGTGCCCCGGCGGCGGGTGCGGCGATCCGTAGACAACATCATTCCGCAGAGAATCGCTCCCGGCGCGAAATGTTCCTTGGACAGGAGCGCCATCATGATGCCGGCGCAGCAGATGACTGTTCGGCTGGCTCCGTATCCATATAGAGCCAGGGATGCTCCGAAGAATCCGATCACACCCGGATCGAATTCATGAAGACTTTGCCCCTGGTAGAAGGGATGCATGAGGAGAAGCAGAAGCGAACCGACACCCGCGAAAGGCCCGAATCGGCGCTCCGCCCCCGAGGCCAGCAACCACGCACCGGTCGCCATCAACAACAACTGCACGCACTGGAGGAGAAGCGCGGACCGGCCGATCTGATACAAGGGCGCGAGCAAACCAAGGGTCAGATAGAGATGGTAGGAGAGGATGGAGCCTTCGAGGTAATCACTGTAAAGAAAACGGCCCTGGCATGTGTTTTCCAGGATATTCAGGATATGAGCGAGGTCATATCCGTAACCGAGCTTTACGCATGAAGTGAACATTCGCGCGGCGAGGAGCAGAGTCCATGAGATGAGAATGATGATGTGGGTTCTTCCCAGGAGAGGCGCGATCCGAAAGGGCAGAGTGCCGCACGCGGCGCCGAAACCGAGAATCGCCAGAAAGCGGCTGGGGGGATAAGGACCGCCCAGTCCCGGGAGCGGAATGACGGTGGAAGCCAGAAGAAGAAGCCAGGGCAAACCACACCAGAATGACGTTCGGGGGGCGGAAACAAAGAGGGCGATGGCGGAGATCAGGCCGAGAGCGGAGAGAGCGGGGATGGCGGAGGATCCGCTTCGCTCCCATGTGACGGCCGCTCCAGTACCGAGCAGGGCAAGGAGCGATGAAGTATATCGCCATGAATTGATGGAAATATCGTTACCCGTTCACATCCGCACAGACAATGGTCTGATGCACCATAGCATGGGCGACGCGCAAGTGCAATGAGAGGGCGGCGAAGAGATGTCAAATTGTGCTTTTCCATCGACAAACCCTTGACATTCGCTGATATTGCAGGCTAATATTTCCAATAGCAGCAACAGGAGACATCCGACGGGATGTCATATCCATGGAAGGGAGGGCCTACAAAATGGCCGGCAGGATCAATTCTAACAAGGAGGCTCAATTCGCCTCCAGACTTCTAGGCATCAACCAGCAGGAACAGAACAAGTCTCTCGCCAAGATTGCGTCCGGATTGCGCATCAATCGGTCCAGCGACGATGCGGCGGGACTGGCCATTTCGGAGCGTCTACGCGCGCTCTCCCAGGGTTTCGAGCAATCCCAGAATAATCTCCAGGATGCCGCTTCCGCCCTGCAGGTGGCCGAGGGCGGCCTCACGAACGTCAGCGATTCGCTTCAACGCATTCGCGAGCTGACGATCCAGTCGGCCAACGACACCCTGACGGATGAAGATCGCAGTCTCATCCAGGAGGAAGTCGATCAGCTCGTCGCGGAGATCGACCGCCAGACGCAGGCGACCCAGTTCAACGGCCGCCCGCTCCTGACCGGTGACTTCGACGAAGCCAGCGGCGGATTCAAGGTGCAGGTCGGACCCAACGAAGGCGATACGCTCCAGGTCAACATTGACGGCACATCGACGGCCAACCTGGGAATCGCCACCGTCGACGTTTCCACTCGCGATGCGGCCTCGAACGCGCTCTCCTCGATCGACTCCGCGATCAACGGCGTCTCGAGCCTCCGGGCCAATATCGGCGCGAACGCGAACCGCATCTCCAATGCCTCCGATTTCGTGGGAGTTGCCCGCGAGAACACGCTTTCGGCGCTCTCGACGATCCGCGACACCAATTTCGCCGACGAAGCCTCGAATCTTGCCTTGGGCCAGATCCGGAATCAGTCGAATCTCTCCGCGCTGGCTCAGGCGAACCTGAATCCGAGAAGCGTCCTGCAGTTGCTCGGGCAGTAACACCAGGGATGAAGCGCTTTATCCTTGGATCATGAGGATTCTCGGCGTCTCCGGTAGCACCCGCGAGCACAGCCATTCGCTTGTGCTAATGAACGTCGTCCTCGAAGCCGCGCGGGCCGCGGGAGGGGAGACGACGGTCCTCAATCTTCTCGAAACGCCGCTGCCGCTTTTTCGAGCGGACGGTTCCTATGACCGCGAGCACCCGGAGATCGAGCGGGTCCGCGCATTAACGCGCGATGCCGATGCCTATGTGCTCGTCTCGCCGGAATACCACGGCAGCATGAGCGGCTGGATGAAGAACTACTTTGATTTCCATTACTACGAATTCGGAGGGAAGCTATTCGGCCTCGTGGCTTCGACGGGAGGAAGCCTCGGCGAGAGCTGCCTTTCGCACATGCGCGCCGCCGTGCAATATTGTCACGGATGGAGCCTGCCGTATCATTCGGCCGCGAGGTCGGCGGACTTCGATGCGTCGCTGGAAATCAAGGCGGAAAAGATCCGGGACCGGCTCCGTTTCATGGGCCGCGATCTCGTCGAATACGGCCAGTTGCTCGGCAGGCAGTTCCAGTCGGATGTGAATCTGAAGAGTTCTCCCGGAAACGAATCCATAAACAGCGGTTTCGCCGCCTGGCACGTCAAGACTCCCTGATCACATCCCGCGGCGCTGAAACACCATCTCCACAAGATTGCCGGGATCGATCCATCGCGCTTCATCGGAAAAGGACTTGATCAGAAAGAGTCCCCGCCCTTTCGCGCTCTTATCGCCGCATCGATCGATGAGGCTCATAGCGAAACCCTGTCCGGGATCCTTCACGGCGACTTTCATCCGATGCTCGTCGATCTCCGCGTCCACCTCGATCCGCGTCCCTGGTTCCGCGGAGGATGCCCCGTGCGCCATCGCATTCCTCAGGGCCTCTTCCACCGCGCGGCGGATCGCCCATCGACGACCGTAGTATCCGAGAGGGCGCGAAATGGCGGCGATTCTAGCGGCGGCGGGCGAAACCAATTCCCCATCGACCGGCAGTTTCATGCTGAACCGGCACCGGCTTTCATGCACGAGAATATCGTTGTCCAGATATTGACCCCGTCCCCGCCATGCGCGGTCCAGCGCGGCCAGAAGCACTTCCTCCTCGAACGGCTTCGCCAGAAAATCAACGGCTCCGGCATGGAGGGCCGCGACACATCGATCGATGGAACCATATCCGGTCAGGACCACGGCGGGCACATCGGGATCGATGTCCTGGATGGCGCGTAGCAGCTGGATCCCGTCCATGCGGGGCATCAGGAGATCGGTCAGGACGACTTCGATGGGTTGCTCGCGGAAGATCGGGACGGCATCGTACCCGTCGCCGGCCTCATGAACCAGCCAGCCGGCGTCGGACAAGAGTTGGACGATTCCTTCGCGAAGAAATTCCTCATCTTCCACGACGAGGACGGATCGTTTAATCCTGTCCATGGGCGAAATCATATGGTTCATGAACCGGAAAGTCCATCGAGTCTGCTTGGGAAATCCTGAATCCTAACTCATGACATTTTCCTGCGCAGGATGACTTTTTGGATTTCGGATTCAGGATTTTCCAAGCGATTTCCTAAGGCTACGCCGTCTCCAGGTAATCGTTGATCGCCTTCGCGCAGCGGCGGCCTTCGGTGATCGCCCAGACGACGAGCGATTGGCCGCGGCGCATGTCTCCGGCGGCGAAGATTCCCGGCACGGTCGTCGCCATCGAAGCGTCCGTGGCGACGTTGCCGCGTGCGTCGAGGGCCACGCCGAGCTGCTGGAGCATGCCTTCTTTTTCGGGGCCGAGGAAACCCATCGCCAGAAGAACGAGATCCGCCTGGAGATAAAACTCCGAACCGGCGATCTCCTTCATCTGCATCCTGCCGTCGGCGCCCTTGATCCACTCGATCCGGACGCATTTGATCTTTTCGACGCGGCCGTCACCCTCAAAGCATGCCGTGTTGATCGCCCAGTCGCGGTTGCATCCCTCCTCCTGGGACGAGGATGTCCGGAGAATCATCGGCCACATCGGCCACATCATCTCCTGGGTCCGATCCTTGGGCGGCTTCGCCAGGATCTCGATCTGGGTCACCGATTTCGCGCCCTGCCTGATCGACGTGCCGACGCAGTCGGATCCCGTGTCCCCGCCGCCGATCACGACGACGTGCTTGTCCTTCGCTGAAATGACGACGTCGTCGGGAATCGCGTCGCCGAAGCCGCGCCTGTTCTGCTGCGGGAGGAAATTCATCGCGAGGTGAATGCCCGGCAGTTCTCTCCCCGGGATCTTCAGATCCCGCGCCGCGGTCGCACCGCCCGCCAGGCAGATCGCGTTGAATTCCTGCTTCAGCATCTCGATGGGCACATTCACACCCACGTTGGAATTCGGCTGAAAGAGGACGCCCTCGTGCTCCATAAGCTTCACCCGGCGCATCACGATATGCTTTTCGAGCTTGAAGTCGGGTATGCCGTAGGTCAGGAGTCCGCCGATCCGGTCGGCGCGCTCGAAGACGGTCACGGTATGCCCGTCGCGGTTCAGCTGCGCGGCAGCGGCCAGGCCCGCCGGGCCGGAGCCGATCACCGCGACGCGCTTGCCGGACCGGAATGCGGGCGGCTCGGGAGTGACCCATCCTTCCTCAAAGGCGCGATTGATGATCGATACCTCGATCTGCTTGATGGATACCGCGGGCTCGTTGATCCCGAGCACGCAGGAGGTTTCGCACGGAGCAGGGCAGACGCGACCCGTGAACTCGGGGAAATTATTCGTGGAGTGCAGGGACGCGATCGCTTCGCGCCAGCGCCCGCGGTAGACGAGGTCGTTCCACTCGGGGATGAGATTTCCCAGCGGACATCCGGAATGGCAGAAGGGGACTCCGCAATCCATGCAGCGCGCGCCCTGGTCCTTCAGTTGTTCCTCCGACATCGGGAGCTCGAACTCGTGGTAGTCGCGTACACGCTCGCCGACCGCGCGCTTCTTCGCCGTCTCGCGCTGATGCGTCATGAATCCTTTTGGGTCGCCCATGTTCTACTCCTGTGCCGCCGCTGATGCCAGAGCCGCTGTCGCCGTTTCATTCCTGGCGGCCTGCTTCTTCTTCTCCAGGACCGCCTTGTAATCATGCGGCATCACCTTTGCGAACTTCGGAAAGCTCTCCTCCCATGTCTCCAGGATCTTCCCGGCCTGGTTGCTGCCCGTGTAAAGATGATGCTTCTCCACAAGCCGCCGCACGGTCTCCTCGTCATCTTCGTTCATCTCATCCAGCGCGACCATGCCCATGTTGCAGAGAGCGGGGAAGGAGCCGTCGCGATCCAAAACGTACGCGATGCCGCCCGACATGCCCGCCGCGAAATTGCGCCCGGTTTTCCCGAGCACGATGACGCGCCCGCCCGTCATGTATTCGCAACCGTGATCTCCCACGCCCTCGACGACGGCCTGAACGCCGGAGTTGCGGACGGCGAAGCGTTCGCCGGCCTGGCCGTAGATGAAGCATTCGCCCGACGTCGCGCCGTACAGCGTGACGTTGCCAACGATGATGTTCTCCTCGGGCGCGAAGAGCGCCTCGCGCGGAGGCTTCACGACAACACGTCCTCCGGAGAGCCCCTTGCCGAGGTAATCGTTGGCTTCGCCCTCCAGTTCCATCGTGATCCCGTGAGCCGCCCAGGCTCCGAAGGACTGCCCGGCGGAGCCCTTGAACTCGATTGTGATGGTGTCAGCCGGAAGTCCCGCGTGGCCGTGTCGGCGGGCCACTTCGCCGGAGAGCATGGCGCCGGTCGTGCGGTTGACGTTCCGGATCGGCAGGTTGATCCGGACGGGTTTCCTGTCCACCAGCGCTTCCTTCGAGAGCTCGATCAGGCGATGGTCCAGGATGCCGTCGAGCCCGTGCTCCTGCGGCTGGACGCGGCGTGTCGCGATCGATTTCGGAACGAGCTGCCGATGGAGAATATCGGAGAAGTCGAGATGCTTCGCCTTCCAGTGATCGATCGCGTCGGAGGCTTCCAGCATGTCCACGCGGCCGACCATCTCGTCGATGGTCCGGAAGCCGAGCTGCGCCATGATCCGGCGGATGTCCTCCGCGATGAAGAAGAAGAAGTTCACGACGTGCTCCGGCTTGCCCGCGAACTTCCGCCGCAGCACCGGATCCTGCGTCGCGATGCCGACGGGGCAGGTGTTCAGGTGGCATTTGCGCATCATGATGCATCCCATCGTGATGAGCGGCAGCGTCGCGAACCCGAACTCCTCGGCGCCGAGCATCGCCGCGATCGCGACGTCGCGGCCGGTCGCGAGTTTTCCGTCCGTCTGGACGATGATGCGTCCGCGAAGGTCGTTCCTGACGAGGACCTGGTGCGTCTCCGCAAGCCCGATCTCCCACGGGATCCCCGCATGCTTGAGGGACGAAATAGGCGAGGCGCCGGTGCCGCCATCGTAGCCGCTGATCAGGACGACATCGGCCTTGGCCTTCGATACCCCTGCCGCGACGGTGCCGACTCCGGCTTCCGCGACCAGCTTCACGCTGATCCTGGCGCGGGGATTGACGTTTTTGAGGTCGAATATGAGCTGCGCGAGATCCTCGATCGAGTAGATGTCGTGGTGCGGCGGAGGGGAGATGAGCCCGACGCCCGGAGTGGAATAGCGGACGCGTCCGATCTCCTCGCTCACCTTGTGTCCCGGAAGCTGCCCGCCTTCGCCGGGCTTTGCGCCTTGCGCGATCTTGATCTGGAGCTCATCGGCGTTCATGAGGTACTCCGTCGTGACGCCGAAGCGCGCGGACGCGACCTGCTTGATGGCCGACCGGAGCGAATCTCCGTTCGGCAGGAGCGCATAGCGCGCCGGATCCTCCCCGCCTTCGCCGGTGTTCGACTTGCCGCCGATGCGGTTCATCGCGATAGCCAGCGTCTGATGAGCTTCGAGCGAAATGGAACCGTACGACATGGCGCCGGTCGCGAAGCGCTTGACGATATTACGCGCAGGCTCCACATCGTCGAGCGGGATGGACTTGCCCGCGCGAAATCTCAAGAGCGACCGCAAAGTCACCATCTTCTCGGCCTGCTCGTTCATCGTCGTCGCGTATTCCTCGTACGATTCCCAGGATTCCTTCCGGACCGCGTGCTGCAGTTTCGCGATCGAATCGGGATTGAGGATGTGCTTCTCGCCGTCGCGCCGCCACTGGTACTGGCCGCCGGGATCGAGCGTGGGCGTTGTGACATACGTCCTCGGGAAGGCGCGCTCGTGTCGCATGCGGGCCTCCTCGGCGATCACATCCAGGCCGATGCCACCCAGCCGGGACGGAGTGCCGGTGAAGTATTCCGCGACGAGTTCGCGCGAAAGCCCCAGCGCTTCGAAGATCTGGGCGCCGTGGTAGGACAACAGAGTGGAGATGCCCATCTTCGACATCACCTTGAAGATCCCCTTCTTCACGGCCTTGACGAAGTTCGCGTGGGCCTTCTCCTCGCTGATCTTTTCCGGAAGCAATCCCTGGTGAACCATGTCCGTCAGCGTGTCGAAGGCGCCGTACGGATTGATCGCGCTGCAGCCATATCCCAGGAGCAGCGCAAAATGGTGGACCTCGCGCGGCTCGCCGCTTTCGAGCATGATCCCGACCCGGGTCCGCGTTCCTTCGCGGACGAGATGCTCATGAACAGCGCCGACCGCCAGGAGCGACGGAATGGGCGCGCGGAAGGCGTCGACGTTACGGTCCGACAGGATGAGGATCGAGTAGCCCGCCTTCACCGCGTTCGAGGCTCGCTCGCAGAGTTCATCGAGCGCATGCCGCAGGCGCGGACCGCCTTCCTCCGCGTGAAAGAGGAGCGGGAGCGTGATCGCGCGGAGATGGCTGATGGAGAAGTGGCGGATCTGCTCGAGCTCATGGTTCGTCAGGATCGGATGCGGAAGCTCCAGCTGGTGGCACTGCCGCGGATTCTCCTCCAGGAGATTTCCCTCGCCGCCGACGTAGATCGTCAACGACATCACCATTTCCTCGCGGATCGGATCGATCGGAGGATTCGTGACCTGCGCGAAGAGCTGCTTGAAATAGTAGAAGAGCGGCTGGGCACGATCGGAAAGGACGGCCGGCGGCGTGTCCGTTCCCATGGAGCCGATAGGCTCCTCGCCCGTGGCGGCCATCGGCCCCAGGATGAACTTGAGATCCTCGACCGTGTAGCCGAAGATCTGCTGACGCTCGAGAAGCGTCGAACGGCTGGGGACCTGGATCGGCGGCGGCGCCGCAAGATTCGAGAGCTCGATCTTCTGCTCGGTGACCCAGTTCCTGTACGGCTTCTGACGCGCGATCGCGCCCTTCAATTCCTCGTCTCCTATGATACGGCCCGCCTCGGTGTCGATCATCAGCATCTTGCCTGGCTGCAGCCGCCCCTTCTTTTCGATCTCCGCTTCGGGGATGTCCAGGACTCCCGCTTCGGAAGCCATGATGACAAGGCCCGTTTTCGTGACGCAGTACCGGGCGGGCCGGAGGCCGTTGCGGTCGAGCTGGGCTCCGATCTGGCGGCCATCCGTGAATGCGACACAGGCCGGTCCGTCCCAGGGTTCCATCATCGCCGCGTGGAATTCGTAGAAGCCGCGCTTGTCCAGATCCATCGCCGCGTCGTTCTCCCAGGCTTCGGGAATGAGCATCATCATGGAGTGCGCGAGCGACCGGCCGGTGAGGACGAGAAACTCCAGGGCGTTGTCGAGGCAGGCGGAATCGCTGCCCATGGAAAGAACGATCGGCATGATCTTCTCCATGTCGTCGCCGAAGAGCTTCGAGTCCATCATCTTCTGGCGGGCGTCCATCCAGTTGATGTTGCCCTTCAGTGTGTTGATCTCTCCGTTATGAGCAAGATAGCGGAACGGATGGGCGAGATCCCATGTCGGAAACGTGTTCGTGCTGTATCTCTGATGCACGAGAGCGATCGCGCTCTTCATGGTCGGATCGGAGAGATCGAGGAAGAAGGGCTGGATCTGCTCGGCGATCAGCATGCCCTTGTAGACGATGGTGCGGGTCGAGAGCGACGCGATGTAGAAGTAGTGGAAAGCGCGCTTCATCTTATCGCGCACCTCGTTCTGCATTCGCTTCCGGACGACATAGAGCTTTCTTTCCAGCGCATCCTGATCGATGTTTCCATCGCTGGAGGCGACGAAAACCTGCTTGATGTGCGGGCGGACATCCTTGGCGAATTCGCCGATGACCGATTCCACGATGGGGACGGAACGCCATCCCAGGAGATCGAGGCCTTCCTGCTCGATGATCTCCTCGAGGAGCCCCTCGCAGAAATGGCGGTCGACCGGGATCTGCGGGAGGAAGATCATGCCGACGCCGTATTGGCCGAGCGGAGGGAGCTCAAAGCCGCGGCCGCCCGCGAATCCGTGGGCGTTGGCGCACTCCTTCCGGAAGAACTCGTCCGGAATCTGCATCAGGATTCCGGCGCCGTCGCCCGTGCGGGGATCGCAACCGCACGCGCCGCGGTGCGAAAGGTTCTCCACGATCCGGAGCCCCTTCTCCACGATGTCGTGCGACTTCTTTCCCGAGATATCGACGATGAAGCCGACACCGCAGGCATCGTGTTCGAAGGCCGGGTCGTAAAGACCCTGTTTTTCGGGCAGTCCTCTCACTCTTTTTGTCCCATCCTTAACCATTATCTTGCGATGACCGGTGCTGCGGAAGCGCTGATGGATCGTTCTCGTGCTTGCCCCCGGCCGCGCGATGCATTTCATTTCAGGGTATTGAATTCGAGGGAAATATTATAAGTGGGCAACCGCGCCTTGTGAAAGAAAAATCTTGGGTATCCTGGAAACTAATTTCGGACTACCGGATCTAATTTTGCAACGTCAAAGATAAGGGAGGTCAACTAGCCGTGGGCGATACTGGACTCGAACCAGTGACCCCTTCCATGTCAAGGAAGTACTCTAGCCAACTGAGCTAATCGCCCGGGATACGCCGAGAATGATATCGGCGCCGAAACGGGTGTCAATGGTTTGAACGACCCGGGACGGCGGAAGAAGATTATCTTTGCGAAAGTTTGTACAGGACTCGTAAATTTCCGGCCCGCTTCAGCCGATAATAAATACAACGCGGCGGGGGACGCGAAGCGTCGTTGATGTGAAGCCTCCGCGACGCGAAACGGATGGGACATGATGATAGAGGTCATTCCAACCGAATCGCAACTTCAAAGAGAAAACCTGACGTGCGTGTTGCGGACCGAACGCCTCGAGGAGATTTTCCGCGAGCTGGTTCAGAAGGCCGTGAAGTCGCAGAATGCCCAGCCCAGCTCCATGGCGGAGTATTACCTTGTCGCGCTCCTCTCCAGCGCCGTCAATTCATCCGCCCTCGTCCTCGCCGATCCCGCCAACGATCTCACGTTCGCGGAAACGTATCTTGCGCTCAAGACCCAGTCCGGCGCGCAGCGCGAGGAAACGCTCCGCCGTCTCGGAGATCGAGCGCTCTTCGTCTCCGGATTCTTCTCCGATTGCCTCATGCGCAAGAACGTGAATCCGAAATATTACCACCGCATGGGGAGCCTCGCGTATTCACGCCTCGCGGACGAAGTCGAGCCATCGCCCCTGTTCGAGCTCTTTCGCGAACTGGCCAAAGGCTTCCCCATGTTTGTTTCCATCCTCGGTGAAGTGAGCGAGCACACCGCTCCGCACAATAACCGTCGCACACTTTCCGTCTACGAGAAATGGCTCTGGACAGGAAGCGCATCCGCCTACAAGGAATTGATCGAGAACGGCATCAACCCCATCCGAGTCGAATCCCGCATGCAATAGGGGACATTCTCCAACATTCCAACATTGGTATGAAAAGAGTTATGTGTGACCGGTATGTATTTTTTGTAACATGCACCTTGATTTATTGAGCATGAAGCGATCTGGAGAATCAGCCCTATTTTCCCGCAAGTCGTGTATATAGAATGTTGGAATGTTGGAGAATGTCCCCTATACGAAGCTCCCGCGCGAATTCTACAACCGGAAGACGAAATCCGTCGCGCGCGAGCTGTTGGGCAAATGGCTCGTTCATCGCGTGAATGGCACGGACATCATCGGCCGGATCGTGGAAACGGAAGCCTACCTCGGCCGCAATGACCTGGCTTCGCATTCCTCAAAGGGGATGACTCCGCGCACCGCCGTCATGTTCGGCCCGCCGGGACATGCGTACGTGTACATGATCTACGGCATGTATTACTGCATGAACGTCGTGACGGAACCGGAGGGAATCGGCGCGGCGGTTCTTCTGCGGGCTCTCGAACCGGTGAAGAACCTGGACGGAAAAACGAGCGGGCCGGGCCTTCTTTGCCGTTCGATGGGCATCGACAGATCGCTCAATCGGCACGATCTCCTGAGAGACAACTTCTATATCGTCGAACCGGAGCACCGCGAACGCATCCGGATCGTCTCCCGGCCGCGCATCGGCGTCGGATACGCCGGCGAATGGGCTCGCAAACCGCTGAGGTTCTATATCGAAGGGAATCGTTTCATATCCCGCAAATAGGACATATTTCGCGTTCCAATTCATCCCGGTGCACGTAGAATTGCCGTGCCCATGCTGACCATCGGCGTCATATCGATCCTCGCGATCTCCACGCTCCTTCTTCTCCTTCTTCCGGTCGTCAATCGCACCCGCATGCACGCCGGAGAACTGGAGAAGACGGTCATCGAGAAGTCGACCGCGCTCGAATCCGAGCTGGCGGTGCGCAACAAGGCGGAAGAGGAACTGCGGCGCAGCCAGAAGCTGCTGGCCGAGGCGGAGAAGATCGCGCATTTCGGAAGTTGGGAATGGGACATGCTGACGAACAAGATGACGTGGTCCGACGAGCTCTTCCGCATCTATGGTATTCCGAAGCGCGAGTTCGAGGATGTCGCGGATGCGCTCCTGTCGCGCGTTCACCCGGACGACCGCGAGCGCGTTCGCCAGACGACGACGTCCGCCATCGAGTCCTGCTCGCCCGTGGAATATTACAAGCGCATCATCCGTCCCGACGGCACCGTCAGGACGCTCCATGTCCGCGGCGACATCGTGATGGAGAAAGGCCGTCCCGTCCGCGTCTACGGCGCCTGCCAGGATGTCACCGAGCTGAAGGAAGCGGAGGAGTCGCTCGCGCGCCTGGCCGCGATCGTCGCCTCTTCCGACGATGCGATCGTCGGCCAGACGGTCAACGGGACGATCGTCAGCTGGAACAAAGGCGCGGAGCGGATATTCGGTTACGCGCCCGACGAGATCGAGGAGCGGTCCGTGCTCCTGCTGATTCCCTCCGACCGGCCGGGGGAAGCCGCGGAGGAATTGTCGGCCATCAAGAGGGGAGACCGTGAGGAACATGTCGAGACCGTGCGGATCCGCAAGGGCGGCCTTCCGATCCACGTCTCCCTGTCGCGCTATCCCGTCAAGAACGAGAGCGGAGCCGTGATCGGGGCGACGACGATCGCGCGCGACATCACGGAGCAGAAGAAAGCCCTGGATCTCATCAAGCGGCAGACGATGGAGCTGGAGCAGGCCAACCGGAGGCTGCTGGAGCTCGACCGCCTGAAGAGCGAATTCGTCTCGAATGTCTCGCATGAGCTGAGGACGCCGATCGCGGCGGTCAAGGGCGCTGCGGCGAACATGATGTTCGGATTCCTCGGGCCGGTCACAGACGACCAGAAGGAAGCGCTCGACATCATCAAGCGCAACGTCGACCGCCTTCGGCGTCTCATAGAGAATCTCCTCGATCTCTCCCGGATCGAATCCGGAGCCTTCCATCTCGACCTGAAGACGATGGACCTCCGCGTTCCCGTGAAGTGGGCGGTGAACGGCGTCTCCACCATCGCGAAGGAAAAGGGGATCGCGCTCAATTTCGACATGCCCGACGATCCGATCGAAATCTCCGTCGATGAAGACAGGATCGTCCAGGTCGTGACGAACATCGTCGGCAATGCGCTCCGGTTCGCCGCGAAGGAAATCCGCATCGCGCTCTTTTCCGACGGGACGAGCGCCTGCATCATCGTGGAGGACGACGGGCCGGGCATCCCGGAGGAGGAAATATCGCTGATCTTCGAACGGTTCCACCAGGTCAAGAAGCACATGGGGCGCCACGGCACCGGGCTGGGTCTTTCCATCGTCCAGGGCATCGTGACGGCCCACGGCGGCCGCATCTGGGCCGAGAACCGTCCCGCTCACGACGGGACCGGCGCCCGCTTCACGGTCGTCCTTCCGCTGGTAGCTCCGGATTTTGTGAAAGAGCAGAACGGCGAGCACTCGCTGGAGACGGTTCTTCGATGAGAGGAAGAGACTCGGGTTTGACGCCGCTCGAAAGCGCGGCATAATGGGCCATGGTTAATGCGGCGATGAATCTTCCGAAGATGAACGAGGGGGGAGGGCGGATCCTCGTTGTCGACGACGACCCGGACATCCGCAAGGTGCTGACCATCCTCCTCAAGGCCGTAGGGTACCAGGTGGATATCGCCGAGGACGGCGATATCGCCCTGGAGATCATCGAGAGAGACGATATCGACCTCGTGCTGCTCGATGTCACCATGCCGCGTCTCGGCGGTTTCGAAGTAATGGAGAGGATGAACGCGATGGACGATCCGCCCGTCGTCATCTTCCTGACGGCCCAGGGCGCTCGCGACGACCGCCTGCAGGGGCTCTTCAGCGGCGCGATCAACTACATCACGAAGCCGTTCGAACCCGCGGAGCTCGTGGCGCAGATATCATCCGTCATGAAACAGCGCATGCGACTGGAGAAAGCCCAGAAAGTATCGCGACGCGATGCTCTCACCGGGCTCTGGAATCGCCTCGCCTTCGACCAGGGGCTCGCCACGGAACTGGCGCGCTCCTCGCGCTATCATCACGCGATGGCCCTGGCGATGCTCGACGCGGACGGCCTGAAGATGGTGAACGACACGCATGGCCATGCCGCCGGCGACGATCTCATCAAGGCCATCTCCCGCGCCATCATCGCCACCTGCCGAGGCACCGACCGCGGCGCGCGCATCGGTGGCGACGAGTTCGCGGTGATCCTGCCGGAGACGGATCGCGAGGCGGCGACTCGCTTCCTCGAACGACTCTCCGTCGCCATCGAAGCGGAATCGTTCCTCGCAGGAGGCATGACCCTGAATCCCGCCTGCTCCATGGGCCTGGCCCTCTTTCCCGACGATGGCCGCGACGCGGAAGCGCTGAAGCAGCACGCCGACGCCGCCCTGTACCAGCACAAGCGCGACCGGCGCAAGGAGCGGACCGCGATGCAGGGACGCTCGTGACTCCGGCGGATATCCTCGTCGTCGAGGACGAGCCGGATCTCGCCCGCAACATCCGCATTCTCCTGCGCGGCTACGGCTATGCGTCGCGCATCGCCACGACGCTCGCGGAGGGCCTCGCCGAGCTGGCCGCGAAGCAGCCGGATATCCTCATTCTCGATATCATGCTCCCGGATGGTAACGGCCTCGAGATTCTCCGCAAGATCCGACTTGACCCGGCCCAGAGCAACCTGGCCGTCATCGTTCTCTCCAGCCTCGCGCAGAAGAAGGAGATCGAGGCGGGTTTCGCCGTCGGAGCAAACGCCTACGTGCCCAAGCCGTACGATCCGGAGAAACTTCTTTCGGCCATTCAATTGCTCCTGGCGGAGAAAAGATAGTTCGTAAGTTCATACGGTATTTCCCGACCATTCAAATATGAGCAAATATACGCGTTCATCGAGGGGCTGGAACGTTCGTCGGGTCGGCCGCGCCTTGACTTATCATGATCGCGGGAGCTATATTGCTCACATGGTTTCTCTCGGACATCGTTCACGGCTTGCGTTTTCCCGAGCTGCTCTCCTGCTGCTGGCTCTATCACTTATGGCGGGACTGCTTCCTCAATCCTGCGAAGCGGCCGAAACATCTGCGTGCGGAACCTCGGATGACGGCTCCTGCTGCTGCAAGAGCGCGGCTGAATCGAATTCCGGAGCCTCCCAATGGCAGGCAACGTGCGATTTCAGCATGATGCCGTGTTCGCCATCCGATCCGTTGGATCATTCCGTCGCCGGTTCGATCGAGACTTCGCGCGGTGCGATGGTGGCCGTCGCCGCCACATCTGTTACTTCGCATCCCGTCGAGCATCTCGCTCCAACGGTCGCGTCCCAGTCGCCTCCTCGTCAAACCCTGCCTCTCTTCCTGATTAATCGCGCTTTCCTCATCTGATTCTCCTCCTTTAGGTTGAATGCTCGCCCACAAGGCGAGCCATCTTATCGGGAGGTTTCCCATGAACAAGTTTCGGGCCATCGTCATAGTAGGAATCGCACTCATCATAACGGCCGCTCAGGCGGCGCCGCATTCGCATATCGTCCGCGAAGGCGACACTTTGTATAAGATCGCCCGCGACATCATGGGAGACGTGACGCGCTGGAAAGAGATCGCGCTCATCAATAATCTCACCGAGCCGTACACGATCAAGGCCGGGACAACGATCCTGCTTCCTCACGATTCCATGGACGATGTGGAGCCGATTGCTGAAGCCGGTGGCGAGACGGAGGTCGCGGCAGTTTCAACAGGGCAGAAAGCGCCCGATACGACCGCCCGCATGATGTCACCGGCTCCCGACACGCCGATGCTTCATCAACGCCTCGAGCATCATTCCGCTCAAATCCCCGACGAGCCGACAGCGTTTCTCTCCATCCTGCTCGCGGAGTGCCGCGATCGCCATCCTGCCATCCGTGCCGCGCGCGCGTACGCGGCGGCGGCGCAGTCGCGCATCAAGCCGGCCGGCGCGCTGGAAGATCCCACGCTCGAGCTGGGCTACCAGGACGGCATGCCCTTCCAGGATTTTCCTTCCTACGGAAAAGATCCCGATTCCCAGTTCATGATCACGCTCGAACAGATGTTCCCCGGGCCCGGCAAGCGGGGTCTTCGCCGCGAAATCGCGCGGCACATGGCGCATCATGCCGAGGCCGACGTCAAGGTCATCACCAACAAGATTCTCGCCGACCTGAAGATGCATTACTGGGATCTCTACCGCGTCATGAAGGAGCGCGACATCCTGCGCCGGACCCGCGACAACCTCCGGCAGCTTGCGAGCGGCGTGGAGGCGCGCTATGCGTCCGGTTCCGCGCTGCAGGAGGATGTCCTCCGCGCGGGACTTGAAATCACGGCGACCACCGAACGGCTCAGGATGCTGGAGCGCGAGGAGCGCGCGGCAGTCGCGCATCTGAACGATCTGCGCGACCATGATCCGTCGCGGCCGGTGGGCCGGCCCCGAGAGGAGCCCGTGTATGATCTCCCGTACACGGTCGATCAGCTCGCCGACATGGCGAGGACGGATAATCCCATGCTGGACGCGCTTCAAGCCAAGATCCTGCACGAAGATCTCGCGCTCCAACTCGCCGAGAAGAACCGGATGCCCGATTACGGCATCTTCGCCAGCGTTTATCCGCGAGGAAGTCTCCCTGCCATGGTCGCCGCCGGCGTCTCCATCACGCTCCCCATTTACCAGGGCGACAAGCAGAGCGAACTCGTGAAGGAAGCGGTACATAATCTCGATGGCGCCAAGGCGGATTTTGACGCGGAGTGGCGGAGCCTCCGGGCGTGGCTGGAGGAATACTACGCGATGACGGAGGAAGCACGCGACCTCATCAAGCTGTACGACTCCTCGATGATTCCGCAATCCGAGTTCGCCATCCGCGCTTCGCTCGCCGGTTATCAGGCGGGTCGGGTCGATTTCATGACGGTCATCGCGAACATCGTCTCCCTGAAGCAGTACGAAACAGAGCGGGCGCGGCGGCTTTCGGAATTCCATAAGTCGGTCGCCGAAGTGGAGATGCTGCTGGGGCGCCCCATGAACGAAGAGGAGGTCTCGCCATGAGCCGCGGCATCGGTCTGATACTTGTTCTGCTGACCTTTCTGATTCTCCTGCTGGTCGGAGCCTTCGCATGGAAACCCGAGTGGTTCGGGTTGGACGCCGGCCGCAAGCCGGCCTCCACGAGCGGCCATGTTCATGGCGGTGCGGCCGCGGGAAATGTCGGCGATACGGCCGCGGCTCGTGAAGAAGGCTATTGGACATGCGCGATGCACCCGCAGGTCCATAAGGCGGAACCGGGCCGGTGCCCCATCTGTGGAATGGATCTGTACTACAGGAAAGCCGAGGAGCCCGGCGTCATCAGCGTGGACGACAAGATGCGCGCTCTCCTGGGCATCGTCACCGTTCCGGTCACGCGGGATACATCGGGAGGCGAAATCAGGGCGGTCGCGCGTGTCGCGGAAAACGAACGAAAGATCGCGCATGTCCACACGCGTGTGCAGGGGTGGATCGAGGAACTCATGATCGATTACGCGGGGCAGAAGGTCGTGAAAGGGGAGCCTCTCCTGACGATCTATTCTCCCGAGCTCTTCGCCTCCGAGGAGGAATATGTCATCGCGATGGATGCGTCGGAGCGTCTGGCCACGTCGAGCGATCCGGATGCCAGGAAGCGGGCGGAGTCGCTGCTTCACGCGGCGGAACAGCGTCTCGATCTCTACTCCGTCCCCGCCGACGAGTTGGCGCGGCTGCGGATGACACGCAAGGCAAGCCGCGCGATCACACTTCACGCTCCTGCCTCCGGTTACGTCAGGGAAATGACGGTCCGGCGCGGCATGGAGGTCATGCCGTCGCAGACGCTCTTCAGCATCGCGGATCTTTCCTCCGTCTGGATCCTTGCGGATGTCTACGAGAACGAGATGAGAGGCGTCTCGGAAGGAATGCCTGTTACGATCAGGATCAATCAGCTGCCGGGCCAGGACTTTTCCGGTCAGGTCGATTACATCTTTCCGTTCCTGAACGCCGAGGCGCGCACAAACCAGGTCCGGATCACTTTGCTCAATGCCGGCACAGCTTTGCGGCCCGGCATGTACGGAACGATTATTCTTTCCAGGAAATCCGGTAATGAACTTGTCGTTCCGATCGACGCCGTCATCCGCACCGGAACGCGGGACATCGTCTATGTGGAATCGGAGCCGGGAAAGTTCACGGCGCGCGAGGTGGAAATCGGCGAGCAGATCGGCGGGCGTTATGTCGTGAAGTCGGGGCTGAGGGAAGGCGAGCAGGTCGTCGAAACCGCTAATTACTTCCTCGACTCGGAAGCCTCCATCAGGAACGCCGGGGCCGGGAACACGCCGACACCGGCGCCCTCGGCGCATCCCGCGGGACATTCCTCGTCAGCCGACACGCAAGTCCTTCCATCGCCCGTTGCTCCGCCCGCATCGCAGCCGGCTCCCCGGACGGGTCACTCGCACTGATGGCCGGAGCGGGCCCCATCCATGAAAATGGTGTGATCGAACGCGTCATCGCGTGGTCGGCGCATAACCGTTTTCTCACGATCTTCATCACGCTTCTCATCGCGGCGGGAGGATGGTATTCCACGCGCCAGATCCCGCTCGACGCGATCCCCGATCTCTCCGACACGCAGGTCGTCATCTTCGTCCAGTGGATGGGCCGCGATCCGCAGTTGATCGAGGACCAGATCACGTACCCGATCATCACCTCCCTCATCGCCGCGCCCAACGTTCGCGTCGTCCGCGGCTTCTCCGATTTTTCCATGGCCTATATCTACGTCATCTTCGAGGACGGCACGGACATCTACTGGGCCCGTTCGCGAGTCCTGGAATATCTCTCCAAGATCCAGGGACAACTGCCGCAGGATGCCGACCTTCAGCTCGGGCCGGACGCGACAGGCGTGGGCTGGGTTTTCCAGTATGCGCTCGTGGACACGTCGGGCGAGAACGACCTGGCGGAGCTGAGAACCTACCAGGATTGGACGCTGCGGTACGCGCTCGAAAGCGTCGAGGGCGTCGCGGAGGTCGCTCCGATCGGCGGATTCGTCCGCTCGTACCAGGTCGAGATCGATCCGAACGCGCTGGCGGCGCGGGGACTTTCCATCGACCTCGTCACGGATCGCATCAGGAAATCCAACCGCGATGTGGGCGGGCGTGTGATGGAACTGGCCGGGATGGAATACATCATTCGCGGCAGGGGATACGTGGAGAAGGTCGAGGATCTCGCGAACATCTCCCTGGGCGCCACTCCCGAGGGCACGCCGATCCGCGTCGCCGACATCGGCCGAGTCGTCCTCGGACCGGACATGCGCCGCGGCGTGGCGGAGCTCGACGGCAAAGGGGAGGTCGTCGGCGGCGTCGTCGTCATACGCTACGGCGAAAACGCGCTCTCCGTGATCGACGCGGTCAAGAAACGCCTCGACGAGCTGAAGGCGACGCTGCCTGAAGGCGTGCAGCTCGTGACGGTCTATGACCGGTCCGATCTCATCCTGAAATCCATCGAGACCCTGAACCACACGCTCATGGAGGAGATGGTCGTCGTCTCCATCGTGATCCTCATCTTCCTGATGCATCTCCCGAGCGCCTTCGTTCCGATCATCACGATACCCTTCGCCGTTCTCATTTCCTTCATCCCGATGTGGTACTTCGGCATCAGCTCGAACATCATGTCCCTCGGCGGCATCGCCGTGGCGATCGGCGCGCTCGTGGACGGCGCCATCGTCGTCGTGGAAAACGTCCACAAGAGGCTGGAGGAATGGGAGTCGGGCGGCCGCGTCGAGAACGAGGAGAAGGTTGTCATCCAGGCGGTGCAGGAGGTCGGGCGTCCGACCTTCTTCTCGCTTCTTGTCATCGCGGTCAGTTTTCTCCCCGTCTTCGCGCTGACAGGCCAGGAGGGAAAACTCTTCCGGCCACTGGCGCTGACGAAGAACCTCTCCATGTTCTTCGCGGCCTTTCTCGCCATCACCCTCGATCCCGCGCTCCGCCTGATCGTCACACGCCACAAGGATTTCACATTTCGTCCCCGGTTTCTTTCCCGGTTCGTCACGATGATCTTCGTCGGGAAGATCCGGAAGGAGGAAGAGCATCCGATTTCCCGCGCGCTGCATCGCCTGTATGAACCGGTCTGCCGGATGGTTCTCGAATGGCCGAAGAGCGTGATTGCGCTGGCCATCATGGCGGTCATCGTCTCCATCCCCATCTATTTCCGGCTCGGCAGCGAGTTCATGCCCTCGTTGTGGGAGGGATCGTTTCTCTATATGCCTTCCTCATCGAGGCCCGGAGCCTCCGTCACGACCGCGTCGAATGTGCTCCGCGCGCAGGACCGGATGATCGCCGCGCATCCGGCCGTGAAATCGGTCTTCGGCAAGATCGGCCGGGCGGTGTCGGCCACGGATCCGGCGCCCCTGACCATGGTGGAGACGACGATCCAGCTGAAGGAGGAATCCGAATGGCCCTTCATCCACGATGCGCGATGGTGGAGCGGAAAGGTGCCCGGGTTCATGGAGCCGATGATGCGTTCCGTCTGGCCGGACGAGCGGCGCATGGACTGGAAGGAAGTGCGCGCGGAGCTGGACGTGGCGAGCCGGATTCCCGGGTGGCCCAACATCTGGACGATGCCGATCGAGAACCGGATCAACATGCTCTCCACCGGCATCCGCGCGCCGGTCGGCATCAAGATCTACGGCGAGGATCTCGCCACTCTCGATGAACTCGCCAATCGAATATCGGAGGTTGTTCGCAAGGTACCCGGCGCGACATCCGTCGTGACGGAGCCGCTTCTGGGCGCGCCCTACGTGGAGATCGTCGTCAAACGCGAGGAGGCGGCGCGGTACGGACTCTCAATCGAGGATGTGAACATGGCGATCGAGACCGTGATCGGCGGAATGACGTTGACGACGACGGTGGAGGGGAGAGAGCGCTATCCCGTGCAGTTGAGATATCCACGGGAGCTCCGTGACGATCCGGAGAAATTGAAGCGCGTCCTCATTCCTATCATGGCCAGGGGTGCGGCGAACGCGGCCGACGGCGGAGGTTCGGGCATGGCAACGGCCATCAGCACGTCTGGCATGGCGGGAGCTCCGGCGGCGGGCGCGCAGATCCCGCTGGAACAACTCGCCGACATCCGGATCACGTCGGGTCCGGCGATGATCAAGGACGAAGACGGCGCGCTTGCGGCCTACATCAACATTGATTTCGCGCAAAGGGATCTCGGAACGTTCGTCGAGGATGCGCGAGCGGCGGTGCAGAGCGAGATCATAGACTCGGGAGTGCTTCCGCCCGGGTACCGCATCGGCTGGAGCGGACAGTATGAGTTCCAGCTCCGCGCGGCGGAGCGTCTGAAGATCCTGGTGCCGATCACCATCCTGCTTGTCTTCTTCCTCTTGTATATGAACACGGGCTCGTTCACGAAGACGATGATCGTCCTCGTGGCGGTTCCCTTCTCCGCCATCGGCGCGGTCTGGCTCCTCTGGGCGCTCGATTACAACATCTCCGTCGCGGTCTGGGTCGGATTGATCGCGCTCCTGGGGCTCGACGCGGAGACCGCGATCTTCATGCTGCTTTTTCTGGATCTGTCATACGAGAAAGCAAAGCAGGACGGTAAGATGCGGTCGCTCGACGAGCTTAAAGAAGCCATCGTTCATGGAGCGGTGATGAGGGTCCGCCCCAAGTTCATGACGGTGGCGACAACTTTCATCGGACTCGTGCCCATACTCTGGGCGACCGGCACCGGCGCGGATGTCATGAAAAGAATCGCGGCTCCCATGGTGGGCGGACTCTTCACGTCCTTCGCGATGGAGCTGATTGTGTACCCCGCCATTTATCTGGTCTGGAAATGGCGGACGGAAGTGCGTCACGCATGAAAGAATCAATAAAATCTATGGAGGTTTCCATGAAGAATGGCTTATTCGTTATGGCGATCGCTTCGGCGATCCTGGTTTCAGCTTGCGGCGGCTCGACACAGCCGCCTGCCCCGACGCCCGAAGCGGTCGTCGCACCGGCGCCTGCTTCACAACCGGAGCCGGCCGCGGCGACGGACACGGCATCGATGATGAGCGACACGAAGCCGGCCGTGTCCGGGATGAAGTACACGTGTCCCATGCATCCGGAAGTGATGATGGACGATCCGAAGGCGAAATGCCCGAAGTGCGGCATGAACCTCGTGCCCGCAAAACCGTCCGCGGGTGGAGCTCCGGCAACAAGCCCGGCGAAGGATATCAAGATGGCTTGCACCTGCGCCAAAGACGAACCGGACTGCACGTGCGAACATTGTTCCACAGGCAAGGGAGAATGCTCCTGCGGCTCCATGCACCACGCGAGCTGAGAAAGAGCGAAAACATGACGCGGAGCAGGGTCCCATTCCCATCTCCGCGTTTTTATCACTTTTATCACATAGTTGTGCTGGAGGTCACAACACAGGAAGCGCCGGGCTGCTACCATGTGCATGATCATGAATAAGCGAACCGGACACGATTCAAAGATCACAGCATGGCTGGCGTTCGTTGCTCTCCTGATGGCAGCGTTCAATCCGATCTGCGGATCCTGCGCGGCGGACGAGAGCGGCATGATGGCGTGCTGCGCCCCTTCCTCGATGGATCGAGCGATGGAATCGTGCCATGCCGCGGCTCCCGCCGATGTGACCGTGCAGGAACTTCCCTGTGATATGACGGCATCGTCGGATCTCGTCATGACGATCCCGGACCATCTCCAGTCGAAGAAGATGCATCGCGAGGATGGGACGATGATGATCCCCGCGGGCATTTCATCCGCCGAACAGGCGATCTTCTCGCACCGCATCACGACATTTGCCGATACCGACCATCCCGTATACCTGAAAAACCGCATTCTCCGCATTTAAACCGACCTGCCTCCCTCAGGAAAAGTCGGTCGTAGCACGTCGGGGCATGCGCCCCCTGTCACAGGAATCAACAGGAGAATTAAAATGAAAACCATCTTTATCGCCTTGATCGCGGCTCTCGCGATCGGAATCGCCGTCCCGGCCATTGCAGCGGAGGACCAGGCCGCTGTCGAGATCGTCATGGCAAGGCATGTCGCCGTCTGCGAAGCATCGCGCGGCGTATTCCAGGAACTGGGCTACACGATCGTCGACGATTGCCACAGCGCCGTGAACGGATCCTTCACGCTCAAGAACGCGGACGGTAGGACCATCAAGGTCAGCAACGATGAGTTCAAGAGCTGGACATACACCACGGTTCGCGCGGACAACAAGGAGGAAGCCAGGAAGATCGCGGCCGCCATCGCCTCGAAGTTCTGATCTGCACGTTCCACGCCCCGGGGAAATCCCGGGGCTTTTTTTTGCGCGGGCCTCCTGCGCAGGCACGTCCGATGGTGTAGAATAAGAT
This sequence comes from uncultured bacterium, assembly GCA_964499705.1. Taxonomy (GTDB): domain Bacteria; phylum UBA8481; class UBA8481; order UBA8481; family UBA8481; genus JBBTKW01. The sequence goes on along the minus strand of CAZCME010000002.1, from coordinate 356,908 downwards.
ATCGCCTGAGCGGGGAGGTGCGGCATGTCGGTGGAGTTGCGGTCATTACTGGAACGGTTGTGGGACGATTATTCCGGTCTCAATCCCCAGGCATCAAGAATTCATGAGCTTCTATCGGAGCGCGGCGAGAGCATCGTCAACGATCACATCGCCTTCCGCACGTTCGATCATCCTCTGGTCGGCGTCGACGTGCTGGCCCGCGAATTCGTGGAGCATGGGTACAAGGCGGGCGGAGCTTATTCCTTTCCCGCGAAGAAACTTTTTGCGCGCCATTTCGATCCGCCGACACCCGATCTGCCGCGGGTCTTCATCAGCGAGTTGAAACTGGAGGACTGTTCCGACCGCCTTGCCGAGCTCGCCCGCGAACTCCTTTCGGGCATGGACATGCACGCGCCCCTCCATCCGGATTTCTGCGTGAGCGGACGACCCTGGCTTCCTTCCTACGAAACCTACGAGGAGCTGCGGCGTGAAAGCGAGTATGCCGCCTGGCTCTCGGCCTTCGGCTTCCGCGCCAATCATTTCACGGTGAGCTTCAACGCGTTGAAAACTTTTTCCGATCTCGAATCGTTCAACGAATTTCTGAAGGAGAATGGATTCAGCCTGAACGCGGAAGGCGGGGAGATCAAGGGATCGTATGAAGTCTATCTCGAGCAGTCCTCCACGCGGGCCGCGCATGTTGCCGTCGAGTTCGAGGAAGGGACGATCGAAGTCCCCGGTTGTTACTATGAGTTCGCCCGGAGATACACGCTCCCGAACGGCAGGATCTTCGAGGGATTCGTGGAGAAATCCGCCGACAAGATCTTCGAGAGCACGGATAGAAAGTAATTAAGAAGCGCTACAACGCGACGTAACGAACGGTCGAACCCACGGAGACATTCAGAGCCGCGGCGCCATCCGCCGCCAGCCGCACGCCCCCGTTCACGGTCGAAAGCGGAGTCATGATGGCCCGGAAATCTGGAACCGTGCTGCAGACCAGCATGGGTTCCGTATTCGCGGGAAGCTCTCTTATCTCCACAATGGCCGCTCGCCGGCTCTCACGCACTGTCCGGATGGAATCTCGATGAGCCTGGATTACCGGCCCCGCCTCGAAGATATCCACCATGCCGTTGAACTCGAATCCCTCGCGTTCGAGTATCGACAGGGCGGGCCGCGTCGCGTCGTTGACCTTGCCGATAACCTCCTGCGCTTCGCGCGGAAGCAGCGGTATGTAGATCGGATGCTTCGGCATCAGATCGGCGATGAACTTCTTGTTCTGGAACGAGAGCGCATCGGCCGTGGGGAATTCGACCTCGAAGAAGTGACGGCCCAGCGCGTCCCAGAAGGGCGAGCGGCCCCCGGCATCGATGACTCCACGCATTTCCGCGATCACGATCGGATCGAAATAATCCGGATGCTCGGCCATGAAGAGAAAGCGCGCGAGGGATAAAAAGCGTCCCCGGCCGCCGCCGCGGAATTCCGGGGCGAGAAACAGGCTGCCGATCTCGCACGGGCCGTTATGTTCCTCGACGAGATGAAGCGTTCGGATTTCCTTCCGGACGCCCAGCGAATCCGATTCATGAACCGCGGTGCGGACCTCGTACGCATAGAAAGGCTCGAATCCGCCCACCTTGGACACGATGCCGCACGTTCCGCCGATGCGGCCCGTGGATACATCCTCCATCACGAAGAAATACGACTCGCCCCGGGGAGCCTCCTCCATGCGTTCGAAGCCTCGCCGAGCTTCCTGGATCCGCCGCAAGATGATCTTACGATCGTTCGGAAGAGTCGTGAGACCGTATCCCGTCAGCGATGCGAGGTGAAGAATGGCGTCCACGTCACCGGGAAGAACCGGCCGGATCACGAGCATGAGGCTTCCTCCTCGCAGGTCAGAAGCGTGGATTCGAAAATATCGCAGACGACCTGGATATCCGTCTCGTCGAGGACCGCGAAAGGAGGAAGGAATCGGACGCGAAGAGGGGAGATTCCCGCGTAAAAGGCAATGACGCCGGCTTCGAAGAGTTTCTTAAGAAATGTCCTTGTTCTCGCGGGATCGCCGTCGAAGACCGTGCAGGCGATCATCATGCCGTATCCGAAGGGCCCGCGCACAAGGCGGGGATGACGAGCCGCCAGTTCGGACAGCCTCGATTGAAAGACACGCGACAGTGTCGCGATCCTGCCGTCCGCTCCGAAGAAGCCTGCGTTACGGAGATAGGGGAGGATGTGAAGCGAGGCAAAGAGAGAAGCCGTGGACGAGGTGAATGTCTGGCTGATGAGCCCGGGCCGCGGTCGATACTCCTCGCGAAAAAGCGTGGCGCAGACGGGCGAGAGTTTCCCCAGTGTCACCAGGTCGGGATATTCATCCAGGCCGAAGTGCTGGTATGCGAAGAGCTCCGTCGTGCGGCCGAGCGTCTGGATCTCGTCGAACCAGATCGCAATATGATGCTGCTTCAGCAGATCGAGGAGCGGCGTGAAAAAGGCTCTTGTGCCCGGGTGAAATCCGGCTTCTCCCTGGACCAGTTCCAGGTGCATGCCCGCATATTCCCCGGGATGCGTTTCCAGAAGTTCCCGCAACCTGTGTTCCGCGCGCGCGCTGCTTCCGTCGGGATCGGTCTCGTCATGGAAGGGCACGCGATCCACATCCATGAGAACCGGGATCCCTTCACGGCATCCGGGATTGTCCGTGATCGAAAGGAGGGCCGTCGTCCGCCCGGCGAACGCGCGATCAAACGCCAGCATCCTCCTGGCCGGATGTTTCTTCTGCAGGATGATCTTCAGCGCGTTTTCGTTGGCCATCGCTCCGCTCGACGAGAGAAAGCAGTGCGCCATCCGGGCACCCGAGCGATCCGCTTCGTTCAGGAGAAGTCCCGCGAGCTCGGACGATTCGCGATTCTGCTGCAGATTGCCCTGCATCACGGTGTCCGATACCGCCGCCTTGAGAGAAGCCTCCAGGAGCTCAGGATGGTCATGCCCGAGAACATGCGCTCCGATCCCGGAGATGAAATCGTACTTGATGCTGCCGTCGGAAAGTTCCACGTACGCTCCGTGTCCGATTCCGCTTCCAAGGAAAGGATAAAACAACGCGGCTCCGCGTTCCTCCTCGAAGGTCCTGATGGCGGTTTCGTAGTCCATCCTCAGGGAATCAAGCGGCGGCCGGACGGATGCGATCTCGTTCCTGTATACCGATACGCGGCGGCGGATCTCATCACAGGCGTTGAGGAGAAGAGGGTCCGCGCGCATGCGTTCCCCCACGGTCTTCGGCGAAACGGAGCTCGGCCGATTTTCACTCACGTCATCATTGTAATCGATACCGCCGACTTTCATGGAGCCGATTCCGGAAGGATTCCAAGATCGCCGATCATGCATTTAACGGACCCTCCGCCCTTCCTCAGAAATTCGGATACATCCACCGTGAGAATGGAAATGCCGTTGTCCCGAAGGGAGCGAACGAGCTGCCGGGACGCGCCCTTCGGCAGGACAAGATAGAATTTATCATCCCGGGAGAATGCAAAGGAATTCGCGGCATACAGCATCGCATCACTTTCTTCCAATGCCGTCAGGTTCTTGGCATACACATTCGCCAGCAGGAGGCGGGATTCCGGGGACAGCGCGGGAAGCCAGGCGAGCAGAAATTCACGATGGGGACCATAGGAACAGAGACATGTATCTCCATGGTAGAACTGTTCGTCAACAAGCTTCAACCTCAGGGTAGGGCCCGGCGGGAAGAGTCGGGAGATCTCATCGATCGCGGCAGGTTCGCTTCGGAAACCGTAGACGCGTTTCCAGGGCGGGAATCCGAAGCGGAACTGGAATCTCTGGTCCCGAAGTTCGCCTGAGGTGTAAAGGTAATGGCCGCCCGCCGGGAATAGATCCGCTTCCCCTTCGAATCTCCTGGCGATGGTGCGACAACGCAAACCTGCCGCTTCCACAATGCGGGCATACACATCCCGTTCCGCCGCGCGTGTCGCGATGAGATTCGACAGGATGAAGTCGGAACCGATCCGGACGCCGGCATTGGCGGGGTAGACGAGGCCGGGGAGCGCCGGATCGGGCGGAATCACGTGGATGCGAAACCCGAATTCCGACAGCAGGTCATGCAGGCCGCGCCATTGGCGAATCGCCAGTGCCCGGTCCACACGCTTTCGGCGTCCCCAGCGATCGCGCGTATGGGGATTCGCGCCGCCCACGACGGAGAAATAAGCCGGATCGCCCATGAGAAGCGCAGGAGTTTTCAACATGCCAGGATCCGAAGAATCTCAGCATACAGGTCCCGGGCCGTCCCCAGTTGAGAGACCAGGGTATGCTCGTTCGGCTTGTGCACATTGCCCCTCGACAGGCCCGGTCCCATGACAACGGTTTCGATTCCCGCCGCCGACAAAATTCCGCCTTCCGTGCACGTGCTCTTCGTCGCAAGGCCAGCCCTCCAGCCGACCTTGTCCTGCGCCCGCAGAACCGCCCGCACGAGGAATCCGTCCTTGTCGCTCTCCATCGGCGGATCGGCGTGAAGCACGGAAACGCGGCCCACCGCATCGAGCATTCCCGTGAATTCTTCCGCGTTGAATCCGGGCAGCGTGCGGAGATCGAACGTCATGCGCGCTTCGCCGTTCTCGATGGACACGAGGTTGAGGCTGGCGACGGAACACGCGGGATCGAACTCTTCGTCGAAGGCGCCGGTCAACAGTGTGAGAAAATGTTTCCACGTGGCGTGAAAATTCACAAGGGGCTCCACGGCATAGCTGGGAGCATCCGAAACCGTGCCTTCCTCCCCGGACGGCGTGACGATTTCCATGGAACATTGATCCGGTACCTGGTTGCGGGCTCTGCCACCCTGCAGATTCCTGATGCCGAAGATATCGCCGTGAGCCACGGATTCCAGAGCCGCCTCGATCGCGTTTATTCCAAGGTGAGGCGTGCTCGAATGAGCCGCCACTCCGGTGAAAACATGGCGAGTCACCGTAACTCGCTTCGGTAATGTATTTTCAATAAGCGGAATCCTGACCTGCACGGCCTTGTAGCCCTTATGAGCATGAACGCAGGACAGCTCGGATGGTTCGCTCACGAGCGCATATCCAAAACCCTTCGTTCCCTCGCTGAGAAGCAGGTAGCGCGTGCCGAGCAATCCTATCTCCTCGCCGAATGTTCCCGCGATCCGGACGCGGCGCTTCAGGCAGTCGGGCTCCAGCGAAGCGAGCGCAAACGCCTTGCAGACGAAATCCACCTTGGCGTCGGCGGAACCCAGCCCGAACAACTTGTCTCCCTCTCGCGTGGGACGAAACGGATCCCCGCCGGTCGCGGTCCACGCGGCATGATCGCCCGGCGGCACTGTATCCAGGTGCGTCAGGAGCAGCACACCGGGATCTTCACCACGGCCCGCCTCCGCGACGACATTGGCCTGCTCGACTCCCTCGTGAAGAGTCATCTCGATCCTGGGAGCAAATCCGAGCTCCTGCAGCAGGATCGCCGCCTGTTCCGCGATCGCAAGATTCCCATCCGTCGAAACGGAAGGTGTCGCGATGAAGCGTTCGGCCCAGCGAATCAAGGGGTCATTCTCCAGAATTGTCTCATTCTGAATTATAGACTTATATAAACGCCGGGTTTCGACGACTTCTCGCCTGGGTCGTAAGTACCATATTTATCAATGTAGCAATGTAGGAGAATGACCCCTATACTCCTCCCATGCAGCGAATGACCCGCATTGGTTTCATCGTCCTCGCTCTGGCGGCAGGATTCCTGGCGGCTTCGCCGGGTCGTAGCGAGACCCGAGTGCCATCCGCATCCTTCGATCACCTGAAATACGACGCGCTTCTCCGAAAATACGTGGTGAACGGTCGCGTCCGGTATCGCGACTGGAAAAAAGCGCCGGCCGATCGAGAGGCGCTCGACCTGTATGTCGCTTCTTTCGCGACGGCTCCTGTGGCTCGAATGCAGAGCAATACGAAGCTGGCTTTCTATATCAATGCCTATAATGCCATCACGCTGAAAAGCATACTGGACGCTTATCCCATTAAATCAATCAAGGACATTCCTGAAGTCTGGGACAGGAACACATGGCGGGTGGGCGGCGAGAACGTCTCTTTGAACGACATCGAGCACAAGATCATCCGGCCGACGTGGAAGGACGCGCGGGTCCACTTCGCTCTGGTCTGCGCCGCGAAAGGTTGTCCACCTCTGATCAATCGCGCCTACAACGGGCTCGTCATCAGGCAGGATCTGATCGAGGTGACCACGAAATTCATCGGAGATCCGAAGCGGACAACGATCGATTACACAAAGAAGATCCTCTCCCTCTCCAGGCTCTTCGACTGGTACAAGGACGACTTCATCGCGAACGAGGGAAGCCTTCCCGGTTTTCTCGCGAAGTATATCTCCGATCCCGCCGCGCAGTCCGATCTCCGCCGGGGCGTGTGGAAGGTGCAACATCTCGATTATGACTGGGCTCTGAACGAGACAGGAAAGGATTGATGCCGGCGTTGCCGCATCAGCAAAAGAACCCTACAATTCTTCCGAACAAGGAGAGGTGGCCGAGTCGGTTTAAGGCGTCGGTTTGCTAAACCGATGTACTGGTATAAAGCTGGTACCGAGGGTTCGAATCCCTCCCTCTCCGATGCACGACAGAAGAGAGAACCATTTTACGACGCCTCCCTCTCCGCGTCTTTTTTCCAAGCACACTCCCTCTTGAATCCCATACCCGTCCTCTCGCTCATTGCGCAACAACGGCAGGAATGGCCGCGGTTTCGCGTCGCGACCATCGCTCTCGTTGCATCCTCCACGGCAGACACGGGCGACGAATCACGCCCGATCGAGCTCTTCGTCCAGTTTCGGGAAGGAGCCTCGAGCCGCGCGGGCGAACTGGAGCAGCTTCTCGCGCGCATCCTCAGCTGCGGAGTGAAGATCATCGCGACGGAGGAACCGGACGCCGAGCGCTGGCCTCTGGCCCGGGAGGATATGATCTTCATTCCATGAGATCGTTTTCCGTATCGGGCATCAACACCTACCTGTCCTGTCCGCGCAAATTTTATTTCACGAACGTCGAGCATCTGCCTCAGGACCGGGAGGAACAGTCGAAGCGATTCGGCCTCTCCAACATCATTCATGCCGCGCTGGCGGATTATCACGCCGGAGCCGGCGGCGATTGGTCCCTGCTCGATGCGGCGCTCTCCGCGCACTGGGACCCGCATCTCTTCAGCGACTCCCGGCATGCGGCGGATTCCTATCACAAGGCGCGATGGATGCTCTGGGAATCCTTCTCGCATATTTCCTCGGGAAATCCCGTCCGCTTCGCCTACTCCTTCGAACATCCCTTCGCCGGATCACGACTCCGGGGCCGGATCGACCGCATCGACGAATCGAACGGCTCCCTGGTCGTGATCGACTACGCGCTCGGAGCGCACAAGCCGGTTCATGGCGACTGGGGGCTCCAGATCTACGCTGCGGCCGTGGCGAAGATCTTCCAGAAATCCGTCGCCGCAGTGCGCATCATCCAGCTCGGTGAGCTCGATGGAATTCATGAAATCGTTGCCGAAGACGCGCGCCGCATCGAGGGCGACGTCAGCCGGCTCTGCGCGACGATGGAGGCGGACAAGGAATTCGCTCCGAAACCCGAGCGTCATTGCCTCTTCTGCTCGTATGCGACCATCTGCGACGCGGCATGGCGGGATGAGGCCAGACGTACCGTGCCGGGCGGCAAGCGGCCCAACGAGCTCTTCCGCCTCTTCTGTGCGGTGGAAATACTCATGAATGCGGGAGATTCCATGGCCGCGTTCCGCCGTTGTGTCGACGCCTCCATCCGCCAGCTTCATTCGAGCGCTGCGTCCTTCTGGCTCGATGAGCATCCGGTCTCCGATGATGTGCGGCGGATCCTGGAAACGGGAACCGAGACGGAAGGGGAGATTGCCCTGGAGAACGAGACCGTCCGCCTCCTGCCCGGGACCTCCATCATCGTGCCGATTGCGAGCTGCTGCATCGCGCTCTTCCCGGAACAGGTCTCCAGGACGGCCGCGGAAATTCTCGGCCGCAGTCTCCGGATCGCCCTCGACCGCGTGCTCAATTACCAGGCGGCCGCCGTCGACGGCCTGACGGGGCTCTTTCGCAGGGAGCTCTGCACGCGCGAACTGGAATCCACGCGCGATCGCAAGCGCACGGTCATCATCGCCGACATCGACCGGTTCAAGACGATCAACGACACGTATGGTCATGACGCGGGAGACGCGGCGATCCGGCTGGTTGCGCGCATACTGCGCGAGCAGTCCGGCGGAGTCGCCTATCGCCTGGGAGGCGAGGAATTCGTGCTCCTCACGCCGGACGACGACATGGAGTTCGCCGCGGCGCAGGCGGAAGGTATCAGGCTCAGCATCGAGAAGACGCCCTTCGTTTTCTTCGATAAGGAGATTTCCCTCACCGCGTCCCTGGGCGTCGCGAGCTCCTGCGGCAGGGAGGATCCCGAAGAAACATTGAAGCGCGCCGACCAGGCGCTCTATCGCGCCAAGCAGTCCGGCAGAAACCGCGTGGAGCGCGCGCCGACGGCACCAGCCGAAACATGATGAAGCGATTTCTAATGGAACACGGAGCGGAACTGCTGCTCTCGCTGCATGCCTGCCTCTTCTCCACGCCCCATTACAAAACGATTGGCACGCTGATGGCCGCAGGAGGACTGCTGCTGGCTTCGACGCGCGGCCGTTCTCCACGCGTTCTCTTATTGCTGCTCCCGCTCATTCTCGGAGCCATCGCTTCGCTCGTGTACGGAACAGCGCTCGGGCCGTCGCTCGAAGCCTGCGGGATTCTCGCCGGAGCCTATGGCTGGTATCTGGCGGGGACAGGTCCTTCGCCCGGGCGCGGCCTCATCTCTTCAGCCTGCGCCATCATCCTGTCCGTGCTCTCCTGCGGTGAATGGCTCCTGACACGCGAGGCTCCGCGGCTCTGGATGGTTTCACCGATCGATTGCGGAATCGCGATCCTGCTGCAGGGCATCTTCGGATTCCGGGCACAGATAATTCGCTATCGCCGATTATTCCATTTTTCATCTCTCGGTACCGTGCTCGCGGTGATCGCTTCGACATCCCGCGCTCTTGGCATCGCGGCCGCCGCGGCCCTCTTCCTGCTCATCCCCGGGCGACGGCGCCTGAAGATCGCCCTGGTCGCGCTTTTTCTCCTGGCGGCCCTCCCGTCAGTCATCAGCCGCGTGCGTTCGGATCCGCTGGCATGGCACCGTTCGTCGATTTATCTGGCGACCTCCAGCCTGATCATGGAACGACCATGGACGGGATGGGGACTGGGATCCTTCGATGCTGTTTCGCGCCGCGCGCTCCTGCCGGACCCGCTCGAAATCCGCCGCATGCGCTCGCCTGTGTATGCGCATAACGATTTCCTGGAACTGGCCATGGAGATCGGACTTCCGCTCGCCTGCGCCGCGCTGGCGGCCTGGCTCTTCCTGATCCTTGCCACCGCAACAGCGGGATACAGGACGGAGGCTGCCTTTCTTGTAGCGGTCTCCCTCCTTTCGCTCTTTTATTTTCCTCTTCGCCTGGTCTATCCTCTCTTTCATGCGTTCCATGCGGCAGGCTCGGCATTTCCCCTTTCCCCGGCACCGGCGCGTTCCCGGTTTCCGCTCGTGGAATTTTCAATGGCGGGTCTCCTGATGCTGTACGCGCTGGGTCTTCAGACTCGATCGCACGAGCTTGCTCCTTACGACGCGCGGATCGCGATCGAGTCCCGATCGCCGACCGCCGTCGACGATTTCCTGAAGCTGGAATCGGAGCGACCCGAAGCGTGGGTTGCCGCCGCGATGCGATCGTCCCGTTCCGGTTCGCCCGACGATGCCATCCGCGGTTTTGAATCCGCCGTGGGAAAATCCCCCACGGAATCCCCGATCCGCTTCGAGCTCGCGCGCGCGTGGCTATGGAAGGCGGAGCAGGCCGAGCGGAACTCCGACACGATGACCGCTACGGAGGCGCGCCGCCGTCTTTCGCATCAGCTCGGCTTTATCCGCACCGTCGAACCTCTCCAGCTTGCCGCGATCGAAAACACCGGCGATACGCTCGAATTTTCCCTGGCGAATATCGCGCTCGAAAGGCTCGAGCGCGACGGCGAGCCGGCCGCGAACGTGCGCTTCATGAGAAGGCGCATGGATCTTCGATGAGAGAAGGCTCCTGATGTCGCGGACGTTCAACGCACTCCTCATCGCCGTCATTCTCATCACGCTCTTTGCCGCGCTGGCCGTCGGCATCGCCTTCGTGTTGCCCGACATGCCGCGTCCCCTCGAGATCAAATCCTTCATCTTCACTCTGTCCTGCTTGACCCTGGCCATCATCGTCATTACATTTCTTCCGTTCGCCGCGCTGCGACGCGAACGCCGGGCGATCCGTGAACTGGCCGATGCCGTCGCCGCGCGGCGAGGCAGGATCATATCCGGAGACCTCGAGGAACTGTCCCGCCGCATCGCGGTTCTCCTGGACGAGATGAATCGCGGAGAGAAGGCCAGGGAGACGGAGACGACGGAGATGGAACGCACAGAACGTCTCGCCGCCATCGGCCGTCTCGCGGCCGGCCTGGCGCACGAGATCCGGAATCCCATCACGAACGTCATCGGGTTCGCGGACCTGGCTCTGGAACGCCATCCGGACGAAACGCTCTCGCGCGATCTCCGGACGATCCGCGAGGAAGCGAGGCGGTGCGAGGCGATCACGGATTCCATCCTCTCCTTCTCGAGATCGCCGAAGATCGTCCCGGAGCCCATCGAGATCCAGTCGCTGTTCCATCCCGTGGACGGCCTGAACCTCACCTTCGATATTCCATCCGACGCCTCCGGCATCGTGGGCGACAGGACGCTCCTCGGTCGCGTAATGGATAATCTCCTCAAGAACGCTCGGGACGCGCGCGCGACACAGGCATGGGTGACGGTCGAACGCGCGCCGGCCGGCAGGATCATCCGCGTCGCGGACAACGGATCCGGTATTCCCGTATCCGCCCTGGAAACGCTCTTCGATCCCTTCGTGACGACGAAAACGGGCGGCCTCGGGCTGGGACTCGCGATCAGCCGCGGCATCATCTCCGCGCACGGCGGCACGATCCGCGCATCCAATCGCGCCGAGGGCGGAACCGTATTCGAGATCTCCCTGCCGGTCTCGCCGGCTAAGAAGCTTTCATGACAACGAATCCTCGCACCGCCGTGCTCGTCGTCGATGACGAAGCGCGCATCCTCGAGCTTGTGACGCGCGCCCTGGAAGGCCGACCACTGGCGACGGCATCCTCGCTCGCCCAGGCCAGGGACAAGCTCGCGAATGCCGCCGTCGTTCTCCTGGACCTGAAACTCGGGGAGGATCACGGCTTCGAGCTGTTGCAGGAAGTGAAGGAGCATCATCCGGGAGTGCCGGTCATCATCATGACGGCCTTCGCCTCGATCGAAAATGCCGTGGATGCCATGAAGCGCGGTGCCTCCGACTACATCACGAAACCCTTCGCGTCGCTCGACGAGCTCCGCCTGATCGTCGACCGCGCGCTGATGGAGACGAGGCTTCACGAGGAGAACGCCCGGCTCCGGGAAATGCTGGCGGAACAGGACCGCTTCGAGGAGATGATCGGAGCCTCCGCTCCGATGAAGAGGCTCTACGCCGCCATCGCGCGGGTCGCGGAGAGCGACGCGACCGTTCTGATAACGGGGGAGAGCGGCACGGGAAAGGAGCTTGTGGCGCGCGCGGTGCATCGGCGCAGCGGCCGGTCCCGCAGACCGTTCATGGAGATCAACTGCGCGGCCATACCCGAGACGCTCCTGGAGAGCGAGCTCTTCGGCCACGAGCGCGGCGCCTTCACGGGCGCTCACAAGATGAAGAAGGGCCTCTTCGAATCCGCTCCGGGAGGCACCGTCTTTCTCGACGAAATCGGCGAGATGCCGACCACGGTCCAGGTGAAACTCCTGCGCGTCATCGAGGATAAATCCTTCATCAGGCTCGGAGGCGTTGCTCCGACGCGCGTCGATGTCCGGATCCTGGCCGCGACGAACCGGGACCTGGCGGAAGCCGTGGCGGCGAACCGTTTCCGCGAGGATCTCTATTACCGCCTGGCCGTCCTCCACCTGGAAGTGCCGCCGCTGCGGGATCGCGAGGGCGACGTGGAGCGGATCATCGGCGCTCTTCTGCCGGGAATGACGATCGAATCCGATGTGATGGATATGCTCTGTTCCTACGGATGGCCGGGGAACATCCGGGAGCTGAAGAATGTGGTGGAGCGCGTGAAGGGGATGGGCGGAAAGCGCGTGACGCTGGCCGATGTGCCTTCGACCATCACCCGCCCGGCTCGCGCACTCGCCTCAGGAAGTTCCCTGCCGGAGCTGGTGGATGAATTCGAGCGCCGGCTGATCACCGAAGCGCTGAAGGAGACGGGGGGATCGAGGACCGCGGCCGCGCAGAAGCTGGGTGTTTCGCGTCAGGCCCTGCAGTACAAGCTGGAGAAGCACGGAATCAACTACTGAGCTTTTTCGACCCGCGTTTTTTCGTACACGAATGTCCTCCCTTCGCTTTCGAGCAGGGTGTAGCCATCGGGCGGTCCGCCGTAGTACTCGTCGAGCACGAGAAAATCCCTGCTCTCCACCATCTCCCTCGAGTTGATGTAGGAAAGATCGATTGCAGGGCGACGCCGGGAAAAATAGATCAGGAGCCTGTGGCTGCCGCGGATACCGACCGTGCCGGGCGGTATCCGCGCTATCATGCTGTCGAGATACCGGAATTTCCAGTCGCGTTCCGTCATCAGTACATCGTAGAAGGCGAGCGAATGGGAAATGGGGCCCAGGTTCGAAAAGAGCGCGGCACCCACGCTGGCGCAGATCACGTATTTCGCGGCCCATCGGCCCAGCTCGTGATCTCTCGAGGCGCAGCGCGCGACGGCCAGCGAGGACGCCAGCGCCAGGAGCGGCAGGGACACGGTGGAATAATGGGAGGCAAGCTGGTTCATGGGAAAACGCGACACGACGTTGATGGCGAGCTCCGGCAGCGCCGCGAGGACGACAGGCCAGGCCAGAAACGCCAATCCTCCGCTCGGCAGGAACATGTGGACCACATACCCGATCTTGGCCGGGCGGAATACTTCCGTTATCAGCGTCATGATGCTGCCGCCGGTTCGAAGCTCCCATTGGGACTTCAAGTTGAAAGTGCCGGGAGAGAGAAGCGAATATAGAATGAACACCAGGAGCAGCGCGAAAGCTCCGCCGACCATGATCTTGCCCTCCCGCCTGCCCTGATCGGTCACGATCATCACGATCCCGATCACGATCATGGCCGCGGCAAAATGCTCCTTCGACAGCACCGCGCCGATGCAACCGGTCCAGAAGAGAGGGGGCGAATGATCGCAGAATCCGAGGATCGCAAGCGACACCGCGAACAGGCCTATCACGCCGGGGTCGAATTCGTGGAGAATCTGTCCCTGGAAGGCCGGGTGCATCAGGAATGTAAAAAAGGCCGCCATTCCCGCATCCTTCCCGAATCTCTTCGTGATGCCCCAGGGCAGGATGATCGCGGAGGCAGCCATGAGGAGGATCTGCACGGCCTGAGGCAGATAAGGACTATGCACGAAGAAATAGAGGGGAGCCAGCAGGGGAAGCGTCAAGTAGAGGTGATGAGACAGGATGCTTGCGTTCGTATAATCGCTGAAGAGGAATCGACCCTGGAGCGTATTATCCAGGAGGTTCAGGACATGAGCCAGGTCGTACCCGTAGCCGAGCCTCTTGTAGATTTCGAACGACCGGGCCGCGCAGATCGTGATCCAAAGGAAGAGCAGGCCGAAATGCCAGGCCCTCAGGCGTCCCGGATCCCACCTGCGAAAACCCGCGAACAGGGCAGCCAGAGCGAGCACAAAAAGAAAGCGTGTCGGCGGAAATGAAGTTCCGAAACCGGGGAGGTATGCGTAGAGGACCGGGTACAGGCGAACCGTTGATGCCGGAAGCAGCATGAGGGCGAGAATTCCCCAGAGCCAGAGCGTCGCGGTGCTCGGCGTGCTTTTCCGCGTGGACGTCAGGGCGGCGATCGGCACGCCGAGCGCCAGAATCAGGAACTGCGCGTTCGATCCGTTCTGCTCCGCCAGCCATGCCGCTCCGAGACCCGCGGCATAAAGGAGAACGTGGGGGATCTTGCCGGCCATGCTCAGGGCGCGGGTTGAATCGCGAATACCGCCCAAGCCGGGTTCATGCGTCGCCACCGAGATAAGCTTCGTCGTACAGCAGCTTCCTCGGTTTGGAACCATCCGGAGCCGTCACCAGGCCTTTGGCTTCCATGATATCGACGAGACGCGCGGCGCGGGGATGGCCGATCTTCAGGCGGCGCTGGATCCGTGAAACGCTCGCCATGCCGTCTTCGAGACAGATCCGCATGGCATCACGCAGAAGCGGGTCATCGTCGTTGGCGAGGGCATTCATGGAGCCGGGTTCGGACGTGGTATCTTCGAGCTGAAGCTGACGGCGGGCCGCGCCCTGGGAACCGTAGTGCTTGATGACGGCCTTGATTTCCTCGCCGCTGATGTAGTTGCCCTGCAGGCGCATCGGCTTGGGGCGATCTCCCGGCTTGAAGAGCATATCGCCCTGTCCCAGCAGCCGCTCCGCGCCCATCACATCGAGGATCGTGCGGGAGTCCACCTTGGAGCTGACGAGAAAAGCGATACGGGAGGGAAGATTCGCCTTGATGACGCCCGTGATGACATCGACCGAGGGGCGCTGCGTGGCGATCACGAGGTGAATCCCGACCGCGCGCGCCATGGATGCCAGGCGAACGATGGCGTCCTCGCATTCCTTCGCGGCGATCATCATGAGGTCGCAGAATTCATCGACGATGATGACGATGTAGGGCATCCGCTCGAGCACGCCGTCCACGCCTACAGCCTGATCCGTCATCTCTTCATCGATGTCGATGAACTCGTCCGCGGCCGCCGCGTCTTCCTGCGCTGGAGCCTCGGGCACGAGGCGATTGAAGTTGTCGATGTCCCGGACGCCCATGCGCGCGAGATACTGATAGCGACGGTCCATTTCCTCCACGGCCCATTGCAGGACGCGCGGCGCCTTGCGGGGATCGGTGACGACCGGAGCCAGCAGATGCGGGATCGCGTTGTATTCCTGGAGCTCGACGACTTTCGGATCGACCATCAGCATCTTCACTTCCGTCGGACGGGCGGAAAAGAGTATGGAGTTGACGAGCGAATTGATGCAGACCGATTTTCCGGAGCCGGTGGAGCCGGCGATAAGAAGGTGCGGCATCCGGCGGAGATCGGTCACGACGGGGTTGCCGGAAATGTCCTGGCCCAGCGCCACGGCCAGTGGCGATTGCGCCCGGACTCGCTGGAATTCATCCGAAGCCAGCACCTGCTTGATGACGACTTTTTGCGCCTGCCCGTTGGGAATCTCGATCCCGACGGCGGGCTTGCCGGGAATGGGAGCTTCGATCCGGATGGAACGGGCCGCCATGGCAAGCGAAATATCGTCGGTCAGCGAAGTGATCGAGGAGACCTTGCAGCCGGGTTCCGGAACAAGCTCGAATCGCGTCACGATCGGGCCGGGATGGATATCCCCGACCTTGCACACCACGCCGAATTCGGCCAGCGTCGCCTGAAGTCGATGGGCCTTCAATTGAAGATCTTCGTCAGTGACACTGGCCGTATTCGGAGGGGGATCGGACAGGAGCGCAAGCGAGGGGAGAGTGAAATCGGCGTCGGGAACATAGACCGGCTCGGCTTTCTGAACCGATGCCTGGGACGACGGCGCCGGAACAGGCGACCCCGAGCGCGAAAGCGGATCGCGGGATTCTCCGGAAATTTCCGGAGAAAAATCAGAGGAGGAGACGGAATTCTTCGCCGGCACTTTCGTCTTGACCGGCTCGCTCTGGATCAGTTTCAGCGCCGGTGTCGTGACAATTCTCATTTCCGCATTATCAAAATGCTCACGGCCGATATTGCTCCCGGAATCTTCTCCTTCGATCGGAGCTTCCTCGCTGTCTCTGGCCGGAATCTTCTGCTTCTTCGCGGGCACGGAAGCCTGCACCGTTTCTCCGTTCCTGGTCCGGACTGGCCGCTCGGACGAGGCCTCCGCCGATGCGGCGCGCATTTCCATGAGCCTGGCCCAGATGATGCCCATTCCGCGCCACGCCGCGACTCCGATCTCGCTGAAGGATAGCGGCGTTCCGATGACGAGCGAAATGATTCCGGCGAAGATGACCACGACGAAGGAGATGACGCCGAATGACTGGTAGAGATCGTACGCGAGCCTGTCTCCCAACGCCCCGCCGAGATAACCGCCTTCGTACACGAGCCCGAGCAGAGCGCAGGCGGAGATGAGTGCGACCGAGAGAGCCAGGCCCTTGGCGACGATCTGCTTCGCGGTCTTTCTCTGGAAGATCGCCGCTCCCCAGGCTCCGATGGAGAACGGAATGACGAGCCCGCCGAAGCCGAAGATGATGCCGATCCGTGTGGCGATCCAGCGGCCAAATTTTCCGGCGGGGGAGGGATGCTCCGAAGAGGCGATTCCCCGGAGTTCGGAAGGATTGAGAATCAGGGATGTCAGGAGAACGACCGCGATGGCGAGCAGGACGAAGCCCACGGCTTCGCGCCGTTCATCGGTCGTCAGGAATCCTCCGGGTCCGGACTCCTCGTTTTTTCGACGTTTCTTATCAAAGTTAACGACCCGCTCGTCGTCTTCGTTCCGGGCCGCATTCTGTCTTGCCATTGACACGATTTATCGACGTTGAAAATGATGCGCTAAAGAACTAAAATCAATTCTTCATGCGGCATCTCAATCCGAGGCTGAAGGAGTGGTCATCGACCTCGTCATTTTGCCTGCTCATGCTGCTGTTCAGCACCGGTTTTTCCGCGATTCCCGCTGACGCGCACCAGATCAAGATCGCCCCGCTGGAAATCGAGATCACCGATACCCAGGTCCTCTTCCAGTCAAAACTTCTCCCGGTCGAGATCCTTCCGGACACCGAATCGCCGCGCGCCAGAGCGCTCGCGGGGGAGGGCCTGACGGAATCGGAATGCGCGGTCATATTTATGTATTTCGAAGATCGTTTTCATTTCACGGAGGGGGGGAGACGACTGAAATTCGCCGGCGAGTCCGCCGCCATGGCGCGAACCGAGTCCTTCGCGTTCGAGCACCTCCAGGTGCGCGGCGCGTTTGCGCGCTCCGGGACCCCGGGAGCAATCGTCCTGGAGGCGAAAGAACTCTTCGCGGAGGATGTCTTCGGAGCCTATCCTCCGCTGGCCGTCGGGCATATCCGCGGGCCCGGCTATTTCCAGATCCACGCATTCGATGGATTCGCGCCTTTCATCCCGCCCGAGGAGCGCGGGTGGAAAGACTCCCTGCATCGGGTCATGGCCTGGACGGTGGAAGGCATCTGGCACATTTTCACCGGATACGATCACATTCTTTTTCTCCTGGGGCTTCACCTTGTCTCACCGAGCCTCCGGGAAACGCTCAAGATCGTCACGGCATTCACGGTCTCTCATACGCTCACGCTGACGCTCGCCGCCACGAACACCGTTTCTCTTTCTCCTTCTATCGTCGAGCCGCTCATCGCGCTCACCATCGTCTATGTGGGAATCGAGAACCTCGTCTTTCAACATCCAACCGGACGCTGGAAAACGGCGCTCCTTTTCGGCTTCATTCACGGCTTCGGATTCGCCGGAGCGCTCGGCGCATCGCTCCACATCGATCTGCTCTCCCGCGGCGCCTTCGCCGCCGCACTCCTTTGCTTCAACCTGGGCGTCGAGATAGGCCAGGCGGTTGTCGTGACGGCCATGGCGCCCTTCTGGGTCGGAGTGCGCTGGATTCCACGTCGCCGCCTCGTCGTGCAAATCGGTTCCATCGCGATCTCGTGCGCCGGCGCCTACTGGTTCTTCCAGCGCATCTGAGCAGCAATCCGCTTGTCACGGGAGGCCTTGAGGGAGTATCATGGAGTGAAATTATCGGAGGTAACATCCTTGTCTCAACGCACTCTCATCATCGTGAAACCCGATGCTGTCTTACGCAATCTCGTCGGGAAAGTACTGACTAAATTCGAGGAAAAGGGATTCCAGATCGTCGCGGCCCGCATGACGCATTTCGACCGCGCCACGGCCGAGGCCTTTTACGAGGTTCACAGCCAGCGTCCCTTCTTCCATTCGCTCTGCACATACATGGTCTCGGGCCCGTGCATGCCGGTGGTTCTGGAACGCGACAACGCGGTCCTGGCGGCCAGGGAAGTCATGGGAGCCACGGATCCGGCGGAGGCCGCTCCGGGCACGATCCGGAAGGATTTCGCGGAGTCGAAGGAGCGCAACAGCGTGCACGGGTCGGACTCGCCGGAGAACGCGGCGCGGGAGATCTCCTTCTTTTTCCCGCCCGAAAGCCTCTGCCCGAGATAAGAAAGCGAAGCGGGGCCGCCGGCTGCAGGCCGTCGGCACCACGGTGATGAACGTTCAGGAGTGATGCCCAGATTTTCCCGTTATCGAACATTCAGAAATCGATTCTCGTCGGAGAAATCATCGCCCTGGTGGGGGGCGGCGGAGTTCTGCTCTTCGTACCGGAGAAGAATGCGCCGCCTCCCCGCGTCACCCAACAGACCGTCACGCATGGCGGAGCTCCCATCAAGTCCGAGCCGGTATCCATGCTCTCCGACGAAGAACGCGCCGATGTGGAATCGCGCATCAGGGTCGATCTGAACACCGCGACGGCGGACGAGATCGCCCTGATTCCCCGTGTCGGTCCGAAGATGGGGGAGGCGATCGTCGCATTTCGCAACGAACATGGCCCATTCAAGAGTTTCGCCGACCTCGATCCGATCCCGCGCCTGGGCCCCAGCCTCATGTCCGCCCTTCCGAAATACGCGCGCCTCTCCGGGGTCGATCCCGCCTCTCTGGAATCGCCGCCGGAACCAGTTCCATCCGAGGAGGCGCCCGTGCCGGCACCTGCGCCGCCGCCTGCGGCGACCGGGCCCGTCAATCTGAATACCGCGACCGTGGATCAACTGGCCGCTCTTCCCGGCATCGGACCTTCCATGGCGGAAGCCATCGTCAAATACCGCAGTGAAAAGGGAGCCTTCAAAAGCGTCGATGAGCTGGACAATGTCCCACGCATCGGTCCTGCCAAGCTCGAAAAAATCCGGCCGCATGTGACGGTCCGATGACGACGACGTCCATGGAATCCGACGCCTTCGCGCGGTACAGAGAATCCCGTCCCGGCCCCCGGTCGGGAGCGCTGGGACCGAACCTCATCCTGGCCGTCCTGGCCATCGCCGTGTGCGCCGTCTGGTGGCTCGCCGCTCCGCGGCTGATGGTCGGAAAAACCACCACGTTCACGCCGCGCGGCACGGACAAGTTTCCTGACGGCGTGTTGACCATCGTTCAGCTCGACGTGGGCCAGGGCGACGCGACGTTTATACACACACCCGGAGGCATGAACGTGCTCATCGATTGCGGAGAAGGCGCGAATCCCGAAAACGATCACTCCCGCCAGTATCCCGCCGCCAAGTTCGTGGTCCAACCCTTTCTGGAGATGCACGGCATCTTCGAACTCGATATGCTGATCCTGACCCACCCCGATTCCGATCACGGAGGAGGCATGGCGGATCTCATCGACTGGCTTTACGCCAACGGCGGCAACGTCAAGCTCTTCGTCACATCCGGAGTATCCAAGCCGGCGGTCTTCTTCGATAATCTGCTGAAAGCCGTCGACCGGCACCAGATTAAATTCCGGAGCGTGCTGGAACCGGGATCCGATGCGCCGCAACCGCTGGAATACGAGGAATACGGAGGAACTCTCATCGGCAAGGATCTGCTCAAGGATCCCACGATCGCCTTCCAGATCCTGGGCCCGGTGACGAGGATCGGCGATGCGGAAGGGGAGATTGCGAACGAGAATTCGGTCGTGACGAGAATCCAGTGCGGGAAGATCTCCATGCTCTCCGCGGGCGATGCGGAGGTGGAGGAGGAAGAGTCGCTTGTGGCGTTCTGGGGTCCGCGCCTGAGGAGCACGATCAATTTCGCAGCTCACCATGGCTCCAAGACCTCGGATCAACCGAACTGGCTGAGAATGGTGAATCCGGAATACCTGTCGTCCTCCAGTCACCCCCCCGTCTTCGGTCATCCCGCGGCCGATGCTGTAAAATCCTGGAAGACCTACATCGATCCTCCCGTGAAGTATTTTTTGCGCACGGACATGAACGGTGATATATGGTACCGGACAGACGGCAACAAGCTCTCCATCAGGACGCAGTTCCCGGTCAAGAGCGAAGCGGAGCAATGGGAGCCGGGACACGCCAAGGAATGGCGCGAGTACAGGGAATTCAAGCCGAACGATCCGACCACCTGGGGAGATTGCATCCCGGTGCCGGGCACGGACGAGTTGTGAAGGGGCAGGAACATTTCTCGGCGGGCATCGTCGAGTTTAGACAAGGAGCAACGATGAACAGATTGTTTTCTTTTTTGACGGCTATTTTCTTCATGTCCTCCCTGATCGCATGCGGCGGTTCCCAGCCGGAACGAGGTTTCACACCGCGCGGCGGAGAAGAAGCAGCGGCACCGGAAAAGCCGGCGGAACCAGAAAAGGTCGCGGAAGAATCCGCCGCCGAGGGCATGATCAAGATCAACGAAGTCACCGCGGAAGAAATCCTCAGTTACAAAATCTCCGGAGTCGGCAAAGCCATGGCGGAGGCGATCGTGGAGTATCGCGAGGCCAATGGACCTTTTCGCAGCATGGAAGACCTGGACAAGGTTCCGCGCATGGGCCCCACGATGATGGAAAAGCTGCAAGGCAGGATCGATTTTGGAAACCTGCCCGCGGATACATCCGCCTCTTCCGCGGCTCCTTCGACCACCGATCCCAAGGCGGCTCCCGCCAAATCTTCAACCACGTCCGGCAAGGTCAACATCAATACCGGATCGCTGGAGGATCTGATGAATTTGAAGGGTGTCGGTGAAGCCACAGCTCAGAAAATCATCGACTATCGCAAAGCGCACGGACCCTATAAATCCATCGACGAACTGGATAACGTCAGCGGAATCGGTGCGGCTAAAATAAATGGATTCAGGGATCAAGTCACTTTGTAGCCTTACCCATTGATCTCCTGAAATTCCAGCGCTGAAAATGGTGGCGATGATTCCATTGTGCCCGTATAATGGCTCTCATGGGATGAGCACACGAGGACGCTCGTGACTGCCGGGTGAAATTCCCGGAACTCAAGGAGGAGAGCATATGCCAGGGATAGCGACAGGCGTGCCGGGCGCGAAAGCGTTCGACGAGGTACTGGAACAGAAAGCGAATATCGGCGTTCGGAATCGCAACGGCGGCAAGCCGCCCGAACCGCAATTCCGGATAGAGCCACCCGATCCGGATGAATTTCGTTCCGACGTGCTGAGCGCATTAGGCGTGGGAAAACTGATCACCCGACAGAGTTGATTTTCTGTTGCTGAAATCGAGCTAAGTCGAAATAACAGTCGGGTTTCGCTCTCCAGTTTCCGATAATTTCCTCATGATCGTCGAGCACAATTTCCGCGCGTCCTATCAGGCAGAGCGAGATCGGAGGATAAGGGGCCATTAGCAAGTCATACGATTTAAGCCTGCGCGACTACATGCGTATTCTCCAGCGTCGCGCCTGGGTCATCGCCTTCGTCGCTCTCGCCGTCTTTGTCGTGGTGCTCGTCTATTCCCGATCTCTCCCGCCCCGCT
This sequence comes from uncultured bacterium, assembly GCA_964499705.1. Lineage (GTDB taxonomy): Bacteria > UBA8481 > UBA8481 > UBA8481 > UBA8481 > JBBTKW01. Next base: position 335,265 of record CAZCME010000002.1, on the reverse strand, counting down.
ACAGCACAAGCGCCTCCATCGAAGTCACGAAGGCGATCGCCTCCGAAGGAATGGAACAATGGTTGTATTACAAGGGGCATCCCATCGAGACCGCGATCAGGCAAATCAGGTCGCGCGCCTGCATCGAGGCGGCCTTGAGGGATCTGAAGAAGATCGACGATAAATCGAGCGAAAACGAGATCAGCTTCCAGGTCAACGACGTGCTCAGCAGATTGTCCATTCACGGCGAAGAGAACACCAACGTCATCACGATTGCGATGCAGGGCCCCGACAAGGACAATCTGGCGCCTTACATCAATGCGATCTGCCGCGTGTATGAGAAATTGGAGCGGGAATGGGATCGGCGCGCCGACGACGAGGTCATTACTTTTCTCCAGGAACGGATCGCGCAGTACAGGCGGCGCCTCGAGGCCGCCGAGGCGCAGGTCATCGCCTATAAGAGCCAGAATATCCTGAAAGGGATCAGCTCCGATGTCGCCTCGCAATTCAAGATGCGCAATGATCTCGCCCTCCAGAAGGCCACGATGGAGAACGATATCGCGGAGATGAGAGCGCGGCGCGGCGCGTACAGCGTGGACCAGTCTCCGGAAATGATGCAACTGCTGCGCAAGCGTTCGGAGACCAAGGTGTCTCGCGATGCGGTGCTGGAACAGTTCACGGAGAATCATCCCAGCTACCAGAAATTCAACGATGAACTCAAGCAGCTGGATAAGGTCATTGAGGATCGCCGCGCTTCCTACGAGCAGCTCAACAACGACCGGGTGGAGCAGTTGATCCAGCAGCGGGAGCGACAGATCCTGGACATCGGGACCCAGCTTGTTGCGGTCGAGGAAAATCTCAAGTCGCTCCCCCAGGAACAGGTCACGGCCGCCAATCTGGAAATGGAGCTGGGCTTGTCCCGGAATCTCTACCAGATGTTCTGGCAACGGCTCGAGTCGCAGAAGATCATCCGGCAATCCAAGAGCGGCGGAGTTGTACTGCAGGGTCCGGCCGGAGCGCCGGTCAAGATCTATCCGAACGAACGAACGCATCAGACCATGGGATTGGCCATGGGATTGCTGCTGGGTTTCGCTTTCGCGTTTCTCCTGGAGACCATGGACACTTCGATCAGGACGATCGAGGAGATCGAGGAATTCGTCGGCGTTCCCGTCCTGGGCGTGGCTCCCATCGTGGTCCTCGAACCGATGCAGGAGCCCTTCGAGCCCGGCCCCGGAAAACTCCTGCCGGACAATCCCGGGACCATCATTCATTACCATCCGCGCGATCCCGCGTCGGAAGCCTACCGGGCGCTCACGTCCACGCTCGAATTCACATTCTTCAATGAGGGCCACCGCGTGCTCCTCATCGCATCAGCGACGCCCCAGGAAGGCAAGACCACATCCGTTTCCAACATCGGCATCGGCCTCGCCAACTCCGGCAAGAAGACGATTCTCCTCGATTGCAATCTCCGCCACCCCGGCGTCACCAAGATTTTCGGCCTCTCCGGGCACGCGGGACTCGCCGAAGCCCTGGGAGGCTTCGTCCCGTGGCGCGTCTGCGCATATCCGACGATGGTGGAGAATCTCGATGTGATCCCGACGGGATCGCTGCCGGGGCAACCCGTGGAGCTCATCAAAAACGGCCTGCCGAATCTGCTGCGGGAACTCTCGACCATCTACTCCGCGATCATCGTCGACAGTCCGCCCGTATTGCCGGTCGCCGATGCCGCCATCATTTCATCGATGGCCGGCGGAACACTGCTCGTCTACAGCCAGGGCCGCGCTCCACGAGATGTCCTCATCCGCGCGCGGACGAAGATCGAAACGGCCAAGGGCAGGGTCCTGGGAACGTTCCTGAACAAGGTGCGGCCCGAGGGCGAGCTGGGCCGGAATTACTACTACTATTACTACGCCTATTATCCCCACCGCGGCGGCAAGGGAGAAGCCAGCAGGGTCACCTGAGAATGCGGAATACGTAATTCCGAATGAACTTTCAGTTCACCATTCTCGAGATGTTCTCATGTTCCAGTTCCCGTGATATCGGATTCTCATATTCCCGGATCAACTGGTCGACCTGCGCGTAGAGTTCCTCGAAAGTGCCGTTGTTGATGACCGTGCGCCAAGGCTTGATCTGGTCGACTTCCCGCTCCGTCACGTGATTGACGGTCGCCGACGGAGCGTCCACGATCTTCGACGGATCGCGCTGAACAAGGATGGTCTTGAACCCGGCGGCGGTCAGTTCCTCGTGCTCCAGGAGCATGCGCATGTCGTCGACGGCGATGCTCTTCGTGGTCGGAAGGCCGGAGATCATCTTCACGATCCAGAATTTCTTGTCGTATTTCCGGACGACGGTTCCGATATCCTGCAACAACGTGCGGCCTCGCTCGTCCTTCTTGTCGTCCCAACCGACCGATCGCGCGAACTGCTTGATGGGATCCGCGAAGGCCGCGACGTGGAAGTCGTACTTCGTTTCGAGATATTTGGCGACGGTCGTCTTGCCCGTGCGCATTCTGCCGGCGATGCCGAACTTGATGATTCCGCTCATGGTTGTCCGCTCCTGGAGTGAAGATGTCAGTGCCGTGGCACGGAGGAGACTGTTATAACCGTCCGCTTAATGCGGCGTAAAGACTTTTGGAGCGGTAATTTTTGATCGCTGTGGATAACCCGCTCAGCCCGCGAGGTGGTTCACCGTTTTCTCCGCGAGGAGGAGAAATGCGTGGATCGTCTTCGCCAGGTGTTTCTCCGGCGTATCCTCTTCCTTGCAGTGCGAGAGCCCGTTGGACGAATACGCGAACATCATGACGGTGGGCATGTGCGGGACCATCTCCGCCGCATCGTGCAGCGGGCCGGACGGCAGTCGCGGAGCCGAACCCGTCGCCTTCTTGACCGCTTCCTCGCAGAGGGCGACAAGAGTCGGATCGAACGGCCGGGGCTCGATCTGCCAGATCCTCTTCCACTCCACCTTGACGTTGTTCTTCTTCGCCGCCTTCTTCGAGGCTTTCTTCGCGGCGGCGTACATCTTCGCGAGGACCTTCGCGGAGAGCGCCCGCTGATCGAGCGAGATTTCGCAGACGCCGGGAACCGCGGTCACGATGCAGGGCTCCACCTTCACCACGCCGCAGGTCGAGACGACCCGCTTCTCCGGCGACTTGCCGGAATGCTTCAGGCCGATCTTGCGGCAGGCGAGAGCGAACTCCGCCGCGGCGAGAAAAGCGTCGCGGCGCATCGGGATCGGGGTCGATCCGGAATGCGCAGCCTGGCCCGTGAACCTGATCGAATGCCGCTCCACGCCGAACGTTCCAAGGACGACGCCGGTCGGCTTCTTCATCGACTCCAGGACCGGTCCCTGCTCGATGTGCAATTCCAGGTAGGCCTCCGCGCCGCGGCTCTTCAATTCCGCATGTGCGTTCAGCATGGACCCGAGCTCCACGCCGTTTTCCCGCAGAGCATCCGGCAGTTTCGTGCCGGCGCGGTCGACGAGATGAGCCAGTTCTTCATCGGGGTGGAGCGAACCGCCGGCAGCGGAGGAACCGACGAGACTGCGGCCGAATCGCGCGCCTTCCTCGTCCGCCCAATCGACGAGCCACATCGTGACTGGAGGTTTTTCTCCACCGGCATAGCGACGCAGCGCTTCGAGTCCCGAGAGAACGCCGAGGCAGCCGTCAAGCCATCCGCCGTTCGGCACGGAATCCAGGTGACCGGCGACGATCACCGCTTTATCGGAGACGCCGGGGAGCTTCACCCAGTTGTTGCCGGAGGAATCGGTCTCCACGGTCAGGCCGAGCTCCTTGACCTTGCCCTTGAACCACTCGCGCGCCTGGCGCCAGACCGGTCCCCACGCGACGCGCTGCGCGCCGTCTGGGGTGGATGTCAGTGCGGCCAGCTCACGAAGATCGGAAATGACTCGCTGTGGATTGATGGGGCCCGGAACAAATGTGGTTGAGGTTGGTTTCGTCATGGAAAAAAAGTAGGGGAGAGAGGGCATGATTGTCAACTGGCATTGCCGAGCGCCGGAAGGTATCCTTTTGATATGACTTCCGTCTCACGACAGCCATTGCCGACTTCGGATGAGATAGCGAATCTGCCGCCGGACGGAGGAGCGGAATTCAACCGCCTGATCCACGCCACAAGCCCCTATCTGCTGCAGCACGCCCGCAATCCCGTGGATTGGCATTCCTGGGGTGAGGAGGCTTTTGCGAAGGCGAAGGAAGAAGGCAAACCGATCTTTCTCTCCATCGGTTATTCCGCCTGTCACTGGTGCCATGTCATGGAGCATGAATCCTTTGAAAATCAGGCGATAGCATCATTGATCAACAAGTCGTTCATACCTGTTAAAGTCGATCGAGAAGAGCGGCCGGATATCGATGAAATTTACATGACCGCCACCCAGCTCATGACGGGCAGCGGAGGATGGCCCAACACACTCTTTCTGACACCCGATATGAAGCCGTTTTTTGCCGGCACCTATTTTCCTCCGGAGGACCGGTGGGGGAGGCCGGGATTTGGAAGCATCCTGGCGCAGCTTGCCGAGTATTGGGGCTCCAAGCACCAGGAAGTCGAAGTGCATGCCGAACGATTGAGCGCGGCGATGAAGGAGGCATCGACTGCCGGGGCAGCGCAAACTTCGGAGAAGCCGGCCGGGGAATTGAGTCGCGAGCTGATCGAGGATGCCCTCGCGGATCTGGCCTCCCACTTCGATCGCACTCATGGCGGCTTCGGTTCGGCGCCGAAATTCCCTCCCCACGGCGCACTGGAACTTCTGCTGCGCGAATTCGCGCGGACGAAGGAGGCGCCGCTTCTCATCATGGCGGAAAAGACGCTCACATCGATGATGGAAGGCGGGATCCACGATCACCTCGGCGGAGGATTCGCGCGCTATTCCACGGATGACGAGTGGCTCGTCCCGCACTTCGAGAAGATGCTTTACGACAACGCTCAATTGTCCAGGGTGTATGTGCAGGCATGGATGCTGACGGGATCGGAAGATTACAGGCGGACCGCTGTCGGGACTTACGAGTGGGTTCTTCGCGAAATGACGGATCCCGGCGGCGCTTTCTACTCCGCGATCGACGCGGACTCGGAAGGCGAGGAAGGAAAGTTCTACCTCTGGACGAAGAAAGAGATCCTCGATCACCTCGGAAAGGAAGAAGGAGAATTATTCTGCGGCATCTACGATGTGACCGACCGCGGCAATTTCGTCGATCCGCACAAGGCCCAGGCGGATGGCTCCAATATCCTGCACCTGGTCCGGCCGATCGAGAGGGGAGGCGCTGCAGGGGATGCCGGCAACACGGCCCGGCTGAAAGCCGCACGTGATGCATTATTGAGTGTGCGCGAGGCCCGGATCCGCCCGGGTCTCGACGACAAGATCCTCACGTCATGGAACGGCTTGATGATCGGAAGCTTCGCATTAGCGGGCCGCGTGCTGAACGAGCCCCGTTATACCGAAGCCGCGTCACGGGCGGCCCGGTTCATCCTGGTATCGATGCGCAACGGAGATCGCCTCCTGTCGACGGCAAGGCAGGGCCGCGCGCGCCTGAACGGGTATCTGGATGATTACGTCTTCCTGGCACACGGACTCCTCGATCTTCACGAAGCGACCGGCGATTCCGAGTGGCTGGACGCGGCCCGATCGCTGATGGATGTCGTGATGAAGAGGTTCGGCGATGCGGGCGAAGGGGGATATTTCTTCACGTCCGACGACCACGAGATGCTTTTGTATCGCTGGAAAGATCCGCTCGACAAGGCAATTCCATCCGGCAACGGAATCGCAGCGCGCGTCCTCCTGAAACTGCACAGCGCCACCGACGATCCGGATGGTAAGTATCTCGAAGCGTCACGCGCCCTCCTGATCCATTTCTCCTCGATGTTGCGACGCGCGATGAGGGGCATGCAGAGCTTTATCATCGCGCTCGCGGAGACGCTTGACGAAGACCGGGGCGATCGGCGGCCGGATCCGAACGCGTCAAGCTCGACGGTTTCGCAAGGGGAGACCGAAACAAATGTCGTTTCCGTGCGCGGCTTCATTTTGAAGGGGCCGGGGTCAACTGAAGGAAAAAGCGAATGGACCGGATCGTCGAATCCCCTGCCGGTCCGTCGTGGAGATCGCATGCGAATGGAACTTGTTCTCGATATCGCCCGGGGCTGGCATATCCAATCCCATTCGCCGCTGGAGGACACCCTGATTCCGACGGCGGCATCGATCCCGAGGAATGAGACTGCGGAGCTGAGAAGCGCCGAATATCCGGCCGGGCAGGTGATCGAGACGGGAGGTATGTCGGTGTCAGTTTATCGGGATTCCGGAACGACCATCCGCCTGGACATCGCGGTACTCTCATCCGCTCCGGAAGGCAAATCTCGGTTCGAAGTGAATGTGCGGTACCAGCCCTGCATGGACAAGGGCGCGTGCGCTGCAGCCGTGACACGGACGATTCCGATCGTTCTATATGTGCAGGCGTGAAGCGGATTCATTTATGACGGGAATATGACGGGAGCAATGCCCCGTGTATTTCATCGTGATCATCCTACGAATCCTGTGGACGAATTCGGGACGCTCGACTGACTTTACATAATGCAGCAATCCTTTCAGGGCTGTCGACTCATACTTCCTATAAGATACATTATGTAAAGTAGACTCTCTGGGATGTGATTGCTGCCGGAATGGCTCCGATTCGAGTATAATGACGCTCCCATGTTCAAAGCCGCGATCTTCGACATAGACGGAACGCTCATCCTGACCGACCATGCCGGGATTCGCGCTCTCGCCTTTACGCTCTCCATTCATGACAACTCCATGCCCCATGATCGCCTGCCCTTCGATTATTCACCGCACGGCAAGACGGATCCGCTCATCTTCCGGGAGTTGTTCCAGCGCATCTATCAGCGCGAACCCACGAACGAGGAACATGAAAGCCTGAAAACCACCTACCTGAACCGGCTTCCTCACGAAATGAGGAATTCCGAGAAGGGTTACAGGATCATGCCCGGAGTATTGAATCTGCTGGCCGCCCTGAAAGAGTCCGGTTGCGAGCTGGGCCTCGGGACGGGAAATTTCTCGGAAGGAGCCCGCATCAAGCTTGAACCGGGCGATTTGAATCGCTGGTTTCGATTCGGCGGATACGGCGATGATTCCGAAAATCGCGCGGAAATGATCCGGGCCGCTATCCGGCGCGGACGGGAACTCATCGGGCGGCTCGATCCTGAAGAATGCGTCGTCCTGGGAGACACGACGCGTGACATCGACGCTGCTCGCGAAGCGGGCGCGGCCGTCATCGGCGTGGCGACCGGCATGCATTCCGTGGAAGAACTCGCAACCGCGGACCTGGCTGTGCCGACGCTCGCATCGCCGGAAGTCTACCGCTTCATCGGTCTCCCCTCCGCCTCGGATCAGAAGAAGCTCTCACAGGGAGCTTGCGTCAACGCCGCCTGATTCGAACGGAATGTAATTCTTAGGGCTGGGCGGGTACGAGGCAGAGAAAACGCAGTGCTTCACTGGAATTGTTGCGAAACTGATGCGGCTCGTTGGCGGGGATATAGATGGCTTTGCCTTCCGCGACGGGTTTGACGACGCCGCCGCATTCGACCTCCCCTGTTCCACCGAGGATATACACTTCGTGCTCGTAGTCGTGGCTGTGAAGCGGCGTATGACCACCCGGCTCGACGAGAAACTCTCTCATGTAAAAGTGCGGCATGCTGTCCGGTTTCCCGAACAGCAGCCGCATGGTGGCATCCTTGACTCCGTCCATCCTGGGTATCTCGGACGGCACTTCGCTGACATCCTTCAGAATCATCCGGGACATGCTTCGTTCCGAGCTGATTACTGCGCGGCTTTCGCCACGCCAATGACTCCGATGGCGACACGAGCTCCCGCGTTGCCTGTCGGCTGTGTCGCCATATCATCCGCTTTCGCGTGAATAATGACGGAGCGACCGCAGATGCCTTTCGGACCGCAGAGCGACAGCCACTTATCCGTCATCCTGAGCGTGGCATGCCCCGAGGCATCCGCCTCGAGATTGCCAAGATCTCCCACGTGCCGTTTTTCGGCAGAGGGCGATCCATGTTCCATCTCGCAGGGGTTGAAATGACCGCCGGCGGAAGTTCCGTCCGCGGCACTGGCATCGCCGAATTCATGAATATGAAATCCATGAAGTCCGGGAGTAAGGCCCATGACATCGGCCTCGACGATAACTCCGTCCGTCCCTTGCGTGAACTTGATCCATCCTGACACGTTCGAACCGCTGGCGGGCTGAAGGACCGCGATCGCGTTCTTCGGCATCATCATTTTCATGTCGCCCATCATTCCGCATTCGGGCTTGTTCATGTCCATGGAACAACGAGCCATGTTCCTCTTCGGACACGCGGCCTGGTCGCTGCCGGCGGGACACATCATCCCGCCTGTCCGTGACATCGTGCCGTAGTTGGTTCCGGCGCGGGCGCCGGATATCTCACCGGACTGCATCCGCATCCGTGTATCGTGCATGCGGTCCATGTCGGAACATGCCGCAAAAATCAAAAAGGCAAACGTACCCGCCAGAATCTTCAAAAGCTTTTGATTTTCCAGCATGGATTAATTTCCGATGTTCCAGGTGTTGCCCATGGCGGGGGGATTCGAATTCCCGCTCGTGGCCGCAGGCTGGGGATTCGCCGGAGCATCTTCCATCGCGACCGTGGAGGCATTGCCGTGGGTCGTCATCGCCGGCTTGGCCGTGCGCATCGTCGTATTCTCGTTGGCGGGCACGGAATTAGGATTTCCGTCGATCGGAGCGGCCATCGTCTGGTTGGCCCGGGGCCTCGAACCATAGTTTGTCGGAGCGACGTTACTGAGATTACCATGATCCATTCGCATCCGAGTGTCGTGCATCTGGCTCACGCTTCCCATGCTTGTGCAGGCCGTTAATGCCAGGCACGCGACGATTCCCGCTGTTCCCAAGTATTTCTTCATCGTACTACCTCCGAAAAATTTGTAATTGCTGTTCCACGCGGAGCATACAATCGGCACTGCGGGATCACAAGCACGTATGCGACCCGTCGCAGAAGGGCAAATTCCCCGACTTGCGGCAGCCGCACCACGCAATCTCCCCTGCCTCGACGATCACCTTGATAGGACCGATTCCGCATCCTTTATGAGAGCCGTCGCAGTAGGGCTGCGTGATCGATCGCTCGCATCGACAATACCATTTTTCCCCTGCCGATTCCTTCAGGATCCAGGGTGTCCGGCGGGGATTTGTCACGGGAGCAGAAAGATCGATTCAGGCGCGGGTATGCGGAGTGCTTTGTAGGACCCGATTCGCGCGGGGCTGGAGTTTCGAAGCAGAAACGACGCGTGCGCGGCCTCGAGGCGCAGGCCGATCTTTACGGCCAGCCTGGACGCACGCGCCAGGTCCTCGCGCGCCGTGCGACCCGCGGCGAGCGCCGCGACGCCGCGGGCCAGCCAGACATGGATCATCCCGCGGTCATCGGACGTCCGCCGGAACAAAGTTTCCGCTTCGTCCAGCCGCCCGGGCATACCGTCTTCGAAGTCCATCAGGGATATGGCGAAGAGCGTGTAGGGGCGCGAGACGATATCTCCGATTTCGGTATAGCGCTTCTCGGCAAGACCGAGGTGCTTCCTCGCGTCCGATCGATGCCCCAGCATCCGATGAGCGTTTCCGATTCCGCAATCCGCATAGGCCATGGCGTACTGATGACGACTTCGTCCGGCCAGCGCGCGTGCTTTCCGATACTGCGTCAAAGATTTCCGGTACGCGCTCATCATCCTGAGGAGACCCCCGAGAGCCATCCGCGTGAAGATTTCCGATTCCCGGTCCGGCGCCAGCTTCAGAGCTTTTTCCAGATCCTTCTTCGCCTCGTCGTAACGGGCGAGGAACCGGTACGCTCCTCCCCTGCCGTACAAGACGAAGGCTTGCCCCGTCGGATCCCGCAGGAATTCGTAAACCTCCAGGGCCATGTTGAAATTCCGGATGGCGGAATCGTATCGGCATTGAGCGCGGTCGACCATCGCGAGGCCGCAGAGCGCATCGGCGCGGGGAGCAAGCTGATCCCCGACGCACTGCAGCAAGGATTGGATATAGGCTTTGCGGGCTTCGGAGAATCGACCTGCCAGGCGGGCGGCATGCCCATCCTGCAGACATCGGTCGAAGATGGGATCGCGGGACGTCATGCGGTTTTCGGGGAGCTCGCGCGCACAACGCGCGAACGTGTCAGCGCTTCGAGTGCTGGAAGCGTTTGCGGGCGCCGGGCTGGCCGTACTTCTTCCGCTCCACTTTGCGGGGATCGCGGGAGAGAAGTCCGGCGCGCTTCAGGAGCGGCTTGAACTCCGTGTTCATCGTCGAGAGCGCGCGGGCGATGCCGAGCTTGATGGCCTGGGCCTGGCCCGTGACGCCGCCGCCGGCGACGGTCGCCTTCACATCGGAGACATCCTTCATGCTGGTGACTTCGAGCGGGCGCATCACTTCGGCGCGATGGTCGACGCGGTTGAAATAATCGTCCAGGGCGCGTTCATTGATGATGACGATGCCCTTCCCGGGCAGAACCCGGACGCGCGCGACGGCTTCCTTGCGGCGGCCGGTGTGGGGGACGATCTTCTTCGGAGTTTTCAGGGACGTTGCCATGGCGGTTATTTAACCTCTATCTTGACCGGTTGCTGCGCGGCATGTTTATGGGCGTCACCGGCGTAAACCTTGAGTTTTGTAAAGAGTTTCCGGCCGAGCCGGTTCTTCGGGAGCATGCGGCGGACGGCGAGTTCCACCATCCTGGCCGGCTGCTTCTCGAGAAGGTCGCCGTACGTCGTCGTGCGAAGCCCGCCCGGGTAACCGGAGTGGCGCTGCCACGTCTTGTCGGACTTCTTCTTTCCGGTCAGACGGATTCCGGCGGCGTTTGTCACGATGACGAAATCACCGGTGTCGATGTGCGGGGTGTAGATGGGCTTGTTTTTCCCCTGAAGAATCGTGGCGGCCAGGACCGATACGCGACCGAGCGTCTTGCCGGCGGCATCAATCTCGACCCAGCCGCGTTTGATCGCGTCAGGTTTGGGAAGTGTGGTCTTCATACGGAGCAAGGATGTTAAAGGGATGAGGAAGACATGTCAAATAAAAAACTGCGTTTCTTCCCTATTTCACCGCATCCGGTGAGGCGCCTCCCGTGTCCCCGGCGGTTTCCATCTCCTCCGGCACGTACTCCGGGATCGCATCCCCTTCGGGAACGATCTCCCCTTCCATCCATGACTCGGTCTCCGCTTCGGCCGCGACGGGAGGCTCGTAGCGACCGAGCATCTTCAGGATTCCCAGCGAGAGATCCGGGACATAGGTGATGAGGAGAACGCCCAGGCCGAGGATGACAAGAAACGGAACGACATGACGGTAGAGTTCCGTCAAGGGCCTGGAAAAGCGCGCGGAGGAGAGGAAGAGATTGAGGCCGACGGGCGGGAAGAGGAAACCGAGTTCGAGATTGGCGAGGAAGATGACGCCCATATGAATGGGATCGACACCGAAGGCCTCCCCCATCGGCACGAGAAGCGGCACGAGAATTATGATCGCGGAATAGATCTCGAGCACGCTGCCGAGAACAAGGAGGATCACGTTGAGCGCCAGGAGAAAAACAACCGGCGAGTGGATATGTTCCGTCACCCACGCGAGGAGCTCATCGGGAATCTGCGCGTCCACGAGATAGCTGGTGAGACCCATGGCGACCGAGAGGAGCATCAGCACGGCGCCGAGGAGCGCGCCCGCCTTGCCCAGCACTCCCGGGAGAGCTTTCAACGAAAGATCCCGCGTGACCGCGCAGGAGATGAGAACGGAGTAGGCGCACGCGGCGGCGGAGGCTTCGACGATCGAGGCCCATCCGCTGCCGAAGAGGACGATCACGAGGACCGGCAGGGACAGTTCCCACTTCGCGCCCCATGTTGCCGCGACGGCTTCCCGGAATACGAATTTCTGCGGAGCCTCCTTCGTCCTGAAGCCCGTAAAGATTCCGTAAACGGCGACGAGCACAACCAGAAGCATTCCTGGAACGAGGCCCGCGAGGTAGAGAGAATCGGCCGGCGTGCCCGCCACGACGCTGTACAAGATGACGGGGAGGCTGGGGGGAAAGAGGAGCCCGAGACTTCCTGACGCGGTGACGAGACCCAGAGAAAAGCCTTCCGGGTATTTTGCTTTCATGAGCATCGGCAGGACGAGCCCACCGAGCGCGATGATCGTGACGCCCGAACCTCCGGTGAACGTCGTGAAGATGGCGCAGACGCCGGCGACCATGACGGCCATGCCTCCGGGCATCCACCCCACAAGCGACTGGAAGAATCGGACAAGGCGCGCGGCCGATCTTCCCTCCGCGAGGATGTATCCTGCCGCCGTCAGCAGCGGAATCGCGGGAATCGTGGGCGAGGCGATCAGGCGGTAAACCTCGGCGGAGACCGCTCCAACGGGCGTTCCGTCATGGAAGAAGAAAAGAAGAGCAATGCCGCCCATCGCGCTGAAAACGGGCGCGCCGAGAAATGCGCCGCAGAGGATCACCAGCACAAGCGGCCAGAGAAAAACCGGGGATTGATCCTGGATCGTCGCGAGGCCGAACGTGGCGACGACCACGCACAGGGCGACGATCCGGCCGAACCAGCGATCCGAAGCCTTCGCGATGAACCAGAGCGACATGATCGACCACGCCACCGGCATCACGCATTCGCTCATCCATTCCGGCACGCCGCCGGTCAGCAGTTTCCCCTGCTCGCGATCCGCCTTCACCAGTTCCAGGCTGGCATACGCGAGGACCGCCACGACCGAGGCGGCGACGGAGTACGCCACGATGTTGGCCGCGCGCCGGACTTTACCTTCTCCGAAAAACTCCGCCGTCGAAAGCCGGAGATGTTGTCCTTCGCGCGTCGCAATGAGCCCTCCCAGGAAAGCCAGCCAGAGCGTCACCTGCTGGACCCAGGTCGCGGATCCCGGGATATAGAACCCTCCCCAGACCCTGCCGACGGCATCCACGAGCGGAAAGAAGGTTGCGAGGAAGATGGCGAGAACGAGGAGCGAATCAAGGAGGACGTTGAAGATGCGCGTGAAAGGTACGGATGCGTTCAACGGGGAATCGTTGCGGATGCGCGGGCTCCTTTGCGGTAATCGCCGCGATGCCTGAGCGCCTCGTCGAAGGCTGCGGCCGGAACGATCGTTCCCCGGATGCCGGGATACGTGGACTCCGCGATCCGGACCCACTTGGCGCGGTCCGCGTCGTTGACGGGCACCACGGTCAGGCCCCGCGTCTTCATCGCGGAGATATTGCTCGTGTAGCTGTTCCGGCTCGTGTTGCGCAGCTTCTGCCCCGCATCCGCCGCGGCCTTCATGAGCGCGGGTCGCAGGGACGCCGGGATTTCATCCCAGGTTTTCCTCGTGATGACGGTGGCTCCAAGGAGCAACTGCCATTTCACGTCGGTCATGTGCGGAACGTGGCGGTAATACTGCGAGAGGATCGCGACCTGCGGCGAAACGCCGACCGCTGTGACGAGGCCGGTCTGCAGAGCCGTCGCAAGCTCCGTCGCCGGCAGCGGCACGGGATTGAAGCCCGCGGACTTGACGAGCTGATCCGCGGCTTCATCTCCGGCCCACGAGAAGAGCTTCTCTTTCATCAGGTCGGAGGGAGTCGCGACCGGCCTCGACGTGAAGTAGTGGATCCAGCCGCCGTCGGCCCAGTTGAGCGCCACGAAGCCCTTGGCCGCGATGGCATTTTCGAGTCCCGGCCGCATCTTCTCCAGGACGTAATACACTTCCTCATACGACGCGTACATCATCGGAACTTCCAGGGCAAAGACCGACTTCTCGATCTCCGAGACTCCCACCGCCGTCAGGACCGCTCCGTTCAGCGTTCCAAGGCGCATCTTCCGGACGACATCGCGATCGTCGCCCGCGACACCGCCCGCGTAAATGCGGAGCTCGACCTCGCCGCCGGAGATTTCCTTCCACTTCGATGAGAGATCTTCCAGGATCTTATGCCATGTGGAATTTTTCGGAGCCAGGGTCGCCATCTTCACGACGACGCGCGCCGAGACCGGTTCGACCGTGATGAGAAGAATGAGAAAGAGGAGGCCCCACCGACTCGCGAGGCGCCTGAAGTTCTTCATCGGACTGTTTCCCCGCAGGATCATATTCGCTGAACTAATTATACATTACGGTTCGAGAAATAATTCATCAACTTTATCCATCAACCACCGCGCCCGGCGCTGAGCGATGATGTTGGCAAGCCTCTGGTCGGGAGTCGCCTCGACCGGTATTTTCAACGCCGCTTCGAGTTCCGCGACAAATTCCGCGCGCTTCTGCTTCGGGAGCAGAACCGCCTCGGCAAATGTCACATGGACGGACGCCCTTCGGCCGCCGGAAATCTCCAGCGCGCGCCTGTAGTGCTTCTCGGCGCTCTCATACGTGCCGCCGTTTCCATTGCGGGCGCCCTCCAGGGAGATCATGAAGTCATGCGGAGAGCCGAGATCGAACTCCTCGTCCAGCTCCATCACCCGCTTCATGATCGCCTCCACGATGAACAGATCGGCCATCAGCTCCGGATCGTCCTTGCCAAGCGAAATCGCCGCTCCCCACGCGCACGCCGTCCAGAAGAGAAGAGGCACATCTTTTTTTTCCGCGGCCGACAACGCGGCGGCGGGATCGGATCGCAGCTTGTCTTCGAATCCGGGCAGGACGGTCGCGGCTCCGCGGATCCCGTAGTCCCGCGCGCGAATGAGGAGACGGCACGCACGCCGGCGAAGATGAACGGCGCGGTCGTAATCGGTTTTCTCGATGAGATCGGCGTCCTGCACGAGCCCGCCATAGGCATACTGCGTGTATCCGATCGTGGCGGCGAGAAGAAGCTTGGTGTCCCGGGGATTCCGGAGAAGAAATCCGTCGATCGTCTTCAACGCGAACGGTGCCGCCGCCCAGATGAGCTCCGGGTCGTCATCCCGCGCGTACGCGGTGGTCAGCTCCGTGAACATGTCGCCGACCTGCGTGGAGATGAGATTCCGTGTGCACCCGGAGAAGAGCAAAACCGCGAGAAGAAGAGCTGGCGCCCGGGGCGACATGAGCCAAGAGTGACGGGACCGGGAGGGACTTGTCAAGCCGGACGACCACCGGGTAGAAGTTCCCCATCCGATGGCGGGAAATTTAACAGGATGGGCAGGATTTGAGAGGGATGAAAACCGCTTCCCGATAACAGGACGAAATTGCCTTCTATTCCCACCTTGAATCGATCCTGCCTATCCGGTTCATCCTGTTAATATTATTTGATGGGGAAGTTCTGACCCGGGATGGTTGAATCGAATTGTATCTCAACATTGGCTTTCGAAGCATGAAGATCGGATTTGGGATATGGGAATTACAAGCTGGCCATGACGGATGCGCGTCGCGGTGATACCATGCTCACATGTCTTGCCAGGTCGTGATCATTCCCACATTGAAGGACAACTATTCCTACGTGGTCCGGAGCCGGGATGGAAAACATGTCGCCGTCGTCGATCCCGGAGAAGCGGCTCCGCTCCTGAAGCATTTCGAGGAGACGGGCACGCGCCCCGACGAAATCTGGCTGACGCACAAGCATACGGATCACATCGGAGGCGCGACCGATCTGGCGAACAAGTATGATGTCGTCATCCGAGGGCCGGACGAGCTTCCGCGATTTCAGGCGAGGACGGAAACGATCCAGGATGGCGGGAAGTTCAAGCTGGGCGCCTCGGAAGTGACGGTCCGCAAGATCCCCGGCCATACCGCGGGACATCTCGTCTATTTCACGGAGCATGTCGTATTTTCGGGCGATGTTCTCTTCCTCGGAGGATGCGGCCGGATTTTCGAGGGCTCTCCACGGGAAATGTTCCTGGGAATCGATACACACCTCCGCGGACTTCCTGCGAATACGCTCCTCTTCTGCGGGCACGAATACGCGGAGCGGAACATGCGGTTCGCTCTCACACTGGAACCGGGCAACCCGGCGATCCAGAAGCAGTTCACGCGCGTTCAATCCTGCCGCGCGCTGGGGCGGCCGACCGTTCCGGGCGAAATGGGAATCGAGCAGGCCGTGAATCCCTTTCTCCGCGTTCGAAGCTCCTCCCTGCGGAGGGCGCTCGAAGCCAAGGTCGGCCCGCTCCCGAACGATCCGGCGGAAGTCTTCACGATCCTCCGCACGCTCCGAAACGAATTCCGATAAGCATGCTGATGTTCCGTTCCGCGTCGCTCGTTCTTCTCCTCTTCGTTCTTCCCGCCGCTCATGCCGAGGAGACGACGAACGAAGCCTCGTTCCGGGAACTGAGGACATTCGTGGAAGCCTATAACCTGATCGCCGAAAAATTCGCCGACACCTCCAGGCTCCAGCCGAAAACGCTCCTTCGGGGCGCGCTCAACGGCATGCTGGAGTCGCTGGGCGATCCGCATACACGCGCGCTTTCCGCCTGGTACGGAGAAGACTTGTCGGGAGAATTCAGCGGCGTCGGAATACACATTGGAATGGAACAGGGCCGGCTGATCGTCGTGAGCGCCATCGAGGGTTCTCCCGCGTGGCGCGGCGGCGTGGAAGCGGGAGACATGATCATGGCGGTGGACGGCAAATCCGCCGATACCTGGACGCTCGACGATGCGGTCACGAATCTCCGGGGACCGGTCGGATCCGGCGTCACCCTGGACGTGAAACGCGCCGGACGGAATGAGGTCATCCGCCTGCCGCTTCTGCGGGATCTCATCCGGATCCGCAGCGTGCGCCATGCGCTGCATGGAAACATCGGGTACATCCGGATATCGCAATTCAACGAACGCACCGCGGAACAACTCGACGAGGCGCTCGCGGCGCTGGGGCAGAAGAAAGTGCGCGCCCTGATCCTCGATCTTCGCGATAATCCCGGCGGCGTCCTCTCCAGCGCCACGGATGTCGCCAATCGATTCATCGGCGACGGCGTCCTGGTCTCCGTCGTGAGCCGCGATCCGCGCCAGACGAGGATCTACAACGCATCGCCCGGTGTTGCCGCCACGAGGCTGCCTCTGGCGGTTCTCATCAACAAGGGATCCGCGTCGGCGGCGGAGATCGTCTGCGGCGCGATTCAGGATCATAAGCGCGGCGTCATCATCGGAACGAAGACGTACGGCAAGGGTTCCGTCCAATCCGTGGAGACATTGCCGGACAGATCGAAGATCGCCCTGACGACCGCGCGCTATGTGACTCCCGCGGGACGATTCCTTCATGGAATCGGGCTGCAGCCCGACAGCGGCATGCTCGTGGACGTTCCCGAACCCACGGACACCGAGCTGAAGATCCTTCAGGCTTTGACCGAAACGAGCATCCTCCGTGAATTTGCCGGCAAGAAGACGGAATACTCGGAAGCGGACATCGATCAGCTCGCGCGGCTCGCGGAGGCGGCCGGCCTTGACGTTCCCCGCACATTATTAGAGCGCCGCTATATCGCGGAACTTTCAAGAAGAAACGAAAACAAGATTTTCCTCGTCCCCGCGCTCGATCCAGCCTTGAAAAAGGCCATCGACGTCCTGAACGCGGCGGAACGACTGGCGGACCATTCGGCCAGCATCCGATAGGAGCGCATCAATCCCCACTGGTGCGCCCGTGCGCCGGATGATAGACTCTCCTCATGAATCCGCGTCCTTATAGAAACCCTGGCTTCCTCATCTCGTCCGCCGTCGTCGCTCTCCTGCTCGTCCTCCAGCTTTCCGAATTCACCCCGGGAAAGGCCGGCGCGGACTCGATGGATACGGCTCTGAAGGAGATGCAGACGTTCGTCGAAGCCTATCGCCTCGTCCAGGCCGATTACGCGGATACCGGCAAGATCGATCCTAACCTCCTCATCCAGGGAGCCATCCGCGGGATGCTGGAGACGCTGGGCGATCCTCATTCGCGGTATCTGCCGGTGCAGGACGCCAAGGATCTTATGATCGAGACGGCTGGAGAATTCGGCGGGATCGGCATTCACATCGGCATGGAGAATGAGCGCCTGTCGGTCATCGCTCCTGTCGAAGGCACGCCCGCGTGGCGCGGCGGAGTCGAAGCCGGCGACGCGATCATGACGATCGACGGGCGCGCGACGGACACGATGAGCCTCGATGTCGCCGTGACGCTCCTGCGCGGACCGGTCGGCACGGGAGTCACGATCGAGGTCAAGCGCGCGGGTCTCGAGGAACTCATCAAGATTCCGCTTGTCCGCGACGTCATCCAGATTCACAGCGTGCGCTTCACCCAGTATGAAGATCTCGGTTATATCCGGATCTCGCAGTTCAGCGAGCGAACGGCCGACGAACTCGACGAGGCCATTTCCGCGCTGACGAAGCAGAATGTGCGCGGCCTCATCCTCGACCTGCGCGATAATCCCGGCGGCGTCCTGACCGGAGCGACCGCCGTCTCCAACCGCTTCATCGACTCCGGCGTGATCGTTTCCGTCGTGAGCCGCGATCCGCGCCAGACGACGAGCTACAGCGCGTCGCCGATGGCGGCAGCCACGAAGCTGCCCGTCGCGGTCCTCGTGAACGGCGGATCCGCGTCGGCATCGGAGATCGTCTCGGGCGCGATCCAGGATCATCACCGCGGCGTCGTCATCGGGACGAAGACGTACGGCAAGGGAAGCGTCCAGACCGTGGAGAACCTGCCGGACAATTCCAAGATCGCGTTGACGACCGCCCGCTATTTCACGCCGTCCGGCCGGTCCATCCACGGCGTCGGTCTCCATCCCGACACGGGCATGGAGATCGAGATCCCCATTCTCTCCGACACGGAGCTGAAAGCGCTGAAGAGGTTGAACGACACGGACATCGTCCGCGACTACGCGCGCAAGAAGGCGGATTATACCCAGGCCGACATCGACCGGCTCGCGATCCTCGTCAAGGCCGCCGACATCGACATCCCGCGCGATCTGCTCGAACGGCGCTACGTCGCGGAACTGGCGCGCCGGAACGACAACCGGATGTACCTGCTCCCGCACCTCGACCGCCAGCTGAAGAAAGCGATCGACGTTCTTCACGGAGCCTCTTCCCTCGATGAGAAGGAAGCCGCGCGGCCGGCGGTCACGGCGCGGCATTAGAATGCCTCGCTGCAAAACCTCCCTATTTTAACAGGATGAGCAGGATAGACAGGATGGTGTATATCTTGAATGTCATGTTCATATATATTACTGTTTTATGACTCCCGATGCATTTTTATAAGAGGACATCCTCCTGACTCCAATCCTGGCCATCGAGACGTCCTGCGATGAAACGGCGGCGGCCGTCATCGATGACGGCTACCGGGTCGTAACCAACATTGTCCATACCCAGATCCCCGACCATGAAATCTTCGGCGGCGTCGTTCCCGAGGTCGCATCCCGGCTTCATCTCGAAGTCCTGCCCGACGTCGTGGCGCTGGCTCTTTCGGGCGCTCCCGAGCCGCGCGCCGTCGCGGTGACCGCCGGTCCCGGCCTGATCGGGTGTCTCCTCGTGGGCGTATCGTTCGCGCAGGGTTATGCCTTCTCGCGCGGATTGCCGTTGTATGGCATCCACCATATCGCGGGGCACATGCATGCGATTCTTCTCGATCGCCCGGACTGGGCTCCCCCGTTTCTGGCGCTCGTCGTCTCCGGCGGCCACACGGAGCTGGTCTTCGTCCCCGCATGGGGCCGTTATGAGCGGCTGGCCCGGACGATCGATGACGCCGCGGGCGAAGCATTCGACAAGGCGGCGAAACTCCTGGGGCTCGGATTTCCCGGTGGCCCGGCGCTCGCGCGATGCGCGGAACAGGCCGGAGCGGATCGCGTCCGGATCGCAGGCAGGCTGATGGCGGGGCAGGCGGATTTTTCGTTCTCGGGCCTGAAGACGGCGTTGAAAGTCGCCGTGGAAAAATCGGGACCGCTGACGGAAGAGCGTCGCGCCGTCCTCGCGGCTTCGTTCCAGGATGAGGTCGTGGCGGCTCTCCTGGAAAAGACGAAGAAAGCCCTGAACGAAACGCGCGCAACTCGATTTCTCCTGACCGGCGGCGTCGCGGCGAACACGGCGCTGCGATCGGCGATGAGCGCACTTTGCATGGAATCGGGCGTCGACTTCGCGGCGCCCCGGAAGGAACTATGCACGGATAACGCGGCGATGATCGGAGCGGCCGCGCTGGCGTATGAGCGGGAGCCGATGAAGCGGGACGGATCGGCTCGGGCGATGTGGGAATTGGAGTAGCGGATGTTATATGGCATGACGATGATTTTTTCGTCTCGACGGCGCTTCACCCCGGATGTCTTGAAAATCAGCCTGCGCGGCTTGACGCGAAGTGTTCTTTTCGCGCTCGGCTTTCTCTTCCTGAGCGCCGCGACCGGGCCCTCGGTGTTGCCCGCGGCTCATGTCCTCGACACCGCCCTTCCCGCGCAAGCATCAACATCCGAGCATGAGGGACTGCCCAATTTCGGACGCGTCACGCCCACGATCTATCGCAGCGCGCAGCCGACTCCGGAAGGTTATCGTTCCGCGAAGAGGATCGGGATCAAGTCCGTGATCTCGCTCCGCGCCGAACCCGACGATGCCGCAGCCGTCCAGGCGGCCGGCCTGATGAGCTTTCATGTTCCGCTTCACGCGTCGGATCCTCCGACCCCTGCCGACGAAGCGAAATTGCTCGCCCTCATTTCCGACACCCGCAATCAACCGGTCCTCATCCATTGCCGACGCGGCATTGACCGCACAGGGGCCATCGTCGCCATGTACCGCGTCCGGCGGCAGGGCTGGAGCACGGCCGACGCTTACGCGGAGATGAAACGGTATGGCTACTGGAAGTGGCTGTTCCCTTCCATGAAGGGTTACGTGCACCAGTTGAAACCCGATTCGGCGGCGGGCGCGGGGAATTCGATCCGGAAGTGAGGTCGCCGATTACGGGCGGGAGACCATGAGATCGGACGGGTCGGCGAGCGCCGGCGCGGAGTTCTGCCGGCAACGATCCAGGATCACCTCGGCCAATCTGATATCCGGTCCCATGTGCTTCGCCTGCAGTACTTCACAACCCGGATAAAGAGCTTTTGCTTCGTCCGTGATCTTCTCGATCCGGGTCAGCAGCAGCCCCATGAAAAGAAAATACGGCAGGACGATGATCCGCGCGGGTGCCATGCGCGAGGCCTGTTGGAGCGATTCCTGCATCGTCGGGTATGTGACGCCGATGAATCCCACATGCACGGACCGGAATCCGCGGCTCTCCCAGAAGAGACGGGAGATTTTATAGATGTCACTGTTGGCATCCGGATCGCTGGAACCACGGCCGACGAAGACGACCGACGTGTTCTCGCGGGCGACTTCAGCCACATCCGCCTCGCAGGAGCGCAGACGTTCATCCAGGATATCGAGGATTGAAGGATGAATGCCCAGGTTGTCAGCGACGCGAAACGAAGCGTCCGGATGCCGCCGACGCGCGGCCTCGATGAACTGGGGAACGTCCTCCTTCACATGACCCGCTGCGATGAGAATGACCGGGGCGGCGACGATTCTCCTCAGCCCTTCCGCGATCATCGCATCGATCGTCTCCGGCACGTCCGGCTCCGCATGCTCGATGAATCCCGTGCGAACCGGAATGCCCGCCTGCGCCTCGACGAGGGCCGCCAGCCGCAGCGTCTCCTCGTTGCCGAGCGGATCCCTCGTGCCATGCGCGATCAGAAGAATCGCGTCCGCGTCGAACGCCGTCATACCGCGTCACCCGCGGGCGACTTCGCCTTTCGAAACCGGTGTGAAAAGGAGGCATCGTACAGCTTCGACTTCGTGCCGTGGCTTTTCAGGCCGGGGCCGACGATGATGAGCGCGTGATCCTTGATTCCGTGTTCCTTCGTCAGGGCGACCAGGTTCCGCAGCTCCCCCCTGACGATGAGCTCATCCGGCCAGGACGCGCGCCGGACGATCGCGATGGGTTCGTCCGGCGGATACTGCGTCAGCAGATCGCGCTCGATCTTTTCCACGAGGAGCGCACTCAGGTACAGCACGACCGTCGCGCGGATCTTCGCCAGCTCGGTCAGTTCCTCCAGGGCCGGCACCGGCGTCTTGCCTCCGGCGCGCGAAATGATGAGCGTCTGGCTCACCTCGGGTATGGTGAACTCCGCTTCCAGCGCCGCGGCGGCGGCCTGAAACGAGCTGATGCCCGGGATGATGACAAAGGGAACCTGCTCCTTCCGCAACTCGTCGATCTGCTCCATGGTCGCCCCGAAGATGGACGGCTCCCCGGTATGCAGCCGGACCACGATCTGCCCCGCGCGGGCGGCGGCGACGGTCTTCTCCATGATCTCCTGGAGCGTCAGACCCTTGCTGTCGACGACCGCGGGATTTTTGGCGCAGTGCTTCAGAAGCGTCCGAGGAACGAGCGAACCGGTGATGATGACGGTATCCGCGGCCGCAAGGAGCTGCGCTCCGCGGATCGTGATGAGGTCAGGATCCCCGGGCCCTGCTCCTACGATGTACACGGTGCCTGGTACGATTTCGAACATGGGATTATTATGCACGCTTCCGGGGAAGGCGTCACGCGGTACCGCCCGTTGACCAACGGGAACAGCGGTAGTATATTTATACTATGAAAGTGAAGACATCTATCACCCTTGAACAAGATACGCTCCGCGATATCGACGCTCTCGCTGGGAAGACATCCAACCGGTCGCGTGTCATCGAAGCGGCGGTTCTCGATTTTGTGGCTCGGCGCAGACGGAGAGCGCGGGATCAGCGGGATATCGAGATCATCAACAGGAATGCGGAGGCGTTGAACCGCGAAGCCGCGGACGCGCTCGAATATCAGATCAAGCCGTGAAACGCGGTGAGATGTATCGTGTGCGCCATCCCCGGGGAGATCCGAGGAAAAGCCGGGTTTTCGTCGTCGTCAGCCGCCAGGCGCTCCTTGATTCACGTTTCTCGACGGCGACATGCGCCCCTGTCTATTCACGCCGCGATGGAATCGATACTCAGGTTGAAGTCGGGATCGACGATGGACTGAAACACGAATCGTCCATCCACTGCGATGAGCTGGTGGCGATACAAAAGGCGGCGCTCACGGATTATGTCGGAGCGTTGTCTTCGGTGAAGGTCCGTGAACTGGACCAGGCACTCAAGATTGCTCTGGCGCTCGACGAATAAGACCGATCCTGCATTCTTGCACCGAAATCCCATCGAGCTTACGCGATGGAAAAGACACATCTCGCCACCGCAACGGTCACGTTCGTGAACTTCTGCTTGGGAACAATCAGCTCCGTCACGCCCGCGGACAGCATCGCGGCGGGTTCGGCGACGCCGGGACTGCCGACGTACTTCTTCACGATTTCGGAAGGGTTCGGGAGCGAGGCGAACGAGGATAGTTCCTCCTTGCTGTAGTGGGCGAACCTGCGATCGAGCATCCGGGCGAGTTCAAGGAATCCCGCTTCATCCTCCTTCAGCTGGGTCGTCGCGAAGTTGCGAATGGACGCGAGGGCCAGGCCGTGCTTTTCGAATGTCATCTTCACGGCTTCGAGAATTTCCCCGGAGGACGTGCCTCGATTGCAGCCGAGACCGACGACGAGGCTGCGGGGACGATAGAGGATCATGCGGTCGCGAATCCCGTCGGCTTCCTCGCGAAGAATGCGGTCGGTGACCATGAGGAACGCCTTGTAGACGGATCGATCCTCGATCTCGGCAAGCGAGGAGAGAACGCGGATCGACTTTGGCAGCGGGACGTCGCGCGTCCACCAGGTCTTCTCGCCGGTCTCCTGGATGAACGCGACCGGCTCCTCGTTCACCACGTGGGCGGACACGGCCGTGACGTTCTCCTCCCCTTCCAGCGTCCATCCCAGCTCCCGGCCGAGGATGTCGACAGGAATGGTCTTCCCTACATCGGAGGCGGTCGTTATGACGGAAACGGCGCCCAGGATCTTCGCGACGCGGTCGGTGAACTCATTGGCGCCGCCGATGTGACCGGAGAGGACGCTGATGGCGAACTTCGCGGCGTCATCGACCACCACGACGGCCGGATCGACATGCTTGTCCTTCATGTACGGCGCGATCATCCGGATTACGGCGCCCAGGGAGATCACGAAGATGATGCTGTCATAAGAGTGAAAGATCTCGCCGATGACTTTACTGAGAAGCTTGTCGTAAAGAATCGTATCCGGCAGCGCTTCATGCTCGAATTTTCTCGGCATGAAGAGATCCGCTTCGGGGAACCCGGCCTTCAACCGCTTCGCAATGCCAACGCCGTGCTTCGTGATGCCGAAGATGGCAATCCGCGGTTCCAAAAGTTGTAATTTATTATTTTCCATCAGACACCCTATACACCTTTAACGTCATTGAGACAGCTCTGTTTATCCGTGATCGGACCATATTTCGAATCATCCATTCATGCAATGGAGGGCTGCACGCACCGACATCATATTCCTGAATGATAGTTTTTCTGTTCGAGTAGAGCATAGACTTCGTCGGGGCCGCGGGTCTCGTTGAGTTCATGAATGAATACTCTCCACGCGTCGTAAGTACCTCGATCGAGGATCTCGAACAGCATCGCGGCCACGTTCGGCCATTTGCAGGCAGCGAGCCACCGTTTCGCGGAACGACCGAGTTCCGGATCGGACGATTCGCCGCATCGCTCGAGCGCGGCGATGGCGGCCGGACTGCCGGCCACCGCGAACACCGCAAGGCCATCCAGTCGACTGTTGAGCATAGAATCGGTCCGCTTGGAATCCGACTCGAAGATCATATGCGGAAATATCTCATCGCCGACACGCTCGATGTGGGAAGCGCTCCGCGTGCGCGCGAGGTGGACAGCCGCCAGTTCCGGCTTCAACATCTCTTGCGGCTGCATCTTCATCGCCCCAAATCGGAAGCGCTCGTTCCAGTTGGCGGGTGGCGCGGACATCGTGCCTCGAAATTCAGCCGTGGCTTGATCCGCCAAAAACGGCGCAGCCATTTCCGGCACTGCCGCCGCGAACAGCCGGCAGGCAAGATCGCGGACGGCCGGCGAATTCATATATTCAAGCAGAGCAGAATCAAGTTGATATGGAACGATGGAGAGCATTTGCCGTCGCCACAAGCACAAGAGCGCTCGGAGCGGATATTCCGGATTCGACTCGAAATTCCACTCTATCCTTGGAGTTCGAATATGATGCTCGAGATCGCGGCCGAGCCTTTCGAGGCAGTGAACCTCGAGCTCCCTGCCCTGAGCGCGGTCCCGGCAATAGCTCGAGGCAAGCTCCAGCTCGCCCATCTCCATCGCCGCGTGAAACGGATCGGAGTCGAGATCCGATCGTTGCTCGAACCGAAATCCACAATATTGGTCACCATGCTGCAGACTCCTTCTGGGGCCGGCGGACACCAGCAAACCGCCGCTCCGTTCGTAAATAAAAGTGCCGGCCATCCAGCATCCATCATGCCAATCGAGCGAATTTCCCTGGCGACCGGAACTATCGCGCCGTGGATCCGGCCAGACGCGGGCGTCGCCGAGCCGGTTGTGGCCGACTCGGTATCGCATTACCCCGGGATCGAGCTCCCAAACTTGTCCTGTCGACAGACTTCTGACTCTCGCGTTCATGGTAACTGTTTTTTCCTGCTCATCCTCAGTCGTGAGATTCGAGATCGAGGCAGGTCCGATTTCATCGTCCCCCCACGACAGCCTAACGCGCTGTTCCGGCGGTGGTCCGAGACTCGCGGCGCTCCGCGTGCTGAGAATAAAACCAAGCAAATCATCCCGTCCGACGCCGATATAGGGAGAATTCTTCCTGAGAAGATGCCACATCTGCTCCATCTCGCTTTGATACTCCAGGTGCTTGCGACATCCTACGAACGCCGCCGCGAACGACGCCGGAAATCCAAGGCCTCCCGGCGTATTCAAGATGCGGGTACCCTCGTCGTCCTGACAAAGCGACTCATAGGCCTGCATCCGGACTTCCTTCTCAAACAGCATGACCACTAGTTTCAACACTCGTTCGCGCATTTGAAGCGCCCCGTTCCAACCCGGCTCGCAACGCGCGCCGAATCGAGCCGGATCTTCCAGCGCATGAAGCAACGGAACCTTCGCCCGGTCGGCAAGACTCAATATCAGATGTTCCGGAAGATACATTCCACCCGTGGACTCCGCCTCGACACGCGTGCTCTCGCCCAACAATTCGATGATGCCCGGCAGGGCGCTATCCGGGATATCGCCGGGAGACATGCTGAACAAAGCACGGTACGACGGGTGTGTGTGCCAACGTCCCGGGGGAATGTTAAACGACTTGCAGGAATCGCTCATGGCGGAAGCGTCAGTTTTCGGGCGGAAAGCAAACCCGAATCGGAAATCCGGATGAGCGGAATGCGCTCGAAAATCGTCCGCAACATATTGGAGCGCTTCATACAATGTCATATCGCTCCTGCCTTCGAGCAATATTCGCGCACAGCTTCTGAGAAGTCCCTCCGCTTGATAGAACGTTTCCGCCGATTCCTGGATAAGGCTATGGAAATAGGATCGATCATGCGTCGAGCGATTCATCACCCTGGCCGCTTCATTGATCTTCTCTTTTGCAGGAAGAGAGCTCCAAAGCTCGAGCGCATCCGCGCGATACCTCTCGTATTCCGAGATCCGATTGCCGGCCAGGGCAGCCAACATTTCAGAATTCATGGTCAAGCCCTACCCCATCGGGTCGTGTTCATTGCCGAGAACCGTCACCGGGCTTGCCAGACGAACATTCCGTTCCTATCGATATATCCCGACTTGCCGTCGATCCCCACGAAGGCGAGGCCCCCGAAAAACGGGTGCGCGAAGTCGAATTTCGGCTCCATGACGATCTTGCCGGTCCTGTCCACAAAACCCCACTTGTCGCCGCGTCTCACCGGAGCCAATCCTTCCGAAAAATTGTCGGCTCTGTCCCATTCCGGCGCGATCACGACCTTGCCCGATCGGTCGATAAAACCCCTCTTCCCATCTTTCTTGAAAATCGCCAAGCCTTCCGAAAAAGGCCACACATAGTCATACTGCAGAGCGATGACAATTCTTCCGGCTCGGTTGATGAATCCCCATGATCCGCCTTCGGGCCAGCCATTATCATTCCACTTCTGGCCGATGTTCACCCTGGCTCGCCCTTCGGTAAAGATGCCTGCGTCGTCAAACCCGGGCTGGATCACCATTCTCCCTTTTCTGTTGATGAATCCCCACTTGCCGCCGATCTCGACGGGTGCCAGGCCCTCCGAAAAATCCAGAACCCCGTCATATCGAGGAGGTATCACCATGCGACCGGACTTATCGATGAATCCCCATTTTACTGATTCCGCGGAACCCCTTTCTCCCACCTGGACCCACGACCGCCCTTCGGAAAAATCCGCGGCCACTCTCCACTGCGGTTCAATCACGACTTTTCCACGCCGATCGATGAATCCCCACGAACCTAATCCGGTCGTATCGCTCCGCCACACCTGAGCCCGTCCTTCCGAAAAGGATTTCGCTCCCTCAAATCGCGGTTCGATCACAATCGTTCCGGCGCTGTTGATATACCCGAACTTGCCTCCGTCCCTTGTGCACACGGGCGCCATCCCTTCCGAGAAAAGTCCCGCGTGCGTATATTCGGGCGCGCAGATGACACGCCCCTTTTTGTCGATGAAGCCATATTTTCCGTCCTGTTCGATGAGGTGAAGTTTCGAGGCGCGTTCGGTTCGGGCTCCTGCCGCCACCTGGACGAGAATCAGCACGGTCACCGCCAGGAGAAACTTCGAAAAGATGCGCGAGTTCATTTTCCGGGGCCGCCTTTGACACCGCAAAAGATGGTGATCGGGTTCAGCGCGTCGAAGCGTGTCATGTCGAGGATCGGGGAGGATCTCGAGATGTTCACAAGCGTGGCGTCGATTTCGTAGCCGAGATCCTTCATCACCTGAAAGGCCAGCGACTGGTTTTCGAGCGTGATCGTGTTGATCACCAGGCGTGCGCCGGGCTTCTGCTTTCCGTGAATGATCGCGCAGATCTCGCTCAGCTCGCCGGCGGAGCCGCCAATGAAGACCGCGTCGGGCGCGGGCCACTCGGCTATTGTCTCGGGAGCACGCGCGTTGACACAGGTCGCGTTTGCGATGCCGAACCGCTCGAGGTTGGTCCGGATCAGCTCGAAGTCGGGCTTGTTCTTCTCGATGGCGTAGACATGGCCCTTCGAGGCCAGGCGCGCGGCTTCGACCGTGACGGAACCCGAGCCGGCGCCGATGTCCCAGACGATGTGATCCGGCTGGATCGCCATCTTCGCCAGCGAGAGAACCCGGATCTCCACCTTCGTGATCAGCCCCTTCTTCGGCTGACGGTAGACGAATTGATCGTCGGGAATTCCGAAGAGTCCCAGCTTCGCGGCATCGACGGGAGCGGGACCTGCTTCCACGCGCTTCAGAATGAGGACGTTCAGCGAACCGATATCGGAAACACGGGCCAGTTCGCCGAGCGAGAAACTCCGGACGCGTTCGTCCTGCCCGTCAAGATTCTCGCACACAATCGCCTCAAAGCCATCGAACCCTTTATCGAGAAGATGCCGGGCGATGGCGGGAGGTGAATTCTCCTCATCGGTGAAGATTCCGATGACTGCGGATTCCTCGACGGCGGGATGGAGATTCTTCATCGGCTTGCCGTGAACGGAAACGAGCGCCGCATCCTGCCAGGAAATCCCCGCGCGGGCGAACGCGAGCTGCATCGCGCTGACGGCCGGCATGATCTCCACGCGATCGCGGCCGAGCTTGTTCGCGAGATACGACCCGATGCCGTAAAAAAGCGGATCGCCCGATGCAAGGACGACGACACGCCGTCCGGCGTCGCTCGCCGCGCGGGCATGATCCGCGATCTCCGCGAGATTCGACTTCGTGACGATTTTCTCGGCGGAGTGATCGGGGAAAAAGGAAAGGTGCCGTTCGCCGCCGATCAGCAGTTGAGCCTCATCCACGAGCGAACGCGCCTTCGGAGAAAGCCCGGCGGCGCCATCGTCGCCGATCCCGATCACCTGCACACGCCTCATTCCATCACCGCCCGTCCGAGAACTTTACCTTCCTCGAAATCCGTCAGGATCGCCTCGATCGCCAGCTGGTCCTTGATGTGTCCCCGGCACGTGCGGCAGACATCCTCGCAGAGCCGGTCATAGAATCCGCGGAGTCCCCGCGCCTCGGTGATCTCCCCGACGTGCCTTCCCGTGTTCGCCGCGCGGATCTCCGCCAGGGTCTCCTCGTCCGCGCCGACATCCTTCGCGACCTGGGCGAGAAACTCCATGTCGACCTGCGATCCGGCCGCGTGCGTCTGCATCACGCCCGCCGCGATCTTCGAGAACTTGCCGATCATGCCGCAGACGGTCACCTTTCTCAGGCCGTTCTTCATCGCGCGCTTCAACGAAGCCCCGGTGAAATCCCCCATCTGGATGTACGCAGCCTCCGGCAGGGCGGTGCCCTCGTTCTTCCGGATCATCATCGCGAATCGTTCGCTGCGGCCGCCGGTCGTGATGACAACCTCGTCCACTCCTTGCGCCTTCGCGACGTCGATCGATTGCTCGACCGAAGCGCGGAACGCCGCCGTTGAGTAGGGCTTGACGATGCCGGTCCTGCCGAGGATGGAGATGCCGCCGATGATGCCGAGTCGCGCGTTCAGCGTCTGCTTCGCCATCTCCTGCCCGCCCGGCACGGAGATCGTGACCTGCAGCCCGCGCGCTCCGCTCTGACCCGTCTCCTGCATTGCCTCCGTGGCGCAGTAGAAGATCATCTTCCTTGGGACGGGATTGATCGCGGCGCTGCCGACATCGAGGCCCAGCCCCGGCCGCGTGATCCTCCCGACGCCGTCGCCGCCCTCGATCTCCACGCCGGGCTTCTCGCTCCAGACGACCCGCGCGCAGAGGAGCGCCTTGTCGGTGCAATCCGGATCGTCGCCGGCATCTTTCCTCACCTCCGCGTAAGCGAAGTCGGAGGCCTGCTCGCATTTCTCCACCACGAAGGTCGCGGTCGGATGCGTCGTGCTCGGCAGCTTGATCGTCACCTGCTCCGTCGGACGCTGCGTCACCAGCGCCAGCACGGCGGCCTTCGTGGCTGCGGCGGAACAGGCGCCGGTCGTGAATCCGGTGCGGAGCTTCGACTTGTCCTTCGGCGGACCGGGCAGCGGGCCGGAACCTTTCCGGGCGGCCAACTTTAGAACCTCACGAATGGATTGAGCCCCTGCTCGTAAGTCTGGTTCGCCAGGTGCAGGATCGCGTTGATGGCGGCGACGGCGATCGGGCTGCCGCCCTTCCTGCCGCGCGCGGCGATGAATGGAGCCTCTGTGACGTCGCAGAGCCGATCCTTCGACTCCGCGGCGGAAACGAATCCGACCGGCACTCCGATGATGAGCGACGGCCGGGCGCCTTCCTCCTTCACGAGCCGGATCAGCTCCAGCAGGCCAGTCGGCGCATTGCCGATGGCGAAGATGCCGTTCGGAGCGCGCGCGATGGCGCGGCGCATCGCAATGATCGACCGCGTGACACCCGCCGCCTCGGCCTCCTTGATGACATCGGGATCGGAGACGAAACAGCAGTGCGAGCAGTGGAACTTGCGCATCAGCGGCTTGGAGATTCCCGCCTCGACCATCTGGACGTCGCAGACGATCATCGCGCCGGCTTTCATAGCAGCGATTCCCGCCTCCATCGCGCCCGGCGAAATCACGAGCGTCTCCTTGAAGTCGAAGTCGGCGGACGCATGAATCACGCGGCGGACAAGCTGGTATTCCATGGGGCTGAAGGAGTGTTCTCCGACCTCCTCATCGATGATCCGAAAGCTGGAGTCCTCGATGAGCGACGGGTTCTTCTGGAATTCAAGGGTCATGGGAGGATGTTATCTTGGACCGAAGGGTTCCGGGAGTTGAAATTTCAATATCTTGAAACTTTCGAATTTCTCCCGCGGAACCGTTACAATCCCCGCATGCGCATCTTCGTCAACGTCATGAACGGCCTGGGAGACCTTTTTCTGACAATGCACACGATCCGCGAACTGAAACTCCGGGCCGACGCGGAGATCACGGTGCTGTGCTGGTATTATCTCGAGGATGTCGTGAAAGCCTTCCCTTTCGTCGATATCGTGATGCCCTGGACGGAGGAATACCAGGGCGACGAGGGCCTGGAGAAGCTCCGCGCGCTTGTGGCGAAAAGCGGCCCCTTCGATGTCTCGATCGATTTCGCGTTTCCTCCCCGATCCGCGATGATTTCCCGGGCGACCGGGGCTCCGATCAAGCTGATGGTGATGCCCGGCGACACCGTCTTCGACGACATCGAGTTCATCGAGCGGGAACAGCATCACGGCATCGCTTCCGAGACAATGCGCGTTCTCGACCGCTTGAAGATCGACCGCCCTTCCACGATCGCTCCGCCGCACCTGTGGCTCCAGGGGGAGGATTTCGTCGCGGCGCGCCGCATCGTCGCCGAGCTTGACCTCGACAAGGATCAGCCTCTCGTCATGATCCATCCCGGAGCCGGCGTGCCCGCCCGGCGATGGGCGGACGAGCGCTATGCGCAGCTCGCCGACGCGCTCGTCGACCGGTATGGAGCGAAAGTATTGTTCCTCGGAGGGCGCAAGGACCAAATGAGCATCATCGCGATGCGGGAGGGGATTCGCGAGGAAGATACCGTGGAGCGGATTCTGAACCTGGCCCGGCACAGGCATGCGTCCGCGGCGGGTCGCGACAATACGCGCGTTCTCGCGTTGCTGCTGGAAGAGTCGGATCTCTTCATCGGCAACAACTCCGGACCGGGCCACATCGCCGGGCAGATCGGCGCGCGAACGCTCATCCTCTGGGGTCCCTCCAATCCTCCGGAATGGAAACCGCTCGGCCCGGATGTCGCGCTGGCGATGCAGGTCGAAGGGCTCGACTGCTTCCCATGCTCCCCGCGCGGATGCGACGAGCCCGTCTGCATGGATCAGCTCACCGTCACGATCGCCCTGGAGACGATCGAAAAAAAGTGGCCGGGCCTTCCCTTGCGGCGGCGGCGCCTCCCGGTCGCGGTCGAGATCGCTTCCGGCGAACGCCCTCATCCCGGCTATATCCACCTCGATGCCAGGCGCATTACCGACGTCGACATCATAGGGGAAGCGACCCGCATGCCGCTGGCAAGGGGCCGCGTGCGGCAGATCCATGCGCAGCACATCATCGAGCATTTCCCCACCGCCCAACTCGACCGGATCCTCGGTCAATGGGTCGCGACGCTCGAACCGGGCGGCGCCATCCAGGTCGTCACTCCCAACCTGGCCTACATCGCCTCCGGATACGCGGACGGCAGCATGCCGACGGAGGAGGCGGTGACGCGGCTTTACGGCGAGCAGAACTATCCGGGCAATTTCCATTTCACGCTCTTCGACAAAAGGACGCTGCAGGCCGCGCTGGAGCGTGCTGGCTGCCATCCGGTCTATGACATGACGCGCCGATTCGAGTCCCGGAAAACACCCATGTCGCTGTACATGGTCGGATTCCGGCCCTGTTCTTGAAGGCTGGCGCCAAAAAATACAAATATTTCTATTGCGGCGCGGTGTGCGCGTGCTACTTTTCCGGCGTTTCACATATTCATGTCTTCACCGCGAGTGCTCAGGCACGGAGGATTCCAGCATAGATGGACAAGTGGACGATTCAGGATTCGATCGAGTGCTACAACATCAAGAACTGGGGGAAGGATTACTTCTCCGTCAATGACCAGGGGAACGTCGCGGTCCATCCCGACAAGAAGCCGGAGCGCGCCATCGACCTGAAGCAGCTCGTCGATCAGCTCCAGACACGCGGCATCATGCTCCCGATCCTCGTCCGCTTCACCGACATCCTCCGCCACCGCGTCGGCGAAATCCACCAGGCCTTTAAAAACGCCATCACGGAAAACGAATACAAAGGCGGTTACAGCTGCGTCTACCCGATCAAGGTGAACCAGCAGCGGCACGTCGTGGAGGAGATCCTCGATTTCGGCAAGGAGTACAACTTCGGCCTGGAGGCGGGATCGAAGCCGGAACTTCTCGCGGTGCTGGCCCTGACGAAGGGGCTCGACGTCCCGATCATCTGCAACGGATTCAAGGACGATGAATTCATCGAGACCGTCATCCTCGCCCAGAAGATCGGCCGGAACATCATCCCGGTCGTGGAGAAATTCACGGAGCTGGAGCTGATCGTGAAGTATTCGGAGAAGCTGCAGGTCAAGCCGCGGATCGGAGTCCGCGTCAAGCTGGCCAGCCGCGGTTCGGGCCGCTGGGAATCCTCCGCCGGATACCGATCGAAGTTCGGGCTCACCGTGACGGAGATTCTCGCCGCGCTCGAATATCTCCGCGCCCGCAACATGGCCGACTGCCTGAAGCTCCTCCACTACCACATGGGAAGCCAGGTCACGAATATCCGCAAGATCAAGGATTCGCTTTCGGAAGCGGGACGCGTCTACGTGGAGCTCACGAAGGCCGGTGCGGGCCTGGAGTACATCGATGTCGGCGGCGGGCTCGGGATCGATTATGACGGCTCCCAGTCGAACTTCGAATCGTCGGTGAACTACAACCTGCAGGAGTACGCCAACGACATCGTCAACCGGATGAAGATCGTCTGCGACGAGGCGAACATCGCGCATCCGACGATCATCACCGAATCGGGCCGCGCCGTCGTCGCCTACCACAGCGTCCTTGTCTTCAACGTCCTGGGCGTCTCCGCGTTCGACGACTTCAAGGTACCCGAGCAGATGCCGCGGAGCGCGCCGCAGCAGTTGAAGGACATGTTTCGGATCTACAAGACCATCACGAAGAAGAACTTCCTGGAGTCCTATCACGACGCGGTCCAGTCCCGCGAGGACGCGCTGAACGCCTTCAACCTGGGATTCCTGTCGCTGGAATGGAGAAGCCAGGCGGAGAGCCTCTACTGGTCGATCTGCAGCAAGATCCTGAAGATCATCCAGGACCTCGATTATGTCCCCGACGAACTGGAGAATCTCCCGACGCAGCTGTCGGATACGTACTTCTGCAATTACTCCATCTTCCAGTCGATGCCGGACAGCTGGGCGATCCGCCAGCTCTTCCCCATCCTTCCGATCCACCGGCTTAATGAAGACCCGACGCGCCGGGCGATCCTCGCCGACATCACGTGCGATTCCGACGGCAAGGTCGACCGGTTCATCGACCTGCATGACGTGAAGAAAGTCCTGGAGCTGCACCCGTACAACGGCAGCGATTATTTTCTCGCCGCGTTTCTCGTCGGTGCCTACCAGGAAATCCTCGGCGATCTGCATAATCTCCTCGGCGACACCAACGCCGTCCATGTCTCCCTCGATGACGAGGGCGAGATCAGCATCGATCACGTGGTGAAGGGCGATACCGTCCGGCAGGTTCTTTCGTACGTGCAGTACAACGCGGACGAACTGGAGGACGCGATGCGCAAGGACATCGAGCGCGCGGTGCGGGAGAAGAAGATCACGCTGGAGGAATCGGTGCTGTTCCTGCAGTTCTACGAGTCGGGGTTGAGGGGATATACCTACCTGGAAGAGGCGCATACGCGGTAGGCATGAATTCAGATATTAGATATTAGATTTCAGCACCTGCCATCGCGATCCGATTCCGGCCTCCGCGCTTGGCGTGGTAGAGAGCGTCATCGGCGGCGGCCAGGAGCGGATCGAGCTTGTCGGCGTGGACCGGAAACGATGCCACGCCGCCCGAGATCGTGATCTTCCCTTCCGGCATCTCCTTGGCACCCGGCAGCGGGAGACCTTCCACGGTCTGCCGGATCTCCTCGGCGCGGTGCATCGCCTGTTCCGTGTTCGTCTCCGGAAACAGGACGACGAATTCCTCGCCGCCGTAGCGGCCCATGATGTCGTAGGGGCGGATGAGGTCGGCGATGTAGTTCGACAGGAGCTTCAGGAGAATGTCGCCCTGGAGATGCCCGTGGATGTCGTTATATTTCTTGAACCAGTCGATATCGAGGAACAGGAGCGAGCATGTCAGCTGATTCCGCGCGGACCGATCCAGTTCCGCGGCGGCAAGCTCCCGGAAGTGCCCCTTCAGGAAAGCTCCCGTCAGCCAGTCGGTGATGGAGTCCCGCGTGGTCTCCTCCAGCTTCGTGACCTCGATCATCGTGACGCTTTTCAGCTCGCGCGTGATGTTGTGGAAGTAATCGAGCATGGCAACGCGGATGCCGATGTTCCGGCCCAGCTTCTCGCTGACGACGTACTTGTGCTGAAGGATCGAGAGCCACTTCCTCCGGGCCGTTTCCTCGTCGAAGCGGAGGTTGGACAGGGCATAAATGATGTCGCTGTGCAGCGTCTGCGCGTGGGAGCGCCGGATCTCGCGCACCTTGTCCGCGAGGCCGGGTTCCGCCGGAGAACGGTCGTGCGCGAGGACTTCGATCGCCTCCGCGTTGATATCCCGCAGGGTATCGAGATCGGTGGCCCGCACGAGCTGGGTTTTCTTCTTCTTCGCCATGAAATAATCATAATGGCGAACGCCTGAAACCCAAGCGGAATTCGTCCCGTTCATCCACAGGCCGCGTCGGCCCGGAAGAGGCGCCGTCCGATCGGATAAGCATTGACGCCTCTCCGACGATCACGGTCTAATAAACCATGCCTTGCGCCCCCGTCATTCCTCCGCCCGTGGATTTCCAACCCTCGCTCCGGGGCGTGGCGGATTCCATCCTGTCCGGCAAGCGGATCGATCGCGAGGATGCGCTCCTGCTGAACAGGGACGCATCCGACGACGAGCTGAAAAGGCTCGCCGCCCTGGTCCGCTCCCGCTTCCACGAACCCGACAAGGCGACGTATCTCATCATGAGGATCATCAACTACACGAACGTCTGCGTCGCCCAGTGCGACTACTGCGCCTTCTATGTCCTGCCGGGAGACGCCCGCGGATACGTGCTGACGGATGCCCAGGTCTTCGCGAAGATCGACGAGCTCCTGGAGATGGGCGGAGACCTCGTCGGATTCAACGGCGGATTCAATCCGCTCCTGCCGCTCGAATATTACTGCTCTCTCTTTTCGCGCGTGCGCGAGCGGTATCGCGACCGCGTCGAATTCTACGCCCTGACGATCGCGGAGTTCCTGTATCTCGCGGATCACGCGAAGCTGTCGTACGCCGAAACCGCGGGCCGACTTCGGGATGCGGGAGTCCATTGGATCACAGGTGGTGGCGCGGAGATCCTGACGGAGGATTTTCGCCGGAGACACAGCCGGTTCAAATACACCGTGGACCAATTTTTCGACGCGCAGCGCGCCGTGCTCGATGCCGGCATGAAGACGACGGCCACGATGGTGATCGGCTTCGACGAGACTCCGGAGGAGCGGATCGAGCACCTCGAACGGACGCGCCGATTCCAGGACGCGGCCTTGGCCGGTAAGACCGGCGGGCTCTTCAGCTTCCTCTGCTGGACGTACAAGCCCGGCGGCACAACGCTGGGCGGGCGCGAGGCGAGCGCCCGCGAATACTGGAGACACACCGCCGTCGCGCGGATCTATCTCGACAACATCCGCCACTTCCGGACGTCCGTCCTGACGTTGAACGAGGACGCCTTCAAGGCGCTCGAATACGGCGCGGACGACTTCGATCTTCCGCTCGAGGATGAAGTGACCCAGAAAGCCGGAGCGCGGATCGACCGCGACTTCGACCGGCTCCTGGAGATACCCCGCTCCATGGGCTACAGCCTCACCTATCGCCACGCGGACAGGCTAGCTTGCGACAGGCTTGCCGCGAGTATTCCATCATGCCGGTAGCCCACCCCCTCACGAGGCAGAAGATCGCGCGAATCGTCAAGGCGGAGCTGAAGTTTCCGTCCGGGGAGCTGGGCATGCACACGTACGGCGAGGACGGAAACGACGGCGTCGTCATCAGGCACTTCAATCCGGGCGCCTCCGCGGTCACGGTCGTCCACGCGACGGACAAGACGCTGACGACGATGAAGCTGATCGACCGCGCCGGTCTCTTCGCGGCCGACTTTCCCGGGAAGAAAACGTTCGACTATAAGCTTCATATCCGCACCAATGCCGGTCGCACCGTCACGATCCGCGATCCGTATCATTTCCGTTTCCACTCGCTCCTCGCCGACGATGACGTCGCGCGGTTCTCGTCCGGCAACCACGATGCGGGGTATCACTTTCTCGGAGGAAGGCTCGTCCACAACGACGGCATCGCCGGCGTCAACTTCACGGTCTGGGCGCCGAACGCGAAATACGTCAGCGTCGCCGGCGTCTTCAACGGATGGAACATGCGCGCGCATCCGATGAACGCCCGGGCCTCCGGCCTGTGGGAGCTCTTCATCCCGGGCTTGAAGGAAGGCTCGCTGTACAAGTTCGTCATTCACACGCTGAAGAACAAGACGCTCGTCAAGAGCGACCCCTACGCCTTCGCCGCGCAGCTCCGCCCGAAAAAATCCTCCATCGTCTGGGACATCGACCGGTACAACTGGAGCGACGGCGAATGGATGCGGCGCCGCGCCTCGGAGGAAACGTATCGGCGGCCCGTCTCCGTGTACGAGCTTCATCTCGGATCCTGGATCCGCAAGAACGACAAGGAGCAGCCCTTCCACAATTACCGCGAAATCGCCGACGACCTCATCCCCTACCTGAAGGACATGGGATTTTCGCACGTGGAACTGCTGCCGCCGACGGAGCATCCTCTGGACCAGTCCTGGGGTTACCAGGTCACCAGCTATTTCGCGCCAACCTCCCGGTTCGGTTCGCCCGACGACTTCATGTACCTGATCGACCAGTGCCACAGGAACGGCATCGGAGTGATCCTCGACTGGGTTCCGGCTCATTTCCCCCGCGACCCGCACGGCCTCGCGCGATTCGACGGCACGCACCTGTACGAGCATGCCGATCCGCGGAAGGGATTTCATCCCGACTGGAAGACCTCGATCTTCAATTACGGCCGCTTCGAGGTCCGGAATTTCCTGATGGCCAGCGCCCTCTTCTGGATCCGGAAATACCACATCGACGGCATCCGCGTCGACGCCGTCGCCTCCATGCTCTATCTCGATTATTCCCGCAAGCCCGGCCAGTGGCTGCCGAACAAATTCGGCGGCAAGGAGAATCTCGAAGCGATCGCGTTTCTTCGCGACTTGAACGCGACGATCCGGCGGGA
The DNA here is from genome assembly GCA_964499705.1 of uncultured bacterium. Classification (GTDB taxonomy): domain Bacteria; phylum UBA8481; class UBA8481; order UBA8481; family UBA8481; genus JBBTKW01. The sequence continues at coordinate 297,317 of CAZCME010000002.1, read as the reverse complement.
GCATCCCGGGGTCATCACGCTCGCGGAGGAGTCGACGGCCTTCAACGGCGTGACACGGTCGGAGACCGCCGGGGGACTCGGCTTCACGTACAAGTGGAACATGGGCTGGATGAACGACACGCTCGAATACATAAGGCGCGCTCCTTCGTCCCGGAAGTCTCTCCATGGAAAACTCTCCTTCATGCTTCACTACGCGTTCCACGAGAAATACATGCTGGTGCTCTCGCACGACGAAGTCGTCCACGGCAAGAGATCGCTGATCCGGAAGATGCCGGGCCTGAAGCCACAGAAATTCGCGAACCTGCGGCTTTTGTACGGCTTCATGTATGCGCACCCGGGCAAGAAGACGCTCTTCATGGGTTCGGAGCTCGCGCAGTATCGGGAGTGGAGCGAGAGCCGGGAGATCGACTGGTATCTGCTGGAGTATGAAGATCACCGGCAGGTGCAGTCGTACGTGCGCGATCTGAACAAGCTGTACCGGGAAAACGAGGCGCTCCACAAGTTCGAGCTGGAAGGCGACCACTTCCGCTGGATCGATTTTTCGGACGCGAAAAACTCCGTCATCTCCTTCGTCCGCTCCGGCTCGCACGACCGCGATCTGCTGCTCTTCGTCTTCAACTTCATGACAACGCCTCAAAGCGATTATCGCATCGGCGTTCCGCAGCCGGGATATTACCGGGAGGTCTTCAATTCCAACGCGGCGGTTTACGGCGGCAGCAACACGGGCAATCACCCGGGACGATCGAGCCAGCCGGGCGGATACCATGGACACAACCAGTATCTGGCGATGGAACTGCCTCCGCTCTCGATGGAGATCTTCCGGCTGGAGTAGAAGTCGGAGCGCCTTCGCTGTGTGAACGGTCACAGCCCGATGAGCGGCGAGCGCGGTTCCCGCGATGTTTCGCAGGGCTCCACACCATCCGTGAAATCACCGCGCTATACTTTCTCTGTGCATGAAAAGCGGAAATTGCTTTCGGCGCGCGTGCCCGGATGATCGCTCGGATTTCAAAACTGATATTCCATTCGTGGACGACGAGAACCATCTTCGTCCTGCTGCTCTGCATGACATTTGCCGCCTGGTGGATCTCCAACAAGGAGATCGAGGCCCTGGCCGAGAATCGCTTTCATGCGCGCGTGATGAAGATCGAATATCAGATTCGCGAGCGCATGCGGATTCACGAGCAGATCCTGCGAGGAGGCGTGGGGCTCTTCACGGCTTCCGAAAAGGTGTCACGCGCGGAATGGAGCGCGTATGTGGCGGGGCTGAAACTCAGCGAGCTCTATCCCGGGATCCAGGGCATGGGCTGGAGCGTCCGCGTTCCCGCCGAGCGACTCGCGCATCACGAAAAGACCATTCGGCAAGAAGGATATCCGGACTATGCGGTTCGCCCGGATTCGCCCGCGCGGGACGAATATCATTCCATAATATATCTTGAACCGTTCGAAGGTCGTAATCTCCGCGCCTTCGGCTATGACATGTACTCCGAATCGATCCGGCGGATCGCCATGGAACGCGCCCGCGATTCCGGAAGTATGGCGCTCTCCGGACTTGTCCGGCTGGTCCAGGAGACCGACACGGACATTCAATCCGGCTTTCTCATGTACCTGCCCGTCTACAGGAACGGCGCGCCTGTACGCACTGTCGAGGAGCGGCGGGACGCCTTCATAGGAATGGTCTACAGCCCCTTCCGCGCGCGCGACCTCATGAGCGGCATCCTGGGGCCGGGAGTTCCCGAACTGGGCTTTGAGATCTTCGATGGCGAAACCATCGCGGCGGGCAACATGCTCTTCGACAGTCACAGGCAGGCCTCCGATTCTGAAGCGCCCGGTCATGGAAAATGGATTCACTCCAACACCATCGTGATCGGCGGGCAGGCATGGACGATCCGCTATCATTCCCAATCCGATTATCTTTCCGCCGGAGAGAGGCTCCAGCCTCGCCTCCTGGCCGCGGCGGGACTCATGGCGAACCTCTTCCTCGTGGTCGTTATCGGGCTGCGCGAAACCCTCCAGCAGCGCGCCGCCGCCGAGCGGGATCGGAAGCTGTCGCGCGTCGTGGAACAGAGCCCCACGCTTGTTCTCATCACCGACCGGAACGGCATCATCGAGTACGTGAATCCCTATTTCACGTCCGTCACGGGATATACGGCGGAGGAATCCGTCGGAAGAACTCCCGCGCTCGTGAAGTCCGGCGAAACACCCAGGGAAAATTATGTCGACATGTGGAAGGTCATCACCGCCGGGAACGTCTGGACGGGAGTCCTGAAGAATCGGAAGAAATCAGGAGAATATTTCTGGGCCCGCATCATCATTTCGCCCATACGCGGGAACGGAGAAGTCACGCACTTCGTCGGCATCGAGGAGGATATCACGGCTCTCCGGCAGATGGAGGCGCAGGTGATCATGACGGAGAAGCTAAGCGCGATGGGGCGAATGGCGTCCGGCGTCGCGCATGAGATCAATCAGCCCCTGAACGCGATCCGCAATTTCTGCCAGGGGCTTCTGCTCAACTACGAGGACGGCCTACCCGTGTCGGAAGCGCGCCTGAAAGAGACCCTGACGCGGTCCATTCAGCAGATCGACCGCATGGCCGATATCGTCAAGAGCATGAAGGCCATCAGCATCCGGGATCTCGACACGACGGAGATCGTCGACATGAACGCGATCAGCTCCTCTCCCTTCACGCTGTTGAGCTCCCTGCTTCGCGACCACGGCATCACGGTCGTTCGCGAGCCGGCTCCCTCGCCGGTCACCGTCCTGGCGAACGCGACGAAGCTGGAGCAGATCATGATCAATCTCATCATGAATGCCGTCGACGCGGTGACGGAGCATCATCCGAAGGAGGGAGGAAGGATCACGGTGCGGACGCGGCAAGAGGAGAGACACGGGAGGATCATGGCGATCGTGGACATCGAGGACAACGGCACGGGGATGGATGACGCTCTCATGAAGAAGATCTACGAGCCCTTTTTCACGACGAAGGGCCCGGACGTCGGCACGGGACTCGGGCTGTCTCTCTCCTACGAGATCGCCCGCGCGCACGGAGGTTCCCTTTCCGTGCGTTCCGCGCCCGGCGAAGGATCGACCTTCACGCTCGAACTCCCCTTCGCGAATCCGTCATGAAAATTCTCCTGGTGGACGACGAAAAGATCGTGGACAGCAGCATAGGCCATTTTCTCCGCGAGCGCGGTCACGAGGTTGACTTCATTTTCTCGTCGCGCCTGGCGCTCGATGCGATCGCGTCCTGCGACTATGACACGGTGATCACCGACCTCCGGATGCCGGGAGCGGACGGGATCGAGATCGTCCACAAGGTGCGGGCGACGGATCCGGCAACGGCCGTCATCGTCATCACGGGTCACGGCGACTTCGAGGCCGCCGTGGCGGCTCTTCGAGCCGGAGCCGCGGATTTCCTGAGGAAGCCGATCGACCTGCGTGAATTGCAGCTGGCGATCGAACGAACGTCCCATGTCAGCACGCTTCAGCACGAGAATGAAAACCTGAGGAATGTCATGGGGCGCGATGCTCGCGAAACCGAGCGCCGGCTCGGCGAGGAGGAACTGGTCGGAACGAGCGGGCGGATGCGGACCATCATCGAGACCATTCAACTTCTGTCCAAACGTTCGTGGTCGACGGTGTTGCTGACAGGAGAGAGCGGTACGGGCAAGGAACTGGTCGCCCGCAGAATTCATGATGCTTCCCTGGGCGGCAAGGCACCGTTCATCTCGATCAATTGCGGCGGAATAACGCCCTCGCTCATCGAGAGCGAGCTCTTCGGGCACGAGCGGGGAGCCTTCACGGGCGCGATGCGCACCAAGCGCGGCCTCTTCGAGCTGGCGCACGGAGGAACGCTCTTCCTGGACGAGATCGGCGACATGCCCATCGAGCTCCAGGCACGCCTCCTGCGCGTGCTGGACGACCGGGCCTTTCGGCGCGTCGGAGGCGAGAAGGAGATACCGGTCGACTTCAAGCTGATCTCGGCCACCAACCGCGATCTCGAAACTATGGTCGCCTCCGGTACCTTCCGGGCCGACCTCCATTTCCGGTTGAAGGTGATCACGATCGCGCTGCCGCCGTTGCGGGAACGGCGCGAGGACATCCCGATCCTCCTCGAATATTGCCTGGCGCGGCTGGCTCGTGAACACGCCCGCCCGCAACTGGCGCTGGCGCCGGAAGTGATCGAGTGGCTGACAGGATATGCGTTTCCAGGAAATGTCCGCGAGCTCCGCAACATCCTGGAACAGGCCGTGCTCCTCTCGCGCACGGACATCCTGGGCCCGGCCGATTTCCCGGTGATGATGACGGAACAGAATTCCCCCGTCCCCGGCGAAGCAGCCGCCGCGGCTCAGGACCTGAACCTCGAATCGGTGGAGGCCGCGCTTATCCGTCGAGCGCTCGAGCGCGTCGGCGGCAATACGCGCGATGCCGCGTCTCTCCTGGGCATCGGATACGGCGCGCTCCGGTACCGCATGGAGAAACTGCGCCTCTCCTGACCGCCCGCGATCCGGAATCTCCGTCACGCGTCACGAATTCGCCATGCTGATTTCAGCACGAACGCGCTGATTCCGGCGAATCCCCCACGCTCCTCGCCGGTAAGTTCACTTTCCGCAAAGCAAAGCCGCCCGGCACCGATCTTGCTCTTTGATTCCGTGGCAAGGGCGGTGGACGCCCGGGAGAGCGATCATGAAGATTCTGCTGGTGGAGGACGACGCTTCCGTTCGGGAGTCGCTGCGAGCCTACCTTCACGACCGGCACGAACTGGTCCTGGAGGCCGCTCACGGCCAGGAAGCGCTCTCGATGATCGAAGCGCACCAATTCGACACCGTGATCGCGGATATTCGCATGCCAATCCTCGACGGGCTCGGCCTGCTCCGCATCCTTTCAAGGACGCATCCGGCACTGCGCGTCATTCTCGTCACCGGTCATGCCGACATCGAAGTGGCGATCGAGGCCAGCCGCCATCACGCCTACGACTTCATAAGAAAACCGTACGACCTCACCGAGCTGGATGGAGTGCTCCGCAAGCTGAACCGCGAGATGATCCTGGAGCGGGAAATCGAGCAGGAGAAGGCGCGCGCGAACGCGGCGGAACGCATCGCCTCGCTGGCCGGGCTCACGATCACGATCATGCACGAGGTCAACAATCCCAATACGGTCATCATCGGAAGCCTTCAATTCCTGACCAAGCACCTCCTCCCCGCACTGCAGGAGGAAACAGTACGCGAGGTGCTCCAGCCGCATCTCGGCATCCCGATCGACGGCATCCGCAAGACGATGCATTCGATGGAGACCGCGGCAGCGCGGCTGCGGGATGTCGCGTCGCATATCCCTGCAGGGTGTTCCGAGCTTTGTCATGATCGCATGGCCCGCCTGGAAGACTGCCTGGAGCGCGCGATCGCGCGTTCCGCTGTGGAGGGGCGCAGGGCGCTTCTTGAAATCCGGACCGGCGACGCCCAGGTGCTGTCGGCCGTTCATTCCGAGGAATTGACCATGCTCTTCGCGCACCTCATCACAAACGCCATGGAGGCGACGGCGGGCATGCCGGACGCGGAAGTCACGGTGGGCGCGGAGCTTTCCGGGAATCGCTGCGTCATCACGATCCGGGACAACGGCGTCGGCGCCAGCCCCGAAATGATCAAGCGCATGTGCGAGCCCTTTGCCGCATCGGGGCGGGAGCGCCCCGGCCGTGGACTCGGACTCTGGATCGCGCACCGGCTCACCGCGAAAGCCGGCGGTCGACTCGAATGGGATAACCTGCCGGAGGGCACGGCCTTCCGCCTGTCGCTCCCCTGCAGCGTTGAACACCCCAGGGAACATCCGGCCGCCGTCGGCTCCGCTGCACCAGTCTGGAAGGGAGAAGCACAATGAGCGATACGGGAGCGCCCGCGCGCGATTCCGCGGCGAGGAGATCGGGGAAGTATCTGACCTTCGTCCTGCAGGACGAGGAATACGGGATCGAGATCCTGAAGGTGCGCGAGATCATCGGCGTCATGGCGATCACGACGGTTCCGGGCGCGCCCGCATACGTGACGGGTGTCATCAACTTGAGAGGCAGCATCATTCCCGTTGTCGACCTCCGCCGCAAATTCGGCATGGAGCCGGCGGATCGAACGGCGGAAACCTGCATCATCGTCGTCGATGTGCCGCTCACGACCGAGGGAGTGATGATGGGAATTCTCGTGGACACGGTGAGCGAAGTGCTCGATATCGCGGGCGACCAGATCGAACCTCCGCCCCGGTTCGGCCGGGATGTCCGGCTCGAGTTCATCCTCGGCATGGGCAAGGTGAAGGGCAAAGTCAAGATACTCCTGGATATCGACCGCGTGCTGGGCGCGGACGAACTGGGGCTGATCCGCGGCATCGCGGCATGAAGGAAGGGAAGGTGTACTGACATGAGGACGAAATTAAGAACGAAATTGATGGCGGGATTCGGAACGGTCATCGCGATATTCCTGATCTTCGGAGGATTCGTGAGCGCGCAGATGCGGGAATTCAGGGCGGATACCCGCGCGGTGAGCGCCATCGCCGCCGAAGTCGGATCGGCCAGGCAGATGCAGCTCCACATCGCCAACCTCTGGCAATACATCACCGACGCCTCGCTCACGCATGAGGAAGCGGCTCTCACGAAACTGGCGAAGGCGGAATTCGACGCCGCGCTCCTGCTGCGCGAGCGACTGGTGGCGATGAACGCGGATGATGCCGCGCACCTGCGCCGGCTCGAGGAGCTCCGTACGGCGCTGCCCGATGTGCTGAATGCCGGCGAGCGGATGTATGTCGCGTACGGCAGAAGCCGCGACGCCGGCGACGCGGCGATGAAGGAGTTCGACCTCGCGTCGGCCCGCGCCATAGAGACCGTATCCGTGATCGTGAAGGAAATGGAGAAGGAGTCCGATGCCGCTTCGGAAGAGATGCAGGCGATGTCCATGCGAGCGCTCTGGATCACGCTGATCGCATGCGCCGTGGGCAGCCTCGCGGCGCTGGGAATCAGCATCGCCCTGTCGCTGGCCATCACCCGGCCGCTCAACCGCGTCATCGGCTCCCTGAGCGCCGGCGCCGACCAGGTGGCCGCGGCCTCGGAACAGACATCCTCGTCGTCGCAGAACGTGGCTCAATCCGCTTCCGAAATGGCGGCTTCGCTGGAGGAAAGCAGTTCCGCGATCGAGGAGATGACCTCGATGATCCAGCAGAACGCCGAACACGCGGGCCAGGCCAACCTGCTCATGAAAAACACCAGGATCACGGTCGACGGAGCCAATTCCGCGATGATCGAGATGCAGTCGGGCATGAATGAAATCAAGTCGAACAGCGATGACATCGCGAAGATCATCAAGGTGATCGAGGAAATCGCGTTCCAGACCAATCTGCTCGCGTTGAACGCGGCGGTCGAAGCGGCGCGTGCCGGCGAACATGGAAAGGGATTCGCCGTCGTCGCCGAGGAAGTACGCAATCTCGCGCAGCGCGCGGGCACATCGGCCCGGGAGACGGGTGCGCTCATCGACAAGGCCGTCAAGACCGTCAACGACGGACTCGTGAAGGTGACGGGCGTCGCGAAGGGCCTGAAGGACATCACGGAGTCATCCGTCAAGGTCGGGAATCTCGTGGAGGAGATATCGACCGCGTCGCGCGAGCAGGCCCAGGGCATCGGCCAGATCAACACGGCGGTCGGCGAGATGGACAAGACGACGCAGGGCGTGGCGGCGAATTCGGAGGAGACCGCGGCGGCGGCCGAGGAGATGTCCTCGCAGGCCATCGCCCTGCAGGAGAATGTTCATGCTCTGATCGTCCTCGTTGAGGGCGGCATGAGCCCGAGAGAGACGCGCGACGAGGCGGGAGCTGGAAAAGAACGCGGCAGGGAGCAGGAGCGCGCTCCGGAAAAGAGGGTCCTGTCCCATCGCCGAACCAGCCCTGCCACGAGGATCAGGGAACGCATCGATCCCGAGAAGGTGATCCCGCTCAAGAGCGGCGATTTCTCCGAGTTCTAGGGCGGAGCGGATCGTGAACGTGTCTCTCCTCAATTCTTCGCGCGGCTTCGACGATCAGGTCGACCTGACCGACGAGGAGTTCCGGGCATTCCAGGAATTGATTCACACGCGCAGCGGGATTCACCTGTCGGACAACAAGCGCTCGCTCATGCGCGCCAAACTGGCCAAGCGGCTCCGGGCGCTCCATATTTCCGGTTTCTCCGACTACTACCGCTTCGTCGCTCACGATCGCAGCGGCGAAGAACTCATCCAGCTGCTGGACGTCGTTTCGATCAACGTCACGAATTTCTTCCGCGAGCCGGGCCATTTCGATTACCTCGGCCGCTCGCTCCTGCCGGCCCTGATCGGCGGCAGCTCGCTCCATCCGCATATCTGGAGCGCGGCGTGCGCGACGGGCGAGGAACCTTGCACGATCGCCATGACCGTGCTGGAAAAATGGCCGCAGGCGGCGAAGCGCGGCTTCAAGATCCTGGCGACCGATATTTCGACGGCCGCGCTGGAAAAGGCGCGCGCGGGAGAATATGGGGCGGATCGCGTGGCGCACGTTCCGCCGGCAATGCTGGATCGTTACTTCGAAGTCTTGTTTCGCGGCGGCCGGAGGATTTACCGGATTCGTGAGGAAGTGAGATCCCTGATCCGATACCGGCGCTTCAATCTCAATGGTCCTCACTGGCCGTTTCAGAAGCCGTTCGACGCCATTTTCTGCCGGAATGTGATGATCTATTTCAACCAGCAGACGCAGTTGAAGCTCGTGCAGGGCTTCACGCGTCAATTGCGGCGCGGCGGAATCCTCTTTGTCGGCCATTCCGAAAGTCTCGTCGGGATCAAGCACGAACTGGAGTTTGTCGAGCCGACCGTGTACAGGCGGACGATATGAGAGGAACCGCAACACCATGATCGCGATGGAAAAGACGCGTCGCAGGCGATTCACGGGCGAGAACAGGATCGTCGTTGGCGTCGGCGATGCGGCCTGTTCTTCCGATCCCGACGCGGTGATCGTCACACACGCGCTCGGTTCCTGCCTCGGCATCGGGCTCTATGATCCCCTCGCCCGCATCGCCGGGCTCTTCCATCCCATGCTTCCTGCCGCGCGCATCACACCCGAACGCGCGAAGGGAAATCCCTACGCCTGCGTCGATACGGGTTTTCACCGTTTCATGACCGCGATGACGACGCTTGGCGCGAGGAAGGAGCGCCTGATCGTCAAGGTGGCGGGCGGAGGATGCATGTATGCGACTTCGGACACCGATTTCTTCGACATCGGGAAGCGCAATTACCTCGCGCTCCGATCCATCCTGGAAGCATGCGGCATGTCCATCGCCGGCTCCTGCGTCGGCGGCACGAGGGCGCAGACCGTCTTTCTTCATGTCGCCAGCGGCAGGATGATCGTCTCCATCGACGGCGAAGACCAGTCGTTATGACAGGAACGATGCGACGCGGCGCGCGTGTCCCTCGTCACACGGAGCCCTTGCCATAGCGGTCGCCGGAGAGCTGCGCCTATACTGTTGGTATTGGCATCCCGCATCCATCGCGTGCATGGAATCGGGAGCAGGAGACCGATGCAATGATCTCGGGGGAAAGAGAACACGCGCCGAAATCCTTCATACGACCCGGTGTTCTTCAGAATTACATGGTTGCCACCTGGATCATCTGGACGGCTCTGGTCGTGCTTTTCGTGACGGTCAACATCGAGGATGATCGTGACTCTACGATCCATCTGGCAGCAGCCGAAGCACGCGCCTCCTTCAACAAGGATGTCGTGTACCGGCGGTGGGCGACGATGCACGGCGGCGTGTATGTTCCCGTCACCGATACGACGCCTCCCAATCCCTATCTTCGCGTTCCCAACCGCGACATCACGACAGAATCCGGCATGCGCCTGACCCTCATGAATCCTGCCTACATCACGCGCCAGGTGTTTGAAATTTCGCCGGGCCAGTATGGTACGCGCGGACATATCACGGGCTCGCATCCCATCAATCCTGGAAACCTGCCGGATTCCTGGGAAGCCATCGCGCTGAGGCGCTTCGAAGAAGGGGAAACGGAGGTCCACGAGATCACCGTGCAGGACAGCATGCGGTTCATGCGCCTGATGAAGCCCTTTCGAGTGGAGGCAGGTTGCAGGAAATGCCATGACGAGCCGATCGGCTTCCTCCGCGGCGGAATCAGCATCTCCGTGCCCATGAAATTCTATGACGATCTCTACATCGATCACGCCACGCGAACGTTCGCCTTCCATCTCGTCATCTGGCTCTTCGGCGGCGCGGGAATCTTCCTCACGCAGAGAACCTTGAAACGTCAGGTGGAAGCCTGGGCGCGGGCCGGCGAGGAGATTCAACGCAGTGAGGCCGAGCTGAGACGGACGGCAGGGGCTCTGGCGCAGAGTGAAGCGCGGCATCGCATCGTCTCGGAGACCGTCTCCGACATGATCACGGAGTTCGACCGGGAGGGACGGATTCTCTTCGCCAACGAACGGCATCGCGATCTGCTTGGATACAACCCGGACGAACTGGCGGGGAAGTCCGCCCTGTCCTTCATTCACCCGGAAGATCGCGATGCCGTGCTTCCGATCGTCCGCAAGATTCTCGCCAATCCCGGCACGCGGGCAAGCCACATCCTGCGGCTGCTGCGCCGCGACGGCGAGCCGCTCTGGATCGAATGCGCCGGAATCTGCGTGGAATCGCCGCAAGGATCCAGCCGCTTCTTCGCCGCCAGCCGTGACATTACGGAACAGAGGAAAAATCATGAAGCGCTGATCATCTCCAGCCGCCTCGCGGCAATCGGATCACTGGCTTCCGGCGTGGCGCATGAATTCAACAACCTGCTGACGATCCAGAAGAACAACGCCACCCTGCTGCTTCTCGAGCGAGACCGTTATGATTTCTCGGAGAGCTCACTGCGCAACATTCAGCACATCGTGGAGAGCGCCGATCGCGGCGCCGAGATCGTTCAGTCTCTCGGCCGAATCTCCCATCCCAAGGAATCGATCCGGGCCGCATTCGATCTGATCGCGCTCCTGGAGCACCTCGTGCGTGTCCAGGCCCGCCAGATGGAATCCGCCCGCATCGTCGTCGAAACGCGATGGCACTCGCCCGCCATGCCCGTCTTTGCCGATCAGGGCCAGGTCGAGCAAGTGCTCATCAACGTCATGCAGAACGCGGTGCATGCCATGATCCCGACGTGCGGGGGGACTTTGACCCTGGATGTCCGCACCGTGAAGTCCAATGTGCGAATCGCGATCACGGATACCGGCATAGGCATGGACGAGAAGACCAGAGCCCGCGCCTTCGATCCCTTTTTCTCGACAAAGGGATCGCACGCAAAGGACGCGCTGGGCATACCGGGGACGGGCCTTGGTCTTTCCATTTCGCAGAAGATCATTCTCGAGAACGACGGGCAGATCGATATGCGAAGCTCCCCAGGAAAAGGCACAACTGTCGTTATCCTGCTTCCCTCCGCGCGCGAAAACGCGGTCGTCTCAAGCGCGGTTCTTCCGGCGCGAGCCGCGCCGGTCAGCGCCGGCATCAAGTTGATGATCGTGGAGGACGACGAGGCGCAGCGGGAATCGCTGGTTCCCCTACTGGCGCACCTGGGATACGGATCCGCGACCGCCTATGGACGAGGCCAGGACGCCATCGCCGCCGCCCGCCTCCATCCTCCTCATATCGTCCTGCTGGACTACATCATGCCGGAGATGAACGGCCTCGATGTCATGCGTGCCATGCGGCGCATCAATTCCGGCATCAAGTTCGTCGTGATGACCGGCAATATCGACCTGGTTTTTGATCCTGCGGAAGCGCCCGACGCCGTCGTCGTGAAGCCCATCAACTTCGACGAGCTGGCGCGAAGCCTCGAGTCCCTCAACCCCTGAGGATTCAGACCGCACTCCGGCCGCATCGCGTCGTGCTTAATGTTGAAATGCAGCAGCCTGATCCCAGAGCTTATCCAGGCGCGCCTGAGCAGCTGTTTCAAGTCATCCACGTTTGTGTCCGGATGAACACAATTCAGGACAACGGCGTGTTCAGAAAACGCGACTTGCTCACTTTCCGATCTGGTACGCGATCTGCTTGTAACTTCATCCATGAGAGTCCTATATTCGGTATTGTTCCTTATCTGCCTATTTTCCGAGATGGCGTCGCTCGGCGCGTCGATCCACGAATCTCAGGCAGAGTCTGGAATGACCGCACTTCTGACGCAGACCGGAGGATTCGCAATCGAGCAGAACGTCGTTGCGTCGGACGGAATAAGCGCGGCAGTACCGGCTCGGGTCGACGGTTTCTGGGAAGCCGCTCCTCTCAGTTCCATCGGAGCCACCGAAATCAGGACAGTTCGTGCTTCCGAACACTCCATCATACGGCGCTTCAGCCGAGACTCCTCCAGAAAGGAGCCCGCATGGTCACCGGAGGGTCGAACGATCGCGTCCGTTTCGGGCGGTTCCCTCGGTCTCCATAACGCTCTGATCCTGGATGCGGCCGAAAGCATCCCGTGGAGCGAATTGCGCGATTCACTGCCCTCGAAACCTGTATTGGCGGACGAAGCGAAAGTTCGGCGCGCGATCGATCGTGGCGACACGATGATGCTCCAGCGTCTGATCGAATCGGGCCTCCCTGAGATTCTTTCGCTGGATGAAGGCGAGCTTTCGCCGATGGAATACGCGATTTTTCGAAACTCTTCGGCGTCCGTCAGGCAACTGCTCGATAGCGGCGTATCGCCCGAAAGCCATCCCGCATCCTGCTCCTGCTCGCCGCTGTCGTACGCGGCAATCAACGGTCGGCCCCGGATCATCCGGATGCTCGCGCGGCATGGAGCAGCGTACGATTTTCCCGACGCATGCGGATTCACGCCGTTGGAGCTTGCCGCGAACGAGGGACATGCGAAATCCGTCAAGGCTCTCATCCGGCTCGGCGCGCGCGTCCGCGACCGATACGCGCTCTATTATGCAGTTCAACACGGTTATCATGATGTGGTCCAGCTCCTTCTCGATGCGGGCGCCGATCCCGCCCGATCGCCGTATTTTCCGTATGGTTCTCCGTTTGAGCACGTCATTCTCACGAAAGGAGGCGACTCGGTCTTGATCGATAATCTGCTCCGACACGGAGCGAATCCAAACGCACGGGCGAGCACGGGACAACCGCTTCTCTGGTATGCCGCCAACGCGGGATCCTTCGAGGCGGTGCGACTCCTCCTCGAGCACGGAGCCGACCCGAACATGAGGACACCCGACAACATGACACCGCTTTCCTGCACGACAGACGAGCGATGCCGGGAACTTCTGATCGCGGCGGGAGGTTACGAATCGCCCGTTCGCCAGATCGAGGTCCGACGCGATCCTCCGGAAGATCGGTGGGCCGCCTACCGGGATCCCATCACGAATTATCTCGCATACCTCATCTTTACAAGCATCGTCACGCTCATGGTCGCCAGAATCGTTCGATTGTCAATCTGAGCGGCATTCAACCGATATGATCCTGATCGGAAAGAATTCTCACTCCGCTCGAAAAAACAAAAGGAAATGAGGCGGCCTGGCATCGCGCCGTGCTTAATGTTGAAATGCAGCAGCCTGATCCCAGAGCTTATCCAGGCGCGCCTGAGCCTCGTCCGAATTGATCTGCCGCGCGATCAGTTCCTCCGCGTTCGAAGCGATGGCGGGATCTTCCAGGGCTGCCTTCGCCCGGCGGCACTCTTCTTCCGCAGACGCGATCCTGCTTTCGAGACTGGAAAGCTCCCGCGATTTCCTGAGAGCCCGCGCCGATTCGCTTTCGACGGGCTCCTGCTTCGCGACGATGGGCGCCGAAGATGCGGGCGGCTTCGCTTCGTAATCCTCCCATTGCGCCAGGTCGGCGAAGAAGCGGGCGGTGCCCCGGCCGTCGAGTTCAACGATCTGGTCGCTCACGCGGTCCAGCAGGTATCGGTCGTGTGTCACAAGCACCAGGGCACCCGAGAATTCCATCATGCTCGTCTCCAGAACCTCGAGCGAGTTGATATCGAGATCGTTCGTCGGTTCGTCAAGGAGCAGGAGGTCGGCGGGACGGAGCATGAGTCGCGCGATGAGCACGCGCGCCTGCTCGCCGCCGGAAAGGCGGGAGAGCGGAGTATCGAGCTGGCTCTTCGAGAAAAGGAATCGGTCGGCCCATCCGACAACATGAATGGGATTACCCTTGTACTCCACGAACTCTCCCTTCTCGCACAGCGCCCGCTTGAGACTCAGGGTCAGATCGAGCTGCTCGCGCTGCTGATCGAAATACACGACCTTCAGATTCTCCGCGCGCTTGATTCTCCCCGAGTCCGGCTCCAATTCTCCCGCCATCAACTTCAGGAGCGTGCTCTTGCCGCTGCCGTTTCCGCCGAGTAGCCCCAGCTTGTCGCCCGGGCCCAGGATCAGGTCCGTCGGGCCGAAGAGTTTCCGGCCGCCCCTGGTCTTCTCCACCTGTATGAATTCCACGAGCTTCCGGCTCCGGCGCCGGCTGTGCGAAAAATCGATCCTCGCCGTCCGGTCCTGCGCGTTGCGATAGGACAGCTCCGCGAGGTCGTCGATCAGCACCCCGGCCCGGTCGATGCGCGCCTTCTGCTTCGTCGTTCTCGCCTTCGGTCCCCGGCGGAGCCACTCGATCTCCCGTCGCACGACGTTTCGCGCGGATTCCTCCTGGGCGGCCTGCGCCTCAAAGAGCGCCGCGCGATTCTCGACGAACTGGCTGTAATTGCCGACGCTGCTGAAGTATCCCTCCGCGTAACGCTTGTTCAGCTCGATGACACGGTTGCAGACCGCTTCGAGAAAACGCCGGTCGTGCGTCACCACGACGATGGCGAAATCGATGCGCACGAGGAATCGCTCCAACCAGAGCACGCCTTCGAGATCGAGGTGATTGGTCGGTTCATCCAGGAAGAGCAGATCCGGTTCACGGATGACCTCTTCGAGGATGGCGAGGCGCTTGCGCCAGCCGCCGGAAAGGCTCGCGACCTTCTGATCCGGATCGCACCCCGTTTCCGCAAGCCCGTTCTCCACGCGCATCTCGAGTTCCCACTCCTCGAGGTCCAGTTCTCTCAGCGACGCGACCAGGTCTTCGCGCACCGTCATCTCCTCGTGCTCATTTTCGAAGGAGTCCGTCTGAGCCAGGTAGCGCACCTGGAGACCGCGACGGACGGCCAGTTCTCCGTCGTCGGATTTCTCCGATCCGGCGAGAATTTTCAGAAGCGTCGACTTGCCGGCGCCGTTCGGGCCAATGAGGCCCGCGCGTTCCTTCTCGTTCAAGCCGAAGGACAGGCCTTCGAAGAGAGGCCGTGAGCCAAAGCCCTTGGTGAGGTTGCGGCAACTGAGGATGATTCCCATGTGTGCGCGATAGACTATGGATGTTTGCTCCATAGTGCTACACTTCCCATGATGAGGGTGCGGCGAAAGAAAGCGTCGAGCAGCATGATGCGCGGCGTCATGGCTCTCCTGGTCGGTGTCCTGTTCTGCGCGCCGATGCGGGGGACCGGGGACATGGGAGAAGGAGGCACGCCTCCTCCTCGTTCCAGCCCGGGGCATGGCGGTCGCCCTTCGATCGGCATCTCCATCAACCTGACACCGACGGTTAAAAAGGACACGCCCGCCACAAAAGCTCCGGAAACCTCGATCGAACATCCGCAAGTGCGCCGTGTGTATGGCGATGTCCGTTACCAGGAAAGCTCGACCGGAACATGGAAAACGCTCTCCGTGGGAACGCGTCTTCCGACAGGCGCAGCGTTGAGGACCGGCGCGGCCTCGAGCTTCGAAGCGGCCGCCGGCACGCGCGGTGTCTTCGCGGTCGGAGAAAAATCGTCGCTGGAGATTCGGCAGGCGGACGCGGACGGGCACCAGTTCGCGCTCCTGGCGGGCCGGATCCAGAACACCGTCTCCTCTTCGCCCCATCGGACGTACCTCGTCCGCACCGCGACCGCCGACGTTTTCGTGCGCGGCACGGAATTCGACGTGGAAGTCGACGAGCAGGGACGCACGATCGCGAGGTCCTGGTCGGGAAGCGTGGGAGTACGCACGACGGACGCTGAGGCCGTGATCGCGCCCGGGCGCGAGGCGGTCATCGAACGAGACGGTTCGATCGGATCGATCCGACCGATCACGGGCCCGCCGCCTTCCCCCTTCGGCTTCACGGCGGCATGGGCGGATGCCGTGGCCGGCGCCGGTGCGAATGCGGCGGCACCTCCCGAGAATACTACGGCCGCGTCACGACGTCCTCCGGAAGGCGCGGAGCTGATCGATCCGAGAACTTATCCGCAGGAGGACCAGGTGCTGAGCATGCGGGGCCAGCTTGCCGCGCAAGATCCGAAGCGGGAGAACGGGACGTATTACGACTTGCACACGATCGCCGTGAAGGCGGGAGAGGTCTACACGGTCCAGCTCCTCGCGCCCTACGATCCTTATCTCGTTGTTCGCGCGCCCGGCGGCGTGGTGGTGGAGAATGACAACGGTGCGCGCAATACGTACACCGCCCAATTGCGCGTCACCGTTTCGCAGGCCGGCAACCTCGAGATCTTCGCCACCACGCCGAACGCACCGGTGATGGGACGATATCGGCTCTTCGTCTGCCGCGAAGCCGGCTCCGCGCCGGTTCCCGCTCTTGCTGTGCCGAGCCGCGCGACACGCGTGTCCGCGTCCGATACCGGTTCGCTCAGGATGCAATGGCTTCCGAGCATCGGCGCGAAGCTCTATCGAATCTACGTCCTGCGCGGCCGGCAGTGGAAGCCGGTCGAGGAGTCGGAGGAGGTGGCTCGCAGCTCGTCCGCGCTCTCCAGAAATTCGAGCCACATTCTCTGCGTCACCGCGGTCGGAGAGGACGGCGAATCCGCGACCGGCGAGAATGCTCTCGTCCTCGCCCCCTGATCCAGCTCTTCCCGCGATGACTCATGCAAGGACTGTCTTCCTCCACCTGACCATATTTTTCTTGTTAGCGGCTCCGGCGCGCGCGGATCTTGATTCCGACCTGCTGCATTTTCAGCGTGTCCTCGACGAGCAGTATTCGACCGTCGGCGCAAGACATCCCGATGTCGCCGCGACCCTGCACCGGATCGCAGCGATTCACGAGGAGCTTCGACACTTCCGGGAAGCGGAAGAACATTATCAGCGCGCGCTCGGAATTCTGCGCGGGACTTTCGGAGAAACGCATGCAGGCGTCGCCGGCGTCCTGAACGACGCGGCGATCCTCTCCTACAATCTCGCCGACTATCGCCGGGCCCTGGAGCGGCACGAGCGCGCCTTGGCGATCCGTCAGGCGCTTGACGGGGAGTCGGGGCCGCTCGTGGCGACATCCCTCGCCAATCTCGGGACCGTGCATCGTTCGCGCGGTGACCTTCCGCTCGCCATCGATTATCAGAGCCAGGCTCTCGCGATGCGCCGCGCGCTCTTCGGCGAGACGCATCCCGTCGTGGCGGCTTCCTGGAACAATCTCGCGACCGCGTGGAACGGCATGGGCGAGAGCGACTCCGCGATCGGAGCGCACCGGCGAGCCCTGGCCATCCGGATTGCCACGCGCGGCGAGTCGCATCCCGACGTCGCGGCTTCCTGGAATAATCTTGCCGCCGCGCTGCGGGAGTCCGGATCTCTCGTCGAAGCGCTCGATGCCGCCGGGCGTGCGCTCGCGATATGGAAATCAGCTCTGGGAGAAAGTCATCCGCAGATCGCATCGGCCGAGAATAATCTCGGGCGCATCCTCCTTCAGATGGGCCATGCCCGCGATGCCCTGGCTCCGCTCCAGCGTGCTCTTTCGCTGTCGCGCCGCGGTCTCGGCCGGCACGTTTCCGCCGCGATCGCTCTCCATCGCATCGCCGCGGCACACCGCAGCCTCGGCGAAACAGGTCCTGCGCAGCGCGCGCTGGAACAGGCCCTCGATGCGCTGTCGGATCCTTTTCCGCGAGATACCTCTTCGCCCTGGCGGCCGCTCCCGATCACCATCGACGTTCTCCGCGACCTCGCCCGGCTCGAAGCATCCATGCCCGGGGACCGCGTCGATCAGCTCCGGCGCGCTCTGCGCCGCGCCGAGTCCGCGCTCGCACTGCTCCATCGGATGCGCGGCGAACTCTCGCAGGCCGCGCGCGGAATCCAGGAGCTCCGATGGAGAGAAATTCCCGCGGAGATCCTGAGGATCCGGAAAGCGCTCGAACTCCAGGGCGTTCCTCTCGACGCAGAAGCCGCGCTGCGGGCCATCGAAGTCGCCTCCGCGTGGGAATTCCTGGAGCTCGTCGCGATTTCACGCGCCGATCTCTCCGGCGCGCTTCCGGAGAGCGAAGCCGCGGAGGAGCGGATGTTAGAGGCCGAAGGACGACGGCTCGATGCGGCCGCCGGAGAACCGACCGCCGACGCGGAACGGGTTCTGTGGGAAGAAGGGCGCGATTCGTTCATCAGGCGGATCCAGAGCGAACATCCCCGGTATGCGGCGCTCCGGTATCCCGTTCCGGTCCGGCTGGAATCTCTGCGGCGCGTTCTCGCGGAGACGGAAGCCGCTCTCGCTTATCTCATAGCGCCGGAACATGCCTATCTCCTCGTCGTGAATCGCGAAAGCGCCACGCTTCATGAGCTCTCATCCGAGTCCGCTCTCACAACCGATATCCGGCTCATGCGCGAAAGCCTCTTGCGGGGCGATCCGATCGACACGTTTCTCTCGCGACTTGCCGCGGAGCTGATTCCATCCGCAACCGCGTGGGTTGATATGGCGAAATGGATCATCGCGCCCGCGGGCATCATGGAGCGTGTCGCCTTCGAGATGCTTCCACGCCCGGATGGCGCGCCTCTGGGAGAAAAGTTCCTGCTCACTTATGTCCCGTCATTATCGATTTTCGCGCTGATGCGTGCGCTCGCCCCCCATGAACGGCAGGCCGGAAGCAGGCTTCTCGCTCTCGGTAATCCGCTCTATGCCGCGACCGGATCGAGGGACCAGGAAGCGAGCCGGGCCGCGCGGCGCTACTCGGAAACGATCCGCGGTTCCTGGGCACCGTTGCCGGGGACGCGCGTGGAGGTCCAGTCGATTGCGCGCCTCTTCCCCGCCGGGCAGTCCGTCACGCTCCTCGGAGACCGGGCGCGCGAAGCGGAACTCGATACGCAACTCGGCCAACGGGACCTTGGATATGTTCATTTCGCCTGTCATGGCGCGCTTGAAGATGGACCGGGCCGCGAGCCCGCGCTCGTTCTCTCGCTCGTCGGCAACGTGGCGCCGCAGGACGGATTCCTCACGCTCTCGGAAATCCTCCGCCACCCCGCGCGCACTCGCCTGACTGTGCTCTCCGCCTGCCAGAGCGGACTTTCAGCCGAGTACCTGCCCCGCACCGGAGTCTCCTCCCTGGCGCGCGCGTTCCTCCTCGGAGGCTCCGACGCGGTCATCGTCAGCCTCTGGCCGGTATCGGACGAGGCGACGGCGCGCCTGATGACCGCATTTTATCGCGGCCTGAAATCCGAGGGACTTTCCCCGGATGAAGCGCTCCAGCGCGCCCGGCTCAGCCTGCGATCTCTTCCGCGATATGAGCACCCCTATTTCTGGGCGCCGTTCGTAATCCTTGGATACTGATTTCCTGGTTTTTCCGGCAGGAAGATTCTTGACGCGACCGACTTCCGCTCCTCAACTGGACACGATCCCATCATCACCTATACTTCTTCGTGAATGATGACGGATGAAACCGGCCGCATGAGCCGCAATGTGGCGCGAGTTTCGATCGCCTGTTTCCTGATCGCCGTGGCGGCCTGGTATCTTTTCATCGCCTCCATCGCGCTCACTCTCACCCTCGATTACTACGACAGCTACGAAATTCTGTTGAACGCCCGCGCCATCGGCGGCGGTGATGTTGCTGCTTATTCGACCAACCGCCCTTTCGCCCTGCCTCTCCTGCTCGCGCCGCTGGCATGGCTGGAGCGGACCTGCGGCCAGCCGGATCTTTTCCTGGCCAGCCACGTCCTCGCGGCGATTTTCACGGCCGCTTTCATCGGCGTCGCCTGGCGATTGCTGCGCTTCCACGTTGATCCGCCGGCCGCCGGTTTCGGACTTCTCCTTCTTCTCTGCAATCCCGTGCTCATCAACGCCGCGCCGCTGGCCAAGGAAGATGTGCCGGCGGCGTGCTGCGTCGGGCTCGCCTTCTATCTCTACCTGCATTGGCGCGAACGCTGGACTATAGGTCGCCTCCTCATTCTCGCGGGTGCCGTCACGCTCGCCAGCACCATGCGGTATAACCTGATACCGCTCGTCGCATCGGTCATTCTTCTGCACGAACTGATCCTCCTGATGCTGTCGCAGTCCTGGACAAAGCGCCTGCCTGAAAACGTGCTGTCCGGTTTGCTGCGGCTCACGGTATTTGCCGCCATTGCGCCGCTCTTCATTCTTCTGTTCATCATTCCCACACTCCTGTATCCCCGGCTTGGCATCAGCCCGCCCGGGGAAGCCATGGCGCATTTCATGCGGCAATTGATTTTGGTGCTCCGGACGGACAGCGTCTCGCCGCAGCCTCCCGCGCAGTACATTGCTTTCCTTCAACTCTCCATCACACCGCCCGTTCTGCTGTTGGCTCTCATTGGAGCGATCCACGCGCTTCGCGCGCGCGACCGATCCAAGATTCTGCCAGCCATCTGGCTTGGCATTTTCTTCTTCGTCCATGCCTTCATCATCTGGTGGAAGGAGGCGCGCATACTCCTGTCGTTCATTCTGCCGATCTATATCTTCGCCGCAACCGGAGCCGCGACTGTGGCGCAGGGGATCCGCTCGCTCTCGCCCCGCCGAGCCGCGGTTCTCCTGCCTCTGCTGGGCTTTTTGACGCTCCTGCTGCCTGCCGCCGCGGGAATGCGGGCGGGCCTGCGCTATCTCGATCCTCTCTACCGCTCGGATTTTCCCCGCAGGCTGGCTCGGCTGGCGGAAGAGGCCGCGAAAGCGGATCACCGCATCCTGTGGTATGGCACTTTTTACGCGCTTCACCCCCGCGACTACTTCTTCCATCCTGAGGATGAATATACAGCGATCTATCATATTCACTCGAACACGCTGCGCTTCTATTCACCACGCATTTCCACGGCCTATGTTTTCATCCCCCCCTTCATGGAGGACACGTCGACGGGGGCGATTGCGCCAGGTCATGGCCTGGCCGCCGGTCACCTCGATGGCGACGTGCTGATCATGAATCCGGAGCCCTACTACAGCACGGCTTCCATGCCGGCTCGCATGAAACCTCTCACGCTCCAGCGGCTTCGCATCAGCCAATATCGAAGGACTGATGGCGAATACTTCCGAACGGAGGACGGCAGCGAGTCGATCCGGGTGAGGTGTTTCAGCGACCACATCGACTTCGAAACCGCGGTCCTGCCGCCGGGCCTCTCCGAGATCCATGTTCGAGCGGATTCCGACACGAGATATATCTTCACGGCTGTGAAGGTTACACCCGATACCGGCCGGCCGGTCGTTCAGATATGGTCAAGGGCTCTTCAGGGCGGCGCGCCTCGGCAGATCGATGTGATCCGATTCGAATGGCTGGCGACAATCTCGCCGCCTTAAGCCGCTCAGAAACGGGTATAATGGCCCGATGCCCGCCAAAACAGAGATCCTTCGATCGATCTTCCGGATTGATCTATTCCGTTCGTCGCAGGACGCGGTCATCGACCATGTGCTATCCGGGCGGCACGCGCTCGTCATCATGCCGACCGGCATGGGAAAATCGCTCTGCTTCCAGGTGCCCGCTCTCTGCATGGACGGATTGACGATCGTCGTCTCCCCTCTCATCGCGCTCATGAAGGACCAGGTCGACGGGCTTCTGGAACTCGGTGTCGACGCGACCTTCATCAATTCTTCCCTGGCGAAGGCGGAGCGCCTGGAGCGGTATCGCGGCATCGCAGAAGGGCGATACCGGATTCTCTACGTGACGCCGGAGCGATTTCGCAAGAGCGAATTTATCGAGGCATTGTCGGGCCGCCGTGTCGCACTGCTCGCCGTGGATGAAGCGCACTGCATCAGCGAGTGGGGGCACGATTTCAGGCCGGACTACACGCGCCTCGCGGAATTCCGGGCGATCATCGGCAACCCCGTGACGATCGCTCTGACCGCGACGGCCACGCCCGACATCCAGGAAGATATCATGAGGCAGCTGGGGATTCCGGCCGATGAAATGCGAATTTTCCACGAGGGAATTGCGCGAGCCAACCTCGCGCTCCGCGTGACCGAGGTGATCGAGGAGAAGGAAAAGCTGGCCGCGATCCTGTCGGATCTCGCCGCCTATCCCGGCAGCCAGATCATCTACTTCACGCTCATCAGGACGCTCGAACGATTCAGCGAGCTGCTCCACGACAAGCGCGTCCGTCACATCAAGTATCACGGCCAGCTCGATCCTCGCTCGCGGAGAGCGGCGCAGGACGCGTTCATGTCGCATCCCGACAGGCTCGTTCTCGCCACGAACGCCTTTGGAATGGGAGTCGACAAGGCGGATGTGCGGCTCATCATTCACGCGGAGCTTCCTTCCTCCGTGGAGGCCTACTACCAGGAGATCGGCCGCGCGGGGCGCGACGACAAGCCTTCGCTGTGCCATCTGCTCTATTGCCAGGACGATCTGCTGACCCAGATGGAATTCGTCCGCTGGCGGAATCCGAATGCATCGTTTCTCAGAGACACCTGGGATTTGCTGGCGAAACTTAAGGAGGGAGTGAACTCCTTCGATTACGAGCATCTGCAGGAGCATGTCGTTCATCGGCATCGCGCCGATCACCGTCTGGAGACGGCGCTAAACCTCTTCGATCGTCACGGCGTAACCGCGGGCGATCTCGACCGGGGCACATTGCGGCTGGTTCAGGAACTGCCGGCTCAATTGCGCGACGAGGAATATCTCGCCCGGCGGGAAAGAAAATCCTACATGAACCTCCAGTCGCTCGTGAATTTCATCCGCAGCGAAAACTGCCGGAAGGAATTCATTCACGATCACTTCGGAGTTCCCTCCGAAAAATGCGGCAACTGCGATCGATGCGGGACATCACCGGTTTCCGAAACACGGCAGTATCGACTTCCGGAAGAACTGCCGCTATAATGAGGGCTGCTTCGGCACGAACTCAGACTTCACCGCCGGAATAAAAGGCGGTTTTTTTTCATGACAGATCAACTTTCCACTCCCATAGGCTTTGGCGACCTCGGCCTTCCGAGCCTCATCCTGAAATCGCTGGACCGGCTGGGATATGAAAATCCCACCCCGATCCAGTCGGCGACTATTCCGCCCCTGCTCGAGGGCAAGGATCTCCTGGGGCAGGCTCAGACCGGCACAGGCAAGACCGCCGCATTCGCGCTTCCGCTCCTGACCAGGCTTGACCTCAAGCGCAAGGTCACGCAAATCCTCGTGCTGACACCGACGCGGGAGCTTTCGATCCAGGTCTCGGAGGCGTTTCAGCGGTACGCCGCCGGACTGCACGATTTCCATGTCGCTCCGATCTACGGAGGTCAGGACATCGTTCCGCAGATCAAGAAATTGAAGCGCGGCCTGCATGTCGTCGTGGGAACGCCCGGTCGCGTCATGGACCACATGCGGCGCGGCACATTGAAGCTCGAACAGCTCGCCTGCCTTGTTCTCGACGAAGCCGACGAGATGCTCCGCATGGGCTTCATCGACGATATCGAATGGATACTCGGGGAGATTCCGGACAAGAGCCAGATCGCGCTCTTTTCGGCGACGTTGCCGGCGCCGATCCGCAGGATCGCCCGGCAGCACCTGGAGAATCCCGTCGAGATCTCGATCGAGCAGACGAAGGCCACGACGCCGATGATCCGGCAGAGATACTGGATGGTCGAAGGCATGCAGAAGATGAGCGCCATGACCCGCATCCTGGAAGTGGAAAAATACGACGCGATCCTCATCTTCGTCCGCACGAAGACCATGACGACCGAGCTCGCGACGCGCCTGGAGTCCCAGGGTTTTGCCGCGGCGCCGCTTTCCGGGGAAATGACGCAAGCCAAGCGCGAGGAAACGGTCGCACGCTTCAAATCCGGAAAGCTCGATATCATCGTCGCCACCGACGTGGCGGCGCGGGGACTCGACATCGACCGGATCAGCCATGTCATCAATTTCGATATTCCGCATAACGTCGAAGCCTACATCCATCGCATCGGGAGGACCGGCAGAGCGGGCCGGAGCGGAGAAGCCATCCTCTTCGTCGCTCCTCGCGAAAAGGGACTGTTGTTCGCCTTGAAGAAGGCGATGGGCGGAAAGATGGAACTGATGACCCTGCCGAGCGAGCGCATGGTTCACGATGTAAGGGTCGAGCGGTTCAAGGAGACGATCGCCGAATCGCTGGCTTCGGAAGGACTCGACATGTACCGCAGCCTCCTCGAATCCTACAGCCAGGAGCGGAACGTTCCCGCCATCGATATCGCGGCCGCGCTGGCCCTGTTGCTTCACGCCGGGAAACCACTCGCGGCGCCGCGCGAACACCGGGACCGCGAGACGCCTGCAACACCGCGGGCGGAATCAGCATCCGATCACGCTCGGCACAAGGAGCGACCGGAAGCGCCGCGGAAGAAGGAACGCGAGCAGAAGCCACGCCCCCCGGCTCACGCATCGCAGGCCGCACCGTCCCGGAAGCGGAAGAAGGAGAGCGGGATTCGCATGGAGCGGTATCGGATTGATGTCGGCAGTAACGACGGCGCGCTCCCGGGCGAGATCGCGGGCATCATCTCGAACGCGGCCGGCCTGGAACGCCGTTATATTGGTAATATCGACATATCGGACGACATGACCTTCATCGAATTGCCCGAGGGAATGCCTCCCAGGCTCTGCCGCGAACTGAAGAATCTGCCCATCGCCGGCAAGATCAGCAACTTCTCGCCGGCGTCACCGCGACGGAAATAGGGGACATTCTCCAACATTGCAACATTGGAAATAAAGGCTTTACAGGACGCGCCATCACAACTCCTTCATTCTCAATGTTGCAATGTTGGAGAATGTCCCCTGATCACAACGCCAGTCTTCCAAGCTCCGCTCGCACAGGTTCGTATTGCTCCGTGAGATTTGACAGCACCGCCTCATAACGAGGTTCGCCCCGCAGGATCCGGAAGTGATCCGAGCGGAACCAGGCCACGCTGGGGGCTCCGGCAGTCACGGCTTTCTCCAGCCAGTCCAGCGCATTCTTCCGGTCGCCCTGCAGCGCGTAGAGCGCGGCCATCTCCTGCGCGATGCCCCAGCGCGCGGGATTGGCGAAGCGCTCCATCTCCTTGCGAGCCTCGGGGATGCGACCATGCGCGGTCTCGATCCATGCACGGACTTCGTAGATGCTGGTCGCGGCCGGCGCCATTTCCTCCAGCTTCTTCAGCACGCGCTCGGCGGACCAGGTGTCCTTCAACCAAACATAGGTGAATGCGGTAAGCGTCAGCTCATTCACGCCTGCCGCTTTCATCTCCGCAAGCTGGTTCTCGGAATGGCTCGCGTCCGCCCGGCCGGCGAAGAAGAGGTAGATCGCCTTTCTCATGTGGACGTTCTGCGTCGGGTCCATCTCCGCGATGCGATCCAGCGACGCCAGCGCGCGGTCGAAATCTCCCATGTAGAATGAGTATCGCGCGATATTCGTCAGCGCCGGCACATACTGCCGGTCCAGCCGGTAACTCTCCAGGCTCGCCCTGATCGTCTCGACGCGCCGCCCTTTTCCCTCCACGGCGGACGCGAGAGCGAAATGCGCCTCGGCGAGGACTGGATCGAGCGCTATGGCGCGGCGGGCGGATTCTTCGGCGCGGTCCAGCCAGAGCATGTCGTTCGAGAAATTCCAGAAGAAGCGCGTGGCATAGGCGTTCGCGAGAGCGGCATGCGCTCGCGCGAATCCGGAATCGGCGAGAACCGCGTCCTCCAGGTAACGGATGGCCTCGACATTGTTGGCTTCCGTGATCTCCTGCTGAAGCCCGAGCCCGTGCAGATAATGCTCGAAGGCTTTTGCGTTACCCGTGCCGTACTGAGCGGAAGGGCGGCTTTGCGCCAGGCGCAGGCGCAATTCCAATGTCACCTGGCGAGCCACGCGATCGAAGATCCCGAGCATATCCGAGGAAAGCCCCTGGATCGGCCTGGACCAGACCTGGCGATTCTCCCGCGCGTCCACGATGGCGACGTTCACACGTAATTGATCGCCCGAGCGCAGGAAACTTCCTTCCACGATCGTTCCCACCTGGAGCTCCTCCCCGATCTGCAGGGCTTCCGTGGTCCTGCCCTTGTAGCGTTCCACGGAACTGGTGGGCCTGACGAGCACGGATCCGGCGGAACGCAGTTGGGCGTTAAGTTCCTCGGTTAAAGCAAGGCTGAGATAATCGAGCCCGGTATCGCCGGCGAGATTACGAAAAGGAAGAACAGCAATGGCTTCGATCTTCGGAGCCGGAGCATCGGGTTCCCGCGAAAGCCATAATCCGGTGACGATTGCAATCAGTGCCAGGAGCGAGATGACAGCTGCCGCCGTCCTTCCGCGAGCAAGGCTCCTTCCCGCTTTTCTCACCAGCTGTTGAAGGAGATTTCCTCCGTCCAGATCCGGTGCGGCAGCGAGCTCGAAGAGCTCCATCGGTTCAGCGGAGCCTTTCAACGGTCTCGCTCCGAGCGTACGCAGTTCGAATCGAGGATCTCCCTTGACCATATCCCGCAGGATGCGCGAGACGAAGACCTGTCCCGCGCCGGCCGATGACTTGACACGCTCCGCGAGGTTCACCGTGTCGCCGAAGATGTCGTTGTTCATCTCCTGCACGAGCCCGTAATGAACTCCGACGCGAATCTGAATGCGCTCGCCTTCAGGGATTTCATCCTGGGAACGCGTCAGTTCCCTCTGCAATGCATGCGCGGCAATGAGCGAGTTGGAGGGATGGTCGAAGACAGCGAAGATGCTGTCGCCGATCGTCTTGATGACGCGACCGTCGGCCTGCTCGATGAGGGGAAAGAGCGATTTGTTATGACGCCGCAGCATCGCCAGGCCGGCCTGATCTCCATGCGCGGCGAAGTATTTCGTGGAGCCAACGATATCGGTGAAGATAATGGCTCGAGCCACGGGACGAGACTCGGTCGGGATCCTGGACACGGCGGAACTCTACAAGAAGCGAGCGGGACTGCCTAGTACCGCACTATCGCGTTGTGGCCTTGAAAAATCTTGCCTTGCAAGTTTGCAACATTGCATCCGCGCGACCCTTTTAGTAAACTACATCCATGCTAACGACCCGGCGTGTCCTCGCCTTCACCTTCATCATCGTCTTCCTGGTCTCCAATATTTCCGTCTCGGCGCTGACCGTTCACTATCATCGGCCTGACGGCGACTACGACGGTTGGACACTCTGGTCTTGGAATCCCGACGCCAACCTGAACCTGGAAGTCACGGCTTCAGGAACCGACGGGTATGGACTCGTCTTTCAACTCGACCTCGGTCAGTACGGCGCCTCCCCATCGCGAATCGGTATGCTCCCCAAGTTCCGCAACTGGGACGGCAAGGACGATCCCGACCGCTACTGGGTTCCTTCATCGGGCAACGAAATCTACCTCCTAGCCGCCGACAAGGTCGTCTACCAGACACCTCCGGACCTGCGACCGCGCATTCTTCGCGGGTATGTCGACGACCTCACGACGATCCGTGTCGTGCTCTCGAAGAATGTGGCCTCGTCGCAGATCGCTCCCGACCAGGTGCGTGTGGAATGCGCCGGCCGGATCATTCCGGTCCTCTGGGCAACTCCGATGAACGAGCAGAATGGCAAGGCGAAGATCCTCCTCGTCACGCTCTCCGAGCCCCTGCCCGCGGACGGATACCAGAGCGGAACGGTCGCTTTCGGAGATTTTCATGCGGGCATGCTCGTGCCCGGCAAGATCATCGATTCCTTCTTCGACGGCCGTCCGCTCGGCGCCCTGTATCAGCCCGACAAGACCATATTCCGAACCTTCGCGCCGACGGCATCCGCCGTGACGCTGCTGCTGTATGATCTGCCGGAGGGCGGCGGCGCGCACGAAATCGCGATGACGAAGCTCGACCAGGGAATCTGGCAGGCGAAAGGTCCTGGCGACCTGAACGGCTGGTACTACACTTACCGCGTCACCGTTCCGGAAGGAACATTCGAAGTGATCGATCCCTACTCGCGGAGCAACACCGCGCACAACGGGCGCGGGATGATCGTGGGAACGAGCACGGAGATCACACCGTCGCCGACCCTGGCGATGAAGGATGCGATCATCTACGAGATGCACATCCGGGACTTCACCATCGATCCGGCGGGCGGGATGATGTGGCGCGGAAAATATCTCGGTCTCACGGAAACCGGGACCACGCTCGCGGGAAATCCGTCCGTCAGGACCGGCCTCGATCACCTGAAGGAACTCGGCGTCAACGTCATCCAGATCATGCCCTTCCAGGATTTCGACAACAACGAGGCCGCGGAAGGATACAACTGGGGTTACATGCCTTACCACTTTTTCTCCCCCGACGGCTGGTTCGCGACAAAGAGAAACGACATGACGCGCGTTCACGAAGTGCGGAAGATGGTCGACGCCCTGCATCGCGAAGGATTCAAGGTCGTTCTCGACGTCGTGAACAACCACACCGCCGAAGGCAATCCTGAGATCCGGATGAGTTTCAACGGCCTGGCGCCGAATTATTACTACCGCCGGAAGGAAGACGGTTCGTACTGGAACGGTTCCGGTTGCGGCAACGAGTTCCGCTCCGAGTCGCCGATGGGCCGGAAGTTCATCATCGACTCCCTGATGTACTGGGTCAAGGAGATGGGCATCGACGGATTCCGCTTCGACCTGATGGGGCTCATCGACCTCGAGACCGTGAAGGAGCTCACTGCGATGGTCAAGTCCGTGAAGCCGGACGCGCTCATCTACGGAGAACCGTGGGCCGGCGGGCAGACTCCGATCAAGGTTACATCCAAGGGTGACCAGCGCGGGCAGGGTTTCGGAGTCTTCAACGATCACTTCCGCGACGGCTTGAAGGGTTCCGCCTTCAGCCGCGATCCCGGTTTCGTCCAGGACGGGCGCAATTCCGAAAAAGTGAAGCGCGGCATCATCGGAAGCATCACGGACTTCGCGCAGGAGCCGACGGAATCCCTCAACTACGCCGAGGCGCATGACAATCACACGCTGTGGGACAGGCTGGAGCTTTCGATGCGCGGTCGATCCGACGTGACGCGCGACGATTTCGTCAGGATGGACAAGCTGACGGCGGCGATTCTCCTGACTTCGCAGGGCATCCCCTTCATCCACTCCGGCCAGGAAATGCTTCGCACGAAGGGCGGAGAAGACAACACCTACAACAAGCCCGACGACGTGAACATGATCCACTGGTCCTGGAAGAGCGAAAACCGCGATGTCTTCGATTACTACAAGGCTCTCATATGGCTCCGGAGAAATCACCCGATTTTCCGGCTGGGCCTGGCATCCGAGATCAAGAAATCCCTCTTCTTCCTCGACGACGACCTGGGACTTCCCATGACCGGCGGCGCCATAGGATACGTCATCAACCGGGGTTCCTCCGGCGATGCATGGGCCAACGCGCTCGTCCTCTTCAACTCGAATCCCGTCCCCGTGGAGTTCACGATTCCCCAGTCGCAATGGATTCCCGTCGTCAACGGCCTGCAGGCCGGTGATAATCCGCTTGGACCACCCCTGACCGGCACCAGCATCATCGTTCCTCCCCGCAGCGCCGTCGTCTGCGCAAATTACGATGAAGCCCTGTACGCGCGCGTGCTCGCGCCCGTGATGGAGCTCCGCGCCGGCCGGAAGCACACATTCTCCGTATCCGCCCCCGGCGCGTCACGCGTCACCGTCGCCGGGACCTTCAACGGCTGGAACATGGATCAGCATCTGATGACGCGCCTGGCGGACGGCACATGGACGCTCGAAATGGAACTGCCGAAGGGCACGCACGAGTTCAAATACATCGCCGACGGCAACTGGGACGCGTTGAACGCCGCGAATCAATCGGTGACGATACGATAAGGATGAAGAAGTTTTCACTTCATCCTTCATGATTCATCCCTCATACTTGCCCTTCCATGTCTGACCAGGGAGAGAGCCGGGGCGTTACCTGGCAGATCAAGCACAGGCCCTCGTACGCCTCGCTGACCGCGAAGCTCTCCGCCGGCGGTTCGCTCGTCGCAGAAGCCGGCTCCATGATCTCGCACGGCGCCGGCATCACATCCGAGACGAAGATGCACGGAGGAATTCTCGGAGCGCTCGGGAAGATCATCTCCAAAGAGTCGATGTTCATCACCACGTTTTCCGCCGCGGCTCCCTCGGAAGTCGCGCTCGCGCCGACGCTTCCCGGCGACATCGTCCACATTCCACTCTCCGGTTCGAAGCGACTCTCGGCGGGGGCCTTCCTCGCGCACACGGACGGCATCTCGCTCTCCACCGTCTTCGGCGGCTGCTCTTCCCTCTTCGGCGGATCAGGTCTCTTCATGCTCGAAGCCTCCGGCGCGGGCGACCTCTTCGTCACGGGTTTCGGCGCCCTCTCGGAAATTTCCGTCGATGGTTCGTTCACGCTGGATACGGGACACCTCGTCGCGTGGGACCCGGGCCTTGCCTACCAGATCAAGCGTGTCGGAGGATGGAAATCGACCTTTCTATCCGGCGAAGGGCTCGTCATCGAATTCTCCGGGAGCGGAAAAGTTCTCGTCTCCTCCCGTAATCTCTCGGCCTTCGTCTCCTGGTTGACTCCCTGGCTGCCGGCATGAGCGTCGCGATCGAGATCCTGCACCAGCCGGCGTACGCGATGGCGCAGGTCAATCTCTCCCCCGGCGAATCCTTCGTCATCGAAGCCGGTTCCATGGTCTCCAAGAGCGGCGGCATCGATGTCACGCCGGAGAAGGTGAAGCGCGCCGGTCGGGGAGGAATTCTCGGCGCGGTGAAGTCGATGCTCTCCGGCGAATTCTTCTATATCAACAAAATCACATCCCGCACCGCCGGGCATATTCTCGTCGCGCCGACGCACGTCGGCGACATCATGAAGCACACCTTGAACGGCGACCTCGTCATCCAGTCCGGTTCCTTCCTGGGCTGCGACGACGAGATCACGCTCGACGGAGAATGGCAGGGAGCGCGGTCCTTCTTTGCCGGAGAATCGCTCTTCATGCTCCGCGCCCGCGGAAAAGGCACCGTTCTCTTCAACGCCTTCGGAGCGATCGAGACGCACGATGTGGAGGGAGAATTAACCGTCGATTCTGGACATATAGTCGCCTTCGAGCCGACGCTTCATTACACGGTCACGAAGTTCGGATCCTCCTGGATCGGAGCCTTCCTCTCCGGCGAAGGCCTTGTCGCGAAGTTCACCGGACGGGGAAAACTGTACACGCAGACCCGGAACCTGGAATCCTTCGGACGATTGCTGGGCGGCCTGCTGCCGCCGCGCGAATAGATGAAGATCGCGATCCAGGGCCGCCCGGATTTCTCCATGGCGCGCGTCGAGCTCGGCTCGGGCGAGGCGATCGTCGCGGAGTCGGGCGCGATGATGGCGAAAACGGCCGGCATCGAGATCGAGACCGGGACGCGCGGCGGCATCTTCGCGGCGGCGAAAAGATCGATCCTCGGCGGCGAGAGCTTCTTCGTCAACCGATTCCACACGACGACAGGCGGAACCGTGCATCTCGCGCCTTCCGCTCCCGGCGATGTTCTCTCCCTTCCCCTGTCCGGCGAGCTCATCATCCAGCAGGGAAGCTTTCTCGCGTCCGATCCCGCCATAAAGCTCGATACCAAATGGGCCGGACTGAAAGGATTCTTCTCCGGCGAAGGATTCTTCCTTCTTCAGGCCGCGGGCGCGGGGCAGCTCCTCCTGGCCTCGTACGGCGCCATCCAGGAAGTAGTCGTCGACGGGGAATACATCGTCGACACCGGCCACATCGTCGCGTTCGAACCGTCGCTCACGTATTCCGTCCAGCGGCTCGGCAACTGGCGCGCGACGATTCTCTCCGGTGAGTTCCTCGTCTGCCGATTCGCCGGACGCGGCAGGGTCTGGGTGCAGTCGAGAGCCGTGCAGCCCTTCGCGCACTGGGTGCATCCCTTCCGCCGGGTTAAACCGAGGAACAATGACTAGCGCGGCGATTTCACATTTCACATTTCTTGTCTAAATCGGAAATGTGAAATCAATCTTCCCATGCCACTCTTCAAGCTCCATGCGAATTACTCCCCCGCCGGCGACCAGGCGGTAGCGATCGAGGCGCTCAACGCCGAGCTCGCGGGAGGCGCTGACCGTCTGACGCTTCTCGGCGTCACGGGAAGCGGAAAGACCTTCACGATGGCGAACGTCATCGCCAGGCTCGAACGCCCCACGCTCATCCTTTCGCCGAACAAGACGCTCGCGGCGCAGCTCTTCGCGGAATTCCGCGCGTTCTTCCCCGATAACGCCGTCGAATACTTCGTCAGCTATTACGACTACTACCAGCCGGAAGCCTACATCCCGCAGACGGACACCTTTATCGACAAGGACTCGGCCATCAACGAGCGGATCGATCGCCTGCGCCTGGCCGCCACGACGTCCCTCCTGACAAGACAGGACGTCATCGTCGTCGCGTCGATCTCCTGCATCTACGGCCTGGGCGCGCCGAGCGAATACCAGAAGATGACGGTGACGTTGCGGCGCGGGGAGACCGCGTCGCGGAAGAAGGTGATGAAGAAGCTCGTGGAGATGCAATATACGCGAGGCGAGGACCTCTCGCGCGGCACGATGCGCCTCCGCGGCGACACGCTCGACATCCATTCCTCCTACCGCGAGGACGCCTACAGGATCGCCTTTTTCGGCGACGAGATCGAGGGCCTTTACGAGATCAATCCCCTGACCGGTAGCGTCACGAAGGAATTCTCGGAGCTCTCGATCTATCCGGCGAAACACTTCGTCCAGTCGGAGGAATCGATCCGCGCGGCGCTATTGAGAATCGAACAGGAACTCGGAACCCGGTACAAATTTCTGAAAGACTCCGGCCGTATCCTGGAGGCGGAACGCATCCTCCAGAGGACCAACTTCGACCTGGAGATGATCCGCGAGCTGGGTTACTGCTCCGGAATCGAAAACTACTCCCGACACCTGACCGGCCGCGCGGAGGGCGAGCCTCCGTACACCCTGCTCGACTATTTCCCTGAAAATCACCTGACGTTCATCGACGAATCGCACGTCGCGCTGGGCCAGATCCGCGGCATGTACAACGGCGATCGCGCCAGGAAGGAAACCCTTGTCAATTTCGGATTCCGCCTGCCGAGCGCGCTGGACAATCGTCCCCTGAAGGGCGACGAATTCTTCCAGCGCGTGAAGCCGATCGTCTTCGTCTCCGCGACGCCGGGTGACGCCGAACGAAAGATGTCGAAGCGCATCGTGGAGCAGCTCATCCGGCCGACGGGTCTCGTGGATCCGATGATCGAGATCCGTCCCGCGGCCCGGCAGGTGCAGAACCTCGCGGAGGAGTTGAAGATCATAACGGCGCGGGGCGAGCGCGCGCTCGTCACCACGCTCACGAAGCGGACCGCCGAGGAGCTGACGGATTACCTGGAGGCCGCGGGCATCAAGGTGAACTATCTTCATTCGGAGATCAAGACGTTCGACCGGATCGAGAAGCTGAAGGATCTCCGTTCAGGCAAAACGGAAGTCCTCGTCGGAATCAACCTGCTCCGCGAAGGCCTCGATCTTCCGGAGGTCTCTCTCGTCGCGATCCTCGACGCCGACCGTGAAGGTTTTCTCCGGTCCGAAACAAGCCTCATCCAGACAATGGGACGCGCGGCCCGGCACAAGACCGGCCGCGTCATCCTCTATGCCGACACGGTCACAGGTTCGATGAAGCGCGCCGTCGACGAGACGACACGGCGGCGGGATACGCAGCTGGCGTACAACGAAAAGATGGGTATCACGCCCGAGACGATCGTGAAGTCGCTCGACTTCTACGACATCTTCGAGCTCGATCCGTTCGAGAAGGAGCTCTTCTCCGCCGCCGAGGCGAAAGCGATGCCGAAGGAAGCACGGTTGCTGCTCGTCGAGACGCTGACGAAGGAGATGGACGCGGCCGCGGAGGTGCTGGACTTCGAGCGCGCGGCGTATCTGCGCGATCGGATCAAGGCGCTGAAGTGAAAGTCCTCATTGTTCAAGGGCGAATGGCGACTGAACAATGACTGATGAACAATGATCCTGAGAAAGGTCCTCCTGCCTGTCGTCCTCGCGCTCCTGGCGACGATCCTCTTCGTCGCGCCGTGGCTTCCCAACGAGCGGTCCATCCCAGGACCCTATGCGCCGGGCGATCAGTATTTCGCAAAGCTCGACGCGTCGATGTGGGTCTATCTGCTCTCCTGGGGAGCCCACCATCCCGACCGGTTCTACGACGGGCCCATTCTTCTCCCTGTCGCGAATGCGCACGTGGCCAGCGACCCTCGTCTGACGGAGGGATTCTGGTCCATTCCCCTGTTTCGAACTCTGCCCCCGGTCACCGCCTGGGGCGTCACTCTCTGTATCGCTCTCTTCACGACGGCCCTGGCGTCCTGGTACGCGGGACGGGTGCTGACGGGTTCGCCATGGGGTGGAGCGGCGATGATGATGCTCTTCGGATTCGGCAGCTTCCGAGCCGCGCATGTCATACACGTCGAAGTTACCATGGTAGCATTCCTGCCGCTGATGGTGGCCGCCTTCGTTCACTTCCTGGATCGACCGACGCGCGGCCGGGCGACGATCTTCGGACTCATGATGGCGCTGGCGTCGATCGAATATTCCTACGTCGCTGTTCCGCTCTGGCTCGTGTTTCCCATCGTAATCGCCTACGGCGCCAGACGGCGGGGCATTTCCTGGACAATCGCCGTTCTCCCCTTCCTCATCGCGGCCTCCGTCTGCGCCATCTGCCTTGCTCCGATTGCTGTCCACTACTTCACATTTTTCAAGGAACTGGGTGTTTCGCGCACGATCGATGAAGTGCACTTTCTTTCGGCGGACTGGCGCATCTGGCTGACGGGCCCCACCGGCCAGTTCCTGCCTCCGTTCGGCTACCCCACGAAGACGAATCCGGACTCCAGGCTCTTCCCCGGATTCATCACGCTTGCCCTGGCCATGCTCGGCTTCTCTCGACTCCGCAGGCGCTCTCCTGAAGTAGTCCTCGTCGGCATCCTCGGGCTCCTCCTGTCCTTCGGATCCATGCGCTTTCTCTTCTGGCGGCTCGGTCTTCCCTTTTTTCCCTTTCCGACACCCTACGAAATCCTCTTCGACTTCCTCTTTCCATTGAGAGCCATCCGCGCGGCGGCGCGCATGGGCATTCTGGCGCATCTCGTGATCGGATGCGCCGGAGCGATGGCGGTAACGCACCTGGCGACCCGCGACGGCAATCGATTGTGGAAGGGCAGGGTGCTCGCGGGCGTGCTCGTCCTCATGGCGTTCCTCGAATCACGCGCCGGCATGAACGCGATCACCATTCTGCCTGACCGCTTCCAGGATGAGTCATACGCCTGGGTCGCCCGACAGGAGGGCGACTTCGCCGTCATCGACCTGCCGATGGGATCCATGATCGATCCGCGACGCGATCTCCTTGAAATCGCGTCGCTCTATCCCGCCCTGACGCACGGCAGGCGTACACCGAACGGCACGATGGCCACGCCGATGTACTGGCATCAATCGATCGCCGCGCACGTGGCTCATCCCTGGTCTCGATCCACACCGGTCATTCTTCGCGCCCTCGGAATCGGATACGCCGTGGCGCGGGACGACACAGCCGCCGGAGACTGCAGGGCGGCGGGGTTGAAGGAGGTCTTCGCTTCCCGGGGTGGATATCGCGTTTTCGCCGTCGATTCAGCCATGACCGTGCCCCGGCATCCGGCGGAGCTGCAGGAACGGCTCTTCGAAGAGAACCATCCGCATCTGTCCGCCTCTACGGAAACGTTGAGCATCTCCATCGACCGAATCGAGACGATCAAGGCGCGTGCCGGCGCGGAGTATGAATTCTATATTGTTGTCACGAACACGGGCACGGAGACCTGGTGCGCGCGCGGCGCGGCCTTTGGCATGGGGCCGACAGGCGATCCCGTCATCGCGATCAGAACGTGGATGGAGCATCCGGCACCGGACACGCCGCTGAACCTGATCGGCCGGACGCTCTCCGCAGGAGGAATGCTGACACGCGATCTCACGCCCGGGGAATCGACGAGTGTTCTCATACACGGATTGGCACCCCTCGTACCGGGACATTACCGGGCCTCGCTGGATCTCTACCTCCAGAAGATGCGCTGGAACAGTCCGCTTACGTCCCCGCCCGGCGTCCTCGACCTCGAAGTCCTCCCCTGGTGGACGAAAGAAAAAGTATCGGAAAGGTATGACTGAGCGGCCCCATATAATCCTAAATCCGAAATCCTATTTCTTCCTGCGGAGGACAATGTTGAGATTGGGAGTTGGGATTTTAAAGATGCCCTTGAGGATTCTCCCCACGACCTTTAGGATGTCGTACAAGATCAATGCCCGACCTTTTCGCATGGTTTTTGCTCGCCACTTTCCTTAACATGGCTTCTCCTGATTCGGCCGTGCATTACGATACTTCGGCCGCATCGGGATCGGAGACAAAGCCGGTCATCGTCGTTCATCGCGGCCCCGCGTTGAAATCCGCGCTCCGGGCTTTCGAATCGAAGGACTATGCCCGCGCGGAGGAATCGGCCTATATGGTCTGGAAGGCATATCCCCACGATACGGCCGGCATGATCATGCTGGGCGCAGCCCGCATCCGGCAAGGCAAGCCGGAGAGAGCCATCGAGGTCTTCCAGTCGTATATCGACCAGCACCCTCTTGAAGCGCAGGGGCACTTCTATCTCGGGCTCACATATCACCTGATGAACGATCGCGCGCGCGCTTCGGCGAGCTACCGGACGGCGCTGCTTCTCAATCCCGACCATATTCCCGCCCGGGCCAACCTGAGGCAGCTGGATGGGCAATAGCTCCCCGTCCCTAATCCATCTTTCCGCGGCCGTCATCGCCGAGAACGAGGAGCACATCATCGGTCGCACGCTGGAGGCGCTGAAATTCTGCGACGAGCTCGTGCTCGTCGACGGCGGTTCCACGGACCGGACGATCGAGATCGCCGAGGCCGCGGGCGCGCGTGTCATCCGACATTCCAGTTCCGAGCGGGGCATCCACTTCAACAAGAACCTGGCGGCTTCCGAAGCGAAGGGGGAATGGATCCTCTCCATCGATGCGGATGAAGTCGTTTCCGCCGATCTTGCGGCGGAGATCAAAGCCACGATCGCCACTTCGCGGTTCCCCTGCTACCGGGTCGCGCGACGCACATGGTTTCTCGGGAAATGGATCCGGCATTCCGGATGGTGGCCCGGATACGTCGTCCGGCTCTGGAAGAAGGGGCACACCGAGTGGCCGATGGAAGTGCACCGCGTGCCGGACCCGCACGGCGCATGCGGCTCGCTCAATGAGCCGCTCGATCACTTCTCTTACACCGACCTCGCTGACTGGGGGCGCAAGGTCCTTCACTTTTCAGGGTGTGAAGCCGTCGAATCCGAGCGGCGCGGCGAATCGCTGAAGGGTGCCCGGTTGCTGCGCGAGCTGACGCTCTCGCCGGCGCTCGTTTTCATCAGGAAACTGGTCTTCATGCAGGGATGGAAGGACGGGGTCCATGGATTTGTCATCGCCGGGTCAGCGGCCTTCGCCACGTGGATGAGGGCGGCTCGTCGATGGGAAATGGATGTCCTGGGGAAGAAGCCCGATCTGGGAGGCCGGTCGGGGCGGAAATGAGAATCCGATTTCACAATTCACATTTCACAATTCACATTTCTGATTTAGGCTTGCCCTCTGATACGTGTTTGACCAAGGAGCATCTTATATGACATTGCGTTTCCGAAATCATGATGGCGGTTTCACGCTGGCCGAAATCCTCATCGTCGTCGTCATCATCGGGATCCTCGCTTCGTTCGTCCTGCCGCGCTTCTTCGGCAAGACCGAGGAAGCGCGCGTCACGGCCACGTCGGCGCAGATCGCCGCCCTGGAGACCGCGCTTCGCGCCTACAACATGGACAATGGAAAATTCCCCACCATGGACCAGGGGCTTGCCGCACTGCTCGAAAAGACCGAAAAAGGCAAGGGTCCCTATCTCGAAAACACGCGAACGCTTCCGAAGGATCAGTGGGAGAACGATTTCCGGTATCTCATCCCGGGAGACAAGAATCCCGATTACGATCTCTGGTCCTGCGGACCGGACGGAGTGACCGGCACGGAAGACGACGTCGGTAACTGGAGATAGTTACGCGCGCGGGCGCTGGCGCCGGGGACGCTGGCGTCGAAGTCTCCAGCACGCGCGGGGATAGTCCCGCCGCGAAAGGTTTCACTCTCGTCGAACTCCTCATCGTTCTCCTCGTCATCGGCATCGGCGCCGCGCTCCTCATGCCTTCCGTCGAATCCATCGCCGGCGGAAACGCGGACGAGCGGGCATTCCGGATGATCTCCGGAGCCGTCCAGCGGGCCCAGGATCTCGCGGTGACGACGCGCCTGCCGCAGACCATCGTCATCGAGCTCGACAGGAAAACGCTGGGCATCGGCGAGAGCCCCACGGCCTCACTTCCGGAAAAGACGAAGATCGCGATCCGGACGGAACGCGACGGGCGCGACATCGTGTCGGGGCGCGCGGAAATCCGTGTGGATCGATACGGCGCCATCGAGCCGTTCTCCATCCGCGTGGGCGATTTCATCCACGCCAACGCCAATCCGATCACGGGGGTCCTGGAACGATGAGGCGATCCGTCGCGGCCTTCACGCTCGTCGAGGCGCTCGTCGCGCTCGCGATCACCGCGGTCGTCTCCGTCGCAATCATCGGAGCCCTCATGTCCATGACGTCGCACCTCGCCGGGTACCGCGACGAGACCCAGCTCATCCTCCTGATGCGCGCGCTCTCCGGCGACCTCCAATTGCGCGGACCGACGGACCGGACTTCCGGCTCCTTCGACACGCATCCGGACTACAAGTGGTCCATCGCGATCTCTCCTCTCGAGACCGGCCAGGGCGGTCTCACGAAGATGAAGGAGATCGTCATGACGGTCACGGCTCCGAGCGGCCGCACACTGACCGACCGGATGGTGTACCGGTGAGGAGACACACAGCGGGATTCACGCTCGTGGAAATCCTCATCGCGCTCACCATCGCGTCGCTCATCCTCGCCGCAATGAGCTCCACCTTTCACGCGCTCGTGACCGTGCAGAACTCCGCGTCCGCGTCGAGTTCGGACGATCGCGTGGCCCGAACCGTGATGGATCGGTTCACCCGCGAGCTGGTATCCGCGTGCCGATGGACGGACACGCCGGCCGTCCTATCGATGGGAGCGGACCAGTCCAAGGGCATGGTGATCTGGACCCTCGCTTACGGCGCGCCGAGGAAGATCGAATACTACTGGGAGGACGAGAAGCTGTGGCGGCGCGAGACCGATCCGACGCGGATCGATCCGTCCGAACCGGCGCGACTCTCCGGCGTGACGCAGCTCGGGCTCCGCTATCACGACGGAAAGACCTGGGCCGATGAATGGCAGTCTAAGGGCGCGCCGGCGGGAGTGGCCGTCGAGCTCCGCATGGGCTCGATCCTCTACGGCTCCATCGTGACGTTATGAACCTGGTCCCTGCGCAACGCCTGGCGAGCCCGCGGCGCGGCGCCGTCCTTGTGGCGGTCATGGCGCTGGCCGCCCTGTCCGCCGCCATCGCGATGGAGGTCGCCTACCTGACGCGCATCGAGGGCGACAGGATCAAGCTGGAACACGATCGGATCCAGGCGGAGCTGATGGCGCGAGCGGGATACGACCTGGCTCTGGAAATCCTCGCGGTGGACGACAAGGAGATCGATTCGCTCGAAGATCTCTGGGCGAAGCCCGTGGAGTTCGCGCGCGACGAGGGAAGCGCTTCCGTCACGATTGCGGATGAGTCCTCCCGCTTTCCGCTCCAGTCTCTCATCGACGCCTCCGGTCTTCTGAATATCGGCGCGCGCGGACGCCTGGAGCGCCTGCTGCTTTCTCTCGACATGCCGGCGTCGCTCTCGGACAAGATGATCGATTACATCGACGCGGATGACGATCCCTTTCCGCAGGGCGCCGAAGCGGATGCCTATCTTCGGATGAGTCCCGCGCGGCGACCCGCCAACAGGCCGCTCCATTCCCTCGATGAACTCGCTCTCATCGACGGGATCGATTCCGCCATGGCGGCCAGGCTGGCCGAGCATCTCACTCTTTACAGCTCGGGCGCCATCAATCTCAACACCGCCACACCGCATGTCCTCGTCGCGGCCTGCGGCAAATTATCGCTCGACCAGGCCGACCGGATCGTCACCCGCGCGAAGTTCTCGCGATACACCGCGGTCAAGGACGTCGGCGACGTGGCAACGCTGGATGCGGCGGGGCTCGATGAGCTTTCCGGGCAGACCGGCGTCGCGTCGAGCACATTCCGGATCGTCTCGCGCGGGGTCTCCGGAAGCGCGGATATTCTCCTGACGACAATTGTGGAGAGACAATCCGACCGGTTTGCCGTTAAATACCGGAGAATAGAATGATCCGCCCGGCTTCCATGATTTTTCCTTCGTACAGCCTGTGAACGTCCTCGTGCTTCGCTGGCCGGAGCAAACGGCCGCGCTGATGGAAAAAGGATTTCGCAAGCTGAAGCCGATCGCGACGATCGAGAATGTCGGCGATGGGCTACCCTCATCGCTGCTGGACGAAGCGGACGAAATGCGCGTGCTCGTCGGCGCCCAGGTCCTTTTCCGCGTCGTGACCCTGGAAGGCGGAAGCGGCGCCGAGCTCCTGGAGGCCGCGAAATTCACGGCGGAGCCGATGCTGCCGCTTCCCCTGGCGGAACTGGCGGTATCGGCTTTCGAATTATCGAAAAAAGGTCGGGGCCGCACCATCGCGGTTGCCGCGATTTCCCGCAAAACGCTCGCTGAAATCACAGCGTGGGCAGAGCGAGTGACGCGTGTTTCGGATGCTGAGTCGATCTCGACCCCTACTACCGCAGGAACGTCTCCGTCAATTCCTCTCACGTGGATCGGTCCGACTCTCGCCGCGCTGCAACCCGCGGGCATGGAAGCGATCACGGGACATGGTTGGGCGGGGCTGGCGGAGAAGGGACGCTGGAAAGCCATCCAGTCGGCGAGGGAAGGCCGCGAAGCGGCCGCCGAGATCGAGCGATCCTCCGGATCGTCAACGCCCCTCGCGTGGAATCCATCGGATCCCGCCCGCGAGTATTCC
This sequence comes from uncultured bacterium, assembly GCA_964499705.1. Taxonomy (GTDB): domain Bacteria; phylum UBA8481; class UBA8481; order UBA8481; family UBA8481; genus JBBTKW01. The sequence goes on along the minus strand of CAZCME010000002.1, from coordinate 256,198 downwards.
GCCGCGGCCGTGGCCCGGGATTCGGGAACGTGGCAGATCGGAGCGATGCCGGTTCCGCGCGGACGAAAAATCCTGCAGGGCTGGCCTCTCGGCCTTGCCGCCGCCGCGGCACTCGTCATCTCCTCCTCCCTCGCCGTGCGGTATGAAGCCGCGCGCAAACGCATCGTCGCCGCCGACGCACTCATCGAGGAAAGTTTCGCGGTCGCGCTTCCGGGCGTGCGGATGACGTCCCCGAAGGAACAGCTCCGCTCGCGACTTGTCGAATCCCGGGCATTGCAGGAGGCGATGCGCGACCGCATCGCGAAGAAAGGCTCGGCGCTCGATATTCTCACCGCCGTCGAACGCTCGGCTCCGACCGGCATGGCCGTCATCAACGACCTGCGGATCACGCAGAAGGGCTTCACCATCACGGGTTCCGCCACGGACATCACGCTCGTCCAGTCGCTCGCCCAGGCCATGACGACGCTCCCGAGCGGCGACATCATGCGCGTCGACGAACCCGAAATCAGGCGCACAGGCGCCGGGCTCGGCCTGGAATTCACCCTGAAGGGCGAAGGCGCGGCGGACAAGCGATGAACTTCACGCGCGCCCAGGTCTATTCCTTGCTCGGCATTCTCTGCGTGCTCGCCGTCCTCTGGTCGGGACACGAGGCGGTTTCGGCGATGGAGAAGAAGGCGGCGAACAAGGAGAAGGAAACGCGCGACATCGATGCGGCATCCATGGACTTCATCCGGATTCGGGACCAGAATGTGGAAATGGAGAAGACGTTCGGAGGGGGCGAAGCCGTGGTGAGAACGGCGGAGCGGCTGGCGGAAGCGGAGCAACTGACCGTCGCGTCCGTGCAGAGCGTGGGCACGGAGAAGATCGGATCCTGCATCGACAACCTGAACGCGATCCGCGTCAATGCGGCGCCGCTGGGACCCTTGCGGCGTTTCATGAACGCCCTGGAGACATCCCGCAACGGGCTCGTCATCCGCGAGCTCACCATCCGCAAATCCGTGAGCAACGCGGCGCGGCTGGACGCGGAGATCATCGTGGCCACGCTGGAGCCCGCGCGATGATCGCGCGGCTTCAACCCGTCATCGCGGCCGCCTTCTACATCATCCTCGCCGTATACATCGCCACCGAACTTTATTACAATCGCACCTACTGGAGGATCGTCCTACGCAAAAAGCGGCAGAAAAGATGGATATTCCTGCTCTGGATCGAACGGGTCATTCTCCTCGTGCTGGGCACGATCACGATCTTCCTGACGTTCTGGAAAGAGTAGGCCGGAGCGAGCTTCTCGAACTTGCGGTCGCCGACCTCCCCATGATTCGCCGGCGCGCGGACGGTATCCGGGCCGCTCTCGCCGGCAACATCGTCCGGTATAACGTCAACCGGCATATCGAACCCACGAACATCTGCCGATTCGTCTGCACGTTCTGCAGCTTCGCGCGCCACACCTTGAACGAGGACGGCGCATTCCGCCACTCCGTCGAAGACATCCTGAAGCGCACCGCGCAGGATGGCGACCGCGGAATCACGGAGTATCACCTCGTCGGAGGCGTCGATCTCGCGCTCGGCCTCGACTACTACACGGCGCTCATCGCGGCCCTCAGGAAAGCTCATCCGAAGGTCACGATCAAGGCGCTCTCGGCCGTCGAGATCGGGGACCTGGCCCGCCGGAGCCGCATGACGTATCGCGAGGTTCTGAGCGCGTTCAAGGACGCGGGGGCGAACGCGATCACGGGAGGCGGCGCCGAGATTTTCGCTCCGCGCGTCCGCAAGCTCATCTGCACGACGAAGATCAACGGCGACGAGTGGATCGAGATCCACCGCGCCGCGCATGCCGTCGGGCTCGCCTCGAACGCGACCATTCTTTTCGGCCACTTCGAGACCATGGAAGAACGGATCGATCACATCCTCGCGATCCGCGATCTGCAGGACGAGACGCGGCGACAGGACTCCGGATCGTCCGGTTTCGGCGCCTTCATTCCGCTCCCCTTCGTGCCGTATGTCGGGACGAAGATGGAGTATATACCGGCGCCATCCACGGAGGATTATCTCCGCATGATCGCCCTCTCCCGCATCGCGCTCGACAACTTCGGCACGATCAAGGCCTACTGGCCCGCGGCCGGGATCGATGCCGCAACGAAGGCGCTGCTGCACGGAGCCAACGACATCGACGGGACGGTGACGGAGGAGACGATCTACCAGACGGGCGAAAACACGCTGACGCGCGCGCAGATCGAGGAGCGCATACGGTCGGTGGGCAGGCAACCGCTGGAAAGATGACGCGGATAAAATGAAAGCCGGACGAGGAGAGCGCGCAGGAAATGCTCCGATTGTCGTCGGAATCACGGGTGCCTCCGGAGTCGCATACGCTCTTTCACTTCTCAAGGAACTGGAGCGGATCAAGCGGCGCGTCGATCTCGTCGTCTCCCCTCTCGGCGTGCGCCTGCTGTATGAAGAAGCCGGACTGACACCCGATCGACTCGCCACGAAGACCACGAAGCTCCATCCCATCAACGATCTCGGAGCCGATATCGCGACGGGCGGGTACAGGACGGCGGGCATGGTCGTCATTCCCGCGACGACCGGAACATGCGGCAGGATCGCCGCGGGCACGTCCGACAATCTCCTGGTCCGCGCCGCCGACGTGACGCTGAAGGAAAACCGGCGCTTGATCCTCGTTGTCCGCGAATCGCCGTTGAATCTCGTTCATCTCCGCGCCTTGACGACCCTGGCCGAAGCGGGCGCCACGATCATGCCCGCGTCGCCCGGCTTCTATCACCACCCGGAGTCGATCGACGATCTGGTCGATTTCATGGTCGACCGCGTGCTGGCGCACCTGGGCATCGAGCATCCGCGTCCCGCGAAATATGTCCGCGCTTCCCGGCGGCTCGATCGTTCCTCCTCAAGCGCCCCACGTAAATCGTAAGATGCCCTACCGCGATCTCCGCGACTGGATCGAAGCGCTCGACAGGGCCGGCGAGCTGCATCGCATCACGGCGCCCGTCGATGTAAAGCTCGAGCTCTCCACCATCACCGATCTGGTCTCCAAGTCCGGCGGAGACTCCCCGGAGCACGGACCTCCCACGACCGGTCTTTCCGGCCCGGGCGCGCCCGGAGGAAAGGCGCTCCTGTTCGAGAATGTCGTGGACGGCGCGAAGAAACATGACATGCCGGTGCTCATCAACCAGTTCGGTTCCAAGAAGCGGATGGCGCTCTCTCTGGGCGTGGAGGACATCGAGCAGATCCCCCGGGAGATCGCCAAGCTCCTGGAGATGGAACCTCCGCAGGGTTTCATCGAAGGCATCAAGAAGCTGCCCGAGCTTTCCCGCCTCCTGAAGATGGCGCCCGTCATGGTCCGTGGCGGCCGATGCCAGGAGATCGTCAAGACCGGCGAGGAAGCGCGCCTGTCGGAGATCCCGGTCATCACGGCGTGGCCGCTGGATGCCGGCCCCTTCATCAGCCTCGGCTGCGTCTTCACGCGCGATCCCCAGTCCGGAAAGAGAAACGTGGGCATGTACCGCATGCAGGTCTATGACGAGACGTCGACGGGGATGCACTGGCACAAGCATCATACCGGAGCCGAGCATGCAGACAGGACCAAGCGAGGAGAAAAGATGCCGGTCGCCGTCGCGATCGGCACCGATCCCGCCGTCACGTTCTCCGCCGTCTGTCCGCTTCCGCCCGGCATCGACGAGATGCTCTTCGCGGGATTCCTTCGGCACAGTCACGTGGAGATGGTCGCGTGCCGGACCGTACCTCTGGAAGTGCCCGCCACGGCCGAAATCGTGCTCGAAGGATGGGTGGATCCCGCCGAGCTGCGCCGCGAAGGTCCGTACGGGGACCACACGGGATTCTATTCGCTGCCCGACGATTATCCCGTCTTCCGGCTCACCGCGATCACGCACCGCAGGAATCCGATCTACGCCACGACGATCGTGGGGCCGCCGCCGATGGAGGATTGCTGGATGGCTCACGCGATCGAGCGCATCTTCCTGCCGCTCTTGAGAAAGGTGATTCCGGAGATCGTCGATTATCATCTTCCCTTCGCCGGCGTCTTTCACAACATGGCGCTCATCTCCATACGGAAGCGCTATCCGGGACACGCCCGCAAGGTGATGCATGCCGTCTGGGGACTGGGGCAGATGATCTTCACGAAGACCATAGTCCTCTTCGACGAGGACGTGGACGTTCACAATCTTTCCGAAGCGGCCTTCGTGGCGCTCGCCAACATCGATCCGGAGCGCGACTTCGAATTCTCCTTCGGCCCCTCCGAAACGCTCGATCACGCCTCGCGCCTCCTGCATTACGGATCCAAGGTCGGCATCGACGCGACGAAGAAGCTCGCGAGCGAGGGATTCACGAGACCCTGGCCCGAGCGGCAGGTGATGGATCCCCATGTGGTGGAAAGCGTGAAGGCGCGATGGGCGGAACTGATCAAGGAATGATCATGCGCATCCCCCTGGCGCAACTCTTCGCGTTTACGCGCGACATCAAGCTGGAACATACGCTGTTCGCTCTGCCGTTCGCCTTCATCGGGGCGCTCGCCGCGCAGCGGGCCGGCCCGGGCGAAATCACGCCCCGCCTCGGGCTCCTGATCCTCGCCGCCATGGTGACCGCTCGAACCGCCGCTATGGGTTTCAACCGCTGGCATGACGCTCCCCTCGACGCCCGGAATCCTCGCACGAAGAACAGGGCCATACCCGCGGGTCTCCTGGACCGGCGGACCGCGCTAGCCGCGAGCATCGGATGCGCGGCTCTCTTCATCACCTCCGCGTCCGCCATCAACCTCCTCGCGGGCCTTCTCTCCCCGGTCGCTCTCGCGGTCATCCTCGGCTACTCCACGACAAAACGCTGGACGGCCGCTTCGCATCTCGTGCTCGGCCTCTCGCTGGCGATGGCGCCGGCGGGAGGCTGGATCGCGGTTTCCGGCGGCTTCGCGCCACCTCTCTTTTTCCTCGCCGCATCCGTGCTCCTCTGGGTTGCCGGCTTTGATATTCTCTATTCCATGATGGACCTGGAATTCGACAAGCGCGCCGGGCTTCATTCCATTCCCGCCCGTCTCGGCGAGCGGGCGGCCATGAATCTTTCCCGTGCCTTTCACGCGGGCGCCGTGGTTCTTCTCTGGTTGTTCGGCCTGCACACGTCGGCGGGCCGGGGATGGACATCGGCCACCATCGTGACCGCCCTCTGCCTGATCGCGGAACATCAACTCGCGCGGGACAAAACGAGGATCCCGGCGGCCTTCTTTCACGTGAACGCCGCGATCGGGCTGATTCTCCTGGCCGGCTTCGGCTTCGACACCTGGTATCGGACCGCATGAAGAAGCGCATTGAAAAATCGGCCGGCGCGCCTCTCACCTCCGAGGAGTTTTTCGACATTCTTCGCCATCGCACAAGCCGCACGGCGCGCCGCCTCGATAAAGCGCTCCTCGCCGGAAGCGGCCGGAAGCTGACCGTTCTCATGGCGGATTCCTCCGGATTCACGAAGAAGACGCACCAGTTCGGCATTCTTCATTTTCTCGCGACGATGACCCGCGCGTACGACCGACTCATCCCGATCCTCGAAGCCTCGGAAGGAATCTGCATCTCCCACAACGCCGACAACATCCTCGGGATATTCGAAAAGCCCGATGCGGCGGTGAAGGCTGCGATCGCGATGAATCGGCACCTGAAGCGGCACAATCGCTCGCTCGCGCCCAAGGACCGGTTCAACATCTGCATCGGCATCAACACAGGCGACGTGATCAGGCTGGCCGACAATGTCTACGGCGATCCCGTCAATATCGCCGCGAAGATCGGCGAAGATCTCGCGGGCAAGGACGAGATCCTCGTGACGCGCGTCGTTCACGAGGCCCTGGGAAACCGCTTCAGATCCCAGTACGACCGCGCCACGGAAATCGGCGGGCGGATCATCGAGCTTTTTCAGATCGACTATTAGCTCAACTTCGCGTTCTTGGCCTTGATACACCAGAACGTCACGCACGTTGCCACGATTACGGCGGCCGCAAACGTCCACGCTCCGAACGCCGTCACCGAGCCGCCGAGCAGCCGGGGAATCAGAAGCACCGTATGAGCGTCCCCATTCCACACCATGGCATAGGCCCGCAGCATGACGCCGAAGAAATCGTAGGTGAGCGGAAACGAGTCGCCGGTTCCGTACCGGCCGGTCGCTTCGTACGCCGGATACAGGGCCCCGGCGCGGGCCATCATGTTGATCGTCCAGCCGGCCAGGACAAGGAGGACGAAGGAAACTCGAAAACGCGCAAGATCGATGTAGGCGAATCCCACCATCACGAGCGGAATCATGACGACGAGAAAGCGCGGGCCGTAGCAGACCCCGCCTTCCCATGACGACCAACCTGCATACAGTAAAACCGAGGCCGCCGACATGGCAAGGCAGAGAGTCGGGAGTAATTCCTTTTTTTTCGTCCCGAGCACGAGTCCGGCCAATCCCGGAAGAAGCGCCGGATTATACAGGAAGAAACTTTTTCCCGGCGAAATCAAGTATCCGATCAGGCTTCGACCGAAAGGATTCTGGAAGCCCTGTTGCACCGCGCGGCCCGTCATTTCATCCGGATACGCATGCGAATAGCCGAAATCAAACGGAGCGCCACGGAACGCGGCGTTATAGGCCATGTGCATCATAAGGGGCAGAACTCCGGCGAGGATCAGGTATGCCAGAGCGGGCTTCCAGGTTCTTCGCCTCACCATCAGGACCAGTGTAAAAATCGGCGCAAAGACGATGTTCGGAAGCTTGGCGCCAATCAGCAGTGCCAAGAGCAGGCTCGACAGAAACAGGCGCTTGCCGGAGAACGCGACGACGGCGGCGAGGAGAAGAAAGGCCTGGAACGGCTCCATGAAAAGTGTCGTGCCGTAGAAGAGCAGCATCGAGGACGTGATCGCCAGGAACCAGAGCGCGGCGTCGTGCTTCACATGGAGCATAAGAAGAACGAATATGCCGGTCACGAAGATCAGGTTGAATGCGGATACGATTCCCCAGTTGAGCATATCCGCCGTCGCTTCACCCATGTACCCATACAGCGATATCCCGATCGGCTTCGCGACGGACGCGTAGGACGCAAGGACCGCCGGATACACGGGCGAGAAGCGGGGAATCATCCATTCCCCCCCGACCGGATATCGCGGGATCCCCGTCTCCAGAATCTGCGTGCTCATCGTCAGGAATATTTCCTCGTCCCTGATCTCGATTCTGGAAGGAACAAAGAGAGCCAGATACATGAAAACAAGAAGTGCCCATACCGCTACACGCCACGCGGACGAAACGGTCACTCCTTTTTTTCCACGATCACCCGCATGATGCGCCGCTCGTCGGAGGACGCCACTTCGATCCGCGCCGACATCAGCTCGATCTTCTCGCCCGTTCTCGGGATTCTCCCCATCTGTTCCAGGATCATCCCGCCGATCGTCTCCGCCTCGCTCGAAAGCTCCTCGAAGCTGATGGAGAGCTGTTCCGCGACTTCATCGAGATCGGCGCGCGCGTCGATCGACCAGCGGCCGTCGGCGAGCTTCATGACCTTCGCGTGCGAATCGTCATGCTCATCCTCGATTTCTCCGACAAGCTCCTCAAGCAGATCCTCGATCGTGACGATCCCGGCCGTTCCGCCGTATTCGTCCACGACGATCGCCATGTGGCCGCCCTGGCTCCGGAGCTGCTCCAGCGCCTCGTCTACGGCCGTGAACTCGGGAACATAGAAGGGCTTCGCGAGCCGCTCCGGCTCGAATTTATTCTCGATGAGGAGATCCGCGACATGCAGGATGCCGATGATCTCATCCGGAGATTCGTCGAAGACGGGATAGCGCGTGTAATTCTCGTGAGCGACATAAGCCATGATCTCGGCATGAGTCGATCGCAGCGAAATGGCCGCCATGGAAACGCGCGGCACCATGACCTCCTTCACGGTCTTGTCACCGAGCTCGAACGCCGATTCGATCATCTGCTTCTCATCGTCCTCCACGACACCGGTCTTCTCGCCTTCCCGGATGAGCGAACGGATCTCGGCCTTTTTTCGCTCCGATTCTTGCTCCCTGCTGGCCTTGGTCGCGGGGAGAATGGAGTTCGCGAACCAGAGCACGGAAGAAGTGACCGGCTTCATGAGGATGCTGAATGTCCGGAAGACGCGGGCATACCGCAGTGTCGTGGCGTGCGGCCGGAGGCGCGCCAGGGTTTTCGGGAGGATCTCGCCGAAGAGAAGCACGGTGGGTGTCACGACGCAGGCGGTGACGAGCGCGGTGAGGGATTCATCGTGGAAGAATCGGCTGAAGAACCAGGCGGACACGACGGAGAGCGTCACGTGCGCGGTGTTGATGCCGACGAGCGCCGTGCCGATGAAGAAATCCGGCGTCTCCAGGAGTTTCTGGATGATGTGCGCTCTCCTGTTCCCCTGCTCCGCAAGGCTCCTGATCTTCGCGGGCGAAACCGAGAACAAACCGGTTTCCACTCCCGCGAAAAAGGCGATGGTCGTGATCATGAGGATGATGAAGAAGGCTCCCGCGAGGATCATCATGAAGGCTTCATCTCCCCTGTCGAGCCGCCCATCGCCTCGCGTTCCCTCTCTTCCGCGGCAAGTCGGTCCGCGGCGTGGTCCCGATGAGCGGCGCCGCGGCCTTCCCTGTGCGCATCCCGCATCTTCCCGACGATCGTCTCGAGAATGCTCTCCAGCGTGATGAGCCCGCAGACGCCTCCGAATTCATCGACCACGACGGCCATATGCGTCTTCAGACCGCGGAGATCGTTAAGAAGGAGATCGCACCTTTTCCACCTGGGCACAAACACCGGTTCCCGCGCGATCCGGGCGGGCTTGACTTCTCCGCCGCGATACTTGGCGGCCAGCATGTCCTTGGCATACAGGACGCCGACGATCTGATCGAGCGTCCCCGCGTACAGGGGGATGCGGGAATAGCGTGTCTTCCGGATCGCATCCATCGCCGCCACGTAATCGGCATCCTTCGGGAGGGCGAATATCTTGTCGCGGGGGATCATGATGTCGAAGGCGCGGAGCTTGTCGAGCTGGAAGATCGAATGGATCCATCGCTGCACGGACACATCCAGCGCTCCGATCGACTTGCTGTGCGTCACCAGGCTCTTGATGTCGTCCTCCGTGATCCGTTCCTCGATCCCTCCTTCGAAATGCTTCGTGAGCTGGGTTGTCAGGGGAACCAGGAGAACGGTGACAGGCTTCCAGATGAAGAGCAGAAGCGTGACGATGGGAGATACGAAGCGCGAGAATAGAGCGTTGTGCTGCAGCGCGTAGGTCTGAGGAAGAATCTCACCGAAGACCATGAGCAGGAAGGAAGCCACGCCGATGGCGATGAGGATGCCCGTATCTCCGAAATGGTTGTGCGCGATTCCCTCGATGAGCGCCGAAGAAAGGGTGTTCACGAGGAGATTCGACGCCAGGATGACAATGAGAAGCGACCGCGGCCTGGACAGCAGCTTCCGCATCCGCGACCCGCCGCTCCCCATCAGCTCCAGTTCATGATCCTTCAGCGAAAAAAGAGCTGCCTCCGATCCGGAAAAGATGGCGGCCAGGCCATAGAGAATGACGACGATACCTATGAGAATGACCGTCTCCATCAGATCACTCCACGCTTGTCGAGGATGCGGATCGTCTCCTTCTCCATGGCGCCGCGGCGGGCGGGCGTGTCATCGCGATGGCCTCGGAGGTGAAGCAGCCCGTGTACGGCCAGGTGGATCAGCTCTCTGCGGAGCGAATGTCTCTGCTCCCGGCTCTGTCGCTCCGCCGTCTCAACGGATACGACGATGTCGCCGCTCTCGAACGCCAGCACATCGGTGGCCCGGTCCTTCTTCTTGAACCGGCGATTGAGCCCGCGGATTTCGCCGTTTCCGACGAAACGCACCGTGACTTCCTCCGGCAAATCTCCATGCGCGCGGCACGCCTCGTGAAACGCGCCATCAAGAAGGTCTCGCAAGCCCCGGGGAAGGGAACGCCCCGACTCGTTCTGAACGATCGGTCTCTTCAACCCGTCATCCCGCGCGATGCCGTACGCGCATGAGGAAACGGTCTCATTTCTCTTTCGCCTTCTTCTCGGCTTCCGCGATCTTTCCCGCCTCGGGATACTCCGCGCGCCTCGTGTGGTAGATTCCGCAGAGGACATGCGTAAAGCGGTCCGCGATGATCGTCAGATCTTTCAGGGTCAATTCGCATTCGTCCAGTTCCCCGCTCTCGAAGACCTCCGCGATCGTCTTCTTCACCATCCGCTCGATTCGATTCGCCGTGGGCTTCATCATCGAACGCGACGTCGCCTCGACCCGGTCGGCCAGCATCAGGATCCCGGTTTCCTGAATCTGGGGTTTCGGCCCCGGATACTGGTAATCTCCACGATTGACCTCGATCTCCTCGCCGACGGTCTCCAGCGCGCGATGGTAGAAGACGGAGATGACGGCCGTGCCGTGATGCTGCGAGATGAAATCGATGACCGATTCCGGGAGCTTTTCCTCCTGCGCCATGATGATGCCGTCGAGGACATGCGCCTTGATAACCGCGGCGGACAGGGAGGGCTTCAGCTTGTCATGAGGATTCTCGCCGGGCGACTGGTTCTCCGTGAAATATTCCGGCTTCCGCATCTTCCCGATGTCATGGAAATACGCGCCGACGCGCGCCATCAGCGCGTTCGCTCCGATCGCCTCCGCGGCCGACTGAGAGAGGAGAGCGACGTGCTGGGAATGCTGGAATGTGCCGGGCGCCTTGCGCAGAAGCGCCTGCAACAGTGGATGATTGAGGTCGCCGAGTTCCAGGAGCGTGAAGTTCGATATCCTGTGTGAAATCGCCTCCAGGGGCAGCAGCAGGGCCTGCACGATCACGGCGGAAAGAAGGCCCGAGACGACGGCCGAAAGCATGTCGACGCGAATCGAGGCGACCGGTTCGCCGCGAAGCATGCCGATGAGGACCACGACGGTAATCTGCACGACCGCGACCAGCAGGCCGCTCTTGAACAGATCGGACCGACGCCGGGCGTCCGTCGTGGAGATCGCTCCGGTCATGCATCCGAACAGGTACATGACGAGCAGGGAGATGCGCGGAGCGGTGACCACGGCGATCGTCACGGCCGCGAAGAAGGCGAGCGTGATCGCGGGGCGCGCTCCGTAAAGGAGCGCCAGCAGCATCGCCGCGCTCGCGACGGGCATGGCGGCGTTCGAGAATTGCAGGACTCCGAGGTCGAATCCGATGACGATGCGCACGAGGAGGCAGAGCAGCATCACGATCCCGATCGCGAAGGAAACGGCGGCGACGTCCCGCAGCTTCTCATAGATCGGCGCCAGGAATCGCCTCATGTACATCGCCGCGAAGAGATACGTGAGCGTGAGAAAACCAACAAGCGCGAAGAGCGCGATGTAGTTGCGCTCCACGGTGTGCCGCGCGATCTGCCGGACAATCTCCGCCTGTCGCTCGTCCAGTTCCTGCCCTGCCATGATGACCGGTTTTTCCGAGGGGAAGTGCAGCGCTTCGACCGGATATTTCCGCTTCAAAACGTCGAATATCTCGCGAGCCCTCTCCTGGTCGAACCTCAACGTGGGCGGCAGATGCTTGTCGAGGAGCCCCGACATGCGGATCATCTCGTCGTCCGTGAGGCCGTGCAGGTGGATTTCCCAGCGTCCCGGATGCATCACGCGGACGGAGGAGATCTCGCGAATAGCGCCGTCCCGGTCGCGGATCGAAAGCGTCCTTTCCGTTTCATAGGATTTTTCCAATAGCCCGACCGTGCGCGCCCGCGCAATCAGGTCGTCCACCAGCCTGAGAGCCGCCGCGCGCCGCCGGGAATCGGAGATGAAGAGGCGCGCCGGGGAAGTTTCCGACTGGTCCGGGAGGAGAAATTTCCTCAGCTTCTTCGTCGATTCGTCAAAGCCCGTAAGGTCGAAGACATAGGGCGCGGGGAGCTTGTCGAATTCCTCCCGCCAGCGCGCCTCGGCGGCCGGGGTGTCAAGGAACACGAATCCCATCGGCGCGTATATTTCCTGGTCCGCCACCTGCCCCGCCGCGACTTCATCGCGGCGCTCCAGGAGAGCCTGCGAGAGAATGAGCGCGGACGCGGCCAGCATCAGGAGAAAGACCAGCAGGCGGTCGTAACGGAACGGCGACCGCAGCTGCGCCTTTTCCGCTGAAAGCTCCGCCGATATCTCGCTCTTCCGCGACTGGGAGCTCATGGGAAAAGGATGAAGGATGAAGGATGAAGGACGAAGTACTTCACCTTTCTTCCGGGATCACGCGCAACTTCATCCTTCATACTTCATCCCTCATCCTTATCATATATCGACTTAAGATACAGCTCCCGCATCTGCGCATCGGACACGACGCCGGGTGCCTGAGACAAAGGGCAGGTCGCGTTCTGCGTCTTGGGAAATGCGATCACGTCGCGGATCGACTTACTGCCGGTCAAAAGCATCGCGAGGCGGTCCATGCCGAAGGCGATGCCGCCGTGCGGAGGGGCGCCGAAATCGAGGGCATCGAGGAGAAATCCGAACTTCTCCCGCGCCGATTCCTCGTCGATCCCCAGGAGCTTGAAGACGCGCGACTGGACATCGGGGCGATGGATACGGATGGAGCCTCCTCCGATTTCCGTGCCGTTCAGGACGCAATCGTAGGCGCGCGCCGTCACTTTGCCGGTGTCGGTTTCCAGGATCGCCAGGTCCGCAGGTTTCGGGGAGGTGAACGGGTGATGAATCGCGACCCAGCGCTTCGCCTCGGCGTCGTACTCGAAGAGCGGAAAATCGGTGACCCAGAGCAGGTTATACGCGTTGCCGGCCTTCTCGATGTAGCCGCGATCGGCGGCGATCTTCTTTCGAAGTTCTCCCAGGGCATTCCGCGCGACGAGCGGTTTATCCGCGACGAAGACCACGAGATCGCCGTCCTCGGCGCCGAATCGCTCCCGGATTTTCAGGAGAAGTCCCGGCTCGAAATACTTCCCGATGTTCGACTCCAGCGTTCCGTTGCGGGCAAAGAAATAAGCCATTCCCTTGGCGCCGAAGATCGCGGCGTGCGCGGTCAGCGTTTCGATGTCCTTGCGGGACAAGTCGCCGCCGCCCGGGATCCGCAGGCCCGCGATAAGGCCTCCGGTTTCGGCGACTTTCTTGAAGACCTGGAACGAACTTTCCTTCGCCAGGTCGGTCAGCTCCGTCAGCTCCAGCCCGTACCGCAGATCGGGCTTGTCCGATCCGAAACGGCGCATCGCGTCCTCGTAGGTCAGGCGCGCGAAGGGACGTTGAATTTCGATCCCGACCGTCGCGAAGAGGGCGCTGATGACGGATTCCGAGACCGCGAAGATATCCTCCTCCTCGACAAACGACATCTCGATATCGATCTGCGTGAATTCCGGCTGCCGGTCGGCGCGGAGATCCTCGTCGCGGAAACATTTCACGATCTGGTAATAGCGTTCGAGGCCGGAGACCATGAGGATCTGCTTGAAGAGCTGGGGCGACTGCGGCAGCGCGAAGAAACAACCCGGCTGGACACGGGACGGAACCAGGTAGTCGCGCGCCCCCTCCGGCGTCGACTTTGTCAGCATCGGCGTCTCGACTTCCACGAAGCCGAGACCGTCGAGCGTGGAGCGCGTGGCCTGGTAGAGCTTGTGCCGCATCATGAGGTTCCTGGTCATGAGCGGGCGGCGCAGATCGAGATACCGGTATTTCAGGCGGATCTCCTCGGATGCCGGTGTCTCGTCCACGATATCGAACGGCACGGGACGCGAGACGGCGAGAATTTCCAGGGTGTCCGCGACGAGCTCCACTTCGCCCGTCGGAAGCTTTGTGTTGATCGTCTCCGCGGAGCGCCGCGTCACGGTGCCCGTCACGCGGATCACATATTCCGTCCTGATCTTATGAGCTTCCTTATGGATCGCTTCGCCGGATCGCTCCGGGCTGAAGACAACCTGGAGCAAACCCGTGCGATCCCGGAGATCGACGAAGATGAGCCCGCCATGGTCGCGGCGCGTCGCGGCCCAGCCGCGCACGGTCAGCTTTTGTCCTTCATCCGATGCCCGCACCGTTCCGGCGGGTGTCCAGGTCGAACTCGTTTGCGTCGTCATTTCTTACTCGCTCCTCGGTACCACATTGGCTGTTTGCTCCATGCTCAACTCGTTCCTCAACTTCGCTTCAAGGCTCGCGTCATCGACGCCGCGAACCGCGATCTCCACTTGTTTTCCAGATCCCATCTCACGGATGAGCACGATCCCCGCTTCGCGTTCGCGATCGCCGGTTATGACCGCATATGCGGCCTTCAGGCGATCCGCATCCTTCAGGTGCGACTTCAACGACTTGTCCGCCAGCGCCGGTTCGATTCTTCGCCCGGTCAGCAACGGCATCTTCTCGAACCGGCGCACGGCGGAGTAAGCCTCGCGGCGGCTCGCGTCTCCCAGTCCGATGATATAGAAAAAGGGATGATCGTTGACGCCGAATCCGTTCTCGATGATGAGCTGCGCCAGCCGGTCCATGCCGATCGCGAACCCCACGGCCGGTGTCGACGCTCCCCCGAGTTCCTCCACAAGCGCATCATACCGCCCCCCGCCCAGTACCGCATCCTGCGCCCCGAGTTTATCGGATACAACCTCGAAAACCAGTCCGGTATAATAATCCAGCCCCCTGACGATCGACGGATCGACCTCATGACCCACGCCCGCCGCCTCAAGCCCGGTCCGGATTTCCGCGTACGATCCGGAGCAATCCTCGCAGAGATCGATCGCCAGCGCTCCGGTCCGGGCCGCCCGGCACCCCGCCACCTTGCAGTCGAGAATGCGCAGCGGATTCCGTTCGAGCCGGATGCGGCAGTCCGGACACAACGATTCCTGCTTCGCCGCGAAGAATTGCCGGACCGATTCCGCATATTTCACACGGCAGGTTCCGCACCCGATGAAATTAATCTTCAGTTTTGACGCGATCCCGAGTTGCTCCACGATCCGCATCGCCATGTCGACGACTTCCACATCCGCGAGGAAATTCCTCGAACCGAACACCTCGCAACCCAGTTGCTGGAATTGCCTGTAACGCCCCCCTTGCGGCCGCTCGTACCGGAACATCGGCCCGGCGTACCAAAGCTTCGTCACTCCAGCGATGGCGCCGAGATTATGCTCGACGTAGGCCCGCACAACCCCGGCCGTCCCCTCCGGTCTCAAGGCCAGTTCCCGGTCCTTCTTGTCGCGGAAGGCATACAGTTCCTTCTTGACGATGTCGGTTTCGTCTCCGACCGAACGCTCGAAGAGACGCCGGGACTCGAAGAGAGGCGTCTGGATCTCGGAGTATCCGCGCGAGGCGAAGCAGGCGCGCGCCGTCGATTCGATCGCATGAAAGGCTTCCGCCACATTGCCGTGAAGATCGCGCGTCCCCCGTGGCGCTGTGAACTTCTCGGCCATTAAATATGTTTGCCCTTTGCCTTTTGTCCTTTGCCTTTTGCGCTCTTCATGCGAAGTCGCTTGTGCAGGTAATAGAGAATGGAATCCAGAAGCGCGGTCCAGGAGGCTTCGAGAAGGTTGGACGAGACGCCCACGGTGCCCCACGTCTCCTTGTCGTCGGAGGACATGATAAGGACGCGCACTCGTTCCGCCGTTGAAGCTTCGGAATGGAGAATGCGCACCTTGTAATCGACGAGCTTCATGCGGTCGATCTGAGGATAGGTCGGACGCAGCGCGGCGCGGAAGGCCTTGTCGAGCGCGTTGAACGGGCCGGCGCCTTCGGCGTCGGTGTGGATCTCCTTGCCCGCCACGTTGACGTGAACGGACGCGATCACGAAGTTCTCCCCGGAGATGTACTCATCGAGGATCCGCCACGTGACATTGGAGAAATATTCCGGGACGCGGCCCAGGGCTGTCTCTATCATGAGGACAAAGCTCGCCTCGGCCCCCTCGAACTCATAACCCTCGTTCTCCAGCGCCTTGATGTCCTTCAGGACGGAAATCAGCTCCGGAGCGCTCGGATCGACCTTCAATCCCAGCTCCTTGATCTTGTACACGAGGTTCGACTTTCCGGACTGATCCGAGACGAGGACGCGCTGCTTGTTGCCGACGAGCTCGGGCACGATGTGTTCGTAGGTCGCCGCATTCCGGAGAACGGCGGAGACGTGGATGCCGCCCTTGTGCGCGAAAGCGCTCTTGCCGACATACGGAGCCCGCTCGTCGGGAATCTGGTTCGTCAGCTCCCAGACGAATCGGGCGATCTCGTTCAGCCTCTTCAGGTTCTTCCGGCCGATCGTCGTTCTGTTCATCTTCAGCTCGAGATTCGCGATGATCGGCACGAGGTTAGCGTTGCCGCAGCGCTCGCCGATGCCGTTGATCGTTCCCTGCACATGCGTCGCGCCTTCCGCGATTCCCGCGAGCGCGTTCGCGACGCCGCAGCCGGAGTCGTTATGCGTGTGGATGCCGAGCTCAATGCCGGGGATGTGCTGCCGGACCTCGCGCATGATGGCCGAGACTTCGTTCGGGATCGCGCCGCCGTTCGTCTCGCAGAGGCAGAGGCAGTCCGCGCCCGCACGCGTAGCGGCTTCAACCGAGGCCAGCGCGTACGACCTGTTCCGCTTGAACGCGTCAAAGAAATGCTCCGCGTCGTAGATGACTTCTTTTCCGGACTTCTTCAGATACGCGACGGAATCCTCGATGATCTCCAGGTTTTCCTCCAGGGAGATCCGGAGCGCGTCGCGCACGTGGAGATCCCACGATTTGCCGAAGATCGTCACGACCGGGGTCTTGGTGGCCAGGAGAGCCTGGATGTTACCGTCCTTCGCGCACGTGTTCTTCACGTGCCGGGTGGAACCGAAGGAGGCGACCTTCATGTTGTGCAGCTTCATGCCCCGGATCCTGTCGAAGAACTCGATCGAGTTCGGATTCGATCCGGGCCAGCCGCCCTCCAGATAGTGAACGCCCATGGCGTCGAGGCGGCGCGCTATCCGGACCTTGTCGTCGACGGATATGGAGATGCCTTCCGCCTGCGTTCCATCGCGCAAAGTCGTGTCGTAGATGGCGACGTGTTGATCTGAGATCTTATTCATCCTTTATCCTTATCTTTTGTCCAGCCCGAACGCGGTATGCAGCGCCCGCGCGGCGTCCGCCACGCGCGCCTTGTCGATGATGACGGATATCCGGATCTCGGAAGTCGTGATCATCTGGATGTTGATCTTCTCGGCCGCCAGCGTCCGGAACATCGTCGCGGCGACGCCCGAGTGCTGCGCCATCGCGACGCCCACGATGGAGACCTTGGCGATATTCTCGTCCGCGGCCACATCTCCCCCGCCGATCTTCTTCGTCGCCGCCTTGACGATATCCAGGGCGCGCGACAGATCCGCCTTGCCGACGGTGAACGAGATGTCGTTCGTGTCGTTCTCCGTCGCCGTCTGGACGATGACGTCGACGCTGATGCGCGCGTCCGCCAGGGCGCCGAATATCTCCGCGGCAATACCCGGCCTGTCGGGCACATCGGTCACCGTGATCTTCGCCTCCTCCGTGTCGTGCGCGACTCCGCGGATGAGTACCTGCTCCATACCGGCTCCGGAACTCTGAATCATGGTGCCTTCTCCTTCATGAAATGACGATCTCACATGGATCCTGACGCCGAACTTGGCGCCGAACTCGATGGAGCGCGACTGCATGACGCGCGCTCCCGCCGTGGCCAGTTCCAGCATTTCGTCGTACGCGATCGCCGGAAGCTTCTGCGCCGCCGGTACGATCCGCGGATCGGCCGTGTACACGCCATCCACGTCCGTGAATATCTCGCAGACATCGGCCTTCAGCGCGGCGGCCAGGGCGACGGCCGTCGTGTCGGATCCGCCGCGGCCCAGCGTCGTGATGTCGCCCCGCTCGTCCATCCCCTGGAAACCGGCAACGGTCACGATGAAACCCTTGTCCAGTTCCTTCCTGATGCGGGATGCGTCGATGTCCACGATCTTCGCTTTCGTGTATACGCCGTCCGTCCGGATGCCGATCTGCGTCCCCGTCATGGAGACGGCCTTATGGCCCATCGCCTGCAGAGCGGTCGCCAGCAAAGCCGCGGAAACGATTTCTCCGGTGGAAAGGAGAACGTCGTATTCGCGTTCCGGCGGGCGGTCGGACAATTTCTTCACGAGGTCGATCAGGTCGTCGGTCGTGTCGCCCATGGCGGAGACGATGACGACCACCTGGTTTCCCGCGGATGCGGCCTTGGCGACGCGGCGAGCCACGTTCTGGATCCGTTCCACATTGGCGACTGAGGAGCCGCCGAATTTCTGAACAAAGAGCATAATCGGCTAGGATACGGATAAGGTCGCCCGCAATCAAGCGAAATGGCTCGCTCCCGCCTTCATGCGCATTGGAATTGCACGTCTTACGAGCGCAGGTTTGCGGCATTCTTGCAGCCTGACTCCTTTGCTTTTATCCTCATCTTATGTCCGGTTCACGCATCGAGCATGACGCCATGGGGGATGTAATCCTGCCTGAGGAGGCCTACTGGGGCGCGGAAACGCAGAGAGCCGTCGAGAATTTCCGCATCAGCGGGTGGCGGCTGCCTCCCGAATTCATCCGCGCCATCGCGATCATTAAGCGCTCGGCGGCTGTCGTCGCCCGGGAGATGAACATCCTGCATGACGAGACAATATCCGATGCGATCATCGCCGCCGCCGATGAAGTGATCGAGGGGCTTCACCCCGGTCAGTTCCCGCTCGACGTCTTCCAGACCGGCTCCGGCACGTCCACCAACATGAACCTGAACGAGGTCCTGGCCAATAGGGCTGCCGAGATCAAGGGCGGAGCGCGCGGACAAAAACATGTTCATCCGAATGACGACGTCAATATCTGTCAATCCTCCAACGATGTCATTCCGACCGCGATGAATGTCTCCGCCGCCGTCCAGATCCGCGCGACGCTTATTCCCTCGCTCGAAAAGCTCCACGCTTCCCTCGCCGCGAAGGCGTCGAAGTTCGACCGGATCCCCAAGATCGGCCGGACGCATCTCCAGGACGCCACTCCGGTGACGCTCGGCCAGGAATTCTCCGGTTACGCGCGCCAGGTCGAACTCGCCATCGAGCGGATCCGCGCGACGGAACCTCGCCTGCACGAGCTGGCCCTCGGAGGCACCGCCGTCGGCACCGGAATCAACACCGCGCCCGGATTTCCCGCGAGAACCATCGCGGAGATATCGCGATACACCGGAATTTCATTCCGCGAGGCAAAGAACCATTTCGAAGCCCAGGCCGCGCGGGATGTCATCGTGGAGCTCTCGGGGCAGCTCCGCGTTGTCGCGGTCTCCCTCAGGAAGATCGCGGATGACATCCGCTGGATGTCGTCCGGGCCCGAGAGCGGTCTCTTCGAGCTCCTCCTCCCGGCACTCCAGCCCGGTAGCTCCATCATGCCCGGCAAGGTCAATCCCGTGATCCCGGAAATGGTCATGCAGGTCTCAGCGCAGGTGATCGGCCACGACGCCGCCATCGCCGCCGCGGGCAGCATCGCGAACTTCGAGCTCTGCACCGCGATGCCGATGATGGCCGCGAATCTTCTCGATGAGATCATGCTCCTCGCGAATGCTGCCGAGAGCTTCGCGTCCCGGTGCGTGGACGGAATCAAGGCGAACGAGGAGAAGATGCGATCTCTCGCGGACGCTTCCTCCGCGCTCTCGACGTCCCTCGTTCCCGTCCTCGGTCACGATGAAGCGGTCCGGATCGCGAAGATCGCGAAGGCGGAGCATACGACCGTCAAGGCGATCGTGCTGCGGGAGAACCTCCTCTCGCCGGAGCGCGCCGCGGAACTTCTGGAACCGTTGAATCTCACGAAACCATTCCGCGCCCAATAGCGGGAAATCCAAAATCTTAATCATCTTGCAACTGCCTCGCACACGTGGAGAATAAACGCATGGCGTTGCGCCGTCAGAAACGACACCTTCTCCCCGTGGAACAACACCAGATCCAGAGGACGCATCCGGCCCGGGATGGCGCCATCCGCGAAATCACCCGCCATGTCGCCATGAGCGACACCCTTCGCGCCTGGGCCCGGATCCTCATCGGAAGCATGCCGGAAGCCATTCTGGAGACTCGCGACAGCGGCCGGATCAGGCGACTCGTCGAAATAACGTACTCGCTCCTCAAGAAGCGCCCATCCGGCCGCCGGCTCATCCGCGTCTCGGACCGCATCATCATGATTCTCCAGGACGATCGCCCGTTTCTTCTCAGGACGCTGAGGGAATTCTGCCGAAGACAGGACATTCAGATTGAGCTCGCGCTTCACCCCGTAATCTCCGTCACACGTTCCGCCTCCGGCGCACTTCAGCGCATTGCCGCCGATTCAAGACCGGATGCGCCGCGAGAATCGTTCATCATCCTCGAAACCGGCGGCCAGGCCCTGCCGGCGACGTTCGCTTCGCGAATCGAGGACGTGATGAAGGATCTCGAACGGGCCATTGCCGATTTCATCCCGATGCGCGACCGTTGGCTCCGCATGATGTCCGTTGTTTCAAGCTGGCGGTCAAACCTCGCGGAATCGGAATGCAGCGAGGCCGCGGACTTCATCCGCTGGCTGGCCGACGGTCGCTTTGTATTTCTCGGCGCGATCGAATCCGCGATCCGCGGTAGCGCGCGACGCAGAACCTGCCGCGAAATCCGCGGATCCCGGCTCGGCATCCTCACCGGTCCATCGGCGGAGCTTCTCCGGAGAGAGGAAACGGCCGCCATCCCGGGCGACGATCCGCTGCTTCATCTTTCCAAGTCGCAGGCCGGCATGTCCCTGTACATGGAGGGATCGCTGGACATGATCTCGTTCCGGGAGCTGGACAAGCGCGGAAACATCGCCCGCGAATGTCTTTTCTACGGGCATTATTCCGACAGGACCGATTTCGAATCCAAGGTGGACGCGCCCATCCTCCGGAGAAAGTACGCGCGGATCCGGGAGATGCTGCGCATCGCGAAAGGCTCCTTCGACGACCGGGAGCTGCTTGGCCTTTTCTCCGGTTATCGCGTCGATTCGCTCCTCCTGACCCAGACGTCCGACCTGGCGCGCGAGTTCGAACTTTCGCTCCGTTCCGTCGCGGCCCGTTCCATCACGGGCCAGCGCGGATCTTCGGGCGATGTCCAGATCGCCGTTCGCTACGATCCGGCCGGCAGCGGGATTTCCATTCTTCTCGTGATGCCGCAGGACAGGTATCGCCCGTCGATGCGGGACCGGGTCGAGGAAATCGCGCTTCCCCTTACGGGAGCCTCGTCGCTGGAGTCGCGTGTCATCGCGGATTCCGCGGAAGGAGGTCTCGTCCGGCTCCAGTTTCACATTCCCACGAATCGCGCGGACATCGTCGACAGTCTCGCGCCCCTCATTCTCTCCGCCGTGCGCACCTGGGACCAGCGGTTCGAAGCCGCGCTGCGCGCCCGATACGGTGCGCGCGCCGAATCGCTCCTCCAGGTCTATGCCGCCGCCTTCGATGAATCCTACAAGGTGATCGTGGACCCGGACCTGGCCGCGGACGACATCGCGGATCTGGAGAATCCCGACGACGGTCCTGTCATGCGCTGGGGACGGCCTTCGCGATTCTCCGGCATCAGCTATCTCAAGATCTTCAGCCCCGGCCGCAAGCTGGCCGTCTCCGATATCGCGCCGATTCTCGTCGATCACGATTTCATCATCGACGAGGAAAATTCCTTTTTCGTCTCCATTCCCTCGCGCCCGGTTCATCTCCACATCTTCCGGTTGCGCGCCAGAGCTCTGCGAGACAAGTCGCCACGCGACAAGTCGCCCCGCGAACTGACGCTCGTGGACGATGAGCGCGGGCGCGCGGTCGCGGAGAGCATCCTCGCTTCCTTCACCGGCAGGATCGATCATGACAGCCTGTGCGGGCTCATCGTCTCCGCCGGCATGAGCACCGCCGAGATCGATCTCCTCAGGATGATGCGCAATTACGCCCGCCAGACCGGCGCCATTCCCGCGAAGAAGAGCGTCAACCGCACGCTCCTGTCGCACCCCGATGCGGCGCGCCTCCTCATCGCTCTCTTCGCCGCGAAATTCGATCCGGACCGCGCCTCCCCACGGGCCTGGAACAAATGTTCCGCCGATTTCCAGAACAGCCTCTCGAAGATCTCCTCCCTCGACGACGACAGGGCGCTCCGCGCTTTCAGCAACATCATCGACGCCGCCGTGCGCACGAACTTCTTCATGCGGCCGGTCTCGCCCGACCGGGCGATCGCCCTGAAGATCGATTGCGCGAAGATCTCCCGCATGCCCGCGCCGCGGCCGTGGCGGGAGATCATCGTGTACGGCGGCGCGCGCATGGAAGGGTGTCACTTGCGCGGCGGGCCGGTGGCCCGCGGAGGAATCCGCTGGTCGGAACGGCCCGAGGATTTCCGCACCGAAATTCTCGGCCTCATGAAGACGCAGATCACCAAGAACGCACAGATCGTTCCGACAGGAGCCAAGGGAGGATTCATCGTCAAGCGCGAACCCGTGGACAGGGCCGCCCTCGGAGAAGAAGTCCGCGCCTGCTACCAGATGCTTATCCGGGCGATGCTCGACATGCAGGACAACATCGACCGGTCCACGGGTCGCATCGTCCGCCCCGACCGCGTCATCGCGCACGACGGCGACGATCCCTATCTCGTCGTCGCCGCCGACAAGGGCACCGCGAAATTTTCCGACACGGCAAACGCCCTCTCCCTCGAATACGGTTTCTGGCTCGGCGACGCCTTCGCCTCCGGAGGATCGAACGGATACGACCACAAGGTGGAGGGAATCACGGCACGCGGAGCATGGATTTCCGTGATGCGGCATTTTCGCGACATGGGACGGAACATCGAGCGCGAATCGTTCACCGCGATCGGCATCGGCGACATGTCGGGCGACGTCTTCGGCAACGGTCTTCTCCTTTCCCGCACGATCATGCTGATCGGCGCCTTCGATCATCGCGACATCCTCCTCGATCCCGACCCGGATCCGGATAAATCCTGGAAGGAACGCAGGCGGCTCTTCGCCCTTCCGCGATCTTCCTGGGCCGATTTCAACTCCAGGATCATTTCCAGGGGAGGCGGCGTTTTTTCTCGCTCCTCGAAATCGATCCCGCTCTCACCCGAGATCCGCGCCCGCCTCGGCATCGACGCGGTTTCCCTCGATCCCGATTCCCTCATCCGCGTCCTCCTGACGGCGCGTGTCGACCTGCTTTACAACGGCGGCATCGGCACGTACGTCAAGGCGTCTCACGAGCCGAACTCCGAGGTCGGCGATCCGCAGAACGATCAGATCCGGGTCGATGCCTCGAAGCTTCGCTGCTCCGTCGTCGGCGAAGGCGGAAATCTCGGGTTCACGCAGAGCGCGCGGATCGAATTCGCGCTGGCCGGGCTCGCGCGCGGCGGAGGGCGCATCTACACCGACGCCATGGATAATTCCGCGGGCGTGGATCTCTCCGATCATGAGGTCAATCTCAAGATTCTTCTCGACGGCCGGGCGCGGCGAAAGGTCGGCCACGCGCAGGGCGAGGCCGATCGCACACGGCATCTGATGGCCTTCAAGGAATCCATCATCCGGGATGTTCTCGCGGATAATCTCCATCAGACCCTCGCCGTCTCCCTCGATGAGCTGCGTTCGCGCCGGCGCCTGGCTCCCTTCGCCGCCGCCATCTCCAGCCTCCAGCGCCGGGGCGTTCTGGATCCCGCGCTCGAAAATCTCCCGGATGAGGACGTCATCCGCGAACGAACCGCGGCCTCCACGGGTCTCGTGAAACCGGAGCTCTGCGTGCTCCTCAGCTATGCCAAGATCGATCTCACTTCCCGGCTCCTGGATTCGCCCCTCATCAGCCGGTCCAGCATGGACCGCTACACCGTTCGCTACTTTTCCGAGGATGTGCGCCGCAAATTCGAGCGGACCATTCCCGCGCACCGGCTCCGCGATCACATCCTCGCGACCGTGCTGACGAATGCCATCGTGAACTTCCACGGCGCGACCGCGATTCACAGGCTGACGAGCGAACTCGGGCTGGCCGCGTCGCGCGTCGTCGAAAGCCTCCTGATCGCGCGCGAGATCCTCGGCATCGATCCGCTCTTCGATCGCCTTTCCGCGCTCGACGGAAATCTCTCCTCGGCTCTTTGCTACGATGAGCTCCTCGTGGCCGACGAAGCGGTCGTCCTGGCCGCCCGCTGGCTCGTCAGGAACGTGAAGGATCTCCGCGGACGGATGGAAAAAGGTCTGCCGGAATTCGCGCGGCTGCCCGAGCGATTTCTTCCGCTCCTGCCCGCGATGCTGCCGGACGACGAGCGGAAGTCGTTCGAGGGCATGATCCAGAACCGGATCCTGGCGGGCATGAAGAGGGATTTCGCGGAGCGCATGAGCCTGCTGGAATTCATCCCGTCGCTTCTCGATATCGTCCAGCTCGCGCGCGCCCAGGATCGCCCGATCAGCGCCACCGGCAGGATGCTCTACGCCATCGGCGACAGGCTCCGCCTTGAGTACCTGATTCGCCGCCTGAAATCGATGCCGCTGCGGAGCGACTGGGACGGATCGGCAGCGACAGATGTCATCGCGGAATTGCGTCAGTCGCGCCGTCGCATCGCGTCGCGCATCATGGATCTCGGCGTCACCTTCGACGAATACACCGGCCAGCGCTATCGCTCGTGGGAAACGCTCCAGTCCGCCATCGCGCGGATCGAGAGCGAGGAACCGCATTCCATCGCGCCGTTCATCGTCATATCCGGACAGATTCGGAATCTTGCGGCGCTGTAGTGATCAACTCGCGCCGGCGATGGGACGCGATCTGGACCCGCCAGCTCCGCTCGGCCTGGGAACCGCTCCTTCAACCCGTGCGAAAGCACATCATGGCTTCGCAGGTCCTTGACGCCCTCCCGCGGGAAGCACGCGTTTTCCCCGCCTGCGAAATCGGTTCGGGCCGCGCCGCCGCCGGTTTCCGGCTGGCGGACACCGGCCGCGGTTCTGTCTTCGCGCTCGATCTCTCTCATTTCGTGCTGCGACGCATCGCCGATGAGAGCGGCGGACGAATCCGAGGCATTGTCGGAAATGCCTATGCGGCGCCCTTTCGCACCGGCTCGATCGGGCTGGCTTTCAATATCTCCACTCTGGAGCATTTCATCGATCCCATCCCCGTGCTGAAGGAGATGGGACGCATCGCCGGGTATGTGATGGTGGCTGTGCCGGCAGCGAGCCGACTATGGGAAGGACTGCTGCGAATCATGGCGAGAGCGGGTTACCAGGGTGCCGGCGACTACTATCATCTCTATGAAGAATCTCTCCTGCGCGAACACCTGGTCGCGGCCGGCCTCCACATTCTCCAGGTTCGAAAAGTATTCTTTTTCTCTCTCTTCCCTTTCTGGGTTGCAACCGCGGTCAGGAACTAGGGCTGCATGTCCAACAGGGTCGATCAAGCCGCGCTTCGCGCATTCTACGAATCGAAGGAGAGCAGGAAAGCCTTCGGAGAAACGTCCGTCCTGGGGCGGATGAGGGAGGAAGCCGTGAGCAAGGGCGAGAACGAGGTCTCGGAAGCCGTCCGGAATAATCCGGGGCTTCTTCTGGAAATCGGACCCGGGCCGGGCGCCTCCGCGAAAAAATGGAAAGAAGCCGGTCACGAGGTCATCGTTCTCGACCTCTCTCATTTCCTGTTGCGCACTCTATCGGACCGGTTCCGAGCCGTGCAGGGCACGGGGTCGATTCTACCGTTCCGGAACGGCATGTTCCGGTTCGTGTTCTGCGATTCGGTGCTCATGCATCTCGATCTGGAATCCGCCGTGCGGGAATGCCGACGCATTCTGGCTCCCGGAGGACAACTCGTCATCGTGGAGCCGCTTTCGGGAAATCCCTGGATGAGCCTCTGGCGGCGCTTCGACACGACATACGGCCGGATCGCATCCTGGCATTCGCTGGAGGCCGTGGAAGAGCAGTTGCGGCGGCAGTTTTCATCCGTCAGGACCGAGCTTTTCTATGCCAATCCGCCGCTGGCGCTTCTGCCCAATCGACTCCGCGGCATCCTGAAGCTGGATCAGGCGATCCTTAAGCTCAAGCCTTCGCTCGCGTGGATGGGCGTTTTCGTCGCCCGGACTTGAAGAATCGGCTGATGGATCGGGCGATTCTGTCGAGGTCGCTGTCCGAGAGTCCCGCGCCGGACGGCAGATTGATGCCGCGGGCGGAAAGATCGCGGGCGATCGGATAATCGCGCATATCGAGGCCGTCGCGAAAAGGCGGCAATCCGGGCAGCGGCTCGAAGAAAGGTCTCGTGTCGATGCCGGCGGATGCCAAGTGATTTATGAGCCTGTTCCTGAAGCGGCCATTCTCGGCGAGGATCGAATACATCCAGAAGACGCCTTCGCCATGGGGAAAGGCGCGCGGATGAAGTTCCAGCTCCCGTAGATGTTCCAGCCGCAACGCGTATCCTTCCGCGATTCGTTTCTTCGCGGACAGGATCGATCCGGCGCGCCGAAGCTGGGAAAGTCCGAGCGACGCCTGCAGGGCCGTGATCCGGTAATTCCAGCCGATCTCAGGATGATAATATCGCCGGGTCGGATCCATCGCATGATCCCGCAGGAATCGAAGGCGTTTGGCGAGCGTGACGTCATTCGTCGTCACCATCCCGCCCTCCCCGGTCGTAATGATCTTGTTTCCGTAGAAGGAAAATGCTCCGGCGCGTCCCAGTGATCCCACTTTTTTCTCGCCACACGTCGCTCCGAAGGCCTCGGCTGCGTCCTCCACAATCTCAACACCCGCGTGGCGCGTTCGAGGCAGCTCTCGCAGAATTTTTCCGATGGCCGGAACGTTCGCGGGATTGCCGTACGAATGGACGACGATCACGGCGCGCGTGCGCTTCGTGACAAGGCGCTCGATTTCAGCCGGCGAAATATTCCAATCGGTCGCGGAGACATCCGCGAACACCGGCCGGGCTCCGGTGTATACGGCCGAAGCGGCCGCCGCTATGAACGTCAGGGCCGGCACGATCACTTCGTCACCTCGCCCGATGCCCAGGCCCGCGAGAATAAGATGCAGGGCGGTCGTGCCGTTCATCGTGGAAACGGCCTCCTTCACACCGATGAACGACGCGATGCTTCGTTCGAATTCGGCGACCTGGGGTGAAAGGGAGGAGACCCAGCCGGTACGGGCCGTGGCCGCAATAGCCTCCTTGTCTTCGTCCGTAATGAGCGGACTGTAGACATAGATTTGATTTTTCGAGGCCACGTTGCTGGTATATTATGCGCTCCTCTATGCGATTGGCAATTGCGCAGCCCGTGGTCGGCGAGGAAGAACTTGCCGCCGTGACACGGGCCATGCGGCGGGGTGAAATTTCGAGGGGTCGCTCGGTCACCGAGTTCGAAAAATGCTTTGAGCTCTGGATAACGAGAAATCCCGCGTCCCATCGTTCCACTCCGTCCCGCCATGCGGTGTCTGTTGCGAGCGGCACGGCGGCCGTCGAAGTCTCCCTCCGTGCGCTCGGCCTGGAAGGATCGGAAGTCGTCACGGGCGCAATCTCCTGCCAGGCGACCGCGAATGCGCTCCTGGCAGCCGGCTGCCGCATTCGCTTCGCCGATCACGATCCGGACTCATGGCAGGTCTCCCCCGCCTCCGTCGCCCGGCTGATCACGCCCGGGACAAAAGCCATCGTTGTCGCTCACCTTTTCGGAGCCTCGGCGGACATGGACGCCTTCACGCGGCTCGCCAGGAAAAGAAAGGTCGCGCTGATCGAGGATTGCTGCCAGTCCATGGGCGCGAGATGGCGGGGCCGCAGCATCGGAACATTCGGAGCAAGCGCGTCGTTCTCCTTCTACGCCAATAAGCTCATCACGACGGGCGAGGGAGGCATCGTAATCTTCAAGAGCAAAGGCGCCGCGGACAAGGCGCGATCCATCCGCAATCACGGGCAGGACGGACCTTTCCATCACGTGAGGTTCGGCCTGAACTGGAAGATGCCCAATATTCTCTGCGCCCTCGGGACGGCCCAGATGAAGCGAGCCGAGCGTCTGGCCGCCTCGCGCCGCGAGAGGGAGCATATCCTGCGGGAAATCGTTTCAAGCCACCCTGATATCCTCCTGCCGGTGCACCCCCCGGAGATGGAACCTGCGCCCTTCTGCTTTCCCGTCGTGCTGCGGCGCGGAAACGCGGCTGCGGTGCGCGCGGAATTGGATCGTCGCGGCATCGAAACCCGGCCGATCTTTCCTCCTCAATGCGATCAACCCTACTGGATGCGATCCGCCGGACGATCCCGCCACGATATCCCCATGGCGCGTCGGATCGCATCCCATGGACTCTATCTCCCGACTTCGCCCCATCTGACGATCGTGGAAACGCGCCGCATCGGCCGGACCCTGTTGAAAGCGCTCGATCATGTCCGGGGATGACGCGGCCACTCGCCCTCTCGATTATTCCGTCGTCACAATCACCTATAATGAAGCGGAAAATATCGGCGCTCTCATCGAAGCCATCGCGAGCGTGCTCCGGCCCACGGGGAAATCCTTCGAGATCATCGTCGTCGACGACGAGAGCCCTGACGGGACCGCCGAAGTCGTCCGCCGGAAATCCGCGCTTGTCCCGGAAGCAAGGCTGATCGAAAGGCACGGCGAGCGCGGCATCGGTTCGGCTTATTTTCATGGCATCCGCGCTTCCCGCGGCCGATGCGTCGCCACCATGGACGCCGACTTTTCTCACCATCCCGACGTCCTTCCCCGGCTGTTCGCCTCAGCCGAGGAAGGAGCGCTGAGTCTCGGTTCCCGTTTTCTCCGGCGCGGTGATTTCATCACGTTGTGGTACAGAGTGAGGGTGACTCGCGGGATCAATTTCTGGCACCGGCATTTTCTTCGGACCGGCCTATGCGACCACACCAATGGATTCATGGCGATTCGAAGAGACGTGCTGGATCGCCTCATCGGGGAAGGTGAATCCATGGGCATGCCTCCCTTTTCGCGGGTTCTCTACGTGCTGCCGCTCGTTGTGTGCTCCATGCGGCTCGGGATTTCCATCCGGGAAACGGCGGCTCGCTATATCTTTCGCACCAAGGGAGTGACGAAGATCCGGTTCCTGCGCGGAGTCGTTCTCCTGTTCGAAGAATGGCGGGATTCGGTTCTGCTGAAGCCTCACGCCCGCCGCAAAACATGACGACGGCGCGCGGGACGATTCTATCCGGCGCGATTCTCGCGATCGTCGTTGCCGCCTACATGACGTTCTTCGTCGCGAAGCGACTTCCGATGACCGACGAAGGTGTCATGATGATGCACGCGCAGGAGTTTTATCTCGGCCAGACTCCTTATGCCGAAATCGAGTCGCCGTACACGCCGCTCGCCTTCTTCGTCCATTCGACATGGATGCGCCTCGTGGGAAGGGGCTTGATGGCCAACCGGGCCGCCATCGTGCTGCTGGCGGCGCTGGCCGCGGCGTGCGTCGCGGCCGCCACCCGATCCTCGCTGGGTCCGCGCGGCTCCGCGGCGGCCGGCGCCGCGGTCGTGGTCGCAACCTTTCCTTACCATTGCTACGTTTCCTATAACAACTACAGCATGTTTCTATGCATCGTGACCGCATGCATCCTCCTCCGCATGTCGGGCGTCAGGGATCTTCGTGGAGCATTCTTATCGGGCGCCGTGGGAGCTCTGGCATTTCTGGCCAAGCAGAATCTGGGCGGTTTGGCGCTCGTCGGCGCCTGCATCGCGCTCTTCTTTGCCGGCGATTCGTGGCGATCGCGTATCCGGTTGTCGGCTTCTCTCTGCGCCGGCGCCGGAATCGTCTTCTTCCTCTTCGGAATGGCGGCAGCGTATGAAGGATTTCTTGGAACGATGCTGCGGCAGGCATTTCTCGGAGGCGTGGACCAGGCGGAACATATGGCAACCTGGTATCCTTTCGACCAGGCGAGCCAGCTGGCGGCGTTTTTGTCGCATCCGACGCCCAGAGGACTCGATGCGCTGGCGCATTCCTTCTCATTCATCCTCCCGTTTATCGTCGCCGCGCTGCTCGTGCCGATGGTCGCCGCCGCGCGCACGCGCGGACGCGAGGCCGCCTGGCCGCTCGTCATCCTCGCCACGATGACTCCCATCGTGGCTCTCGGCGCCGTTCATTCGCCGACAACCTGGCACATCATTTTTGTCAAGCCGGTACCGATCATCGCCGGAGCATTTCTCCTGAAGGAATTCTCAGGTTCCAGGATCGGAAAAATCGCCGCCGTCATGGCCGCTGCGTGCTTCTTCACGCTCCACCTGGGCCGGCAGGTCATGATCTTCGACGAATATACCGGAGTGATCGACGCGCCGATTGCGTCCGGCATTCGAACGAGGGAATGGGAAGCGGGGATCATCAACAAGGCGCTCGATATCCTACGCGCGGTGCCCGCAACCGAACCGGTCTTCGTGGCGGCGCCCGATCCGATGTACTACTATCTGACAGGTCGCACCCCACCACTTCCCTGGATCTATCTCGATCCCCTCTTCGTCACGGAGGATGCGGGCCGTGATATCGTGGAAAGGTTGAAGAGAAGCAAGTCATGGGTTCTCCTGATGACCGGTCGCAACTCGTTCTACGATTACACCCGCATCCGGCCCTTGACGAAGCATCTGGATGGGGCTGAGGTTCACAGGGATGAAAATGTCAATGGTGTCCGCATCCGCCTGTACCGGCCCGTCCCATGAATTCCGCGTTTCCGAAGTTCAGCATCGTTATTCCCGCCCGCAACGCATCGCGCACGATGGCCATGTGCCTCGATTCCCTGCGGCGACTTGACCCCGGAGCCGTCGAGGTCATCGTCGTGGATGACGCGTCCACAGATGACACATCGGAAATTGCCCGGGCTCATGGAGCCCGCGTTGTACGCCTCGTCGAAAATCTCGGCCCGGGCCTGGCCAGAAATGAAGGCGTCCGCGTGGCGGAGGGCGAGTATCTCGCATTCACGGATGCCGATTGTTCCGTGCCGCCCGACTGGCTCGGCCGCTTCGACGAGGCGCTTCGGGACGGAAGCCACGTCGCCGCGACGGGTCCCTATGCGGGCACCACGGAGAAGCTCTTTCTCACGGTTTTGATCGATTTCTGGCTTCGGTTCAATCAACGTCATGTCCCCGCGCGGATCGAATCCTGCATCACCGCGAACCTCTCCGTCAGGAAAGCCGATTTCGAAGCCGTAGGGGGCTTTCCCGCCTACCGGTTGCCGGGAGCAAAACTCTGCTGCTTCACGAACGAAGATGAGGAACTCGCCCGCTTCCTGTCGCGCGCCACCTCGAAATTCGTCGCATGGCTCCCGTCCAACGGCGTCTTCCATGCCTATCGCGCCACGCTCCCCGCTTTTTTCGCTCAGCAGGCCAAATACGTGGAATCCATTCTCGTCACCTATGCCCGATTTCCCTTCATGATGAAGGGCAGGACTTACTATTCCCGCGGCGGAGGAACGATGCAGATCGTCACATCCGCCCTCTTTCTGTTCTGCGCCGCCGCCGCGTTCCGCCTTCCTCGTGCTCTCTTCGGTTGCCTGCCGTTTCTCATCACGAATTTCGGCACCGTGCGCTATCTCCACCAGAATGGCGCCACGCCCGCCATGCGCCTCCGGCTGGCAGCGGCGGCCTACCCGTTCCTCATGATGGTCTCGATCGCATGGATGAAGGGAGCCGTCACGGGCTTCTGCAAGGCGCTGATCGGGACGATTTACTGGAGGCGAGCGGGATACCGGTCAGCTTAACGCGCTTCGCACTCCCCCTCCGCCATGCTATAATCTTTATCACACAAGTCGCATGCTCAAACTTCTTCCCCACGTGTTCCAGTCCAGGAAGGTCGCTCGCGTCCCCGTATACCTCATCCACTTCGTGACGAGCCGTTGCAATGCGAAATGCCCGCATTGCTTCATCTTCGCGGAAAACGATCCGCGCTTCGACAAGAACCAGATGACGCTGGAGGAAATCGACCTGATGACCAGGTCGATCGGGAAGGACCTCTACAATGTCAGCCTGACAGGGGGCGAGATTTTCCTCCGCAAGGACATGAAGGAAATCTGCGAATGTTATCTGAAGAATACGGGCGTTCAGGTGATCCAGCTCTTCACGAACGGCTTCTTCGAGGAACGGACCGTGGAATGCCTCGATTATCTATCCCGCACCTACCCGGACCGGAATTTCGTGATGCTCACATCCATCGATGATCTTCACGACGCTCACAACAGCTATCGCAAGCTCTCGGACGGCTTCAACAAGGCGCTTCGCACGTACGAACGTGTGCGGGACCTCGGCCGAGCCAACATCGACCTGGATATCGGCCTCACGGTGAGCCACGCGAACGAAGGCCACCTCGACAAGATCTATGATTTTCTCGTGCGGGAGCGCAAATACAGGACACTCTCGTGCACGCTTGTCAGGGGGAATCCGCTCGACCCGGCCATGAAAACGGTCGACCTGAACAACTACAGGCTGTTCAGCGATCGCATCGCCTCGGGCATGAAGACGGGTGAGCTGGACTGCTTCAAGGGATTCATCGGAGCCGGATTCCTGAACGCGAAGAGCGTCATCATGCGAAAACTCATACCCAGGACCGTGGAGGAGGGCTTCCAGTCGAATTGTTATGCAGGAAGACTGATCGGAGTGACCTACTCCAACGGAGACGTGTATCCCTGCGAGATCCTGGAAAAACCGATCGGCAATCTGCGCGACTACGGATTCTCCATGCCGGATCTCTGGGCCAGCGACAAGGCCGGAGAAATCCGCGACTGGATCTGGGACACGAAATGCCACTGCACACACGAATGCTTCATGACGATGAACATTCTCTTCAATCCCGTCTATTACCCCAAGCTGCTCTGGGAATATTCCAAGATCAAGATCAACATCGCCTGATTCGTTCTATAATTTCCCCCGCAGGATGACGATCTCCACGCGCCTGTTCTCCCGCCGGCCGTCCGGCGTCTGGTTCGACGCGACAGGATGGAACTCCCCGAAACCGGCGGCGACGAAACGCGATGGCGCCAGCTTCGGCTCGGCTTCGAGGAGGAAACGCAAAACCTTGGAGGCGCGGTCTACGGACAATTCCCAGTTGGACGGAAATCTCTCGCTTTTTGTGATCGGGACGGTGTCCGTGTGTCCCGCGATCTGGATCATGCGATCGGGGTGATCGGAAAGCACCTTCGCAACTTGACGCAGAACCACAGCGCCTTCAGGCAGAATGTCTGATTTCCCCGATTCGAAGAGGATCTTGTCCACGAAGGTGAGAATGATACGGCCGGCCTCCTCTCGGAGTTTCACCTGTTCGGACGAAAGCCCCCTCAGATCGGCCATCATTTTCTCGTTGGCGATCCGGATCTCGTTCAATTCGGAATCCCTTAAAGCCAGCGCTTCATTCGCTGCCAGCAAGTCCAATTCATACTGGGCTCGGCCGCTATCTAGCTCCTCGGCGCGGACGCGCAACCTTTCCAGCTCGGCCGCGTTCGCTTTTCGAAGCGCATCCAGTTCCGCATCGGATGTCTCCTGAGCTTTCCTCAATCGTTCCTGTTCCGCGGCGGCGGATTCCCGATCCGCCGTCATCCGCTTCATCTCGAGAAGTGCCGACTCGCGATCCCTGGCCATCCGGGTTCGATCCGCTTCGTTCGATTCCGTCAGTCGGGCAAGCTCCACGAGGGCGGACTCCTGCGCCTCGCGCAGCGCATCCTTCTCCGCCGCGGCCTGGTCGCGTTCCTTCGCCAGCCGATCCAGGTCGGCCTTCGCCTCCTGCATATCGGATTCGCGAGCCGCGATTTCAAAGCGGAGCGATCCGGCATCAGCGCGGGCCGATTCGAGCGCCTTGTTCTTCTCCGCGATCTTCAGTTCCAGGGCCGCGCGTTCGCGCGCCAGAGCATCGAGGGACGCAGCGAGGGAATCGCCACGCGCCGCCAACCGCGCCATCTCCTCAGTCCTGTCCGCCAGATCGGCTGTCAGCCGCTCACGATCCGAAGAAAGTTTTGTCCGGTCGGCTTCCAGGGACCCGATCTGCGTCGCAAGAGACGCGACTTCCGAATCGAGTGCCCGATTCGCCGCGGCCGCCGTGGCCAGAGCGCGAGTCTGCGCTTCGACTTCGTTCCTCAGCCGATCGCGCTCCGCGATGTAACGATCGCCTTCCGCCCGAATACGCTTCTTCTCTTCCTCAAGCGCGGAGATCTCGGCACGCAGTCGCTCCGCGTCCGCTTTCGCCTTGGCTCGGGTCTCGGAGAGTTCCTTCCTCGTGCGTTCCAGATCGAAGCCCAGGCGAGCGATCTCATAGGCCTTATGGGCTGACTCCAGGGCGACTCCCGCTTGATCGGCAGCCTGAGCATTATTTGAAGCATGATAGGTCCTGGCCAACCGGAGCGCGGATTCGGCGTCGGAGAGATGCAGCGGAGCAAACCGGGCCGCCTCTACGGCGCGCGCTTCCGCAATTCTTGTCTCCGCTTCGTCGATCCGGCGTGTCACGATATCGGAGGGCGCGCAGGAGAAGATGCAGATCGAGAGGAGAAATGCAGGCGCTGCTCGAAATTTCAAATCGAACGGCATACGGGGAGCGTAGTCATTTCCGCCCCGGAAAGTCAACGGCCTGGAGAAATACGGGGACAGGATACTATTTTCCGTGAATTTATTCACGGAAAATAGTATCCTGTCCCCGCATTATACCTTGACATATTGTGACTTCCCTTTATAATGCCGAGCCATTTCTTGGGGTAAAACTAAGGGAGGCAAAGGCAAGGAGCATTGAAAATACAGCAGTTCAAAACACTTGTGGTGACGGCGGGGGTCTGCAGTAAATGCGGCGAAGCCCTCTCAAGGAAGAATTCCGGGCGAGCGGTCACCGTCGTGACTCAAAAACGACGTCGCTATATCGGACAGCGCTTCTGCCTGACGCACCTGCCCGATGAGAAGAAGCTGCGTGAGCTCTTGACCGCAATACCCGGTGCCACGCGCAAAGCCCGGATTCAAAAAGCACGCGATGAAGCCCAGGCCGCCGGTATGCGCGAAGCGGATCTCCTCGACTATTGCAACCGATGCGGCAACAAGGGCGCCGCGTGCAAATGCCCCGGGGGCCCCTACTTTCCCTGAGCCGTTTTACCGCTCATTGGATGGGCGTCGCCATAGCCGCCGTCAATGCCGCCACCCCAACAACATCATCTGCGCTGCAGCCGCGCGACAAGTCGCTCATCGGCTTCGCCAATCCCTGGATCACCGGCCCCAGCGCCGATGCTCCCGCAAGCCGCTCGACCAGCTTATAACCGATGTTTCCCGCGTCGAGATCGGGGAAAATAAGAACATTCGCGCGACCCGCGACGGTTGATCCCGGAGATTTACGCTCGCCGATGCTAGGTATCAAAGCGGCGTCCGCCTGAAGCTCCCCGTCGAGCTCGATGTCCGGCCGCTCGGCTTTGACGAGCGCGGTTGCCCTGGCGACTTTCTCCACATCGTCATGCGACGCGGAACCTCGCGTCGAGAATGACAGCATCGCGACGCGGGGCTTCCGGCCCAGGATGCGCTGGAACGTCTCGGACGAGGCGATGGCGATATTGGCGAGCTGGCGCGGAGAAGGATTCGGCACCACCGCGCAATCGGCGAAGGCAAGCGTGCCCTCCTCGCCCCATCGCGGATCCGGCAGCGTCATGAAGAAGACGGAAGAGATCGTCGTATTTCCTTCCGACATGCCGATGATCCTCAAGGCCGCGCGAAGAACGTCCCCCGTTGTCGATGCCGCTCCGGACACCACGCCGTCTGCGGTACCTGCCGCGACCATGGCGGCGCCCACCGCCAGCGGATCCGCCAGAGCTTCGATGATCTCCGCGTCCGATGCGGACTTGTATTTCTTCTTCGTCCTGAGGCACGCCCAAAGCACCGGATCCTGCGATGCATGGGACGTCGGAAGAAACGCGACGCGGGAATAATCGAGATCGGGAGCGACGCGGCGCGCCGCCTCCTGAGATCCGACGATGGTCACGCTCCGGGAATACGCCTCCCCCGCGACCCTGACCGCCGCCTCGATGACGCGCTTGTCTTCCCCCTCGGGAAAGACCAGGCGCACGTCGCGAGCCTTCGCGCGCGCCACCTCGATGACATTCATGCGAACTTGGCCCTCATCGCCTCGGCCACGACGGGTGGCACGAATTGAGAAATATCCCGGCCGAGCCGGGCCACTTCCTTGACAAGGGTGGACGAGACGAATGTCCTTTCCGGAGCAGCCACGAGAAAGACGGTCTCGATGCCCGGTTCCAGGGCCTGGTTCATGAGAGCCATCTGCAGCTCGTATTCGAAATCGCTCACGAACCGGAGGCCCCTGATGATGGTGCCAGCGCCCATGGTATGCATGAGGTCCACGAGCAGGCCGGAGAATTTCACGATCTCGATCGTCGGAGCACCCGGCAACGAGGCTCGCAACAGCCCGGCACGCTCATCGGGCGTGAAGAGCGTCGCCTTCGT
Source organism: uncultured bacterium (assembly GCA_964499705.1). Taxonomy (GTDB): domain Bacteria; phylum UBA8481; class UBA8481; order UBA8481; family UBA8481; genus JBBTKW01. Next base: position 219,900 of record CAZCME010000002.1, on the reverse strand, counting down.
CGAGTTATCGAGCACCGCGACAATGACGCGATCGAAGATCTCCGCGGCCCGATGCGCGATGTCGATGTGGCCGTTCGTCGCCGGATCGAAGGATCCCGGGTAGACCGCGGTGCCACGCTTGGTTCTCATGAGCGCATACTACAGAAGCACGCCGCTATTGCAAAGCCATGCCGCTCATTTTCCGGGCAGTATGGCCGCCAGGACATTCTGCGGATACAGGTTCGCCTGGGCCAGCGCCGCCGATGACGTCTGCCGCAATACCGACGCTTTCGCAAACGCCACGGTTTCTTCGGCCAGGTCCGCATCCAGGGCTCCGTTGATCGCGCTCTTGTACGCGGTATTGACGCTGTCCAGAAAATCCGCGCCGATTTCGAGCCTTTCGTCCGCCGATCCCGTGGTCGCCGACTCGCTCGTGACGATGTTGATCGCGCTGTCGATTCCGGTGATCGCTCCCGAAGCGCTTGCCTGGGTGGAGACACTGATGCTGTCGATGCCCAGCGCCGCGGACGTCAACGTCCTGATGTTGAGCGTAATCGTGTTCCCGCTGTCGGCTCCGACCTGGAAAGTGAGTGTTGACTGTCCGGATGCGTAGCTGCCGCCCAGGAGAATCTTGGAATTGAATTCGGTGGTCTGCGCTATGGACAATATCTCGTCGCGCAGGCTGTCGAGCGTGGCCTGGTTGGCGTTTCTGTCGGCCGTCGTGGACGCTCCGCTCGAGGAACTGACCGCGAGCGTGCGGATCGTCTGGAGATGATCCAGGATCGTTTCAATGCCGCTGTTGGCCGTCTGCACGAGCGAACGCGACGCCTGGTTGTCGATGAGAAGCCGGTCATACGATCGCTGGCGCGCCTGCAGCCGGTTGGCGAAGGCGAAGCTGCCGGGATCGTCCGATGGAGATTGAACGCGCAGTCCTGTTGACAGGCGCGATGTTGAAAGTGAGAAGAGCCGCGTGGCGTCCTTCAGGCCGCCCAACGCGACTAACGCGGACTCATTCGAGGCCGTAAGCCGTGGTGATAACATGATAAACCCTCCCTGGGTTTGCCCGCACCGTCCGTATATGTGTTGGACGCACGAGGATCAGCCCATCCCTGGTTAACCGATATCCGATATCCTATTGTGTGTGTGATGTCATGCCCGGCCACCGGCACGCCTCATCGATACGATCGATGCGCGCGGCGCGAGCTCATTCCATTGAGCCTCCTCCCATCCGTGTTTTATCTATGAACAGTTATATATCACTTTGGAAGACCACTTGTCAACACGGATATTGGATTCACTTGCCCGGGCATGTGATACGATCGGAGCGCCAGTGCAACTCGCCTTCTTGGGAAAGGACACTTTCATGAACCGACCATCCCGTCAGCTTTACTTCCGGATCCTCATCGCCTCGACGCTCTGCGTCGGCGCCGCCGGCGCCGATGAAGCGCCGCGCATCGCCGAGGTGTCGCTCTTCAAGAACGGCCTCGGCTGCTTCACGGCCGAAGGCAGACTCCCCTCCAGCCAGAAGTCCGCTCGTTTCTCACCGGAAATCGCCGGCACACACGGCACCTACTGGATCCATTACGATCCGCTGCTCCTCAAGATCGAATCCATGACCGCCGCCATGAAGGAAGTTTCCTCCGTACGCTCCGCGGGCAGCCTCGCGGAATTGCTGCAGGCCAACATCGGGCGGGACATCGAGCTGACGACGGCGCAGGCGACAAGGCGCGGACGGATCGTGGCGCTCCTGTCCGCGGACGGACCGACGATTCTCGATCGTCGAACAGCCTCCACATCATTCCTCCCGTTTTCGGGCTCCATCGTCCTCCTGGGAGACGGTGCGGAACAGGAAGCGATCCGGGTCGAAGAGATCAATGGCCTGAGATCCGCCGGGAGTCTTGACACAACCTGCGTGACCAGGGAAATGAAGCCGGAAATCACGCTGTCTTACGAGGCAAAGGTCGACGCGGATTTCCGACTCACGCAACTGTCGAAAGGAATCACATGGGCGCCTGCGTATGAGCTGGATATTACAGGCGCGGGCGAGGGGCGGATCAGGCTCCAGAGCATCGTCATCAACGAAGCCGCCGATCTTCGGAATGTGCGGATGAATTTCATCAGTGGGTTTCCGAACATCCTCTTCGCGGATGTCGTATCGCCCTTTTCCCTGGACCAGGAACTTTCGTCGTTCCTCTCCGGCCTGGGAAACATGGGATCTTCGTCGCGAAGAAATGTCGGCGTGATGGCCCAGGTCGCCATGAACGCCTACATGGGGTTCCCGGAAGCCGGAGACGCGCAACCGGACTATTCCTCGACCACGGCAGGTGCCTACGCGGAGGATCTTTTCTTCTACACGCTGGAGAACGTCACGCTCGGAAAGAACCAGCGCGGATACTATGAGCTCCTGAACAGCCCCGTGAAATACGAGCATATCTACACGTGGGATATCGCGCAGGCGGAGCCATCGTACAGCCCGAGAACAAGGGAGAGCGGATCGACCGAGGAAGTCTGGCACAAGCTGAAGATTCATAATCCTTTCTCTCAACCCCTGACAACGGCTCCTGTCATCGTCGTATCCGGCGGAAAGATCCTGGGACAGGACATCCTCAGTTACACCTCCCCGAAAGCGGAGACGCGCATCAGGATCACGAAGGCTCTGGATCTGCGGGCCGACCGGAGCGAAGCGGAGATCAACCGCCAGGCAAATGCGCGCACCTACCAGGGTTCCTCCTACGACCTGGTGACGATCGAGGGCATCCTGTCGGTGCAGAGCCATAAACGCGAGGATGTGAAGCTGGAAATCGAGCGTTCCTTCGAGGGGCAGCTCCTCGAGGCCTCGCACGGCGCGACCGAGACAAAACTCGCGGAAGGGCTCCGCCAGTTGAATCCCGTCACAAGGCTCGACTGGACCATCGACCTTCCCGCCGGGCAAAAAGCGGAGATCCGGTACAAATACAAGGTTTACGTCCGATGACCGATTCACCCGGATACATGCACGCTAATTCGTATTAGTATATCTATTCCTATTGACAACGCTAATGCGCATTAGTATACTGTTCTCGTAGTATACTTCTTCAGCGCGGAGGACGGGTCATGCGGGGATCGATTGTGGTTGCGGCGGGAGCGGCGGTACTGGGGTACACGGTCGTTGTGGCAGGGATGGCGGGTTGCGGATCCAAGACGCCGCAGGCGGGGACGCTCGACGGAGCCCCGGTCACCACGGCATCGGCGGATCTGACGGCGGGGACCCGGGAGCGGAATCCTGAACCTTTTCCGGGAAAACCGGCCGTGGATGTGCTCGCGTGGGATAACCTCTTCACATCGGTCGACGGTTTCTATGATGCCGACGATGACGCCTCCTTTAATGCGCGGATCCTGTCGAATCCAGCCGGCAAAGGCTCGCTCACCGCCGTCGGCGAAGCGGACTGGGGCAAATCCGTCCTGGTCGTCCCTCAGATCGATTTCTCACGCGGACCCGTTCTCACGGTCGTCGTCAGCGATGTGGAGGAAGGCGCATCATGGAACGTGGGGGCGACTTCCAATCCCTGGAGCGACGCCGCCTACCACACGATCATACCCAGCCAGAATCGAGCCGGGACCGTCACGGCGGATCTGGCTCAGACGACCGGGTGGACCAGCCCCCGCGACAATTTCAACCTCGTCCTTGTCATCGAAGGCAGGGACAAATCGGTCATCTTCGACTCCTTGCATATCAACTATACGAAGTAGTCGTTCATCCAAATCGACGACGGGTCGGGAAACAGCCACGGGAACAGACGGATGCTTCACTCCGCTCCATGGACCGTCGATTCACCGTTGCCGGACTCCTCAGCTAAGCGACGCTCCAGAGCGAGCCTCTGCGCATGATCACCTGCGGCTCCGACAAGGGATACGGCGAATCGCTTTCCCGGCCGGGATAGCGCCCCCCTGTTCCAGGACTCCATCAGCATTGTCACAGCCCCCGTCGTATCCGCCTGGTCGATCCAGAGGAACCATGCGGCCTCGAACAGGTCGATCTCCTCCGGTCGCGGGTGAAATTCTCGAGCGGCACGCAGGTAGCGCCTCGCGCCGGCCGAGTCTCCCAGCGCGGACAGGAGAAGCGCGTCGTCCCAGATGACCTCGTGTCGATCGGGCGTCAGCCGCATCGCCATTTCGAGGCGCTCGGCAAGCGCTCCGCGCGTGGGATCGGTCCCGGGATATTCCCGATCCAGACCGGCGACTCCGACGACGGAAAGAGCATGCATCCTGATGATATCCGCCGTGAAAGGACGGAGACCGAGCCAGGTGGACGAAGACGTCTCGGCCGGCTTGACGGCGGGAATCGAGGACGCGGCCAGGAGCAGAATGCCGGCCAGGAGAAAATCGACTCCCCGCGGGAATCGGCGCAGGAGGCCGCGCGCCGGTATCCTGACAGACATCATCGATCCCGAATTTCCGCGAGCGCTGAAGCGGCAAGCACGCCGCCAACGCCATAGGCCAGTGCCCCGAGAATAAGACTTGCCGTTTCGCCCGGCCCGGGCACATCCCCGGGCCAGAAATCGAAGACGGCATATCGGGGAAAGATCCACGGGATATTGTCTCGTCCTGATGGAACCTGGCCGATCAGAACGACCGCGTACGCGCAAATCGCCGTCGCCTGCCGCGAAAGAATCGCTCCGAAGAAAACAGCGACTCCGAAGGTCTGGAGGGCGCCCAACTGAGCAATGGCGACGCGTAGAATATCGCGCGCCCCCATCCACCCGGCGGCCAGCACGGAGCCTCCCACAACAGCCGCGAGCGGCAGCAGGCAAAGGGTGCCGAAGCCCGCCGCGCGGCTCCGCAGGATAGCGCCTGCGGAGAGACCTCGCACGCGGAGAAGATCGGTAAATCCATTCTCCAGCGGCCGAACTCCGGCTCCATATTGAATGGCGATCGCGTGCGCCGCGAGCAGAGCGAAGAGGTAGGCGATGTCGGAAGCGACGCGCGACGAAGATTCCACCGCGAGCAGAGCGGCGTAGGGAATGACGGCGAACGGAGCCAGGAACAGGACAAGGAGAGCGGATCCGGGATGAAGCCGCGATGCCTCTCGCAGCGCCATTCGGAACAGCGTCATGTTCCCGCCTCGGTTGCGCACTTCCTCCGGAATGCCATCGTGCCATCACGGTACCATTGCTCCACGTCTGGATAAACGCGATGCGCCGAATCGTCGGCAGCAAGCATTCCTCCATTGATCAGCAGCACACGGGACACGACATCGGAAAGTTCCAGGAGCATATGCGAGGTCACGACCAGCGTGCCGCGTCGAACGAGATAACCCCGCAGTTCATCGCGCATGAATCCGCGCATCTCGGGATCCACCCCGATGAAGGGATCATCCAGCACCAGCAGCGAAGGTTCTCCCTTCAAGGCCAGCGCGAATGCGATCCTCGCGCGCGTGCCCATGGACACCGTCTCCGCACGCGCGTCGCCGACATCCCGAATTCCCAGCGCCTCCTCAAGCCGCCCGCTCATCGCAGGATTCATCCCGGCGGCATGCAAGCCCAGCAGGCCGTCGTGCAGAGCCACCGACTCGCGCACCTTCACGCCCGGCGGCAGACCGTGGTCATCCGGAACATAACCCACGACATGATGGGTCAACGCGGCGAGAGGTTTTTCTCCGAAGAGCTTGACTCCACCCTCGCAGGGCTTTACGAGTCCCAGCAGAATCTTGAGCAGCGTCGTTTTGCCCGCGCCGCTCGGTCCCGCGATCCCCACAGCCTCGCCGCGCGTCACCGTGAAGGAAATCCCCTTCAGGACGGGAATCTTCCCGAAGAATCCGCCGGCAAAAGACTTCGTCACTCCGGCCAGCTCTATGACTTTCTCGTCAGGCATGCTGATCCATCCTATTGCAAGCCGGCTCATAGGTCGAACGGGCGATTGAGGGCGCGTCCGCGGAGTGCGGGGTTGCGAGTATTCGCATGCGGAAATGATGTTCGTCATCAGCCGTTGTTCATTCGCCGTTCATCCATCCACTCGAAGAACATGGACGAACGAACTTCGCCTCATGAACACTCTTTCTCAGGATGCTGTCACCGCCGAAGGAAAGACGCGTTCCGGAGCGGAGCAGTCCGAGGTGGGTAAATATTAGCACGCCTGCTAATCCGCATTGGCGATTATTATTATTCATATTACCTGTTGACACTCCGTGAACGGCCGGGTCATAATCCTCCGCATGCCGAACGAACACACCCAGACGCACGCTCCCGGATCAGCCGCCTGGCGGTTTGATCCTGAAGGTCGCGTCGTCGTCCCGCGACCGGACACGGCCGGTCGCGTCCCCATCCAGATGCTCGCCTGCGGCAGCGAATACTTCGCGGTCGTCGATGCGCTGCTGAGAGGATATTCCGGAGCGGACTACGCGCGCATGCTCGGGGAATTCGACGGGCCGCTCTTCCCCAAGAACATGGGACGCGCGGTCTGGATCCGGGATCCGGCCGCGTCCTCCAGCCCGGCTCTCTTCTGCGCCACCGGTTCCCCCGCTCTCCCCTTCGCCGGCTCTGTTCCTTCCGCCTTCGAATCCACGCTCGATCTCGGCGAGGTGACATTGCATTCGAAGTGCGGCGACCTGGAAACGGACTCGACGGTCTTCGTTCCCGTGAACGAATCCTGCGAATGCTGGGATGTCCGGATCACGAATCGCTCGGATGCGGCCCGGCGCATCGATGTCTCGCTCGTCCTTCCGCTCTACGCGGGATCCCGCGCCTATGTCGAATATCATCGCGATGTCGTGCGGTTGTACAACAAGATCGACGCCGCCGGCCATGTGCTCGTCGAAAACGGCCTGGAATGGATCGAGGGCAGGACCGGCCGGTCGTCACTCTGCTATATTGCGTCGGCCAGAATGGGAGCGGATCGCCTCCCGGATCGCGTCTGGTCGGATCGCGAGGATTTCCTCGGGCCTCTCTACCGCTGGGATCATCCGGAAGCTCTCATCGAAGATCGCGAGCCGCGGATCCAGGGTCTCGGTCGAGAACTGGTCGCGGCCTTCGAATTCCGGGGCGTATCTCTGACTCCAGGAGAATCCGTCTCCCTCTCCCTCTCCGCCGGCGTCGCTCCCGATCGCGCGACCGCGGCCCGGATCGAGGCGCTTGCGGAAAAGGACGCGATCGCCAAACGACGCGAGGAAGTGTCCGCCTTCTGGAGCGAACACGCCGGGAAAGTGCGGATCGAAACCGGCCATCCCGACTTCGACTCCTCCTGGAATCGCTGGTGGCTGCATCAGTCGCTCATCCGTCACTGGTTCGGCAACACGGGCCATCCCCAGTTCGACTACGGCAGCGATTTCTCCGGATGGCGGGAGATCTGGCAGGACCTGATGGCATGGGCGCCCCTCGATCCCGCCGGAGCCCTCGACAAATCCGTCTATACGCTCTCGGGCATCCGCCCCGACGGAACCAACGCGACGCGCTTCTTCACGCGCACGCGCCGCTTCGGTTCCGACGAGGTGAACGGCCTTTGGTGCGATCATCCCTACTGGACCCTTCCCACGATGCTCATGATCGGCGACGAGCTGGGCGATCTCTCGTACCTCCTGAAGGACGGCATCCCCTATTTCCGCGATACCTTCCGTTCCCGCGGTGATAAAAAAACGGAAGGCTGGCCGTCAGGTAAGATCGCGGAAGCAACAGCCGTTTCCAATGTGAATCTCTCTCAGAACAGTCCGCCGCTCCTGGGAACAGTGATCGAACATCTCCTCGTGCAGAATCTCGGGATGTACTACGACTGCGGTCGGCATGGGCTCCTGAAACACCGCCGCGCCGATTGGAATGACGCCATCGATCAGCTGCATGACGGCGAAAACGTCGTCTTCTCCTGCGGCGTCGCGCGCAATCTGCGCCTGCTCGCATCGGCGCTCAACGATCTCGCGTCCTGCCACGGCGCATCCTCGATCGCGCTCTTCGAGGCCGCCGCGCGACTGACTTTGCCTGACGATGGCGCCGCGCCCACCAGACAAGACGCGATGCGGAAATTTCTCCGCGAGGTCGACGGCGATGTTTCCGCCCGACGAATCGATGTCGACGCGCGGAGCCTTCAGTCATCGCTGGAATCGAAAGCCGACACACTGGTCAGGATCGTCCGCGAGAAAGCCTACAATGGAACGTTCTTTCACGGTTACATCCGCCCGGACGGGCAAGCCATCGAGGAAGCCGGAGAATGCCCCATGCATCTCATGCCCCAGACGTGGGCGCTCCTGGCGGACGCCGTCTCCGGCAATGAGGTGGATCGCCTTATCGAGGCCGTCTTCGAGAATCTCTCCGACGCCCACGGAGGCCTCCGCCTCAATGCTCCGGCTTACACCCGCTTCGATCCCGAGATCGGCCGCATCACGGGTTTCGCTCCCGGCACGAAAGAAAACGGCGCCGTCTTCAATCACGCCAATCTCTACTTCATCCATGCCCTTCTCCTGCGCCGCCGCGCCCAGGATGCCTGGAAGGTCTTCAGCGGCATCTCCGTTCTCGGTCGCGACCGCGCCGCGACCGCTGGGCCCCATCTCCCCGAATACTGGATCGGTTCGGATCACCCCTTCCTCGCCGGCCGCGCCGAATATCCGCTCCTGACCGGCACGGGCCCCTGGACGCGCATGGTCTTCCCGCGCCATTTCCTCGGCGTCCGCGGTGTCTTGACACGTGGCGTCTTGACGCGTGGCGTCGCAGCTGGGAGAACTTCACAAAGCGGGCTCCTCATCGATCCCTGCCTCCCGGATGATGACCTCTTTCGCGATGTGACTCTCAAAATATCCTTCCGTGGAGCGCGATACCGCATCCGGTTCCGATCGCCTGCGGGCGTTAGCGCCGGTCGCGTCAGGACCGCAACGCTCGACGGGCGCGCGTTGAGTCCGTCCGACGGGCGTGTCATGATCGGCGCGGGGGATCTCGTCGGATCAAAGGATGGAGAGCACGTTGTGGACGTGGAGCTGGGATGATGGGAGCCGGATCGAAGGAGGAGGGGCGATGACCAAGAGCGTCAGGATGCAGGATGTGGCGGACAAGGCGGGCGTGTCGCAGCCGACGGTCTCCATCGTCTTCTCGGGCCGACGGGACGTGCGCATCGCGGAGTCGACACGGCAGCGTGTCCTCGATGTCGCAAAGGAACTGAACTACAGGCCGCACGGCGCCGCGCGAACGCTGGCGACGGGACGGACGAACGCGGTCGCCTTCGTGTACGACACGACGGCCGGCTTTCTCCTGGACGATCCTTTTTGCCGCGACATATTCGCCGCGATCATATCCTCCTCGGAAGCCTCGAAGTTCTCGCTCGTGTTTTCCGTCTACGACTCCGCGGAGAACAGGATCCGCGCCGTGGAGGAACAACTGGTCGACGGCGTGATGTATCTGGCCGCCAAGAGCGCGATGGCGGTCGATTACCTGCGGGATTCGAAACTCCCCTTCGTCCTCATCAATTCCGATCTCGACGCGAGGAACTCCCTGAGCACCGTCCAGCTCGATGATGCCCGGGCGGGAACGCTCGCGGCGCAGCAGGTTAAAAAAGCCGGGCATAGCCGTGTCGTCTTTGTCGCAGGTTCGTGGAAAGGGCGCGTTGCCCCGTCCTACGCCGCGCGAGCCGCCGCGTTCCGCAAGATCATGCCGGGGACGAAGTTGCTCACTCTCCCGCTGGATGGCGGCACGGCCGATTCGTATCGGCTCGGCGTCCGCGCGGCGGCGGATGTGAAGGATGCGACCGCCGTGATCGCCGCGAACGACCAGATCGCCTGGGGCCTGTACGACGCGTTCCAGTCGCGCGGCATCTTTATCCCGAAGGATCTTTCTCTCGTCGGCTTCGACGGTCTGAAGCGGATCTTCCAGGACGGCGATCCGCTCCTCTCCACCACGGCCTTCGACACCGCCGAAATCGGACAGGCGGGCATCGACATGCTCTCCGGCCTCTTCGCCGGACGCGGCGTGGCCACAAGGAGAATCGCTCCGCGCTGGATTCCCGGCACGACGCTGGCCAATATCTGAAATCCGGTTCATGAATCTCGCCAGGCTACGCGCCGCGGAAACCGACATCGAGATCGATAACAACGGTCGCTTGCTCTCGATCCTGCATCATCCGACAGGAACGGAATTCGTCCGCGGCACGGGCTCAGGATGGAAGCTCATCGCTTCGCTCGGGGAGTGGACCGAGCATCCCGCCTTCGATCACGATCAGGAAGGGCGGATCGATGCGACGGACTCGCGCGTGCTCATCACGTTCGACGCGATCAAGGGGCTGGCAGCGACGCAGCCGATCCGGCTTGAACTGGAATTCATCGCCGCACCGCAGGGAATCGAGTGCCGCTGGACCATGGAGAACCGGTCCGTCGACACGGTGCGCGAATTTTCTTTTCCTTTTCTTTCGGGTCTTCAGGCCGACAAGGCAACTCTCCCCTTCTGGTGCGGCGCGCGCTGGTCCAGGCCGCATGAGGCGCTCCCGCCGCACTGGCTCATCGGCTGGGCCGATTCCCCCATCACCTATCCCGGCACGGCGTCGATGTCCTGGATGCACATCGAATCCGGCTCGGCCGGTCTCTACCTCGGCTCGCACGATCCCTCGCTCCCCTCCACCGCGCTCCTGGCGCGCCGCCGTCCGCTCCACGGCGACTTCCAGCTCGGCTTCTCGCGGTATCCGCTCCTTCCACCCGGATCGCGATCCCAGTCGGGCACATTCCTCCTCGCGGCTCATGCGGGCGATTGGCGCCGCGGATCGAATATCTATCGCGCCTATGCGCACTCATGGATGGACCGGCTTTCGCCGCGCCAGACCTGGCTGTCCGAAGCGCCCGCGCTCTGCGCCCTCTTCATGAAGCATCAGAACAAGCGGCAGTATTTCCCTTATTCACGGCTCGCCGAAATCGCCGCGGAACACAAGGCGTCCGGTCTCGACATTCCGCTCTTCCCCTTCTCCTGGTACAAGTCTGGACACGATTCCGGTTTTCCGGAGTATGAACCGGATCCCCTGATGGGCGGAGAGTCCGCCCTTAAGGAGGCTCTCGCGGCGGTCAAGGCCGCCGGACAACGCACGATTCTCTACACGCAGGGCCGCCTCATGGATATCGCCGGCCGTTATTTTCGCGATGGGGAAGGCTGGGACGCCTCGTACATTGCCGAGGATGGCAACCCTCACTGCGACCGCTATTCCTGGCCGATCCAGTCGACCATCGATCCGGGCAAACACTTCGCGGTCGGTTGCCCCGGATCCGCATCATGGCGCGATAAGCTGCGTGCGCAGGCCGAGCTCGTCATGGATCTCGGCGCGGACGGCCTGCTGTACGACCAGATCGGCGGCGATCAGCCGTATCTCTGCTTCGGCCGAGATCATGACCATGCCCGCCCGGATCTCGCGGGCGCTTCAAAGGTGTCGATCCTGCGGCAGCTCCGCGATCGTCTCCACGCCCGCGGAGGCGCGTTGATGCTGGAGCTGACCTGCGACGCCTTCGTCCAGTTCGTCGACCTGTGCCACTCCAAGGGCACGAACTTCACCGATCCCGGATTTCCTCATCCGACCTTCGCGGAGATGTACCGCTACACGTTTCCCGAGCATCCCGTCTCCTCGCGCGATGCGCAGCGGGAGGACGAGGTCCGCTATGCGTGGCTCATCGGCCTGGTGCCGGAATACTGGAGAATGACCGAGCCATTCGAGCATGTCGATCGCTGCTACGACTGCGATCCCGGGCAGAGGGCCGTGGCGGAATACCGGGCCCGCATGAATGGGACGCGCCGGGAGATCGAAACCGTCATCAGGGCGAGGAAAGCTGTTTACCCGATCGCGCGGGGAGGAGATTATCGCGGAAGCGACGGAATCGGGTGCGACAACGACGGCGTCCGCATCTCGAGATACGCCGGTGAAGATCGCGATGCGGTATTGGTGTGGAACACGCGGAACGCTTCGACGGATGCGGACATCGGCTGGGAGGGCACCGGTTGCGTCAACCTCTTCCGGTTGACACCGGATGGAGTGTCCCGCCGGGAAACGCTCGCGGGGAAACTCCCGCTGGCGGGAGGAGAGAGAGTTGTCCTTGTGAGGGACCTGAAGTGAATCGGATTTCACATTTCCCATGGATCGTTCACCATGGGGTTACCAGCAAATGTGAAATGAGAAATGTGGAATGAGAAATGTGAAATCGTATTGCCCATGAGCATCGACCCCCATGATATCTAAAGTCCGCACGCTCGCCGCGATCCTCGCGGGCCTGGCCTTCATCATCGGACTTGGTTTGGCAGGCTCGTATCTGGCGGCCTGGTTCTTGAAACCTGAGAGCGCTCCAGCTCCGCCCGACTCCCTCATCCTCGATGCGGGCCACACCCCGGATTTCCGTTCCTCCTGGGACGACGGCGGGTCGACGGGCGCCACATACGAACTCGACGCGGATCATCATCTCACCATAACAGGCACAGAAAAGTCCAAGCCGTACGGTTCCATCTATACCGACATCGTGATCGACCTCGACCAGTACGCCGCCATCGAGGTCGTCGTCGATACCGTCACCCGAGGAGGGTATCTGCTCCTGCAGGGCACGGCCTTCGAGGAGGGTTATGTTTCTCTCGGGCCGTCTATTTCCCGCCCGGGTGTCACGCGCTACGACCTGCGGCTCCAGACGGGCTACACGTCCGGAAAGCTCGCCGTCCGGCTCCAGATCGGCGTGACGACCAATTCCGCGGAAGGCTCTGCGGTTGGGCTCATCCTGAAACTGGCGTCCATCAAGCTCATTCCTCGCGCGGCGGAAGAAAAGATCGATGGGGATGAATTCGCGATCCACGCGGCGGGCGAAGGCCATGGTTCGCTGTACCGGTTTGCTGGAAACTGGGATGACGGAACTCCCACCGGAGCCGAAGCGAACTCGAACGGGACCGATCTCGTCATCGAGGGCCGGAACGAGAAGGACATGTTCGGCGCTGTGCTCGTGAACGCGACGGTCGATCTCGACCGGTTCGGAGGACTCATCGCGGATGTGAAGGAACTCTCCCGCGCGGGCTATGTCATTCTCCAGCATACCGATCTGCCCGGAGGTTTCATCCGGGCGCAACCGGAGATTACGAAACCCGGGCTCTACAACTTCGACCTGCGCCGCCTGCTCGGCAAGAGCGGCCTCGTCACGTTCAAGATTCTCCTCGGTGTCTCGACCCAGGGCGCGGCTCCGAGCGTGAAAGGCGAACGGATGGTCCTGTCGCGCGTCGCCTTCGGAGCGTCCCCCCTGCGAGCCGTCGACAAGATAAGAATCTCTTCTCCGCTCGTGCCGGTATCCGCTCCGCCTATTCCATCCGGTTCGCTCTGGCCCGATCCGACGCAGCTGCGCCCGCTCAATTCGGCGCTCGCGGGCATGGAGACTCTGAAGCCGGTGGCGGCTCTCGTCTCCGCCAAGGGAGATCGGATCACCGTTCGAGGCGGCATGACGGAGCTGGTTCTTTCCGCGACCATCCCCACCGTCATCGATATCCGCGATCTCTCCTCCGCCAGAAGCGTCTCTTCCGGCGGCGCGCTCTTCGCCGTGGAAACGGTCGAAGGAGGGCTCGTCGATGCCGAAGCGGATGTGCGCGCGGGAAAAGCGAAGTGCGATGTGACGATCGAGCCGGGCTCGGTGAAATACCATGTTGCCTTTGACGGCTACGCCATCGATCTCGCCGTCACACCGCGCGAGGGAGGCGTCGCCCTGTCCGCCGAAGTCGCCTCGACGTCGCAGCGAGTGCTCGGCGTGATGCTGCCCGGGAAATTCCTGTACCCGATCGCGCCGCTGAAGGAGGTCGTCATTCCCCGGTGGCTCGGGATCGGCCTGAAACCCGCGTTCTTCGAGGATGAGCGCACGGCCTCCTTCAATTATCCCGCCGGATTTTCCGACTTCGTCCATGCGGCTTCGCAGAACGGCAACTTGGCGCTCATGGGAGGAGGACTCGCGGGAACGGAGCGGCGGGGCAACCTGATGAAGTACCGCGGAGAAGGAATCGTCGACGGGGAATGGACGGGACTGCGGCCCGCCACCATCTCGGTCGGCGGCTCGCCCCTCGGATCGGGATTCGTCACGCGCATGATTCCCGCCCGGATCGATCCCGGCCAGTCGCTCTCCACGGGCGATGTTCTCATCGCCGCCGGCCTGCCGCTTTCTTCCGCGGCGGCGCTCTATCGACGGCAGATCTTCCAGGACGACGTCAAGCCGCTCGCCGCAAGGATGGGCGAAAAACTGTTCCAGCAATATTCCAGGGCTGCTCTCGTGAAGCTCGACTTCGGCGGTTACCCGGGCGTCGATCGCATCCTCGACGATGTCGCGCTCCTGCCCGAAGGAGTTCTTCTCCATCCGGTCACGTACTGGACCGGCGGATTCGACCGCAACTATCCCGATTTCTTTCCCGCCGATCCCAAATTCTCCGGCAACAACGGCCTGAAGCGGCTCACAGGGCTTGCTCATTCAAGAAAGATGCTCGTTGCTCCGTACGTCAATCCCACCTGGTGGAATGTCTCCGCGACCGCGAATCGAGTCGGCCTTGAAAAAATCGCGATTCGGGATGAAGAGGACAAGCCGATCGAGGATGTGTACGGCGAAAACAAGGGCTGGATGGTGACGCCGTGGTCGGACGAGGTCCGCGCCGTCCGGCGGCAACTGCACGAGACCGTGTACACGGATCTCGGCATGGACGGAGTTTTCGAGGATCAGATCGGAGCCCGGGATTGGAAGGACGATTATTCCCGCAATGCACCCGCGCCCTACTCCTATTCGGAGGGAATGGTCCGCTGGGCCGCGGAGAATCCGCGCGGCGGAATCCTGATGACCGAGAACGGTTTCGACGCTATTGCTCCGTTCGAGCATTCGCTGTGCGGCATGTGGCCTGTCGGCACATGGCCCGATCCGGCCGATCTCGATGCGCGATATGGAGGCGGAAACTGGCGCGTCGTCCCGGTCTCCTCGATGATCGCTCACGATCTCGCGGACTTCCTGCACCATAACCTCGCCGTCGAAGCCCGCACGGACGCCGACGCGAAGCTCGCCTGGAACGTCGCCTACGGGTTCCATCTCTACGAGATCCTGCACGCCAACCTCCCGCGCCAGCACGCGCGCTGGATCGACATCTGCCAGGTCTTCCAGGAGGAAGTGAATTCCCTCTCGACGGGCCGGAGGCTAACGGAGTGGGCGCAGATGCCCGATGGAGCCGTCTGGACGCAATATGAGGGCGGCCTCTCCGCGTATGCGCTTCTGGGCAGGTCTCCGATCGCGTTCGCCGGCTCGGTGATCCCCGCGCCCGGCGTCATCGCGGGATCACGCGAAATGACGGCCGGGATATTTTCCGCGCTTGCCGGGTTCGACTTCGGAACGCCGCGAGCTCTCATCATGAAGCGTCTGAAGGAGGAAGGAAACGCGATCATCGTCACGATCCCGGACGATCGACGCGGCCTCCTGGCAATCCCTCGTTCCGCGTCCGCTCGAAATAATTCAGGCCTCGCGGTCGAATCCCTGGAAGGCGGTTCGAATCGGCCCGTCGAATACGCGCTCACGGATCGCGCTATCGTCTTCCTCCATCGGCCGGGCGCCGACGGGATCGGCCGCTATCGGATCGCGGCCGTTACTTCCGGCGCGAGCGCGGAGGAATGGCATGCGCAACTGCGCGCTCCGAACCGCGTCACGGCGGGCACCGTCGCGCGTGTCAAACTGGAGATTCACTCCGGCGGGAATCCGATGGCGATCGCCGCCACGGGTCTCGCCGCATGGACCGTGAACCGGACAGGACCGGTGCCTGCTCGCGATGCGGACGTAAAAACCTCCGCGACATCCCTGAAGCTCTCCTCAAATTCCTGGGGAGGATCGGAATTCGAAGTGATCGTGCCGGAAGATGTAACTCCGGGCGAATATCTCTGGATCACCGCGAAGGTCATGACGGACAGGGGCGAGAAAACCGTGACGACGCTGGCACCGATCGATCCCGGCCTCATCGTCGCAGCGAGTGCGGACACCGTGGTGCGCATGGCGACGGAAGTTCCGATCCAGGCCACGCTCATGAACAGGACGACTCATGATGTGACAGGCCGCCTGGAGCTCCTGATCGACCGCGCCACGGTGACCACGCCCTACACATCCTCGGACATCACGATCAGGTCGGGCGGGACATGGACGGGCATGATGCCCGCCGCGGCCCTGTCTCGCGGCCCGCACCGCGTCATCCTCCGTTTCCAGACCACCGACGGCATCGTCGTGACGGGCACGCCCGTTGATATCAACGCGGTCGAACCGCTGCAGCGGGCCGATCTCGAGGGACGCAATCTCATTCCCGCGGAAGGCATGGCGGTCCGGTTCCTGCTGGCTGCGCCCTCCGGACGAGGATACAGGGGAACCGCCGTCTTCACGGGGGAAGGCGGCTGGAAAGTGTCGCCTCCAAGTCTCGCCGTGAATGTCCCGCCGGGCGGCGAAGTAAGCCTCCCTGTGAGAATCGTTCCCGGCGACGCCAGGCTCGGAAAGATCACCGTCCGCATCTCCGGTCCCGACGGCGAGATATCGCACGTGGAGAAATATCAGAAACTGGATGGTCAACCGGTCATCCTGATGGACGATTTGAACGGCGACGGATTGAACGAGATCGCTTTCGGTCACGAAACGTTCGAAGCTCAATGCGCCATCGCCGCAGGAGGACGAATCCTTCTCCTCGCGGGAAGCGATGGAGTCAACCATCTCCATTCGAAATATCCGCCCAGGGAAAAACCCGCCGATCCGCGGGCCTGGATCGAACTGGGAGGCATCAACGACTGGTGGCCGCGCGGATGGCCGGGCGACGTCTGGAACAACGAGTGGAAGCTGGAAACACGATCCGATCCGTCGGGCGTTCATGTCGTCCTGTCGAGCCTGTCCCGCGAAGGGCTCACGATCCGCCGCGCCATGACCATCGGGCCGTCCTCGAACGTGCTCGTCTGCGACTACGAGATTGCCAATCCCACATCGTCCCCCGTGACGCAGCTCTGGGCCGCCCATCCCGATCTCGCGGTCGGACCCGGTGGCGCGGGCAAGGAAGACAGGATCGTCGTCCCGACCGAGCGCGGACTCCGCCAGCACGATTATCGTCCTCGCCTCGCCAAGGTCTCCTTCTTCCGGCCGACCGGGGGCTGGGCCGCCGCGCAGGACAGGACGAGCGGCCATTTCGTGGCGTTGCTGTACCAGCAGGGCGGGCTGACGGAGATCGGAATCTGGGAAGGAATCGGATTTTTCACGATGGAGCCGATCCGCGGTCAGAAGACGCTGCAGGCCGGAGAAAAGGATACGTTCAGGATCGGCTACGGTGTCGGGAGAGGCGATCCCGGCGTCCTGGCTCCGGAGATGGCGAAGCGGCTCGAGGGTCAATAATCGCGATGAATCGCGAACCGGGCACGATCGGATTTCTCATCGAGGAAACGGAGCATTTTCTCCGCTCGGACGTTTTCTGCGCCCCCATCGCACTCGCGATCGAATCGAGGCTTTCCGAAGCGGGTCACAGGATGCGACTCATCAATCCTGTCACGCCGCTCGATGACATCGAGTCCCTCCAGGGGATCATCTACATGCAGGCGAAATCGTCGAGCCTGTATCAGGAGTTGATCCGCAAGCTGCCCGTTGTCGCGCTCCTTCCGGACACATCAGAAGTTCTCGCGGCGAGCATCGTCGTCGATGATGACGCATGCGGTCGAATCGCCGCGGAAAAGATGCGGTCCGGCCCGGGCATGAAATACGTCGCCGCGTCCGGCGAGGAAGAAAATGGAACGATTCCCGTTCCCTACCGAAGGCGCGTGGAAGGATTCACGGAAACCATCCGTACGGCGGGCGGCGCAGTGCAATTGCTGACTGCTCCCTTTCATCACGTCGCCGGCACGTCGGGAGCCACGGCATCGCGTCCCGTCGGCGACAAGATCGGCCTGATCCTGCTTTCCCAATCCGAGCGGCCGGCTGGAGTCTTCGCGGTGAACGACTACATCGCCGATGAAATAGTCCAATGGTTCCGCAGTTCGAACGTGAGCGTTCCGCAGGAAGTGCAGGTGATCGGTTGCGATAATCTGCCCACCAGGAATTCCGACATCTCCACGGTTCACGTCTCCAAGTCCGCCATCGGTCGGGCTGCCGCGGAACGCATGCTGGTTCTCCTGGAGAACGGAGATGACCGATCCCTGCCGCTCACTCCCGCATTTATCGCGCGCGGAACTACCAGGGAACCGGGTTCACGATGAATCGGGTCGCGCCGGACGAGGCCGCGGCATCCTGGCTCGTGGCTGTCGATGAGCGGTGCTACGGCCCCTACAGGCTCGATCAACTGGCTTCCTTTCTGAAGCCGGATCACTGGGTGTTTCATCCGTCTCTCGATGACTGGCGCGTCGCGAAAAATGTGGCGTCGCTGGCGGAGGTGCTCGCGGGCAATATCGAACCTGCCATCGACTGGTATTATCGCAATCCCGGAAAGAAGGAACAGGGACCGTTGACTCGCGAAGCGATCATCAACCTCACCAAAAGCGGAATGATCACTTCGAACTCGCTCATCCGTCACGAGTCGTGGAAAGAGGGCCAGCAGATTCTCGAGACGCCTTTTGCCGAGGAACTGGAAATCCGGGAAATGTGGCTGTCGAATCGGCTTCGCAAGAGCGCGCGCTTCGATTCCCGTCGTGAGGCACGCCGCGATAAGCCATCGCGCGGCCTTTCACCGGCGCAAGCCGGCATCCGAAACGTCGTCGGGATCGTCGCGATCGCCGCCCTCGCCGGAGTTGCGTGGCAATTGACCGGAAATTTCAGCAAACCCTCATTGATCCGCGAATGCGGTTATCCCGATGGGAATTGCCAGACTTCAAAGTCAAGCCGGTGTGTCTGCGCGACGACTCCCATGGCCTGCGGCTGCATGGGCAGCACGCGCGGTCAATGCGAAATGAAATCCTGCGTGGAAGCGGCCCGGAAACTGGGGATGTAATTGTTCCCGCTTCGATAGCCCGCGCCTTGGCGGAAGGCTTGTATGAGCCCTCAGCAGGAGCACGCCTGGGCACCGGAGAGTCTCAGCGCGGTCCATCTCGATGTGAGGCTCGCCAATTCGTCCTCGCCGAGCACATTGACGGCCATGGGAAAGAGAATGTTCTCCTCCTTGGAGAAATGCGAGCGCGCCACTTCTATGGCGTGTCGCATCAGCTTCGCGGCTGCATCGCGATCCGTCTGCTGCAGGATCGCGACCAGCGACTTCACGATCTCGTCATGCTCCATGCGCATGACTCCGATCGGGCCCATGACGCCGATGTGAGGCTCCAGGACCTTGAAGAGCGCGTCGTCCTCCAGTTGCGCATGCGACTCGAGCGAGGAGGTCAGGATCGCCGTGAGAATCTGTATTTCATCCAGCGACGCCTCCTCCAGCCTTTCCTCGATGTGATTGAACATGGCATAAAAGACTCCATGTTCTCCGAACAGCAAATCCGTGATCGTCATTCCATTCCATCCTTTCTTTCGTTCTTCCGCTCCCGGAAATCATTCCGCTCCAGGTTCAAGGTTTTCATGATCTTCTGAATCGCGGCGCGCGTCAGTCCGCACTCCTCGGCGGCGCGCGATATATTGCCGCCCGTCCGTTCCAGCGCGCGCGCGATGAACCGGCGCTGGAATCGTTCGACGGCCTGCTCCTTCGCCTCGCCGTAGGCCTGCGCTTCCATCATCTCGGGCCACCGGGAGCCGCTCCGGAGATTAATATGATGCGGCAGAATTTTCGGGCCTCGGCAGGTCACCAGGGCGCGCTGGATCGTGTTCTCCAGCTCGCGGACATTACCCGGCCAGGGATGCGCCACGAGTTCCTCCATGGCCGCGTCCGAGATATCCGGGCACGCGGCCGGCTCCGCGAGGCATTCGCGCGCCGCGCGATTAAGCAGTGTCATCGCCAGGTCCGGGATGTCCACGGCGCGATCCCGGAGCGGAGGAATCGAGATCACGACGACGCAGATCCTGTAGTAGAGATCCTCCCGGAAGGATCCCTGCTCCGTCATCTCCTTCAGGTCGCGATTCGTCGCGCAGATCAGGCGGAAGTCGGCCTTCTCATCGTGGGACGCACCGAGCGGACGCACGACGCGCTCCTGCAGGACACGTAGCAGCTTGCCCTGGAACGCCAGCGACATCGACGCGATCTCGTCGAGAAAGACGCTTCCTCCCTGAGCCTGGACAAAGAGCCCCTGTTGATCCCGATGCGCGCCGGTGAACGCGCCTCTTCTGTACCCGAAGAGCTCGGACTCGATGAGCGAATCCGGCAGCGCCGCGCAGTTGACGGCGAGAAACCGCTTCGCCGCCACGGGACTTCCCGCGTGAATCGCGCGCGCCACAAGTTCCTTACCGGTCCCGCTCTCGCCCTGGATCAGGACCGGCACGCGCGTCGCGGACGCCTGTTCGACGAGCGCCACCACGTCCCTCATCCGCGGATCGCGCGTCGCCAGTCCCGTCTCCTCCGGTCGACGTTCCTGCGGGACCACTTCGTCCCTCAAATGATGCGCCAGCAGCAAACGTCCGATCCTGATGACCTGCAGGATCAATTCGTCGTTGTCGAATGGTTTCGTCAGAAAATGCCGCGCGCCCATCTGGAGGCATTCCACGGCCTGGGCGATCGTGCCGTAACCTGTGATGAGGACGACGGCGGTCTCCGGTTTTCTGGCGAGAATCGCCTTCAGGAGCTCCACGCCGCTCATTCCCCGCATCCGGATATCGCTGATGACGAGTTTCGTCTCGTTCTTCCCGATATGTTCCAGAGCCTCCTCACCCGATGACGCCACGGATACGCGAGCGCCGGTCGATTCGACGATCTTTCGGACTCCGTTGCGGACGTCGGCCTCATCGTCGACGACAAGCACGCGAAGGCCGTCGAGGCAACCCGCGTACGATGCCGATGCCGCTAAGCGATCCCGGGAAATTGTCATGAGGTCTGCTCCGCGACGTTCTTGTTCCGGCCCGCCATGAGGATTTCCGGCAAGGGTCGTGGCGACCGCATCACGGGTCGCCGTGGGAGGGCGATGCGGAATGTCGTTCGTCCCGATTCCGCGTTTTCAAGCGTGAGAGAACCTCCGAGCGATTCGACGATTCTCCGGGACGTGGACAACCCCAGGCCTGTTCCGGTGTCGGACGGCTTCGTCGTGAAGAACGCGTCGAAGATCCGTTCGCGAATCGGTTCCGGAATTCCCGGCCCGGAATCGGACACGTCCACCACCACTCCCTCTCCGTTCTCCGGTTCCCGCGTGGAAATCGTGAGCGTTCCGCCGGTCCGTTGCATCGCGTGCACGGCGTTGATGAAGAGATTGGCGAAGACGTGCCGGAGATGCGTCTCCACGCCGGCGACAACCGGATTCTTCGCGTCCAGGTTCCAGACGGCCTCGACCCGCGCTTTCTTCATGAGCGGCCGGAGGAAGAGCACCGCCTCGCGCGCCATTTCGTGAAGGTCCAGCTCCAGGATGTCCGGCTCCGCCGCCGTCGCGTAATCGAGGAGCCCGCGGATCGTCCCCTTGCACACTTCCGTATTTCTCCGGATCACCTCGATATGCTCGCGGTAGGGCGTCTCCTCGGGCATCTCCTGCTCCATCATCTGCGTGTACATCGATATCGCCGCCAGAGGATTATTCATCTCGTGCGCGATGACGGCGGCCACTTCCCCGAGAACGGCGAGCCTCTCCTGGTGCGCCTGTCGCTCGTCGAGAGTGACGTATTGCGTGACATCGCGCGAGACGAGAACCCTGCCCCCGCGCCCGCCCGGCGACGGAAGGCGCGTCGCGTGAATCTCGAAGACGGAGGATCCGATATCGAGCGCGCATGTCCGCGCGGCGCCGGAGGGATCGGAGAGACAGGCATCGCATTCCAGCGTGCGGGACCGGCCGGAAGGACAGCGGCGCGGCGCGATCTTCTCCACCTGGCCTGAGAGATACGCGACGACGGGCGCGGCCGCTTCATTTGCGATCTCGATCTTCCCGGACTCGTCCAGCAGAACGAGTCCGTCCTTCATGGACTGCACCACGGTGCGCAGGCGGTCTTTCTCCACGGAGAGTTCGTGCCCGCGCTTGGAGAGATCCTCCGCGGTCTTTTCGAGCCGCAACGTACGCTCCTGCACGGCGCCGGCCATGACGTTGAAGGAGCTGGCGAGATCGCCCACTTCGTCCGTGGATGCGATCTCCACCCGCGCGGAAAAATCTCCGGCCGCGATGCGCCGTGCCGCGGTCTGCATCCGTGAAAGAGGACGCACCAGGAAGCGCATCGGAAAGAAGAGAAGCGTCACCGTCGCCGCGACGGTAAGGATCGCGGCTGCGAGAAACCGGCTCTGGAGCGCCGATACCGGTTCCAGGGCGGGTCGGGAGTTCATCTCCACGGAGAGCGTCCAGCCGTTCATCGGGATCACGTATGCATACTTCAGCCATTCGGCGAGCGCCGGAGGAACTTCCGCGGGACGCGCGGAGGAAGGAGAAGCAATCGCGATGCTCGAACCCGATCGATCCTCGAGCGCGATGCGGACATCTTCATCCG
Source organism: uncultured bacterium (assembly GCA_964499705.1). Taxonomy (GTDB): domain Bacteria; phylum UBA8481; class UBA8481; order UBA8481; family UBA8481; genus JBBTKW01. The sequence continues at coordinate 197,474 of CAZCME010000002.1, read as the reverse complement.
GCGCGCTCGAAAGGATCCGCGTCGCCCACGGCTCCGCGGCCACGATGGATACGAGAGTGCCGAGACGCGCTGACCGCTCAAGATTCCAGAGCGGCGTCTCGATCGCGAAGATCCTGCCACGCCCGGGCATGCCCCGCATGCTCCCGTATCTCAGGTCCGTCGACCGCGGGTCCAAGACCATGGCCTCGCCGGTCAGCTCGGGCTGAACCCCGGCCACGAGCTCGCCCGTCCCGTCATACAACCGGAGGTCGATGAAATCCGCCACCAGCGGCAGCTTGTTCTCACGGAGGTGTAACCGGAGCGCTCGAATTGCGTCCTCCCGCGACGCCGACCCTTTCTGAAGAGCCGCCGCCATCTCCCTCCTGATGTAACCGTCGGATGCGAAATCCTCGGTTCGGCGTCCCAGCATGTCGAGTGATCGCTCCAGGGCATGCGCCTTTGCCTCGGCCTGCCAGCGAAGTCGCTCCTTGATCTCCGACTCGAGCGACGCGCGGGCGGAAACGGAGATGAGGTAGCCGCCGACTCCGAACGCGAGGAGACAGATGATGATGTAGGACGCCGAGAGCTTGTAGCGAATCGGCATCCATGAGAGCGGATCCTGCATGACGTGTGATGAAGAGCAATTAGCATGCCCTCGGTTAAAGGATGAAGGATGAGTTTTCCGGGATGAGATACCGCTTCCTTCCCATCGGTGACAAACGGGCGGCACTTGCTTCTCATCCTTAGGATCGGCGAGATCCGTTTTTCCTCTTTGCGATGAATTTGGCTTCGGGAGAAGGCGTCGTGACTCTTGGCACGCGGCGTGCACTAGGCACGAGCGGGGGCCAAGGAGAGAGAGATGAAAAAGTCAACACCGCCGAAGCGGTATGAGAAAGTGAAGAAGGAATACAAGGACGTCTTCCAGGCCTACGAGAGATTCAGCGATGCTCTCGCGAATACCGGGCCGCTCTCCGAAAGCGAACGCGCGCTGGTTCGCCTCGGCGTTGCGGTCGGAGCCGGCCTTGAAACAGCGGTCAAAGCGCACGTGCGACGCGGCGTGGATGCGGGATTGTCGCGGGAAGAACTCCGCCATGCCATCATCCTCTCCGCGACGACCCGGGGATTCCCTTCCATGATGGCAGCTCTCTCGTGGGCCGACACGGTTTTCGACGGGGAGGACAAGTAAGCCGTGATCGAGATCGGCATCTGGCTGCTCCGCCTGGGACTGCTGGCCTCCGCGGCGGGCGTCGGTTTCGGCCTTTACGCCGGCTTTCGCCAGCATCCCCGCAGCGGCGAATCCGCGGAGCGCTGGCTGCATGTGGCGACCGTGGCGGCCATCGCGGCCGGTGGCATGCTTCTGAAGTTTCTCCTCGATCGCGACTACAGGCTTTCGTATGTCTGGGAATACACTTCCAATGAGCTACCCGACATCTACGCCGCGTCGGCCCTCTGGGCCGGACAGTCCGGGTCGCTCCTCTTCTGGTTGATCGTCCTGGGCGTCATGAGCGTCATCGCGGTCCGACAGAACCGGGATCGCCAGCCGCTCCTCGTGCCGCACGTCATCTGGGTGCTCGCCTCGATCCAGCTCTTCTTCTTCGTGCTCCTCGTCTTCGTCGCCGAACCGTTCGAGCTCCTGTCGCAGAAGTTTCCCGATGCGATGGGGCAGCACATACCCGACGGCAACGGCCTGAATCCCATGCTCCAGAATTTCGGCATGATCATCCATCCTCCCCTCCTGTATCTCGGCTACGTCGGCTTCGCGATCCCGTTCGCCTTCGCGATGGCGGCGCTGGCCTCGTGCCATCTCACGCCCGACTGGATCCGGACGACGCGCGTCTGGACAATCCTCTCCTGGGCGTTTCTTTCGCTTGGGATCATCTCCGGAGCGAAATGGGCGTATGTCGAGCTGGGATGGGGCGGTTACTGGGCGTGGGATCCGGTCGAGAACGCTAGCCTCATGCCGTGGCTCACGGGAACCGCGTTTCTGCACTCCGTGATGATCGAGGAGCGGCGCGGGATGCTGCGGCGATGGAACATCTTCCTCGTCATGCTCACGTTCCTTCTCTCCATCTTCGGAACGTTTCTGACAAGAAGCGGCGTCCTGCAGTCGGTGCACTCCTTCGCGCAGTCGGGCGTCGGCGACGTCTTTCTCTGGTTCATGGCCGGGTGGGCGATCCTGGGTGGGATCTTCTTCCTGGGCCGTTGGAAGGAACTGGAGTCGCGATACGCGATCGACTCGCTGATGTCCCGGGAAGCGTTCTTCCTCTTTCAGAATCTCGTGCTGCTGGGGATCTGCGGAGCGGTGATGTGGGGAACGGTCTATCCGATCCTCTCCGAAGCCGCGACGGGCGACAAGGTCACGGTCTCCGCGCCATACTTCAACCGCGTCATCCTGCCGCTGGGCCTGGCTCTCTTTCTCCTGACGGGCGCCGGACCAATGATCGCCTGGCGCCGCGCGTCATCGGAAAGCCTGAAGAAGAACCTGGGACTTCCGCTCCTCGCCGGCTTCATCACGGCGGGCGTTTCGTGGATGCTGGGCGCGAGCCACTGGCTGGCCGTGAACGCCTTCGCGATGGCGGCGTTCGTCGTCGCATCCATTTTCATGGACATCTACATCTGCGCCCGGGCGCGTCAGAAGAGCACGCACGAATCGATCGCGCGATCCATCTTCCTGCTGATGGACCGGAATCGCCGCCGATACGGCGGCTTTCTCGTCCATTTCGGAATGGCCGTTCTCCTCGTGGGATTGGCCGGCAACGCCTTCTCGACCGAGATCGAGAAGCACATGGCGCCCGGTGAAAAGCTCGATCTCGGGGAGTATTCCATTCTCTATAACGGCTACAGGGAATCGAACGACGAGCATAGCGTGAGCCTGACGGCCGACATCGTCGTCTCCAAGAATGGAACCGTGCTCGGGAAGGAAGATCCCTCGATCTCCGTGTACTTCGCGGGCACCGAACGGGAGCAACGATCGAGCGAAGTGGCGATCCGGTCGCGGCTGCTCGAGGATCTCTACCTGATCTTCGTGGAGCCGGACGGCGAGCACGCGGTCATGAGGATGATGGTCCACCCGCTCGTATCGTTCGTCTGGAACGGATCGCTCCTGGCGATCATCGGATCGATCCTTGCGCTTCTCCCGTGGAAACTTCCTTTCGCGTGGGCGAACGCGAAGAGCGCGACCGGAGAAATCGCGGCGGTCGGTCGCTCCTGCGCCATCCATGGCGCTCGCGACACTTCCTCCATCCGGTCGGTCGCGGGCGCCTTGATGCTGGCGGTTCTCCTCGCCGGACTGCCGGCACGCGCGGAACCCACGCGTGGGGAGTATTCCGACGCCATCGGCAATCGCGATCCCGTCTCCGCTTCGTTCATCTGCAACTGTGGGTGCGGGATGATCCTGCAGGTCTGCGACCATGCGCATTGCAGCGGTCGCGGCGAGCTGCTGCCGCAGATCGCGGCATTCCGCGCGGAAGGCATGAATGACGAAGCGGTCAAGAAGGCCATGTCGGCGAAGTTCGGATTGCAGATCCTTGCGGCTCCGCCGTCGAAGGGATTTCATCTGACCGTCTGGATTCTCCCCTTCGCCTTGATCGTCGGAGCCGCGCTTCTACTCTGGACTAATCTCGCGGGTCGTCGCGCCTCAACAACGGATACGGCGCCTCCAACCGGCGATGAGCGCGCGCTTGTGGAAGCCGCCATGAAGGAGCGACTCCCATGACATTCCTCTTTGCCGTATTGGCCGCCGCGGGCCTTCTCTACGCGATCTGGCCCGTTCTGTCCGATCTGACCGCGCCCTCGACATCGGCTCCAAAAGCGGAACGGACGGAGAACACCATCCTATTTCAGATCGAGGATCTCGACCTGGAATTCGCGGCGGGAAAAATCCCTGAAGAGGCGTATCGCAAGATCCGCGACGAGCTTGTGATCGATGCCGCACGAACGTTGAAAAATGCGAATGGTGCTTCCCATGTGTGAGAAGCATCAGTCGTCGCATTTTTCATCATATGGAAATCGCAGTTTGAAATCGTCTGGAAATGAGTGAGTTAATCGTGGGAACGGTTCTTGCTCATAAATTCACAAGAGAAAAGGTGATGTGATATGAACAACAGGAAATATATCGCAGTCGGAGTAGTCGTCGGATTCGTTCTTGGAGTCGGAGCAGGGCAGTTGATTCCGAAGACAGAAGCCGGCGCGGCCCCGGTCGTTGCCTCCCCCGCGTCGCAACCAGCACCTCAGGATGAAGCTCACGGCATGCCCGCTGAAGGCGACGCGTGCGGAATGGATTGCGCGAAGGAGCGCCCCGAGCTTGAAGCGCGCCTTGCGAAGAATCCGAAGGATATCGAAGCGCTCATCGCTCTCGGCGCGTGCGATCTCGACATGGGCAATCCGCAGCAGGGCGTCGAACGCCTTTCCCAGGCGGTCATGCTTTCCACGGACGCGAAGCAGCTCGTGGAAGCCGGCATCGCGCTCGCGAAGTCCGCCGAGTCCGAGAAAGCCTTCGCGGCATTCGAAAAGGCGCTCGTGGAGAAACCGAAGGACAGCGAGGCTCTTTATCGGGCCGGGCTGCTCGCCTTCCACAATCTCGGCGACAAGAAACGCGCGGTCAGTTACTGGACAAGATATCTCGCGGTGGCTCCGGATGCACCCAATGCGGAGATCATCAAGCGAGCGGTTGAACAGCTCAGCAAGGAAGAGCAAGGAGGTTGATCATGAGGCTCAGTCCGAGAAGTGTGACTCCATTTTACAATCCGTCGAGTGAAAGCTACGACGGCGGATCGACGACGGATGAGTGTCGCTCGGCCGCGTGGGACAGCATTCTCATCATTGTCATGGCCCTCATGATGGCCGCCTGCGTTTATCTCCTCTTCACCTCCCCTGCTTACGCGGAAGAACCTGCCGCGCCGGCCGCGGAGACGACACCCGCCTATGTCGGCGCGGAAAAATGCAAGATGTGCCATCTGACTCAATACAAGACATGGGCCGCGACAGGAATGGCGAAGGCCTACGAGCGGATCAAGGAAGCTCCGGACAAGGAAAAGTGCGTTGCCTGCCATACGACCGGTTACGGCCGTCCCGGCGGATTCACGAGCGTGGAAGCGACACCGAACCTTCTGGGCGTTCAATGCGAAACCTGCCATGGGCCGGGCGGAGCACACGTCGCGCTTCCGATCTCGCAGAAGGATCCCGCCGTCAGGAAATCCACGATCAACAAGCACATCCAGGATTGCCGTGGATGCCATTCGCCGCACGTGCCGGACAAGGCCGCCGCGGCCCGAGCCGGAAGCGAAAAGTAAGGACGATGCGAGCGACCGCGCGGCGCGCTGCCCGCGCGGCGCTCGCTCTCCTCATCCTCGGTGTGATGAATAGCACAGTCGCCGCGGAGAACAACAAGTCCAAGTTTCACGGCACATTCACCAGCTACATCGACGTGAGAGCGGCGCACCAATCGACAAATGTCCGGCAGGACCAGGATGTCACGACCGATCTCGATCTCCGTTACGGCGAGACCGATCGCGACACCTGGGCCTTCGCGCTCTCCGCGCGCACGCTCTTCGACATCGACGGCCGGCGGCCGGCCGAGGAGCCGGGAATCTACAACGGCATCCAGGAAACCTACAAGGACAACATCCAGCCGTGGCTTTACAAGGCGGTCGCGGAGCGGCTGCTGGACCAGACAACGGGCCAGGTTCGGCTTACCAAGCTCCGTCTCGGCAGGCAGTATCACACCGACGGAGACTTCCTCTGGTTCGACGGAATGGAGCTCTCGGGCGCCATCAAATCGCGCGGTAACGGCAGCGCGATGTTCGGGAGCCCGACCCCCAGGGATGGGGGAAGTGCCGCGGGAGGCCAGGGATGGCCGGAGCGGCCCATTTCGTTCAACTTTTTCGGCGGCGTGCCGGTTCGCCTCTTCGAGAGCGCCAGCGGCGACTGGCTCGCGGGCGGCGGGGTCTCGATTCCCATTCAGAAAGCCCGGCTCGGCCTCGAAGCCTATCACGTCAGCGAGAAAACCCGCTTCGGATTCACACGGAATGACGACGTCTTCCGCGCGACGCTGGCCGCGCCTCTTCATGATTCCGTCTTCTTCCACGGATCCGCGCGCCTCATCGACGACACGGAGATCGACGGTCGTGCCCGGCTCACCATCATGCTTCCCCGGAATATGCAGCTCCGCCTCGATTACCGCGGCCAGTCCGGAGAACGCGGACCGCACGCGACGGAACTGGACGCGGCATCCCTCGTCATGGGCCGATCCATCGGCGCGACTCGACGCGCGTGGCACGAGTACGGCGCGGATGTGTACTTCCCCCTCTCGAGCCAGCTCTCGTTCGACGTCGGAGCGACCGCGCGAAGGATGCCGGGGCCCGTGGACCAGAACAACATCACGTTCGACCGGTATTTCGCGACCGCGATGCTCTCCGATTTCCAGTTCCTTGGCAGAAAAGCCGACGCCTCGGTCACCGGAGAAGCCTACGAAACTCCGACGGACTGGACCCGAACCGCATCCGGCGAGTTGTCTCTGGAGCTCACACCACGCCTGACCGGATCCGTCGGAACGACGTTCGCCATCTTCTCCTACGACTACATCTCCAACACCGTCCGCGACGATGTCAGGCTCGCGACCGCACGCCTGACCTGGAAGACAACGGACTCGCTGAGAATCGACGCCCGATACGACGCGGAGCACGACGATCAGCGGTTGCACCACTTCGGAAGGCTGGGTTTTCGATATGATTTTTAATTTCTTTTCACCACGAAGCACACGAAGCACACGAAATATATTCTTGAATTCCTTTCGTGTGTTTCGTGTATTTCGTGGTGAATTTCTTCTCATCGCGAAATTTGCGACGATATTGATTTTCGGCATTGCGATCTCTTCCGCGTCCTCCTGCCGCGACGAAGGCGCTCCGAAGCTGGAGTTCAAGCATGAAGTCCATGCCAAGCTCGGGATCGCCTGCGCGGATTGCCACACGAAGGGCGGCGAGATCCCGACCATCGAAACCTGCAAGACCTGCCATGCGGAAGCTCTGGAGACTGTGACGCCGAAAGACGTGGAGGAGATTCTCGCGTCGCGGCATCCCCTGCCCGGTTCTTTCGGCCTGACGTTCTCGCATCCGAAGCACGAAGGTCTCGATTGCGCGACCTGCCACACGGCGACGAACGGCAAGATGAGCCGGCCCGCGATGGCGACTTGCCTCGATGCCTGTCACGGCGTGAAAGCCTCCTATCCCCTCTCCTGCAACTCGTGCCATTCGCAACTGGACGCGAAGGGCCAGCCGGTTTCACACGCGACGGGATGGAAGATGCGGCATGGCGGCGTCGCATCGGCGGGATCGCAGGACTGCAAGACCTGCCACACCGAGGAGACGTGTTTCTCCTGCCACCGGACTTCGAAGCCGCAGAACCACAACCAGCACTTCCGCCTGCGAGGCCACGGCGTCATCGCCCAGGCCGATCGCGAAAAGTGCCTCACGTGCCACAAGGAGAATTACTGCTCCACGTGCCACCTGGGCACGCAACCCATTTCACACACATCGATCTGGAAGGGCGTCAACCGATGGACGCACTGCAACAGCTGCCATCTTCCGCTCCAGAACAACAACTGCGCGACCTGCCACACGAGCGCGCAACACAAATCCGCTCCGGCCTGGCCCACCAACGCCACGCACGTAAGCGGAGCGGACTGCCGCGCCTGCCATCGGGGCATCGGAGCGGGACTGAATCATCCGGACAACGGCGACAATTGCGAGACATGTCATGCGAAATGACGAGCACGAGCGGAATCTTGACGCGAAGGACCCTAAGGAGGTGAGGCGTATGTTCACATTGAGGATCAACCCTGACAGGAAAGTTGTTGGGCAGTCGATAGCGGCGCTGCTGCTGTTTTTCGCGGCTGGTGTGGCATGCGTCTCCGGCAATGACAAGGCGCCGGATTCTCCGAACGCGAGCCTCGGCGCGACCAATGCGACTATCTCAGGAACCGCGGGCACGGCTGGAGGACTCGGTATGGCCTCGGGCCAGGCGCTCCTCGCCGGCGTACGCGTCGCGACCGACCGCGGCGACTATTCCACGACGACCGACGCGAGCGGAAACTTCTCGCTGGCGGTAGCCGGCGACAAGACCTACAACGTCTACGCAACCTTTAACGGTTACAAGACCGTGGTCGCCGAAGGCTTGCGCGTCAACGTGGGCGAAAACGAAAGCGTTTCGCTGCGGTTCACCGAATTGCTCCCCGCCGGCGAGAAGACCTACGTCGGATCGAGCCAGTGCAAGCTCTGCCACTCCACGCAGCACACGCGCTGGATCAATTCTCCTCACCGCTTCGGCATCTCCTCGCCGGGCGACTCCCCTGGCATTCTCGCGATTCCCAAGGCGCAGTTCGAAGCAGGATACGACCTGGCGATCACGACGGCCTGGGCATCCTACGGAGCAAACGCTCCGAAGCTTTCGAAATCCGGCGACACCTATCTCATTACGATCGGAAATATTGCCTACCCTGTCGTGTACTCCATGGGTTATCAGTGGAAGCAGCGATACATCACCAAGATCGGCGACGCGCACTACGTTCTGCCAGTCCAGTTCAACACCGTCAACAGCGAATGGGTGGTGTACAACGCGACGGACTGGGTCTACAAGTCGGACAAGACCCCGATCTTGACGGCTTGGGCCGACGCCGAGACCGGCGTCTACAAGCGGCACTCCTGGGAACGGAAATGCATCGGATGCCACTCGGTGACCGGCATCCTGAAGCTCGAGTACTCGGCAAGCCCCACATCCGGCATCATGCAGCACCGCGCGGACTTTCTCGAAAAGGGAATCGGCTGCGAGATGTGCCATGGTCCCGGCTCCGCGCACGTCTGGGCGAACGGCGCCATCGGCGACGCGTCAAATCCGAATATCGTCAATCCGTCAAGACTCTCCGCGGCGCGCAAGAACGACGTCTGCGGCCAGTGCCATTCACGCGGTCTTTCGATCGCAAAGCTCTTCGGCCAGGCCTCGGACACCAACAATGTTTCCAGCGACACGTTTTCACTTGAGTTCTGGTACAACGGCTCGCGTACTTTCAGGCCCGGCGACACCTTGACCTCGTTCTACACGGGCGGCGTCGAGGCTAATTATTGGGACACTCGTTACGCAGAGATCAAGACCTCGAAACAGCACCACCAGCAGTCGAACGACTTCAACCAGTCGGCACACACGGCTCCGGGAGCGGCGGTTGAAGTGACCTGCGGATCGTGCCATGACGTGCATGGCCCTGTCGGGAATAAGCGGCAGTTGAAACTCTCCGCCGACGACAACTCGGCGTGTCTCGCATGCCACGGCCCCGGAGGAACAGCCAAGCAGACATTTGCCACGGCTGCGGCGGTTCTGGATCACATGCCGAGCACACATACTTCGTACGATCCCGCGGGAACCGGCGCGGGGCGCTGTATCTCATGCCACATGCCTTACACAGCGAAGTCGGCTGTCAACTACGACGTGCGCTCGCATACGTTCCGCGCGATCCGGCCGCACAACACGCGGCGTTTCTACAATGCCAGCGCTTCGGAGACAATGCCCAACTCGTGCCAGTCGGCGTGTCATAATCCGAGTTCGACGCTGGGCACGAGCTTCGGCGACGGCACTGCAGCCGCACTAGCCGCAGCTCAGGCATATGACTCCTATCTCCTTAATCGGCTTCACAGGGTGCCGGATAGTAGCCTGGCGCTCGTCCAAGGAACCATTTTCGTTACCGGCGCCGTCAATCTGGACGACACCGCGGGTGCTTGGGTGACGGTTGACCATACCACGCGAGGCACGGTTACAGGTCCGAACGGCAAGTACTCCTTGCTTTTGGATTCACCGGGTCGCTACACGATTACGGCGATGAAGGACGGGCGTGAGTCGGCGACGTTGACCATAACTCTAGGATCGGACTCACCGGCAACATTGGTGCAGAATATTACGTTGCTGGCGGCCGGAGGAGCAACCGCGCTCGTGAAGCCGACCCGATGCATGGCCTGCCATGGCGCCGGTTATGGCGCTCAGTGGAGAAGCACCGGATTCGACGCCATCCTGCCTTCACAGGTGAACAATGAAACGTATGTCTTCAACGGTCATACAGGACATGGTGGGAAACTTGTCGCGCGTAACTGGACAACCAGTTGCATGCGATGCCATGAAGCTTTAGGGGCTCAGACTTATCTGACGAACACCGACACCAGGCAGAACTTAACCGGCGGAACCGTCGTCGCCGTCCGGCCCGCACAATCGCAGGAAGGTCAAACCTGCCAGGCGTGCCATTTGCCGCACATGTCCACCCCCGCGCCCAACAAGGCGCTCAGGATGTACAACGGCACAACAGCTTTTGAGTATGGCTACTTCGGCGACTCGTCTTATGTCTCCACTATTTCGGGTTCCGTGACGACTAACAAATCCATGCCATATCCAGTTTCGTATGAGGCCGCGACCTGCGTCCACTGCCATAACCCGGCTTATCAAGCCTATGCACGTAGTCCTCTCTCGAACGGCGCAGGCGCCGGCATCAAGACGAGCGGTTCGGATTCCATTCAGGCAACGAGCGTGCCGCACTATGGCGTGACCACGTCTGCGTTCTTCGGGATCGTGGGGGACGGCGGCAACCTCAAACCCGCTACATTCATGGATACGTTCTCCGAAGCGGTCATCCGTTTTGACACCCTTTTCTACGGCGTCGACACGAACGCCCTCGGGGCGGTTATCGATACGCCTCGAATCGGCGCGCATGCGGACTCATGGGGTCAGCTCCTGAGCTTCCAGGCGTATGTTTATGAGAACGGTCAACCCAGGCTGGTAACCAGAAACAGCGCTCCGCTCATGAAGACGAACGTGCGGTTCACCTGCGTGACCTGCCACATGTATTCCCAGAAGGATGGAGTATCTGCAACCGGAACCGCAACAATGGAGGATGTCGGGCATAGCTGGAAACTCGATTTGCGCGCCTGCGGCGTCTGCCACGACGCTAATTACACGGGGAATACGTCGAACCCTGTGAGAACCTCAGCTTCCACCGGGAACGGCTTTGGAACCACGTGGGGCATCTCCCGCACGACGGGACAGTTGATCGGGGACAATCCCCCCGCTGCAGCCGACTACGACGGTAATGGCACGATCGGAACTTACTCCCAGGAGATCGCAGGCCTTCGCGGAAGAATCATCGCGGCCTTGTCGGTCGGAACGGGTAATGACACATCGTCCAGCTACACCTCCGGTATCGGCGCCTCGGGAACGGATTCGGCGGGCGGCATCTTCAAGTCTACATCGGTGTACATCTACAATCCCCTGAGAGCGAAAGCGAACCAGATCTCGAATGATGAGATGCGCGCTGTCTTCAACGTCTTCTTCTTCCTGCGCGGAGATGAACTCAACACGACCGGCCATCACAACTCGGAATTCGAGACCATGATGCTCCGAAACACCTGGCGTGTTCTGGGCCGACACATCACCGGTCAGTCCAAATGGAATCCGCCGGGCAGCGACTGGTAGTCAAAGCGGTAGTAGCAGCAACTTAGCAACCAACCGCAGGGGCACGGATCATCGTGCCCCTGCGTTATTTGCAATCCATCATTCGGTAAATGTGATACGGTATGAAAATGAAATTCTCTCATCCTTGTCGGTTTCTCGCATCTCTGGTGTCCGTCTTATTCTTGTGGGGTTGCGGTGGCGCGCCCAAGGAACATATCTTGACGCGGGACGAGTTCGGTCTCGCAGCGGTGGGTAAGACCCGTTCGGAGCTGGATGCGGCGATGGGCGCGCCGGCAGGAACACGCACGGACTCGGAAGGCGAGATTTGGTTCTATCGGATCAAGGTGCGCGTTCCGGTGAAATCGCAGGATCGCAAGGACGAGCCTATCTTATTTCCGGTGCTCGTCTTTCGGGGCGCCGATACGGCGTGCGTCTTGAGCGGATTCAGCACACCAGCCCGCATGGACGATCTTCTTCGCAAGATGGGCAAGACGATCCCTGAGAAATCCGAGGGCGCGACCGCACAGAAGATTGAGGAACACCGGGCCTTTGCGGCCGGTAAGTCGTACCAGCAGCTGGTCGAAGCATGGGGTTCCCCTCAGACGCAGACAGTCTCCTCGGACGGCAACGGTGACGCGGCATGGCAAAAAGACGGTCTTAACATCAGTGTCTACTTTGACGCCGGCCGCACAGCCTCGGTGAGCATCTTTCCCCTGCCCTGAGCAGACGGATGACGCTGAAGCGGAAAGCCTGCTACGCACTTCTGGCCAACATCCTGATCTTTCTTACCGCGGAAGGCTTTCTTGCCATCGTGCGCACGCCGCGGATCTCGATCGCGGGCGACCCTTACGTCGGCTTCTCCGGATATCAGCCCCTTTTCCAGGAGGTAACGGACAGCGATGGTACGCGGTTGCTGGTCACGTCGCCGAACAAGCGCAACTTCTTCAACGTCCAGTCCTTTCTAAAAGAGAAACCTCGGAACGGTTATCGCATCTTCTGCATGGGTGGATCCACGACCTACGGCCACCCTTACGATCATACGACGGCGTTTGGAAACTGGCTGGAGGAGTTTCTGCGTCGAAGCGAACCCGGCAGGGATTGGCAAGTGATCAACGCGGGTGGTGTCAGCTATGCCAGCTATCGCGTGACGAAATTGATGGAAGAGCTCGTGCAGTACCAACCCGATCTCTTCATCATATATTCAGGGCATAACGAGTTTCTCGAAGAACGGACCTATCGGGAAATCATCGAGATCCCGGAATGGGTGCGGAATCTGGATGTCATCCTCGATAAATGCCGCGTCTATTCCGCCATGAAAGAGGCGTACAGGCCGATCCGAACCGATTCCGCGACGCGCTTCCAGATGAACGAGGAGGTTGACGAGATACTGGGTAAAACCGTGGGCCCGACATCCTATGTGCGAGATGATCTGCTCCGGCGCGCCATTATCGCTCACTATCGCGCCAATCTCGAACGCATGATCGAGATTGCACGGGCAGCAGGAAGCGAAATACTCTTCGTTACTCCGGCCAACAACCTGAAGAACGCCTCCCCCTTCAAGAGCGTCCACAAGGATAATCTGCGTGCGGAGGAACTCGCGCGCTGGTGGGAAATAGTTGATCGAGGAAAGCGACTCGCTGAAATCGGGGACACCACGCGGGCGCTGGCCTTGTTCGAACAAGCCCTCGACATCGACGACCGTTATGCGGAACTGCATTTTCTCCGTGGAAAGGCGTTGTTGTCTCTGGGGCGCGTCGATGAGGCCATGGCGTCATTCAACCGCGCGGTGGACGAGGATATCTGCCCACTGCGGATCATGACTCCGATGCAGCAGATCGTCCGCGATGTCGCCGCCGAGCAGAACGCTCCGTTGATCGAATTCGACAAGATGATCGAATCCGAATGCGAACGAGCCGGTCACGATATTCCAGGCGAGGATTGGTTTCTTGATCATGTTCATCCTACCATCGAGGGACATCGGATATTGGCGCTCGCGATCCTGGGGCGGCTGATCGACAACGGAGTGGTCCACCCTGGCTCATCCTGGGGAACCGAGGAGATCGTGGAGGTGACGCGCAGCCTCCTGGAATCGGTCGATACGGGCATGCAGGCTCGGGCTCTTCAGACTCTCGCCAAGGTCATCGGCTGGGGCGGAAAGCTCGATGAAGCGCATCGCCTGCTGCTGCGCTCCCGTGATGAGTTCGGAGAGGACTCGGTTACATTGGCCATGCTGGGCCAATCGGCGGAGAGGATGGGACGGATCGACGAGGCGGCCGGATGGTATCAACGCGCCGCGGAGCAATCTCCGCGCGATCTATCGATTCGCTTTCAGCGCGCCGAACTCTTCATATTGTCTAAGCGATTGCCACGAGCCGCGGAGGAATATCTGGCCATCATCGCCATCGAGCCGGGATCGGCGCCGGCTCATCAGCGCCTTGCAGAAGTATCCGTGTCCCTGGGAAGAAACGATGATGCCATTGCGGAATACCTGCGGTTGATAGAACTGGACAGCGGATCAGCAGACGCTCATGTCAACATCGCGGTTCTTTACACGCAATCCGGAGACCTTGCCCCGGCGGAAAATCATCTCAAGAGCGCGTTGAAGCTCAAGCCGGATAATGGGTATGCTCACTTCGGATTGGGGGTCATTGCCGAGAAGCGCGGAGATAACTTCTCCGCCATCAGGGAATACCGAAACGCGCTCAGGTTCGAAGATCATGCTTCCCGATCCCACAACAACCTGGGCGTGTTGCTCGCCCGACAGGGCCAAATCGATGAAGCGATCGAGCATTTCGCCGCAGCTTTAAAGATCGAGCCATCATTTTCGGATGCGGTCGAAAATCTTCGATCCGCCAGGCTCGAAAAAGAGGCGAGATGATTTCCATTCGCCTTCATCTCATTACAGACGGTTCAGGATCCTGCTCGTCAGAAGGATTGCTGACCATCCCATCTTCCGCAATACAGGACTAATCTAGTCCTTCTCGGAATCTGGAGTCGGTCATGTGAACGTTTTCCCACAATCAGGAAGCAATAGGTCTTATCTCATAATATATCAATACTTGATCCTATGGTACATGGCTTGCTGATGATATTCACAGACAATGTTCATTTCAGAACAATTGATGCGTTTCGCCGCAGTTGTAGCAAGCGAGCAGCGTGACTCGAAGTGCGACGCTCTTCGTGATACCCCCGGGGATGACTGCTGATGCTGGAACAACTCGTCAACGCCGGGTGGGTGATTTGCTCGCGGGTCCATCACTTGGATGGGCCCGTGGAGCTCCCGCTCTGCGCGCGATGCACTGGTCTTTATCTCTCCTTTGCTGTCACCATGGCGGTGGCGGCCCTGGGCGTGAAGAGGATGCGCCATGACAGCGACAGGTATCGCCTCATCATGGCGGTCTTATTAGTCGCTGCCGCTCCGATTCACGCCCTCTTTTTTCCTCATTCCGTTTCACTTTACCGTTTCGCGACTGGCGCGGCAACCGGATCCGGCATCGCCATTCTCCTCGGCAGTCCTGTCTGGGCCGGTATTCTTGTCGCGCATCTTCTCTCATTCGCGGCGGCAACGCAGAACCCCGTCATCCTCACCATCTACGCGTATGCCACTCTGCCGGCGCTTCTCGTCGTCGTTATGATTCCACTTTCAAAAGTCATCCGATTTATTCCAAGTTCCGCGCATTCATTATACAGGCCAGGGGCGCCGGGAGCCGGCAATGAGATCATGGTACCTCACGGAGAATAATTCCGGGCTCCCTTGCGAGAATAGATCATGACGCGTATCCCTGGATGGCTGCGTTTCACGTCGCGCGCGACGAAGCAGGACTGGATCCGACTGGTGACTCGGATCGGGATCGCTTCTTTCCTCGTCTTTACCGTCAGCTTCGTAACGCTCGTGGAAGTCACTTCGCAGCCGTCCTTCTGCGGAAACGCCTGTCACATCATGGATCCATACTACAAGTCATGGCAGACTTCGGCGCATAAGAACGTCTCCTGCGTGGAGTGCCACATGTCGCCCGGAATCAAGGGAACGATCCGCGCGAAAATGGAGGGCCTGTCCCAGGTCGCCAAGTATTTCACCGGCACGGCGGGCACGCGACCGTGGGCGGAAGTGGATGACGCTTCGTGCCTCAGGTCGGGCTGCCATGAGACGCGTCTTCTTGAGGGCAAAGTCGATTTCAACGGGATCAAGTTCGATCACACTCCCCACCTGACAAAGATGCGGCGCGGCAAACAACTGCGCTGCGTCTCCTGCCATTCGCAGGTGGTGATGGGCGAACACCTGACGGTCACGACGTCGACCTGCATCCTCTGCCACTTCAAGAACGAGCCTGTCGGCGAGCCGATCGGAACCTGCCAGGGTTGTCATCACGTTCCGGCGGATACGATCACCCTGCCCGGAGGCCGGGTCTATATCCACTCCGAGGTCACGGAGCGGGGAGTCAAATGCGTCTCCTGCCATGCGTCGCTGACGACCGGCGATGGTTTCGTACCCCGCTCCCGCTGCTTCGTCTGCCATAATTTCCCGATCAACGACCTGATGGACACTCCGGATTTTCTCCACACCAAGCACGTCACCGAACACAAGGTCGAGTGCACCGACTGCCACGAGGAGATCACGCACGGATACGAATCCAAGCGTCGCGTGGCCAAGTTGGAATGCGGCAACTGCCATGCCGGTCAGCACGACGCGGAAGTGAATCTCGCCGAAGGAACGGCGGCTTCGGTTCTCGGCGAAACCGAACCGCGCGTCGGTCCGATGCTCGCCGCGCGTGTGGAATGCGTCGGCTGCCATACCAAAGACGTCAACAATAACGGCCGCGATACATACGCGGGCCATACTCGCCATGGGCAGAACGCGGAATGCGTGAAGTGCCATGGCGAGATGGCGAAGAATCTCCTTCCGAACTGGCAGACGTTCTTCAAGAAGCGCATATCGGAAGTCGAACGAGCGATCGCCTCCTCACGCGCCGGCGCGGAAGACAAGGCTCGCGCAAGAGACATGCTGGAGCGCGTGAGAAACGGTCGCGCGGTGCATAATCCCACGCTCGCGCGCGATCTCCTTCAGAAGGCGGAAGACCTGGCTCGCGGCATTCGCGACGCGCCGCCGCCTCCCCCGCCCGCCGTGAACGGCCACGGGCTCGATTGCCGCTTCTGCCATCTGAAGGCTCCGGAAGGCGCGCTACGGTTCGAGGGCTCGACATTCCTGCATACTCCGCACACCGAAAAGCTGGGTATCCCCTGCGAAAAGTGTCATGACGCCGCGTCGCCGACCTTCCCGCGATCGCGCCATGGACAGGTGAAGCTCAACAAGGAGAACTGCGTCTCCTGTCATCATTATCAGAAGGAAAATTGCTCGGCCTGCCATGGCTCCGGTCCGTCCGGCCCCGTGAACTATCGCGGCATTGCGTTCCAGCACCAGAAACACACGGCGGCGAAGGTCGATTGCAAAACCTGCCACATGAAGACGATCCGCGGCGAGCGGCGACTGTCCGCGATCTCGCTGCCCGACTGCGCCAGTTGCCACCACAAGCCCGGTGGCAGCAAGGCCGCCTGTGCGAAGTGCCATGGCGCAGCCGCGCCGCTCCCGGAGACGGTCCGGTTCAGGGACGCGAAGCTGCCGCACAAGACGCATGTGGGCCTGGGCCTTGAATGCCTCGACTGCCACAAGCCCTCCGGCACGCGGATGGGAATCGAGCCGAGCTGCAACACATGCCACCACCAGGAAGGAATGACTCCCGCCTGCGCCTCCTGCCATGGTAACGGTCCGGTAGAGCCGGTTCCCACAAGTTGGAAACCATTCCCGCATCCGAAACATATTCCTTTGGGCCTGTCGTGCAACGACTGCCATTCCAAGGCCGACCCTTCCAAAGTTGAACTCATCTGCGGTACATGCCACGAGGAAGCCAATCCACCCGCTCCGGCGGTGCCTCCCGCGCCTGCGCAGGATTCCCCCGCAGGTGGCACGGTTCCTGCTGCGGAAGGTGGAAGATGATGATCATATTTAAGATTTTAGCTTTTAGATTTCAGATTTCAGATTGCTTATCCGCTGCGACTCTGGGAACTCTCGTGTTTGCCGCGGTCATATTTTCATCTTCCGCTGTATTCTCCGATACCGCCCCCATCGCGGCCGCTTCCACCGACTCCTCCCACATCGCGGTCTCTCCTCCGCCCTTCACGCCGGGCATCTATCCCTGTTCGCGCTGCCATTCCAAGCTCCTGACCAATCCGACCCGGCGGAAGATGCGGTGGGCGCACGAGGAGATCGAGCTGAAGCACGACGAGGAGAATCGCTGGTGCCTCGACTGCCACAGCGCATTGGACCGGGACAAGCTTCACCTGGCGAGCGGGAAGTTCGTGGAGTTCACGGAATCGTACAAGCTGTGCGGGCAGTGCCACGGGACGAAGCTCCGGGACTGGAAAGCCGGAGCACACGGCAAGAGGACCGGCTCCTGGAACGGGCAGAAGCGGTACTTGCTCTGCGCGAACTGCCATAATCCGCACTCGCCGCACTTCAAGCCGCTTGCGCCCATGCCTCCGCCAAAGGCTCCGGGCGGCACACATAATCCCTCCGCGCCGGCGCCCGGTGTCCCGGGCGAATCGGGGGCGCGCCGATGAGCGACGATATGGATTCCGCGGAAATCCCGCGACGGGATTTTCTGAAGTGCGCGGCGGGAGCCACGGCGGCGGTCGCGCTCTCGAGCTGCGCGCCGGATGCGGAGAGCGTCGCCGCGTTTCTCCAGACGCACTTCAAGGAACTTTCACCGGAGGAAGTGAAGAGTCTCCTGGAGCGAATGGAGAAATCCTATTCGGACAAATTCGACAAGCCGGTAACGGTGGGCGCGGCGCCTCCCATCGACGGCGTCCAATTCGCTTACGCGCTGGACATCTCGCTCTGCATCGGCTGCCGACGGTGCGTGCATGGGTGCGTGGAGGAGAACAACCAGTCGCGGGATCCGGAGATCCAGTGGATCACGGTCCTGGAGATGGAGAAAGAGCACGGCGTCGACGTGCATCACGCCACGCCCTACTACAATCCGGAGACCGTTCCGCAGCCGGGGAAGTTCTACTTCCCCGTCGCGTGCCAGCAGTGCGAGAACCCGCCGTGCGTGAAGGTCTGCCCCGTGGAAGCAACGTGGAAGGAGAAGGACGGGATCGTCGTCATCGATTACAACTGGTGCATCGGGTGCCGCTGCTGCATCACGGCCTGCCCTTACGGAGCGCGCCATTTCAACTGGACGGAACCGTCCGTCCCGTCGGAAGCCCTTAATCCGAAGACGCACTATCTCGGCAACAGGCCGCGGATGAAGGGCGTCGTGGAGAAGTGCACATTCTGCATCCAACGAGTCCGCGAGGGGCTTTATCCGAAATGCGTGGAGGTCTGTCCCGTCGGCGCCCGCAAGTTCGGGAACCTGAACGATCCCGAGAGCGAGATCCGGTACATCCTGGAGAACAAGAGAATCTTCATCTTCAAAAAGGACCTGAACACTAGCCCCAAGTTCTTCTACTACTATGGTAAATAAGAACACGCTCCGGAACTTCGTCCGCTTCGTCATCGGAAGTGTGCGCATCTGCGCGCACGGCAGCGCGGTCTATTTCGGATGGGTCGCGTTCCTCGTGATCCTCATTGCGCAGGGACTCTTCGCCTATCTTCACCAGGCGGAGGTCGGGCTCATCCTGACGCACATGAGAGACCAGGTCTCGTGGGCTTTCTACATCGGCAACTTCACGTTCCTCGTCGGCGTCGCCGCCGCCGCGATCATGCTGGTCATTCCCGCCTACATCTACAACTGGAAGCCGATCAAGGAGATCGTCGTCTTCGGCGAGCTCCTGGCGATCGCCTCGATCGTGATGTGCCTCTTCTTCGTCCTCGTGGACATGGGCCGGCCCGACCGGTTCTGGCACATCATGCCCGGCATCGGCCGGATGAACTTCCCGTCGTCGCTCCTGGCGTGGGACAGCCTGGTCCTCAACGTCTACCTCGGCGTGAATTTCGTCGTGGCGACTCATATCCTGCATTGCGCCTTCCACAAGAAGGATTACAACCACGCGATCGTTCATCCGCTCGTGCTCTTTTCCATCCCCGCCGCGGTCAGCATCCATACGGTGACGGCATTCCTGTACAACGGCATGGCGGCGCGCCCCTACTGGAACTCCGCGATCCTCGCTCCGCGGTTCCTCGCCTCGGCATTCTGCTCGGGCCCCGCCATTCTCCTCATCCTCATGCAGATTCTCCGGAAAACCACGAACTTCAAGATCATGGACGAGGCGATCCACAAGATCGCGGAACTGATGGCTTACGCGATGTTCATCAACCTTTTTCTCCTGGGCGCGGAGGTCTTCAAGGAGTATTACTCCAACACGGAGCACCTCGTCTTCATCGAATACCTCTTCTACGGGCTCCACGGCCATCCCAGCCCGATCGCGTTCTGGGGATGGCTCTCCGTCGTCTTCGGGTTCGTCTCGTTCCTCCTCTTCCTGATCCCGAAAACAAGGCGCAATCCGATCACGATGAACATCGGCTGCGTCATGATCTATATTTCCGTGTACATCGAGAAGGGCATCGCCCTGATCATCCCCGGATACACGCCGACGACGCTCGGAGAGGTGTATGAGTACATCCCCAGCATCACGGAGCTGCGGGTTTCCACGGGAATTTTCGCCATCGGTTTTCTCCTCTTCACGCTGATGGTCAAGGTCGCGATCGCAATCCTCTTCGAGCATTTCACCATCGATCATCTCGGCAATTCTCATCCTGCATACCAATCATCCGGCGCAACCGAAGTCGTCTGCCAGGTAGATTGAAGTGAGCGTCCTGTCGGCGCTTCTCGTCACTCTCGTTTTATCGGGCGGCGCGACCAACACGTCATGCGTGACGTGCCATTCGATCGGAGCCTTGAAGAACGGTTCGGATGCGACGATCTATATCGATCCCGCTCTCTTCTCCCGGTCCATGCACGGTTCGCTTTCCTGCGTGTCGTGCCATCTCGACGCGGAGACGGTACCGCACATCGGAAGACCGACGGCGGTGCGCTGCGGAAACTGCCATAACGACGGACGGCTCCCGCCGGAACGGTTCCACTCGCAGCTCTTCCTAGGAGCGCGGCTCGTGCCGGACGGCGTGGCGATGCGCGTGGTCTCCCCTCCGCCGGCGCCGCGCGGCGTCACGGACGCGTCGTGCCGGAAATGCCATGATGGGAAGAAGGCTGTCGAACCTCATCCCATTCCGCCGGGCACCGCGCATGACGGACGGTCCTGCGTGGATTGCCATACGAGCGCCGCGCGTCCGCACGGATCGAAGTCAGCAGGCGACGCACCGCTCGCGAAGGTGGCATGCGGACGATGCCACGTGGATGAAGCCGGCGCCTTCAACGTCGCCGTTCACGGAACGATGCGAGGGGAAGGCGATACGGGCGCGCCCACATGCGTGACCTGCCACGGCACCCATGACATCCGCGGACCGGACGACCCGGCATCGCAGGTTCATCCCGTGCGCGTCGCCGCGGCGTGCCTCTCCTGCCATGCCGACGCGCAGTTTTTGGCGGCGCGCGGAATGACGATGAGCATTCACGCCGATTCATACGCCGCGTCGGTCCACGCTCGGGCGGTACCGGAGCGAGGACTGGCTGTGGCCGCGACCTGCGTCGACTGCCACGGCGCGCATCGCATTCTCCCCCGCAAGGACGCCGCGTCCGCTTCGAATTTCCAGAGGCAGTCGGCGACGTGCGGGCGATGCCACCAGCAGGAGGCCGCCGAATACAACGCGTCGGCTCACGGCCGCGCGGCGGCCCGCGGAGCGCACGAAGCGCCGGCCTGTTCCGATTGCCACGGCGAACATTCGATCCTCTCCGCGACCGATCCCCGTTCCACGACCTATCGCCTCGCGGTCGCGCAGACGCTCTGCCTGGGATGTCACGAACGTCTTGTGCTCGGCGTGAAATACGATCTGCCCGGCAAGGTCGGCAAGACCTATCTCGATTCCTACCACGGCCTGGCCACGCGCGGCCGTTCGACGACTGCGGCGGTCTGCACCGACTGCCACGGAGTGCACAGGATCAACGCGGAATCCGACACGACCTCCACGATCCATGCCTCCAACCGCCGCAACACCTGCGGCCGCTGCCACAGCGACGCGACGGATCGCTTCGCGACGGGTCCGGTTCACACGTCGTATCCCGACCACTGGCTCACCAACCTCGTCCGGATCGCCTATCGCCTCATCATCAGCGGCACGCTCGGAGGCATGATCGCCTGGATCACGATCCTGATGTTCCCATCGATCCGTCTTCGAATCTCATCGTCCCTGGAAGCCGGCCCACTCCGGTTCACGCGGATCGAATCGATCCAGCATCTCGTCCTCGGCCTCTCCTTCGTCGCGCTTGTCGTCACCGGCTTCGCGCTCGCCTTCCCCGATGCTTCCTGGGTCGGCGGCCTGGCGTGGCTGGGACTGACCGAAGAGATCAGGGGAATCGCGCATCGCATCGCGGGCGTCACTCTGATGGTCGCGGCGATCGGACACATTCTCTGGATCGCCCTTTCGAAGCGCGGACGAAAGTTCCTGGACCGGATGCGGCCAAGGACATCGGATCCGAAATCCGCACTCGATCATGGGCTGCATGCGGTCGGACGCCGCCCGCAACATCCTCACTTCGGCCATTTCTCGTACTTCGAGAAGCTCGAATACTGGGCGCTCGTCTGGGGCACGATCGTGATGGCCGTGACGGGATTGGTGCTCTGGTTTCCGGAATTTCTCCCGCGCCTTGCGGTGAACGTGAGCGAAGCCATCCACTTCTATGAAGCGCTCCTGGCCGCCGGAGCGATTCTCATCTGGCACATGTTCTTCGTCCTTGTCGATCCCGATGTATTTCCCTTGAACCCCTCGATCTTCACCGGCCGCGCCGCACCCGGCAGTGATCTCGCCTCACGCACGGAATCTGACGATCCGGCCGAAACGCCGAACGAGGCGAAGAAGGATGAACCGGAGCCATGATCCGCGTCCTCATAGTCGATGACGAGGCCAGCGTCCGCGAGGGGCTCGCGGAGTGGTTCAGCAAGGAGGGATGGGATGCGGAAACCGCGGGCGATGCGGAGGAAGCTCTACGCAAGCTGGGAACGTCGATTCAAGCCGGCACCGCCACGGCGGCACGCTTCGACGTGGCGCTTCTCGATATCCGCCTGCCCGGAATGGACGGGCTCGAACTGCACCGGAGGATCCGCAGGATCGCGAAGGATCTCACGGTCATCTTCATGACCGCCTATGCGTCCGTCGATACCGCGGTCCGCGCGATGAAGGAAGGCGCGTACGATTACATCGTCAAGCCCTTCCAGCCGGACGAGTTCACGGCGCTCATCCGCCAGGCCGTCAACGACAAGCTCCTCATCACCGAACCTGTCGAGAACGGAAGCAGCATCGTCGCGGAAAGCCGCGCGATGAAGGAGATCGTGAAGTTCGTCGAGACGATCGCCGACTCGGACGCGCCCGTCATCCTCCTGGGCGAATCCGGGACCGGCAAGGAACTCCTGGCGCGCACGATCCACAACCTGGGTCGCCGCCGCTTCTTCCCCTTCGTGCCCGTCAACTGCGGCGCGATTTCCGACACGCTCCTGGAGTCCGAACTATTCGGGCACGAGAAGGGCGCGTTCACAGGCGCGCAGTTCAGGCGCAAGGGGCGCATCGAGTTGGCCGCCGGAGGCACTCTCTTCCTGGACGAGATCGGCGAGATTCCACCTCCGATGCAGATCGCGCTCCTGCGGGTCATCGAGACGCACGAGATCACGCGCCTCGGCGGGGAACGATCGTTGAACATCGATTTTCGCGTCGTCGTGGCGACGCACCGCGACCTCCAACAGGAAGTGCGCGCGGGACGATTCCGCGAGGACCTGTATTACCGCCTGAACGTAGTGCCGATCCGGATTCCTCCCCTGCGCAACCGCCCGGAGGAGATCGCTCCGCTGGCGAAGAAATTCCTCGCGGCCGCGGCGCTCGCGGAGAAGCGATCCGTGATGAGCCTTACGCCGGACGCTCTGAACCGGCTGCGCGCTCACTCCTGGCCCGGCAACGTCCGCGAGCTCCGCAACGTCATCGACCGCGCCGTTCTCCTGGCCGTCGGTTCCGTTGTCGACGTGAACGATCTGCGGCTCGAAGGCGATGAGCGTGGCGCGAATCCGGTTCGAGAAAAATCCATCTCGACATCACCGGGAAACCTCGAAGAGGTCGAGAAGGCCCATATCGAACGAATCCTGGCGATGACAAAAGGCAACATTTCGCAGGCGGCGAAGCAGCTCGGCATCGATCGCGCGACCTTATATCGAAAGATCCGCAAGTATGGTCTCTCCGTGACCCGGATCTCTCTGTTCGAGGATACAAGGGAGAAAGGCTGAGCGGGGGGCTCGTCATGCTGATCCTCATGGTGCCCTTTGTCGCGGGGTCGATCGATCTTGCGATTGTGGGGCGGTCGATCTCCGAACGGTTTCGCGCGGAAGTATCCGTCCGAACTCCGGCCTTCGACCCTTCGGACGCCTATGACGCCTCACGCGGACAATACAGCGCGCGCACATTGCTTGATATGCTTCCCGAACCTCCGGGCGGAGGTGCCGTCATCGGTGTCACCACGCTCGATATCTTCGTCCCCCTCTTCACCCATGTCTTCGGTCTCGGAGTCCTGCGCGGAGGCCGCTCCGTCGTCTCCGGGTATCGGCTCGATGCGACACGATACGGCGAAGCGGACGATCGGACGCTTCTCTCGGAGCGACTGTTGAAAGAAGCGGTGCATGAGCTCGGACATGCGTTCGGACTCGTGCACTGTCATCATCCGGAGTGCGTCATGCAGGCGTGCTTCGACGTCGGGGAAGTGGATTTGAAACGCGCCGATTTCTGCTCGTCCTGTCGATCCGCTTTTCGGAGGACGGCCACGTGACGCCTCAACCCTTCCCTCTCGCGTGGCGCCTCGCTCTCCTGATCGGCTTCTCGATCCTCCTAACGGCGGCCGGAGCGGGCGCGCTCATTTTTCAGATCCTGGAAGAGAGCACGATGTATGAAGCCGAACATGGCGCCGAACGGTTTTCGCATGCGCTGAGAGGCGCGGCCCGCTACGCCATGCTCCGGAACCGCCGAGAGGATCTCGCGGAAATCATCCGAGCGGCCGGGTCCGAAACCGGCGTGGAAGCGGTCCGGATCATCAACAAGGCCGGGGAGATCGTCTTCTCTTCGCGAGAGGGCGAGGCGGGTTCGCGCCTCGACCTGGAAGCGGAAGCCTGCGTCACATGCCATGCCGCGGGCGAACCTCTTGTCGCGCCGCGACGGCCGCGGCGCATCAGGGTTTTCGAGGCTCCCGGCACGGAACACCGGAACATCGGCTTCATCACGCCCATCTACAACGAGCCTTCCTGCAGCGACGCATCCTGTCATGCCCATCCCGCGTCGCGAAAGGTGCTTGGCGTCATCGACATCCAGGTCTCCATAGCGGACATCGATGACCGCATGACGACCGCCCGCCGCACGCTCGCGATCGCCCTCGCCCTCTGGTCGCCGCTCCTCGCGATCGTCTTCGGGCTCGGAGGACATCTGCTCGTGAGCCGGCCTGTCAAGCGGCTCGCGGCGGCCTGCAGGGCACTTGCGGAAAAGGGGCCGGAGCAGGCGCGCGAGTTGCCGGTCGGAGGAGCCGCGGAGATCCGGTCGCTTTCGGGCGCGTTCAACGTCATGCATGCGCGGCTGCGGGACGCGCACCGCCTGATGCTGGCGCGGATCACGGACGGCACGATCAAGCTCCGCGACGCGGAGGAACAGATCCTGCGGCGTGAAAAACTTTCCGCGGTGGGAGCGCTCGCGGCCGGCATTGCGCACGAGGTGAATAATCCGATCACCGGGATCATCACGTTCGCTCATCTGCTTCTGCGCGAAGCCGCGGCCGATACGCCCGAAGCGACGAAGCTGAAACGGATCATCGAGGAAGCGGAACGATGCGGTCAGATCGTCCGGAACTTCCTCGCATTCTCCCGGCCGGGCGGAAGCAAAGAACGTGTCGATCCCCGGAAGGTTGTGCTCTCGGTCATTTCACTCCTGGAGCCCCAACCCCGTTTCGCCACCTGCCGCGTGACACCCCGGTTCGCGCCCGATCTGACCTCGCTCCATACCTGCGCGGGCGACCTCCAGCAGATCCTCTCCAACCTCATCCGAAATGCAGCCGAAGCCGGAGCGAGACAGATTACGGTCGAGGTGAGTTCCGGCCGCGAAGGGAAACAGCATGAATTCACGGTGGAAGACGACGGACCCGGCATATCGCTCGATGTCCTCCCCCGCATCTTCGATCCTTTCTTCACGACGAAAGACGCAGGCCAGGGCCAGGGCGCCGGCCTGGGGCTCTGGATATCCTACCGTCTCGCGACGGATCTGGGAGGAACGATCGTAGCCGGGAACAGGCGCGAGGGCGGCGCAAGATTTCGCCTGACGCTGCCGGCGGGGGATGAGAATCAACCCGACCGAGCCTGAATGTCAGTCTCCTGAATTAACTCGAAGACGCGAAGGACTCAAAGAATACCGAGATTTGGTGTATTTCTTACGTCGCCTTACTGTATTTCTTCGAGGTCTTTGCGACTTTGAGTTAAAAAATGGAACTGTAGGAAAGCGCACGTAAAACCTCTTCACCTTGAATCAGCTGGCCGATACACTGCGCGGACGTCAAGCGGATCCATGGAATCCACGAATTCAATCCAGGCAGGATTTTTCCTCGAAAGGAAAGGTAAGAAATGAAGCAAGTCACAACATGGTTGGTTATCGGCGTGATCTCAGTCGGACTTTCAGCATGCGGAGGCGCGAAGCCCGCGGAACCGGCCGCTGCTCCCGCACCGGCTCCCGCCGCGCCGGCGCCTCCCCCGCAAGCCGCGGCACCGGCGACGGACACTATGCAGACGGAGTCAGCCCTCGATTTCGAGCTTGTCAACGCGACGGGTTACGACATCAAGGAATTGTATCTTTCTCCCTCCGATGTCAAGAACTGGGAGGAGAACATGGTCCCGGCCGGCGAACTATTCAAGAATGCATCGAGCACGAAGATCTCGTTCACGGGATACAAAAGCGACGTCGAACTATGGGACCTGAAGGCAGTCGAGGACAACGGCGACGAGCATGTCTACGACGATCTCAAGTTGACGGCGATCAACAAGCTTACGCTGAATGCCGAAGACGCAACGATCGAATAATCATCGAGCGCAGCAAGGCCCTCCGCCGGGATCGGCGGAGGGTCATCTTAAATTCGCGGTGTTGACCTTGTCACCAGTTTCCGAGAACATGCGGTATGAATAAATCGCTCATCCTGGCCGTCTGGGCCATTCTTCTACTGTCGATCTACTCCGTCGCCGGTTGGACAATTTCGCGTTCGCTGGCCGAGACGAGGGACACCGCCGCCGCGCGACACGCGGCACGGCTCGATCCGACGCGCGCGGAGCCGGGTAAGACTCCGCCTGATCCTCTCCCGGAATCCGGGCCCTTCGCGACGGTTTCGATCGGCACCTACATCGACCGCATCGTCAATCTCTCGATCCGCGAATCGTCATGGGACGTGGATTTCTACGTCTGGTTCCGTTGGACCGGAGATCCGAAACTCGATCCAGGCGGCTCTTTTCAGGTGATCGACGGGGAGATCGCATCCCGGACCATGCTCGACGATGTTCATGATCCAGACGGCACGAATTACCAGCGCTGCCGCGTGACCGCGCACATCACGAAGTTCTTCGATATCGGAAGGTTCCCCCTGGAAGACCACATGCTGAACCTGTACATCGAGGACGGCTCGCGGGACGGAATGGCGCTTCGTTACGCGGTCGATGCCGGAGCCACGAGCGTGAGTTCCCGCGTCAAGGTTCCCGGATACACGTTGACGGGATTCCGCGACGCCGTTAAAAATCACACGTACAAATCGAGGCACGGCGATCCCCGGCTTCCAGCCGACATGAAGCGCATCGTCTCGCAGTATGTCCTCGGCATCAACCTCAACCGTCCCGGTTACGACCTCTTCCTCAAGATTTCCCTGGCTCTTTTCGCCGCGATCTCGCTCGCTTTCTGCGTCCTCTTCATCAAGCCCTCGGACGTCGATCCGCGGTTCGGTCTCGCGGCCGGCGCATTCTTCGGCGCCGTAGCGAACATCTACCTCGCCAATTCCATGGTCCCCGACAGCGGCGGGTTGGGCCTTGTCGATTTCGTGAACGGCATCGGCCTTGGCACGATCTTTCTCATCGTGGCGGAGTCCGTCATCTCGCTGGCCATCTTCGGCAAGTGGGACGACCCGGACCTTTCGCGTGCCCTAGACCGGTTGACCGCAGCGATCATGATCCCGGCCTACATCATCGTAAATATCGTGATAACACGGGCGGCCTTTCTCGCCTGAGAAGGCGGAGAAGCCTGGTTTCATATGTGCGTTCGTGATCAAGGTTCTCCGGCGTTGACGAATTCGCCGACGATTTCAAGGGTACGTCAAAGCCCCGTACCTTCGCTCCTCACAGCCGACTGTTCGATTCCCGCTTCGCCGGCGGACTCCGCCGCCACAGTTCCGCCGGCATGCATCATAGGTTCCACCAGAATCCGGCCGCTCGGCCATACGTCGATCACGACGCCGCCGTTCCGATCCGTCCGCAACACCTGTGCGCCGGCCGCTTCATACCGTGCGAAAATCTCGTCTGCTCCGTCCGGTTGCGCATAGCGTCCCGACGGCGAGCGATACTGCGCGATCGCGTATTTCGGTTTCACGGCGGTGACAAATTCCTCGCTCGAAGCCCAGTCCTTGGCGTGCGAAGGTATCAGGAGGACGTCCGCACTGAGATTCTTCTCGCTTGCCACCAGTGCCTGCTCTTCCCTGTCGTAGATGTCGTTGGCGACAAGAATCGTCTTCGCTCCGCACGCGATCCGGAAAGCGATCACGGCCCGCTTCATGTTCGGCTCGGGCTCCGCGGAGGCAGCGGCAAGCGATTGCGCCAGCAGGGTGTCCGCGGGCACGTGCGTGTCCACGGCGACCACAGCGACCGTTCTCGGAATCTGATCGATCGGCGTCAGCGCCGTGATGATACATCCTTCCTCCTTCAGGATCACGTCACCGCCGTTCACCCGGCGCACGTTCAATTCCTTCTCGCGGACCACCAATCGGATCTTCTCCATCGCGCCGAGAAGCGTCCGGTCGCTCTTCGACTTCGGCGGCTTGCCGGTCGCCTGCTCGAACGCGGCCGAGTCGAAAACGGCCGCGCGCATCAACAGCTTCGGATCGAAAGGCACATAGAGATGGTCGATGGTGAAATTCTCGAGCAGGAACGCGATGCCTCCGAGATTCTCCGTCCGGACGGATGAAATGATCACGCCCTCGAGATGTTCCACCTGCTGATTCAGGACAACGGGCGCGACCGTTCGCTCGCCCGGATCGAACGTGCCGCGCCAATCGACGTTACCGGCGTCGACGAGGTAATGCCCGCCGGAAGGAGTCTCGATCAGGATTCCCGATCCGCCGTCGAGCTCCATGACGATGACGCGGACGTGATCGGGCGTCCTTCCCTCGGCCAGAACGACCGCCCCCCAGCCCGCCGCGCCGCAGAAGAGCAGGAGGACAACAGCCTGCCGAATCGAACCGTTCACGATCGGCAGAAGCATCCTGTAGAAAGTCTTGTGCGTCGTGTCGTACTTCTCCTTGAAAAGTTCACGAAGCGACATGTACCCGCGCTTGTCCATGGAGTAGAAGACGCGATCGAAGAGAATGAATCCGACCAGGATGCAATAATAGAGAAAGATCTGGGACGCGCCGGGTTTCATCGCCATCGGATAGGGGAAGAGCACCTTTGACCAGTGTGCCAGTTGCATCAACAGCTCGATGCCGAGGTAATCCGCGGCATTCAACAGGAACGCAAGGTAGATTCCGATCACCGGGATGCATCCAAGAAGAACGGCGACAAGCCCGACCTGGATGATCGCGCCGAGCGCCGGGAACGCGATGACATTGGCGATGAATCCGCCGACGGGAGATCGCTGGAAGTACCAGCTCGACAGAGGCAGCACCATTCCGAACTGGATCGCGATCTGAGCGCCGAGAAACCCGAGCACGAACTTCGGCAGATTGTTGTAGGAGAAACAGTCGGGATGGACCCAGCGCCTGAAACCTCGGAAGAGCGACGGGTCGTTGTATCCCAGGTAGACATGGTCGAGATTGTGCTTCCGGCGAAACCGGTTGTTCCAGGCGATCGTGATCGCGGCCAGCGCGAGCGTGGCGGCCGCGATGGGAAGAGTCTGTCGCCCCATGAGGGAAAGTGTCGGAGGCCGCAGTATGTTCATCGTCGCCATCGTCCCGACTAGGCCGGTCAGCAGGATAACGCTCGTCAAGCCGTACGCGTAACGCCGCAGCATCCGCTCGACGGGGCGCGAGAGGAACGAGAGCGAGAGAACCGCTCCAAAAGAGAGCGTCACGGTCGGATCGAAGATCATAAGCGGCGAGAAGTAGGGATACATGTGGGACGCGAGGAGGAGAAACGCCGCGATGGAGATCGCGCTCTTCACGGCCGCGCGGGTATCCTGGCCCAGGAATGTCTTGGTGAATTCATAGAGGAAGAGCATGATGAAGGCGCGCACCGTCGGAGGATTAATGCCGGTCAGTATGAGGAATACCAGGAGCATGCTGAAGAGGATGACGAATCCGACCTTCGGATTCGGGCGCAGGCTCTCGAGAATCATCTTCAGAGTCAGGTAAACCATCAGGAGGTGCGCTCCGGCGACAACGAGCACCCACGCCATTCCGGCCCACTTGAACTCGAAATGCTGCTCCGGAGGCAGTCCCGTCTTCAAGCCGTAGATGATGCCGCCCTGGAATGAGGAATGAGGGTACGGCAGAGTTTGCTTCATGATCCCCAGGAATTTCTCCTTCACCGCGAGAGAGATCGCGACGATGACGTTCTTATCGGGACGGCTCACGACCGAAATGTTCTCCGCGGCGTTGACGGTCATGATCCCGTAGATGTTCCGGTTGTTGAGGTGCGTCTTGTAATCGAACGTTCCCGGGTTGACCGCGGGCTCCGGTTCCCGCAGATCCGAAATCAGCTTCACTTCTTCTCCGTACTCGAACTCCTCGAATCCCTCGACCGTCCTGTTGATCTTGGCGAGAACGAAACCTCCGTCGATATTCTTCGTGGTCTTCTCCCCCGCTTTCTTCAACTTCGTCGGTTCGATATAGAGCCAGACGCTGTAGTCGCGGAATTCAGGTTCCCGGATGATCGTGCCCGTCAACGTCACGGGATTCGTCTCCCAGGGTTTGGCGACGAATTTCGAGATGTGGCGCGGATCGGAGATGTCGGTCGCGAAACTGTAGTTGATGACGCCGAATGCCACAGAGACAACGATGGCGCACAACGCGAGGAGCCGCGTGAAGTTGCGCTCGGAGAGACGATCCTCCAGAAAGAAGACGATGGAGTACCCGGGATTTTTCGCCCTGAGATAGAAAAGATACAGCGCATGGAATACGATGACAGGGACGTAGAACGCGAGGAGGACTCCTCCGACGCCGAGCCACTCGGCGATTTCCCAATATTCCGCCGGAAGCTTGAAGCGGTATCCGACGGCCAATCCGATTCCGACGAGATACGGGATCGCGCAGATCTCGAGATACTGCATGAGCTTTATGAAGATGAGCTTCAAGTACATCGTGACGGTGTCCTTGAAACTTAGGCGGACCTTGTGCTGCACGGCTCCGGCACGTTTTGAAATGGCGGGGACGACGGAAGCGACGACGGAGGACGCTTCGCGCGCCGACGCGGGCGCCATTTCCTGCTTCGCCGATTCCTTCTTGAGTTCCATCGCCGCAACCTGCGGGACGATCGAGCCCGGCAATTCCCTGCGCTCTTCTTCCGAAACCTTTCGCGAAGGCGCGACAGGAGGCAGCGGAGCCGCGGTCGCCTGCACGCGAAGTTCGTCGACCTCATCGAGCAAGCGCCAGTCGGTCCACCCTTCGCGCCAGACATACCACTCGCCAGAAACCAACCCGTCACGCCGCCATCGGGTGATCTGCTCGGGCGTGTAGGGCCCCTGCTGTCCCGCCGCGGAGAAGACGAACCAGACCGCCGTGGGATCCGGAAGCGGCTTCGTCACTGCTTCGAATCCGCTTCAGCCGTCCGGTCGTCGAACTGCGCCATCGCTTCCGCATCGACGAAGATGTCCTCGAAGTGGATCCCCTTCTTCTCGATCTCCTGGCTCACGGTCACATCCGATTTCAGGGGACAGATATGGTGGTGATCGCACGACTGGCAGTATTTGTTCTCCTTCGGCGGAAAGAGAAGCATGCCGATGCGCGGATCGAACCCGCTCGCCTTGTACGCCTTCTGCCTCCACTCGATCTCGTCGGTGAAATGCGAAACGCGATCCACGAAGACGTCCAGGTCCGGCGCCTTCCTGTGCGTCACAAGTTCCTTGCAGAAGTTGACGAACTGGAAAACGAACTGCTTCGGCTCGAAGGGCTTGTAACCCGAGCAACCCAGTTTTCCCTCCCGCGCCGCGAGGTAATACATCGTCATCTGCTGATCGTCCTCGAGCTCCTCCTGCGTGTACATCTTCGGATTCGTCTTGTAATCGACGATCGTGAACTGCCCGTCCTCGTCACGGTCGACGCGGTCGATGAATCCGTTCAAGAGCGTCTTACCGACGCGGAATTCGAAATACTCCTCCGTGGCGTACGCGCGCCGGTACTTCCCGGTGATGAACTTCGCGTGGTAGTCCTCGCACATCCGGAGCCCCCTGCGGAAATAAAAGTCCTCCTCCTCAGCGCTCCGGTACCCTGCGGAAATCCATTTCGCCTTGAACATCTCCTTGACCTTCTCCAGGGACGGATGCTTGTGAGGACCGTCGTAGACGAAGAGATCCTCCATCGTACTGTGGTACGAAAGCCCGATCGAGAAGAACGCCTTCGGCTGCGGCGGGCAGTGATCGAGATAGAGTTTCCTATAGTTCATGGGGCAGAGGTCGTAAGTGTTCATCTTGGAGAATGAAAGCCGGAAGAGCGACCGATCGGTCGTGACGAACTTCTCGCGGATCCTGCGCTCGAATTCCTCCGCGCTCATCTCCTTCGGCCTGTCGTCGCGGAGCCGACCCGTCTCCGCGTCATACCACTTGCGGCAGTTGTAGACATCCTTGCAGACGCCCTCGCAGAGAGAGCGATGCTGGCACCACGCGGGGCACCCGGACTGGTATTCGCACCAGCCGCAGAGCGAACCCTTGGCCATGGAGAAATCTTTTTTGCGAATTCCATCCTGAACATCATCGAGGACGCGACGGATGTTCTCGCGCATCTCCGGCGAGTACGGCACCTCGACGTCGTGCGCGACGATGCGATGGAGCCGGTTTTCGAAGAGAATCGCCGCCTCCTCGATCGCCGTCGACGCGGCTTCGGGCGACGAGATCGTCGTCACCGCATCACGGAGGCCGGGCGCGATGACGCGTTCCACGAATTTCCGCCACTCCTCGCGCGAGATTCGGAACGCGTCTTCCACAATCGTCTCCACGTCGCGCCAATCGAGCTTCTCGATCAGCGACTGCGTCTCGGATTGGACGCGCCCCGGATCCCAATCGGGATGTTGAGACGCCAGGATCGCGGCGACGTCGGGGCGCTCGAAGAGATCGGTGATGTGTTTCGTCACGGGAACGACACCCGCGGCGAAGTGAATCTCGCCGAAGACGCTCTTCGAGAGCGCTTCCGCGATCTTCTGAGCGGCGAGGTGCGTGAAGATGGGATCGCCCAGCGTGGTAAGAATCCGGATGTAACGCTGCTTCTCCACCTCGGTCAGATCCGCGGCTTGCCCCTTTCCGATCGAATCGGCCACCAGCAGGACGGCGCCCTTCAATAGGCGCTTGAACGCTTCGTGGAGAGGTTTCAGCATGACGCCGCGGCGCTCGGCCCCTGCGGCATCCCCCGGCATCGTCGCCTTATTCTCGATCCCATCCAACACCCTCGCGATCCGCTCGCGGTAATCGGGCCTGAGATATCCTTCCGGAGCATTTTCGCTCATCCGGCGCGCCACGTCGTCGATCGTATAGACGTCGAAGTGCCGCGGATACGACGCTTTCAACTCCTCGACGACCACCGAGGCAATTCCCCTGCCGTGCGAAAGATCCAGTTCCGGATATTCCGGAATCATCGCCTCGACAACACTCCGAAGCTCGGCCGCCTCCATGTTCCGCAGCTTTCGTTCGGTCCTGTCCTTGGCATCCTGATGGTGGATGATATCGACGATCTCCCCGGAGATGGTCTGTCGCGTCGTGATATCGAGATCGGGCCATGCGCCCGTCCCGCATGCCGTGAGGGCCGCCTCGTAACCGTCGAGGACCGTGTCCACAGCCACCGCGGATCTGACAGGATCGACGCGCGCCAGGATCGCCTCCAGAGCGCGGTTCGCGTCGTCATAATAGTCCCGCATGCGGATCGGATCCGCGATGGCATTTCGCACGCCGTCATTCACGCGGGACTCCGCCGATCTGTTGAGCCCACGCACGAACGCCCGCCCCTGGGACAGGCTCGCTCCGTCGAGCCCTTCGAGCAAGCGCTCTTCTTCATCAGGCGAAATCTTTTTCAGCTCGCCGCGGATCCGCTCCTCTTCCCGCTCCGCCGCGAACTTCGCGAGCAGTTTCTCGCGCAGCTTGTCGCGGATATTCTCATCCAATTTTGCGATCATCCGCTCCCGCATCAGAGCGCGCTCCGGCCTCGCCGCGCCCGAAGCATTTCCCGCCAGAGCCTGACGGCTCGCCGCCAGAATCTGCTCCATCCAGCTTTCCAACAGATGATCAAGCATCGACTGCTTCTTCTGCAGGTAGCGAAAGACGAAGCTTGAGACGCGATCACGCCACGCTTCGCGGCTCATTTCATAGTAGAGGCCCGCCTGGAGCCCATAACCGCGCGAAGCATCTTTCAGCGTCGTCTGGTCGTAGATGCGCTCGCCCGTCTTGTAGTCGATGATCTGGTACGATCCGTCCGGCCTCTGGTCGATCCGGTCGATCCGGCCCGTGATGTGGTATTTGAAGAGCTCGGCGAAGACCCACTTTTCCACGTAGCGCACCTTGTTGGGATTATTCCGCTCGTTGGCCCAGTAGTTCTTGATGACGAGAATCCCCTTTTCGAACGCTTCCTTCTCGAGCTCGTCCGCGGAGGAGCCTTTCTCCGCCGCGATCGTCTGGTAAAGACTCGATCCCCATCGGCGCCTGTGCTCGCCGATCTCCATGTCCCAGTGCCTGCGATAGAGCCGCTCCAGGTCGGCGAAGCCTCGATCCTTCGCCGTGATCGATTCGAACGCATACAGCGTGTTATGCATGACGGTTCCAACAGCCAGAGCGGGGCTCGGTTTTCCCGGCTGATGCTGATCATAGATCACGTGGTATTTGTAGGGACAATTCTGATACGTGCCGATCTTGGAAAAACTGAGGGGCACGGGATTCGCCAGCCAATGCTTGAACCGCGCGCCCGCCAGCCGCGCGGCCGCGCGCCAATCGAGATCGTTCAGAAGATTCTTAATGGCCATTGCCGGTGTCCACTTTCACCGAAGGATAGTAATCCTTGTTGGATTCGACATTCTCCTCGATCGTATAGCTGCTGTCGAAGGTCACCACGAGGGCACCGGCCACAAAGGCGAGGAAAACGAGAATCAGGATCAATTTGCCGGAAAATTCATGCATGGAGCACAGGAGTATACAGGAACCTGAATGACTCTCCACTCAGAACTTGAAATGCCCGGCCCACTTTCAAATGGACAAATCGGGGACCTGACGCCGTATACTCTGCGGCGTGAAAGACGACGCCGCTAAAATCCTGATCATCATCCTGGGCTCGGCTCTGTTGCTGGGCCTTGTCGTCCTCGGAGGCCACTACCTCATCACGGGAAAACTCTACACCGCCGACTTCTGTTTCCAGTCGAACAAGGACGCGGGTTTCTATCCTCACAACCCTCCGTCCAAGGAACCCGGCGAAGTGCTCTGATGGCCCAGCGAGTCGTCTTCTCCACCTACGCATTCATTTTCGGCATCGCCATCGCGATGGCGGCGAGCGCGACGATCGACCAGGTCTGGCCGGCGTACGCCGCGGCGGCTCTCTGCGGCATCATCGGATGGGGAATGGCCGTCGCTCAGGAGCGAGGTCGCGCCGGCATTCACGGGGGCCTCGTGTATCTGCTGATCGGCGCCTCCGCGATCGCGCTCGGTTATGGGCGCTACGCGCAGAAGACGTACATCGCGCCGTTCGATCCCTCCGCGCGCGCGCAGCATATCAAGACTCTCATCGAGCAATTCCCGGATCTTGACCGGAAGAAAGATCACACGCGGATGCTCGGTCGCATCGTGGCGGAACCGGAATTCCGACCCGTCGAAGACCGGCCCGGCGTCGTGGTCCTGACGATCGAACCGTTCATGATCGAGCCCGATCCGGAGTCCGGGCAGACGTATGAGGTATCCGGAGGCAACGTCATGGTCTATCTCCGGCCGTCGGCATGGACGGATCGCGACAAACCTTTCCGGGAAATATTCGAGAAGCTCGCCTTCCCCGACGGTTACGGTTACGTCGTCGAAGTCGACGCGCAGTTCACCGGATTCAAGCCCGCCGACAATCCCGGGCTCTTCGATCCGGAGCTCTTCTATCACGACCATGAAGTCTTCGCGACCGCGAGCATTCCGTTCTGGGACCCGCTGAAGCCGCCCATCGCGATCCGTGAGGAATCCGAGGGGAACCCGATCGTCGAGCTGTCGCTGGAAATCAAGAAGCGGATGCTGGGGATCATGAAAATCACGATCCCGTTTCCCGAGTCCGCGTTTCTCGCCGGCGTCACGCTCGGCACTGACCGGGGCCTTGACGGAATCCGCTGCATCTTCGAAGAAGCGCCTCCCGCCGCGCCGGAAGGCTCTTCGGCGGATGCTCCGATCGACCTGAGGCAATTCATTCTCGACGAATTCCGCTGGTCCGGCACAACGCACATCCTTTCCGTCTCCGGGCTCCACGTCACCATCATCGCGGGAGCCCTGTGGGCGCTCTTTGTCATCCTCCGGATCCCGAAGAAGATCTACACGGTCATCATCATCGGCTGCCTCATCATCTTCTGCTTCATTACAGGCGCCGAACCTCCCACAACCCGCGCCGTCATCATGAACTCGCTCGTTCTCATCACCTATGTCTATCTCGGCGCAAGCCTCCGGGCGTCGCTTCTCATGGCCATCGGAGTCGCCGCCGCCGCGATTCTTCTCAATAATCCGAAATGGCTGATCGAGCCTTCCTTCGCGCTTTCTTTCATGGCCATGCTGTCCCTGGGACTTCTCACTCCGCCGTCGGAGGAACTCGTCAAGAAAATCCCCGGCGCCAACAGGCTCCCCGGCTGGCTCCAGGCCTTCCTCGGAGCGCAGGTCGCAATCCAGCTCGGCATGATGGGACCGCTCTCCGCGTACTACTTCTGCCGCGCTTCCGTCGCCGGACCGTTCGCCAATTTCCTCGCCATCCCCCTCTCCGACATCATCATCCAGCTCGGTCTCTTCGCGTCTCTCATCGGCATGATTCCCGTCGTCGGCATCTACGTCGCCCTGACCCTCAACGCGGCGAATTATCTCCTCATCTGGTTCTTCCTCTGGGCCACGCACATCACGACGATCTTTTTCCCCTATCCGTTCATCCAGACCATGACGCCCAGGATGCTCGCCGCGTACTACGCGCTGCTGGCTCTTTTCATCTGGAACAAGCCGCTCCTGCGGCACGGCAGAATCCTTTACTACGATCTCGTCATGGGCGTCGGCGGCGCGCGCCGGAAGCATTTCGCGATCGGAACGTTCGCGACCGCGTTCTGCCTGATCCTCGCGGTTTCCGTCTGGGGATTCGCGCCCCGGACTCCAACCGGAGATCTCCACGTGAACGTTCTCGCCGTCCGATACGGCAGCGCCATCCACATCGAGACGCCGGGCGGCGCCCAGATCCTGGTCGACGCGGGGCCGAACGATTTCCGGAGCGGATGGAACACGGGCGAGCGTACGATCGCGCAGTATCTCCTGAAGGATCGCATCGGCCAATTGGACGCGCTCATCATGACCAGTCCGTCACCGGAGGACATCGGAGGCATTTCGGCAATCCTGAAGATCTTCCCCGTCAAGCGATTCTACGCCGCGCTTCCCTTCTGGAAGTGGAATCTCGACTCGCCCGAGGAGTTCCTGCAGCAGGCAGGCGCCGCGCTCCAGAACGACGTCGCGCAGGGCAGGAGGAATTCCGACTTCGAGGACGCCGTCTTTCTCCTGTCCGAAGCTTCGATCGCGATGCGCGGCGCGACAGGATTGAGACGCCTCTTCGAAATCGCGCTCATATCTCCGACGTCGGTCTTCTCGTCAACGGGCCCTCCGGAATGTTTCGAGGTCACCGGCGGCATGGTGCTCTGGACGGAAGACGGTCCGCACGGGCGGTTCCGGATCGTCGCGCTCCATCCCAATCCCGATTTTCCCCTGAAACCGTCCAACAACAATTCCATCGTCCTCCGGATCGAATACGGTTCCACCGCGTTTCTCCTGACAAGCGACATCACGGCTGACGGAGTCAGGGAACTTCTCCGCGTCCAGCCGGAACTACTCCGCGCCGACGTCATCACCGTGCCCGCGCATGGTTCCTCCAAGGCCAACATCCCTTACCTGTATGAAACCGTGAAACCCGACACCGCCGTCATCTCCTACGGTTATGCGCGCGATCTCCGGCCTCCTCCGGGACGCGGGCGCTCGCGCGAGACCTATCGCGATTCGCTCCTGGACCACCGCCAGCTCTTCATGCGCGACATTGAAGGAGGCACCAATCAGACGGAAATGTCGCTCCAGGACGCCGGCATCGAGGTTGTCAGGACGGATGCGAACGGCGCGATCCGCTTCCGATCCGACGGGGAGCGCGTCTTCATGGAAATGATGTACGGCGCTCCGCGAGCGGCGCGCGCCGGCGAAGGAGGCGATGCCGTCGAAGAAGCCACGAAGGCACGGGAAGTAATGTAGGATCGGCGCCGAAGGAACGCGAACCTTGTTCCGGTCTCTCGCACGCCGATAATATCGGAAGCAAGCAGGACTGCTTAGTTCGCTCTCCCCTGCAGAGCCGGCATCGCCGCGATCTCGGCGGGCAGCTCCTCGATGGGATTTTCGTCGACGGAGATTCTCTCTATAAGCGGCAGCCCGGCCAGTTCCGCGGGTAAAGTCTTGAGGCTGTTCTTCTCGAGGCTCAGGTATTTGAGCGAGGTCAAGGCTCCCATTTCCGGCGGCAGTGAAACCAGGCGGCATCCGTAGAGGTTCAGGTCTTCGAGTGCGCCGAGGTCTCCGATGCCCGCCGGCAGTTCCACGAGCGGCATCTGGATGAGACGAAGTGTCCTGAGATTTTTCAGGCGCGTAACCGCATCCGGAATCGCCGTCAGCGGATTCCTGCTGAGATCCAGTTCGCGAATATTCTGCAGCTCTTCAAACTCCGCCGGCAATGATGTTAGCTTGTTGTCGCCGAGCTCCACTTTCTCGAGGGCGACGAGCTTGCCGATTTCCGGAGGCAGGGACGTGAGCTGATTACCGGACAGGTTCAGGTACCGGAGCGTCGTCAGTTTTCCAATTTCGGGCGAGAGCGTGGTGAATCTGTTGCCGGAGAGATCCAGGCTGTCGACCGATGTCGGGCGCTGGAATATGTCCATGGGAAACTCGGTTAGTCCCTTTTCGGCATAGCTCACATTAGGACTGGTTCGCTCCGCGCGCACACCCGCCATGATGTCAGCGACCTCGAAGCTGAAGAGAACCGTGGCATAGAGCAAGGCATACGCCAGCGGAATTCTCAGGGCGATGACAGCCCCGCGATGGTCCGTTTTCCGGTGCCTTAGAAAACCGACGAGGACGCACGGCGCCGCGAGGAGCGGATAACACCAGAGGGGAACGACAAAGAGCCAGATTCCGACGATCTTCTCCGAACCCGGAGCATCGAATGCGAAGAGCGAGACGAACGAAGCGAAGAACCATGCGACGAACGAGAGAGCCACGAGGACGAAGTGGACTCCGAATCGCCGATCATTTTTTTGTTCAGCGCTCATCGGTCATCATGTCCGCGCGAGATTAGCAGAATTCGCGCGCGCCTGCCATGATGGTCTGAAGTCACGCTGCGAGACAGATCACGGAAACCGCCGCATTTATGACGAATACTCAAGGGATGAGCGGACTGTCGAGCGAGACCGGACGAGCTGTTTCATTCCGCGGCGGGCGAACACACAGCTGGGGCGGATTGCATCAGGAACTTCTCCTGAACGCGTCCCCCCCTGATCCGCACGCCTGGAAAGATCGGCACGACGATTGCCTTCCTCAGTGTCAGGAGGAAGAACATGGTCGCCATACTCGTAATACTGACATTCCTGGGATTCATCGTCCTCGACATTGCGATACACCGGAGGAAAGTGGAGCAGCATGCGGGCATTCCGATCCGCGCGGATCGCTTTCCGGCGCCGACACAGGGGACATTCGTCACGTCGAACCATCTCACGGGTCTGCTGGCCCTTAACGGTTTGATCGTCTTGAGACCCGACTCGTTTCTCGCCACAGCCGCCGGCCCCGACGCCTCGTTCGCGCCCGTGGAGAGCGGCACGCGGCTTCGAGCGGGGAAGCCCCTGTACACGCTTCGGACGCAGCGACACACGCTGCGCATCGGAGCACCGTGCGACGGGTCCGTGGTCTCGACAAACGGCGACGCCGTCATCTTCGAAGCCGACGATCTCTCGGGTGCTCTGCGGCGGATGCAGATCGGGGGCATGATGCGCAAGTGGTGGGATGCGGAGCGGGAACGGCTCGGAATCTTCCTGGCGGGCACGCGCGATCACGTCGGAGCCATGGCTGACGGCGGAAACCTCCAGTCGGGCTTTCTCGACGCGTTGACGGATGCGGAAGCGGCGGAGTATTCCCGTCTCTTCCTCGATCCCGGGAAGCGCTGATCGCGATGGCGGATCCAGGAGGCGATCAGGTCGCGTTTCTTTTCGACGCGAAACTCTGCATCGGATGCGCGGGTTGCGTCACGGCCTGCCGTGAGGCGAATAACGGCGATTCGTCCGCGTCCACAGCGGTCCTGACGGATCGCGCCCTGCTCGCGATCCGGCGGCAAGGAGGTCGATTTGTCCGGCTGTCCTGCATGCACTGCAACGATCCCGCGTGCGTGTCGGTCTGTCCCGTCGGGGCCTTCCGCAAGCAGGATGACGGAGCTGTGACGTACCGGTCCGATCTCTGCATGGGTTGCCGATACTGTCTCCTGGCTTGTCCGTTCAGCATTCCGCGGTATCAGTGGGAGAGCCGCGTGCCGCTCGTGAGGAAATGCGAGCTCTGTTCCACGCGGCGGGCGGAAGGTCTTCCTCCGGCATGCGCCTTCGCGTGTCCGACGGGAGCCTTGAAATTCGGCGAGCGGAACACGATGGTTCAGGAAGCAAGAGCGCGGATGGGCGGCGGCGGATACGTCGACGGAATCTACGGCATGACCGAGGCGGGCGGAACATCTCTCCTCACGATTTCCGACATTCCGTTCGCCAACCTGGGGCTCCGGTTGGATCTTCCCTCTTCTCCCCTTCCCACCCGCACCGACGCTTATCTTTCGCATCTTCCCGGGCTCATTTCCACGCTCACGGTCATGCTGGCGGGACTGCACTGGATCGTCCGACGACGCGATGCCGTCGCGGCAAGAAGCGCCGTTACGGGAGAGAAAGCGTGATGCAATCGTCCCGGTTTCACCGCGCGCTGCTTTCAGTCATCATGACCGTGGGCGGCGTTGCGATCGTGCGGCGCTTCGCGCTCGGCCTGGGCGCATCGACCAATCTCTCCGACGCCTTTCCCTGGGGTCTCTGGATCGGATTCGACATGCTGGTGGGAGTCGCCACATCGGCAGGCTCCTTCGCCATCGCTTTCGCCGTCTACATCCTCCGGCAGAAGAGATATGCCGAAATCGCGCGCGGCGCGGTACTGACGGCGTTTCTCGGCTACAGCCTCGCCGTGATCGCGCTTCTCATCGACCTCGGCCGCCCGTGGAATATCTGGCATCCGGTCTTCTATCCGAATCCCCGTTCCGTCATGTTCGAGGTGGCCTGGTGCGTCATGCTGTACACGACCGTACTCGCTGTCGAACTCGCTCCTGAAATTCTCGGCGCGCTCGGGCTCCGCGCGCTCGGCGAGAAATTGCACCGCGCCATGCCCTTCTTCGCAGGGCTCGGGCTCCTGCTCTCGACACTTCATCAGTCCTCGCTCGGCGGGCTCTTTCTCATCGTCCCCGGCAAGCTCCATCCGTACTGGTCGACGCCCATGCTGCCCGTCCTCTTCTTCGCAAGCGCCGTCTGCTGCGGATTCGCGATGGTTATCGTGGAGAATTCACTCTCGCATTTCGGATTCCAGAGCCGGCTGGAAACGAAGGAACTGATGATGCTGGCGAAAGGGCTCTTGGTGGTGCTCATCGTCCGCGCGGCGCTGCAGTGCGGCGATCTCCTCTATCGCGGCGTCTCCTGGTCGGGATCGGAATACGAGCGGAACCTTTTGATCCTGGAGATTTTCATCGGCACCGCGCTGCCATTTCTCCTGCTGGCGTTCCGCGGCTTCCGCGTTGACAGGGTTCTTGCGGCGGGAATCCTGACCGTCGGCGGCGTGATGCTGAACCGGCTTAATGTATCCATCACGGGCCTGGAATCCTTCCAGGGACATTCTTATGTTCCCAGCTGGGAGGAGATCGCCGTTACCGTGGCGCTCATCGCGGCCGGAGTGACCGTCTTCCGGTTCAGCGCCCTCTGGCTGGGACTCCTGCAGAAGGAGGAGGGACCGCAGCACCCGCTCTGGGACCGCGCATCGCTGGCGGCTATTGCCGCGGCCGGGATCGCGGCCATCCTGATCGCGACCGATCCGGGCGAAGTGCGCGCGGAGCGGATACCCGCTGATGAGGATGCGGCCGTCGATACGG
Organism: uncultured bacterium; assembly: GCA_964499705.1. Taxonomy (GTDB): domain Bacteria; phylum UBA8481; class UBA8481; order UBA8481; family UBA8481; genus JBBTKW01. Next base: position 155,082 of record CAZCME010000002.1, on the reverse strand, counting down.
GCGCGCGAGTCGGCCGGAATGTCGTCATCTCCGATTCCTGGTCGGTGATCTTTCCGCACTCGACCCATTCCTCCGCATGTGGAACGTGCCACCCGGCCCTCTATTCGATGCTGGGCGATCGACGGGATACATCGACCGGTCATGCAACCTCGCGATGCGGGACATGCCATAACGGTTCAGCGGCTTTTTCCATGACGAAGGCATGCGGCCTCTGCCATCGAATCGCGGTCGACTCGACGATCGTATTTCCTCAAATGCAGCAAAGTCCCGGAGCCGTGCGCTTTCCGCACCAGCGGCATATCGACGCGTCGGATTCCTGCCTCGTCTGCCATGAAGGTCTGTCCGATAAACCATGGCGTGAAGCGATGACGATGAAATCCATGCGCGAAGGAAAAAGTTGCGGCGCCTGTCATAACGGGCGCGTCAGCTTCGGATTGAATCGATGCGCGAACTGCCATGGAACATGAAGCTCGGAATATACCCTTGCGAATTCACCTCCGACGAATCATCATCCCATGGAAATGATCGACGTTTTCCGAATTGGTCTGGTTCTCCTCGCTTCGCTGATTCTTTCGATCGCCGTGCTCGCCGATCAGCAGGATCGGAATCGCGAGCTTGTTAATCAGAATGTGCCGGGAACGAACCGCGGCCGCGAGCGCGTGATGAGCGGGATTGCGCCCGAGCAGCCGGCCCTGCTGCGGGAATACCCCGATGTCACGACGGATAAACTCCTGGAACAGGCTCGCACGGCATGCGCCGAGCGCTATTCGCTTGCCGTGCGCGAGGGGGCTCGAATCGTGCCGACATCGGACAGCCGCAGCTTTTTTGTCGTGTGGATGCCTCCCGGAACGGAAACAGTCTCCCACGCGATCGCGACGATATCAGGGCACGGTTCCTGGGCCTTCGACGAGTTCGCCGTCTGGCGCGACGCGGCCGAACGGCACGGGTGCGCGATTATCGCGTTGCAATGGTGGTTCGGAACGGGGGAGCGCCACCAAGACTATTACGATCCGGCCGATATGTATCCGCTCTTCGCAAGCCTCTTGAATTCCCTCGGATTCCGGAAACGCAGCATCCTTTTTCACGGCTTCAGCCGCGGTTCGGCCAACAGCTACGCCATGACGTATCTCGACCGCGCCAGCGGAAACTCGCTCTTCGCCCTGACGCTCGCGAATGCCGGCGGATACCAGGACGATTTTCCGATTCATCGCGGACTCATGACCGACGACGCGCGATCGGATTCGATCCTGGCGGAAACGAAATGGGCTCTTTTCTGCGGAGGCAAGGATCCGCAACCGGATCGCTCCGGTTGCAATGGAATGCGCCGAACCGCGGATTGGATCCGGCTGCAAGGAGGCTACATCGTGACATTCATCAGCGACGACCGGGCCGGCCACGGAGGATTCCATCGATCCGCCGCGCATGTGGAATCGGTGATGAAGACGTTCGACCGGATCACCGGCAACCGCTGATCCGTATTTCAGGACGGGCTCGGTGCAATTCCTGAGCGAGCACCTTGCGGGCTTCCATGCGGGATCTGACCCAGACCACCAGTGCGATGATGACGATCAGGGAAAGTATCGCGGACACAATGGCCGCGTATTCTTCCGTGCCGGCTTTATTTATCTCCGTGCCCGCGGCCCGAAAGTGAGCGCGTGTTCCGGGATGCAGCAAGCCCCACAGGCCCGCGACGCCGAACGGAAACCAGGAGGTCGGAATCTGCACGGCGAAGAATACGACACCGACGATCCAGGCCCATCGCTTCTTCTTCAGAAGGCCGAATCGAATGGAACAGGCTAATGACAGGAACGGCGCAAGAACGACCCCGATGATTGCGGCAATGAACAGGCCTGAAATCGCATTTCCACCCGCGATGGATACGACGACAACTCCGAGCCCGAAAATAATATACAGCCCGAGCGTCATGCCTATCGCGAGAGCGAGCGATGTTGTTGCCCAGTGAAGTTTGGACGATTCGGTATCCCTAGTCATTGTCTATGAATGCAGGCGAGATAATCCGAAGCGGTGAGTCATCAAGAACGAGAATGGTCGATACCGTTCCAGTTGATTGGAATTTCCATTTTACCGCCACGGGAGTCAAAGTAGCAGGAGCGGTCGACAGGGGCAAGAATAGAGAATCCGAGCTCGCGGGCGCGGAAAGTGAGATTTATTTTCCGTCATTCCCGGTTGCGCCCGAATGTCGATCTTGTATGGAGCCGCATACTTCAGAGGCGCCCAACGCCTAAAGTCTGCCGGAGTATCTTGTTCTCCGTGATAAGATGGATTCTTCATGACAATGAGACCTACGACGCGAAAATGGATCCGTGCCTTACGGGATGTAATGGCCTGGACTCTTGCAGTGCTGATCGTTGGCGGCGTGGTAAGGGGATTTCAGAAGCAGCGGGAAGAAGAAGCCGCGGCGCGCGCAAGAGCCGCACAGGAGGAGCGGGATCGGGAGGCCCAGGCCCATCGCAGCGCTTTCCAGCCGGAGGTCATCGATCCGGAAGGCGTGCTCGACTACGCGGAATCGCAGCGAACACGGCTGGAGATCCTTGCGGATGCTTTATCGGCGTATTTGAGGGTGCACGGTATCCTTCCCGTGGGCGACAAGTGGCAGGAACTCCTGGTAGCGGAACGATTTCTACCGGCGATCGTAACTCTCGATACACTTCCGCTGGATGTCACGTGGAACCGCACACCACCTCCATCGCCCGAACTCGTACCGGGCTTGGATACCACCGGGATACTGACGATGACTCTGCGGGCCGGCGGAATCGATCTTGCTACCTGGCGCGGCCTTGCGAACGGGGAGCCGTCCCACGGCGAGATTGTCGCGGTCGAGCAGCCGGTGCCTCCGGATGCGGCTCTCCCCCCCGCTGTGGCTCAGCCACCCGCTCCGTAAGCCGGATGAGCGCGCGAGCCTCGCGCGCCAGCGGCCCGTACGCGGCTCGCGACGTGTAGCCATATAAAACATCGCTGGACAGCTCCACGGATAAGGCGATTTTTCCGGACATATAGGCGGTGAAGGCCAGATACATTCCAAGAAGCGCCGTCTCACGATCCCCACCCGAGTCCGGTCGCATCCGGCGCCACCTCGCAGCGAATCCCGGCTTCCCAGACAGAGAAGCGGCTCGCAACATTCTCGCGGTCGGACCGGAGAGTCTGCTCAATTGTTCGATTCGTGCTTGTCGGGAACGGGATGCGGGAGAACTTACCTTGATGGGAGCCTACAGCTTGACGAGCGGGGAAATCGCGGCGAGTTTCTTGGGGCCGATCCCGGGAACACGGTCGAGATCCGCGATGAAACCGTAGGGCCGGCCGGCCACAATACGCCGCGCCATGATCGTCGCGATCCCCGGAAGTCCGTCGAGCTCTTCGAGCGTGCCGGAGTTGATCGAGATCTGGGCCTGACCCCCGCCGCTGACCGCGTTCTCGAAGATTTCATCCTTCAGATCCTTCGCCAGGTAGAGGTAAGCCGCTTCCGCGTGACCCGTCTGGATCATGTCGATGCTGTAGGAACCACCGGACCAGTAGAAGATGAGAGCAACCGTTCGGCCATACTTGTCCTTCTCGTTCGCCGAATCGACGTAATAACGGATCGTCTTGCCCGCCAGCCGTTCCGCGGTCCAGGCACGCGCCTCGTTGCCGCCCGGCTCCGCCGCGGTCGAGCCATGTCCGACTTCCGGCGAATCGATGCCCGCCATCCGGATCTTCGTGCCGTCCTCCATCTCGATCGTATCGCCGTCGATGCCGCGCGCGACGCGGCCTGAATGATAGGACCAGCGTGATGGAGTCTCGACGAGATCGGCGAGGCGATAACCGTTGACGGCAAATGCGGAGGAACTGAAGACGAGGATGGAAAGAACCAGTGCGAGAATGCGCCGCATGTGGAAAGCATAGTTCCTGCGACCAGGGACATCAAGACCTATCTGCGGCGCATCACCCCATCGTGGCGACGACGCCCCAATGCAGGCGATCGCGGGATTCATCGTCGAGGTGCCTCAGGCGATCGGACAAAATGCGCGCGAAGTTCCGGAGAAGGATCTGGCCCGCGCTGGCTTTTTCCGCCACGAACGCATCGATCGCCGCGAAGGGAATCTCGATCGCCTTCGCCGCGCCGTCCGCCACCACGGTTGCCGACCTTCTGCCCCGATCGAAGAAAGCCATCTCCCCCACGAGGCTCCCCTTCCCCAGGCGGCAGAGTACGGTGCCTCCCGTGCCGATCGTCTTCTTCCGCACGGCGAACGTTCCATCCTCCACGATGCAGACCGTGTCGGCGGGATCGCCCTCGGTGACGAGCGACTGGCCGTCCGCGACGTTCCGCGCTCGGCCCGCGGCCATGACGCGACGGACATCTTCCTCGTTCATGCCCGCGAATATGGGGAGTGCCGCGATCATTTCACGTTGGTTCATGGATAATCCTCCTGCCAGGCGCGGGTCGATTGCCTCCGCGCGCTTCAATGTCTTTTCCGCATCCTGCTTCCTGCCGACTTCATCCTGGAGCATCGCGAGCCGGAAGAAGACGTCGGCGTTATCGGGCGCCAGGCGCGACGCATCGGCCAGGTTCGTGATCGCGTCGATGCGTTTTCCTTCCCGGCGCAACAGGTGCGCCAGTTCCACGCGTTCCTTGATGGCCCCGGGATTGACCGCGACAGCTCGCTCCAGGATCCGCGCCGCTTCCTCGTGCTGCCCGGTCGCGCCGAGGAGGGAACCCAGGTTCGACAGGGCGAGCGGATCGACCGGAGCGAGGCGGACGGCTTCGCGAAATTTATGCTCGGCGGTTTGCAGATCGCCCAGCGCCGTCGCGACGACGCCGGCATTCATCTGCGCCTTTGCCCAGTCCCGCCGGAGCGTACACGCGGCCTCGAAATCCTCCGCCGCTTCCGCGAGGCGCCCGGCGGTGAATCGGGCAACGCCTCTTCCCTGCACCGCCGGAGCCATCTTCGGATCCAGTTTCATCGCCTCCGTGAAGTAGTTTTCCGCCTCGGCGACGTTCGATGCCAGCAGGCAATGACCGATGCCGTACGCGGCTTCCGCGAGACGGGAATCGATCGCGTATGCCTTTCGAAACTGCCTCTCCGCTTCGTGCTCGTGCCCGGCTTCGAACAACGCCGCTCCGAAATCCGACAGAAGGATCGCGTCGTCCGGCGACCGCCGCACCGCGGCCTCCATCACCTCGACCGCTTCCTCCGGCCGACCCCTCTTCCGGAGCTCCTGGGCTTTTTCCGCATCCTTGTAGAGATTGCCGGAGATCACCGCGCGAACGCAGACGAGAATCAGCGTCAGGGCGCCGCCGTACATGAGTCCGAACGACAGGGCCGGCAACCAGAACTCCGCTCCGGAAAATCCCGTCACCGGAAGACCCCGCGTTCCTCATCGCGCCGCTGCTTGAGCTCCACCGCCCGCCTGTGCTCCGCGTCGATCGCCGCGCGATGACCGAGATCGAGGTAATTGACATAACCGTTCAGGCCCATGAAGAGGATCAGCCCGACGAGGACGGCCAGGAGGACCATGACGGCCGTGGTGCGCGAATCGCGGTAGAAATGCCAGAAGGAACGCCGGATGCGGAAGAGAAAAGGCGGACGCCGATGAACGTGATATTCGAAATCCGACGAAATGTGATAGCTCATGCGCGTTTTCGCGCCCATGATGCCGACCGGATCACGGTGGCGTCAAGTGCTAACCGCCCGTATCGGACGAATCCACCGATTCCAGCTCGCCGTTATCGGGATTGATGCGGAGCGAGGAGGAACGGCGCGGATTCTCGACACGGTTCCGTTCCCACCACGGAGTTGCATGCTCTCCGCTCACTTCCTCCTGTTGCGGCGACATCTCCAGGTTCATTGAGCGCAATTTGTCGGCCATGCCGGACAAGTCGACCTCCGTCATGCCCTCATCGCCCAGGAGAAATAGTTTTCCATGGAAAGGATCCACCGTGATATCGCGATATTGCATCGCCTTGCTCAGGCGCATTTCCTCGGGCCAGGACATCATACCGATCAAAAGCCATTCTCCGTGGGAATGGGCTCGATACGAAACTTTCATCGCCGGCGGAGGCGGCCCGAACCGGCCCGAGGTTCCCCAATCGATCTCATACATGAGCTCCCCCGCCTCGGCATGGTCTCCGTCCGCCCGACGCACCTTCATCAGAGCTGAATATTCGCCGGACCATGCGCTTTCATTCCGCATATCGCGCGGAAGAGCCATTTCTCCTCTCACCTGCCCGGCGATTTCGAGATGCCGCTCCACTTCATTCCGATCGTCCGAGTGCCTCGGTGGATCCGCCGCTAACACGTTTTGCACGACGCGGATGTTGACGACGCGTCTCAGTTCAGTCTCGCCCGATTTCTTCACGACCGCGAGATCGTCTCCGGACATATACGTTCGGATCCCTCGGATATCCTCGTGATGATGCGAAGCGTGGAATACGACGGCATCGCTGCTCAGGAATCGTCCCCACGTCCACCACGCCAGCACCGTCGGTGTTCCCAGGATGATCAACGCGGGAATCACAAGTCGTTTCCAGGGCGCGGCGGCGGGATCGGCCAGTCCGAATCGGGGCCACCAGATCTGCATTTCCTCCCAGAGCTGCGTGGACATTCCCGCGACGTAAATCAGCACGATCAACGCGACCAGGGCGAGCACGGGATGGTAAAGAGTCGAGAGGAGCAGCGACAGGATGATCGCCAGACCGCCCAACGCCTGCGTCGTGGAGGGCGCCGCGAGTGAAATGAGAAACGAGAGATTGAAGAGAACATAGACTGCCGCGGGAAAGAGAATGCACGCGACCGGAATACTCAGTTTCGGATTCGCCGTCAGAAGCGGCAATTCCATGACACAGGAAGCGGCGATGACGGCGAGAGTTCCCGCGTAATACTTGCCGCGGATGATGTCGGAAGGAGAAGCCGGTAAGGCGTACAGGGCATTGAGCGTGCCCCGGTCGCGTTCTCCGGCCACGCGCGATGCTCCAATCCAGAGAGGGATCGGCAGCGCCGCCGCCATGATGAGAAATGCGTTCCGTGTGACCCAGCACAGGAGCGCGCACGCGAGTCCGATCACGAACACGCCGCTCATTTCTGCAAGTTCCTTGTGCGTCAGGCTGGGCGCAGGCAAAGCCATGATGAGCCGGGATGAGACGACTCTCGCCATATCGAGAACGAACCGCGCGACCGACTTCATCAACGGAAATGCCACGAGGATTCCTCCCAGGATCAGGAGGGTCCCGGTATCCAGCCGCGCCGAACCGACTAGCACCGATCCTCTTCCTCCCACCGCAACGGCGCTCCCGATGAAACCTCCCGCGATGAATCCCAGGAAACTGGATCCGGTGACGGCGGAAATCAGGAGGGAGAGGAAAGAGCCCGCAAAGAGCACGAAGGATAGTTGCGCGTAGAGGCTGATCAACTCGAAGGAGCTTCGAACGCCGAATCCGTAGAGCTGATCGGCTTTCGCGAAGATCAGGGCGCCCCTTGTCATCATGAGCAACCCGAACATGCCGAAGATGATGATTCCGGTTCCCACGACCAGCGCGATCCCGAGCCCCATGCGGACCGCCATGACGGTCATGCGGCGCACGGGCAGGACGGACATGGGATCGACGTGAGCGGAGGACTTGGAAAAGGAGATGATATCCGAACCGAAGAGGGCCCCCACGAACGCCGTGAAGAACCACGCGATCGCGGACGTGCCTTCGCCGCCCAGGAGGATGAAGTTCAGGTGATACACGGGCAATACCGCGACGGCGAGATATAATTTCCATTGATGCTCCCGCCATTCCTTGCGGAGAATCGCTTCCATGGGCGAATCGGCCCAGGGTTGGATCACGCGGGAGAATCCTCGGACGGAACCGGCAGCTCATCGGCCGCTTCCGCGAATTCGCAGAAGATATCCTCGAGCGAGAGCGGCTGCACGGACGCGGAAGAAGGTAAACGCATCGCGATCGCATCGTCGAAGTTCCGGAACGACGCATGCACATGACCATCCACGCGCCCGCTCCTGATCAGGCGATCCGCGAAAGGAGCGAAGTCAAAGTCCGGCGGTAGCTTCACAAGTTTTGTGGTCGCGAGAAGGGACGGAAGATCTTCATCCACGAGCATGCGGCCGCGGTGCATGATGGCGACGCGATCGGCGACGCGCTCCACTTCGTTCATCAGGTGCGAGGCCATGACGACGGTCTTGCCGCCCTCCGCGATGACATCCACGATCGTCGCGAGAAACTGGCGCCGCACGAGCGGATCGAGCCCGTACGACGGCTCGTCCAGGACGAAGAGCTCGGGATCGTGCCCCAGCGTCAAGAGGAACGCGAGGCGCGCGTACTGGCCTCGGGAGAGCGCGCCGACTTTCCGGTCGAGCGGCAGGTCGAAACGCGCGCGGAAATCATCAGCACGGGCCGCGTTCCAGGACGGATAGAACGACGATACAAAACCGATCGATTCCTCGACCGTCATCCAGTCGTATAACGCGCGGCGTTCCGGCAGATATCCGACGCGCGAGCGGACCGCGATGGGATCCTCGATCGGATCCATGCCGAGAACATTCACGTCGCCATCATCGGGCTTGTCCAGTCCGAGGAGGATGCGGATGAGCGTCGACTTACCGGCACCGTTCACTCCCAAAAGCCCGATCACGGTGCCGATGGGCAGATCCAACGAAACATGATCGAGCGCGAGCGTCGAGCCGAACGAGCGGCTGACATCGGTCAGCGATACGGCGTTCAATTCCACACCGTCCGAAAGACGCGCATCCTCATCGCGGCATCCTCGTAGTCGTCGTGCCTTGGCGAGATCATTGGACGCCCCACTGGAGCCGGTCGCGGGAATCCTCGTCCAGAAAACGGATCCGGGCCGAAAGGATACGGCCGATATTTCGAAGCAGGATCCGCCCCGCATGAGGATTCTCCACAATCATCCTGTCCATGGCGGAGAACGGGATTTCAAGGACGCGCGAGGTTTCGCTCGCCATGACGGACGCGGACCTCAATCCCCGGTCGATGAAAGAAACTTCCCCTATCACATGCCCCGGGCCCAGCCGGCTTCTCTCCCGGCTGACATCGCCCGCAATCGCCCTCCGAACGGTGAAAGTTCCCTCCTCAACCAGAAAGATCGAATCGGATAATTCTCCTTCAGCGATCAACTGCTCCCCGGCAGCCAGGCGGCGCCTTCGGCCGGACGCCGACAGCCTGCGGATATCTTCCTCGCCAAGCTCCTCGAACACGGGCGTCGTCCCCATCATACGGCCTGGGCTCCCCGCATCATCGCCGGCCAGTCGCGGATCCAGCGCGACCGCCCGTATCATGAAGGCCTGCGCCTCTTCTTTGCGGCCTGACTCCGCCATCATGATCCCCAGCCGGAAGCTGACATCGGGATTGTCCGGCACACGCGGCGCCACATCCATGAGATGCCGGATGGCCGCCTCGTTCCTGCCCAGGCGTCGGTACAGGTAAGCCAGCTCGATGCGTTCCCGGACCGACAGAGGCTCCGCGGCCACGGCCCGTTCCAGGTACAGAACCGATTCTTCGTGCTTCTTCTCCGAGCCGAGAAACGCGCCGAGATTCGAGAGCGCAACCGCGTTGTCCGGATCCAGCCGGACAGCCTCGCGGAAATTAATCTCCGCGGATTTCCCATCTCCCAGAGCCATGGCCGCGACACCCGCGTTGATGTGCGCCGTTGTTCCGGAGGGATTCAAGCGGCATGCCGAGGCGAAATCCTCGGCGGCTTCCGCCAGCCTTCCCGCCGCCAGCCGCGCCAATCCTCGCCCTTCAACCGCCGGGGCGAACGTGGGATCGAGGCGCATCGCATCGTCGAAATATTTCTCGGCCGCGGCGGGAGAAGATCCCAGGAGGCAATGACCGAGGCCGTAAGAAGCTTCAGGAAGTCGCGCATCGAGCGCATGAGCTCGCCTGAACCGCCTTTCCGCTTCGTCGACGTGTCCGGCCTTGAAGAGCGTCGCTCCAAAATCCGCCAGCAGCTCCGGATCATCCGGCATGCTCCTCACCAGCGCCTCCATCAGTTCCAAAGCCTCGTTCGTGCGCCCCTGGCGGCAGAGCTCCTTCGCGTGAGACGCCCGGCGGTAAAGAGATCCATAGCGCGCGGAAAGCCAGCAGATGATGATGATTAAAAGGATCGCGACGAAAAATACGCCGAAGGAGAGGGCGGGAATCCAGTACGCCGCCAGGGGTGTATCCGTCACGGTTCCTCTCCACGCGCAGCATCGCGCTTTTCCTTGTACTCACGATACTTCGTTTTCATCTCCACTTCGCTGATGGTTCCGTTCTTGAGATCCTTGTAAGCCTGCGCGCGCCGCGCGAATTCCTCCGACTCGCGTCGATCGCCGGTCGGCTCGATTCCCACCTGCCGGTATTCCGTGTCGATCGCCGCATTGATCCCCATATCGATGAGACCCAGGTACATCATGGCGACATGGAAGATTCCAATTCCAACCACGAGGGCCGCCAGAGTGAGATAAAATGTCTGCATGTTTCCCCTGAAAAGTCTCCGGACCGATCGCCGCATTCTGCGGTACAGGGATGGTCGTCGTTCGAAATCGTAATCGAATCGGGCTGATGTACGATAATCCATGTTGCGAGTTTAACCTTCACCGGGCGATATCTCCAGAACCCGTTTTCGACATAAGCCCAGTAAGGGAACTCGCCGCAATTTGCAGGTTAATAGCGCGCTTCAGGCATTGCCGTTCATGCCGGCGAGTCAGACACGACGCCGTTTTCCGTTCGTCGCTCCCGCAACGGCGGCTCAGGCTCAGTTCGCGGCGTCCTTCTGATGGATGACACCCATGATTTCCGTGCCGAATTTCGCCGCCTTCGTCGGGCCGATTCCCGCGACCTCCAGAAGCGCCTCCATGCTGTCCGGTTTCGCCAGCGCCAGGCTCTTCAACGTCCGGTCGTGGGCGATGACATACGGCGGCATCCCGTCCGTTTTCGCCCGGGACGACCTCCAGGCGCGAAGCCGCTCGAACACTTCCGCGTCGAATTCCTGCCCGCTCGCCGGCTCGGCCTGCTCCATGATGACCGCGCCGGTCACCACTTCCCGCTCGAAGGGTATGACGGCCTCTTCCTTCCCGAACATCACGCGCCGTCCGAATTCCGTGATCTCGATCCGCCCCTCGTGCAGCGCGATCAGCCGGGCCTCGCGGAGCACGCGGAAAAGCCCGCGGATTTCACGCTGTTTCCAGCCGACGAAGAGATTCCACGTGGACAGGGCATCGAGTCCGTATGCCTTCACATCGTCGGAACGCTGGCCTCGGAGCACCGACGCGACGTTGCGGAGATTCGGCGATACCTCCGCGCGCCGGATCCGCTCGATGCAGGATAACACCATCCTCGCCCACTCCAGCGATTCCGGGGTGCCCTGCGGTTCCGGCGCCGCCTGTTCGAGAACCGGCTCGCTCCGCGGGACCTCCTGCATCCGGTTGACGCCGCCGCAATTATCGCAGACGCCGCATTTGAAGATGACATGGCGGCCGACGAAATAGTCGATGATGAATCCTCGGCGGCACTGGTAGCTGCGCGCGTAGCGGATCATCTTCTCCAGCCGCCGCTCCTCCGCCGCTCTTACAGCCGGGCTCTTCTCTCCTGTTTCGGATTTATCGATGAAGTATCGCCGGATCTGAACATCGGGATAACTCCAAAGCAGCACGCACCTCGCCGCGGCGCCGTCGCGGCCCGCCCGCCCGATCTCCTGGTAGTATGTCTCCACGGAACCGGGTATCGCAAAGTGGATGACGAGCCGGATGTCCGACTTGTCGATTCCCATGCCGAAGGCGCATGTCGCGACGATGATGCGCGTCTTTCCGGACAGAAATGCCTTCTGCGCCGTGTCGCGCTCCGCGTCCGGAAGTCCGGCGTGATATCGAACCGCGGAAAAACCATGGTCGCAGAGAGCTTCGGTGATCTCCTCGGTGTCCTTCCTGGTGGAACAATAAACGATCGCCGAACCGGATTCCTCGTTCAGCAGTTCCATGATGGTCGTCAGCTTGGTCCGTTTCGTGGGCGCGGGCCGGACTTCGAGATTCAGGTTTTCACGATCGAATCCGGTGAAGAAATACGCGGCGCCCTCGATCCCCAGCTGGATCTCGATGTCTCGCCGCACTTCCTGCGTCGCCGTCGCGGTGAAGGCGCCGACGGGAGGCGAGCCGAGCGCTTTCACGACGTTCTTCAGGGCGCGATACTCCACCCTGAAATCATGCCCCCACTCGGAGACGCAATGCGCCTCGTCGATGATGAAGTGCGAGATCTTCCGGCCCTGCAGGCGGCCGAGAAAATTCTCGTAGGTGAATCTTTCCGGCGAAACATACAGGATCTTCAGCCCCCCCTTTTCCAGATTCCGATACGTCTCGCTCCGGTCGCCCGAGGACATTCCTGAATAGATGCCTCCCGCGGGAATGCGCCTGGATCTGAGAGAGCCGATCTGGTCGATCATGAGCGCGATGAGCGGCGAGACGACGACGGTCAAGCCGTCCGCGGCCACGGCCGGAAGCTGGTAGCAGAGCGACTTGCCGCTGCCCGTCGGCATGACGGTGAGGACATTTTCTCCGCGCGCCAGGGCCTCGATCACCTCCCGCTGCCCGGGACGGAAATCCGGGAGGCCGAACGTTTCGCCGAGAATCCTGAGGAGCGGATCGGTCACTTCCGGGACCGGGACCAGAGGATGAGGTTGATGAGCGCCGACAATTCCCGCGTCGCGTCCCTCCGACCGGAGAGATGGCTTTCCAGGACGGTCCGCGTGAAACGCCGGTTCAGGAAATCGGGCGTCTCCGCGATCGTCTCCAGCGCCATCCTCTTCATGGGACCGCGCAGCCACGCGGCGCCGGGGAGAACGAAGCCGCGCTTCGGAGCCTGCAGCACGGCCGACGGCAGGATCGACTCCATGGCGGCGCGAAAGATGTATTTCGTCTTCATCTTGCGGATCTTCATGGAGGAAGGCAGAGAGAAGGCGAAATCAGCGAGCTTATTGGTCAGGAACGGCACGCGCGTCTCCACCGTGTGCGCCATGGCGATATGATCGGATGTGATGAGGCCGCACCCCTCGAGAAACACGCGCAGATCGATGAACATGAGACGATGCAGGAGATCGGCCGATCCCGCGGCCGTTTCCTCCACAAGCGGCGCGGCCAGTTCCTGCAGAATATTTCCCGAGAACGGCGCCAGAGCGGGGCATGCGGCGCGACGGCGTTCGTCGGAGAAGATTTCCTTCCACGCCAGGTGAGCCGCCTCCACCGGACTTCGAACTCCGGCCACGAATCTCTTCATCTTGAAATCGAGCGCCATGTATCCTTCGGAAGCGGGCAGATTTTCCACCATGCTCCGAATACCGCCGCGCAGAAACGACGGGATCTTCAGATACTGCTCCGCGTAGCCGCTCGCGATCAGCGTCGGATACCCCCCGAAGAGTTCATCGCCGCCGTCGCCCCGGAGAATCACGGTCGACGTGGCCTTGGCCTCCTGCGCGAGCTTGTAATTGACGACCGCCGACCAGTCTCCGAACGGCTGGCCGTACACATCCACAAGCTTGCCCAGGATCTCGGGCACTTCCTGCGGCGCCAGGGAGAATTCGCGATGCTCCGTGCCATACATGTGAGCGACCATCCGCGCCAGGGGGCGTTCATCGTACGAACGGTCCTTGTCGAATCCCAGCGAATACGTGCGAAGCGGCCCGCCCGTCTTTTCGAGGGCGCGCTTCGCGAAACCGGCGATGGCTGTGGAGTCGAGCCCGCCGGAAAGAAACACCCCGAGCGGCACCTCGGATTCCATCGTCATGACGACCGCCTCCTCGAGATGCCGGCGTATCTCTCCGCATGCGGTCGCGTCGTCGCCGGGGCCTCCGCCGAATCGCGGCGTCCAGTAGCGCGTTTCCTCGATTCCGTCGCGCGTGACACTGATGTAATGAGCGGGACGCAGGGCGCGTACGGATGAATAGATCGTGCGGGGCGACGGTATGTAATAGAGCGCGAGATAGACGGCCATCGCCTCCCAGTCGAGCTCGGTCGGGATCGAGGAATCGGCCAGCAGGGAATTGATCTCGGAGGACCACGCGAGTCTCCCCTCTTTCCGCGCGATGTAGAGCGGCTTCACGCCGAAGCGATCTCTCGCGATGAGGAGCCGGCGCTCCCGCTCGTCCCAGAGCGAAAACGCGAACATGCCGTCGAAACGCCGGACGCAACCGGGGCCCTCCTCCTCGTACAGATGAACGATCACTTCCGTGTCCGTCTTCGTGCGGAAGACATGACCCTTCGCTTCCAGCTCCCGCCGCAGTTCGTGGTGGTTGTAGATTTCCCCGTTATAGACGACGGATACGGATCGATCCTCGTTCTGAAGGGGCTGATCGCCGCCCGCCCTGTCGATGATGGCGAGGCGCCGCATGGCCATCGCCAATCCCTCGCGCGCGAAGAATCCTTCTCCGTCCGGACCGCGGTGAATCATGCGCCGCTGCATTTCCCGCACAACGCCATGGTCGACCGCCGCGCCCGGATCGAAGAGACCGGCAATGCCGCACATTATAAGTGTGGGATGAAGTTCTGCATGTTCATGCCGACGATTTCCTCATCCCTCCTGTTTCTTCCTTCATCCTCATCTCCTGATGCCCAGGGTCAGATAGATGAGGGGCATCAGCCTGGGAATCCAGTCGCGGCCGGGACGCACCTTCGTGTACTCGTGATATTTCGCTCCGGCCGGGTAAATCTTCTTCGTGGAAACCTCCGCGTAGGCGATGCCGAGCATGTGAATCTTGATATAGAGGTAATACTCCAGAGGGCCGTCGAGCCAGTCCTGGCGGAGGTCGATCCGCGGATCGGTCAGGACATCGCGGTGGATGGCCCGGAATCCGCTGGTGGCTTCCGTGATCCTGGGGAGCCGTCCCGTCCGGACGAATGTCGCCAGAGCGACAAGGATCGGGTAGATGCGGGTCACGACGCGGCGATGGAGCGGAGTGTTCAGCGTGGGATCGTACCGGGTGCCTTCGAGGTAGCGAGACCCCTGCACGAACTTCGCGCGGTCTTCCACGATCGGAGCACAAAGCCTTGGTATGTCGGCGGGATTATCCTTCGCGTTTCCGGCCAGGACGACGACGATGTCGTAATTCCGGGCGATCGCGTATTCGAAACCGGTCCTGATCGCGATCCCGATTCCCATGCGTTTCTCATGATGCAGAACGGTCGCGCCCGAGGCGGCCGCTTCCCGGGGTGTTTCGTCAGTGGAGCCGTCGTTGACGACGAGCACTTCGTCGACGACGTCGCGGGGCATGTTCGAGACAACGCGCGATATCTTGGAAGGTTCATTGAAAGCCGGCGCCAGAGCGATGATGCGGAGATTGCGGAGCAAAGGGAATTACAGGAGACCACGCCGCTTGAGGTCGACCTCGATCCAGCGCTTTGTCGTCTCGAGACCCGCCTCGAATTCGGTATGCACCTTGAACCCGAGCGATTCGATCCGGGCGGTGGACGGCTCGGGTCGCAGGTTCTCGCCGGGACGCGCCTCGTCGTGAACGACCCGGACGCCGGGCTTGCCGTACCGGTCCTTGATGAGCGTGGCGAGATCGGAAACCTGCATGCGGATCGATGAGGCGCAGTGATATATTTCGCCGATCGTATCCTCCCGCTCGCCGAGAAATTTCGTCGCGGCGACATCGTCCAGGACGTAGGTGAAACAGCGGATCTGCTCGCCGGATCCGTGGACAAACAGATCCTGGCCGCGAAGCGCGCGGGAGAGAAAGATATTGATGACGCCGGCAGCGCCGTCGTAATCCTGTCGCGGGCCGTAGACGTGAAAATACCGGATGACCGTCGTTTTCACTCCGAATTCGCGGCAGAAGAACGTGCAATATTCCTCCGCCGAGCCCTTGGAGATCCCGTAAAGCGTGGTCGGCCTCTTGACGTGCCCTTCCTCCATCGGCTTATCGGACGAACCGAGCGTAGAACCGGTGGAGGCGTAGATCACGCGCACGTTCCTGCCGCGAGCGGCGGAGAGGATGTTGAACGTCCCGACGATATTTGTCTCCAGGTCGATGAGCGGATTATTCCGGGACACCACGAGCTTCGAGGCCGCGAGATGGAAGACGACATCGACATCCGCGATGAGCTGGTTCATCAGGAACGCATCGCGAATATCCCCCTGGACGAATTCGAACGCCGAAGACTGGTTCGCGTCCTGCAGGTTGACGCGGTTGCCCGCGATCAGGCTGTCGACACCGACGATCCGCCGCGCTCCGTCGGCCAGCAGCGAATCCACCAGATGGCTGCCGATAAATCCGGCGGCGCCGGTGACGAGAATGCTCTTGCCCTTGTAGAATGACATGGGAGGATGATAGGGGTCATTCTCCAACATTGCAACATTCGCCGGGGCCGCGGAGCGGTTGAGGGCCGCGGCTACACCACTTCCAGCAACAGCGGCACGTGATCCGAGAGCGTGCTCCAGGGTTTTCCGGAAAGCCGCTCCGCCTTAACGGCGAGAAATCCCCGCATGTAGATCCGATCGAGCTTCAGGGTCGGGAGCCTGCTGGGAAAAGTCCGGGCATGGGCGCCGTGAACATCGTGGAACGCTTCATCGAGATGCAATCCATTCGCCAGGTGTTCCGTCGCTCGTTCGCGCCAGTCGTTGAAATCGCCCGCCACAAGAAGCGGCGCCTCCTCCGGCACCGCGCTCCGGATGCGCGCCTCCAGCTTCGTCATCTGCTTCCTTCGCCATCGTTCCAGCAGACCCAGGTGAAGGCAGAGCATGTGCACGGACCGCGTACCCGCATGCCGGTGCGACGGCAGTTCGACGACGGCATGCAGAATGCCTCTTCCCTCCACGGGATGCGCGGACACATCGATATTCTCCCAGGATGCGATCGGATACCGCGAGAGGATCGCATTCCCGTGATGGCTCATGTCGCGCATGACGTTCCTGCCGTAGACGATATGGGGCCAGAGGCCGCTCGCCAGAAAATCGAACTGAGCTTCGAACGATCCGGGTTCGGTTCCCCCATACGTCCTGACCCGCACTTCCTGCAGAAAGACGATGTCGGCGTCGAGCAAGCTGACCGCCTCCCGAATCGCGGACAACACATTGCGCTTTCGCACGCCGCTGGCACCCTTGTTGATGTTATAGGAGAGTATCCTGAGCGGCCGGAAAGCGGAGGGCATCGCTACATCCAGTAGCGGAGAGGCATCATCATCCGCCCGAGCACTTTCAGCATGAACGGCCGCATCTTCAGGGTTTCCGAAGTGACTTCGACGGATTGCCTCATATCGGCCAGCAGCCGCTCCTCGAGATCCGCATGCGCCGCCCGGGAAGTCATGACCGCGTCGATTTCCAGGTCGTGAAAGAGGCTGCGGTGATTCAGGTTCGACGATCCGACCGTAACCCAGTCATCGATCATCATGATCTTCGCATGCAGGTTGGACGGCAGGTATTCGAACAACTGAAGGCCCCTTCCCGCGAGCTCAGCCAGGAAAGCCGGCACGATCCAGGGAATGAAGAAGATGTCGGATCGGCGCGGCAGAATGAGCCTGACATCCGCGCCGGAACGCGCGGCGAGACAAAGCGCCGTCACGAGCCGGGGAGTCGGAATGAAATAGGGAGTTTCGATCCAGACGCGACGCCGAGCCGACTTGATGCGCTGCAGAAGTTCATGACGGTGACGGCGGCGCAGCTTGTAAGGAGCGTTGACGCGGACCAGGTGCGCGCCGCGAAACGCCGCGACACGCCGGGCTTGAAGTTTCCGGTCGCTGAAGCGGGCGAGCGGATCTGTTACTCGATCCCACGCATACTCGAAAGCGTGCGTCAGGACGAAGACCTCGCCGCCCTCGATCCTCACGCCGCATTCATGCCACGCGGAAACACCCCGCACCGCGCGCAGCGAGCGGACGCTGACATTCATGCTTCCCAGCCACGCCACCCGCCCGTCGATGATGAATGCCTTCCTGTGATCGCGGCGGTTCATGTTGCGGATCACCTGCATGAAAAAGCCCGGCCGGCTCCAGAGCCCCTTCAAGCCGGGAAAAGACCATGGTTTCGGATGGTAGATGCGCCACTCGATGCCCGGCGAACTCGATCCCGCCGAAGCGAGAATCGCCGCCGCCTTGCCAGGCCAGTCGGGCGATCCGAAGGCGTCAATCAGCACTCGCACCGCAACGCCGCGGCGCGCGGCGTCAGCAAGAGCGGCAGCAACGCGGCAGCCCAGGTCATCGTCATCGTAGATATACATCTCCAGGTCGATGGATTTTTCCGCGCGCTGGATCTCCGCGAGAAGCCCTTCGAAGAAGTCATCCGCCCGATGGAAGATCCGCTCGCTCACCCATCCCGCGCTATCTCCCTTCTTCCCGACATCCACTTGAGTCTCCATTCATTCTAATCCTAGCATTCCCGGAGAGACCGCTGCTGGAAGATGTGATGATTTGGCGGACGGACGCCGTTACAATGTTCACATGTCGTACGGTTCTCTCGTTCTCAGGAATCTTCTCCGTTCCCGCCGCCGGCTCATTCTCACGGTCGTTTCCGTCGGCATCGCGATCTTTCTCTTCGTCGCCCTGAAAACGGTCCTGACAACGTTCGACGACGCCGTGAGCGCGTCGGACGATACACGCCTCATCACCCGACGCTCCACATCCCTGACCTTCTACCTCCCTCTCACTTACGCCGAGCGCATCCGCCGCCTGAACGGTGTGGAGGGAGTCACCTGGGCGAACTGGTTCGGAGGAACCTACATCGACAACAGCCATTATTTCGCGCGGTTCGGAGCCGACCTGGCGACTTATCTCCCGATATATCCGGAGATGGTCATTCCAGCGGCGCAGATGAAGGATCTCATGGCGGACAAGTCCGGCTGCGTCATCGGTCGCGTGACGGCGGAGAAATACGGGTTGAAGATCGGCGACCGCATGACGCTGAAAGGCGATATCTACGCGGGCGAGTACACGTTCACCGTGCGCGCGATCTATCAATCATCCAAGCCGAATTTCGACGAAACGTTGATGTTTTTCCACTGGCAGATGCTGGACGAGAGCTCGGGCGGCCGGGGGAATGTCGGAATATTCGTGACGAAGATCGCGCCAGGGGTTTCCGCGGCGCGGCTCTGCAGGACGATCGACTCGCTCTTCGCGAATTCGCCCGCGGAATCGAAGACCGAGACGGAAACGGCGTTCAATGTCGCGTTCATGAGCATGATCGGAAACGTCACGGCGCTTCTTTCCACCATATCCGTCGCCATTATTCTCTCCATCGCCATGGTTGCCGCGAACACAATGGCGATGGCGATCCGCGAGCGCACAACGGAGATCGGGCTTCTGAAAGTTCTCGGTTTTCCCGTGAGGAGGATATTCCAGATCGTCATGTCGGAGGCGATCGTCCTCTCCCTGGTCGGGGGCGTCGTCGGCACGATCATCGCGCGACTGACCCTTCATGGATTCAACGCGGGCGGAGCGCTTCCGTTCTTCCTGATCCGAGGATCGACGATCGTGGAGGGCCTGGCGATTTCCATGGCAATCGGCCTCGCGGCCGGAGTCTATCCCGCCATCAAGGCATCCCGCATTTCGCCCCAGGAAGCGCTGGGAACGATCGGATGATGACGATCCGCCCGCGCTCTTCCGCGAAAAAGCGCTGAGCCATGCTTCCCCTTTCCTACAACATCCGCAATCTTCGGGTCCGCAGAACGACAACGCTCCTTTCCGCCGCTGGAATCGGCCTTGTGACCGCGATCTTCGCGACGGTCCTGGCGCTGGCGGAAGGATTTCGTTCGACGCAGGCTGGCATGGGGGATCCCGAAGTCGCCGTGGTTCTCCGGGAAGGCTCCACGTCCGCCATCAATTCGCTCATCACGCGGGAGCAGGTCCGGATCATGTCCAGCATGACGGAGCTCGCCGGAACAGATGCCTATTCGCCCGAGGTCGTCATCATATTCCAGCTGCCGACGGCGGACGGCGAGGGCGAAGCCAACGTCCTCGTACGCGGCGTCTCCGCTACCGCCTTCGCCGTTCACAGAAACGTGCGGATCATCGCGGGACGTGCGATCGATCCCACCCGGCACGAAGTGATGGTCGGCCGGGCCGCCGCGACCCGTTACATGGGGATGCGGCTCGGATCGACCTTTCGACAGGCCGGGGTCACCTGGCGAGTCGTCGGAATCTTCGAGGCTGGAGGCAGCGGTTTCGAATCGGAGATCTGGGGCGACGACGTGAAGACAATGGACGCATTCAAGCGCGAAAATTACTCGATGATTTCCGCACGGCTCCGGGATCCGGGACTGCTCGGAGCTTTCGCGGCGCGCGTCCGCGATGACCGGCGACTGGCGCTTCTGGCGAGAAACGAGGTGGATTATTACGCGGAACAGGCGGAGCAGACCACGGGGATGCTGAAGGGGCTGGGGATTTTCGTGACGTCGATCCTCGCCATCGGCGCCATCTTCGGCGCCGTCAACACGATGTACGCGTCCGTAGGCGCGCGCACGGCGGAAATCGCCACGCTCCGAGCGATCGGATTCCGGCGCAGGGACATTCTCCTCTCGTTCATGATCGAAGCCGCCTTCATCGGTCTCCTGGGAGGCCTCCTCGGTTGCGTGCTGACCATTCCGATGAACGGCGTCTCGACCGCCGTGATGAATTTCCAGTCGTTTTCCGATCTCGCCTTCAAATTCCGCGTCACCCCGGACATTCTCGTTTCCGCCGTGGTGTGGGCGATCCTGATGGGCGCGGTCGGGGGATTTTTTCCCGCCGTCCGCGCGGTCCGCCTGCCGATCGCGGCCGCATTCCGCGATGTGGCGTGATGTCGGCGATATGATAACCTTCCCTCGATGAACGACCTCCAGCAGCTTCGCATTACCTCCGACGCCCGATCCGTAGCGGCCGGAAACGGTCGATCGCGCCGCAAGCTCGTCGTCGGAATCGCTTTCGCCGTCACGGTTCTCGTCGGCATGTTTCTCCTCCTGTCGGCCGGCGCCAGGAAAGTGACCGTGTATGAAGTCCCCGCCGACGCGGGATTGTCCGCGGGCATGCTTTCCGCCACGGGTTATATCGTCGCGAAAAATCCGATCTCCATCACGCCCGAAGTATCCGGCCGTGTCATCTCCGTCGGCCCCGACGTGGGCAAATCCGTGGCCGCCGGAGACATTCTCCTGGAGATCGATTCCTCGACGTATCAGAGCGAATTCGGAGCGACGGAGGCACGCTACGCGGAACTCGCGGCCGGATCCCGGCCGGAGGAAAAGCTCCGCGCCAGGGCCCTCCTCGACGAAGCGGCCGCTCTCCACAAAAAAGCGTCCGACGATTTTGCCAGAGCCGGGCGTCTCCTTGACAGCGGAGCGATCTCGCGGGAGGAGTTCGATCGGTTTCGTCGCGATAATGACGCGGCCCGGTTTCGCAGGGATGCCGCCGAGAACGAATGGCGGCTCGTCGCGCAGGGGCCGCGGCGCGAGCAGATCCAGCAGGCCAGGCATCAAGCTAGCGGAGCCCGGGTCGCTCTGGAGCGCACCGTCATCCGGTCACCCATTGACGGCATCGTCGTCAACAAGGAGGTGACTCCGGGAGAATACGTCATCGCGGGGCAGGGCGTCGGGCTCCGCGACGCCGTGACTCCCCCTCCCTATGTCATCGCCGACATGTCGGAGATGGAAGCTGTTGTCGAGATTTCGGAGCGGGACATCGCGCGCGTTTCCGTCGGCATGCCCGCCGTGGCGCGTCCCGACGCGCTCCCGGATGCCGCGTTCGCGGGTGTCGTGGACCGCATCACGCCGTTCGCCTATCGCCAGAAGGGAACGATCGAGCTGCGCGTGAAGCTCCTCGAACTCTCTCCGCTACTGAAGCACGACATGAACGCCCGGATCGAATTCGGCGACGGCGCCGCGACAAAAAAAGAACGAATCCGCATTCCAGCCGGCGCTCTCCGGTCGGATGACAAGGGCTCCTTCGTTCTTCTGCTGGAAGAAAGCGGAGTCGTCCGCCGCGATATCACGTCAGCGCCGTTATCGCGAGAGGAGGTCATCGTGGAGACCGGCCTCTCCGGCGGCGAACGTGTCATACTCGATCAGGATGTGAAGGCGGGCGACAAGGCGGTTCTGTGAACGACTCGGGTGCGGCCGTTCGCGTCCGCAATCTCACCAAGGTCTTCACGCGCGGGGAAAACCGGATCACCGTTCTGGAAGATCTTTCGCTCGATATTCCCGCCGGAGCCTTCACATCGCTTATGGGGCCGTCGGGCAGCGGCAAGACCACGCTCCTCAATATGATCGCCGGCCTCGATCGGCCGACCGCGGGCGACATCATCGTCGACCGGATCCGGGTGAGCGACCTGAACGAGAGTGAGCTCGCGGTTTTCCGGAGCCGCAGACTCGGATTCATTTTTCAGCGCTTCAATCTCATCCCCGTCCTCACCGCGCTCGAAAATGTGGAGCTGCCTCTCCTGCTCTTCCCCATGTCTCCGGCCGAACGCCGCGCCCGCGCGGAAACCGCTCTCCGCGTCGTCGGACTGGCCGACCGGATGGAGCATCTTCCGAAGGCGCTATCGGGCGGACAGGAACAACGCGTCGGCATCGCGCGGGCGATCGTCACGGATCCCACGATCCTGCTGTGCGACGAGCCCACGGGAAATCTCGATGCCGCCAGCGCCCATGACGTTCTGGAACTTCTGAGCCGACTATCGCGCGAGCTGGACAAGACCGTCATCATGGTCACGCATGACCCTCACGGAGCCGCACGTTCGGACAAGATCTATCACCTGGAAAAGGGCAAGCTGGCGGAATAAATCGGGAATAATACGGGGACAGTATACTATTTTCCGTGAATTTATTCACGGAAAATAGTATACTGTCCCCGTATTAACTCTCCTCGTATTATTCCAGGGCCAGGATCTCTTCGCTGTTCAACGTGAAGGATTTCCGCAATTCGTCGGATATGACGTCGGCGATCTTCTGCTCGATGAAGAATTCGACGATTTCCGGCTGGAGCCCGCCGGCTCGCGCGTCGGCGCGGAGAATCTCATAGGCCTTCGGGATCGGCATCGCGGGCTTATAGGGGCGGTCCATCGCCGTCAGCGCCTCGAAGACGTCGGCGACAGCCAGCATCCGGCCTTCGAACGGGATCTCGTCCTTCGTCAGTCCCAGCGGATATCCTTTGCCGTTCAATTTCTCGTGATGGGAGCCCGCGATCATGGGTACCCGCAGGAGATTATCCGTCCACGGGATCTTCTTCAGGATCTCGGAGGAATGCACGACGTGGCTCTCGATCTCCTTGCGCTCGGAGTCCGTCAGGTTGCCGCGGCGCACCGCGAGATTCTCCAGCTCCATGGGATCCAGGAGCGGCCGGGCGACACCGTGCAGGTCTCGCACGGTCCGCCGGGAAATGTCCAGCAGGCGATTGTATTTCTCGTCGTCCAGGAACCCGGGAATGTTGACGGTCTTCAGGAATTCCCAGGTCTCCATCCACTCGGCTTCCCGGGATCGATCGTGCATGATCTCCAGCATGATCCTCAGGTGCAGAGTCTCCATGCGGTTGACGGAGAGCTTGTTGGCCTTGGTGAGCACGTACTCGCGCACGCCGATCTTGCCGATGTCGTGCAGCATCGCCGCGTAGAAGAGCTCGCGGATCTGCTCCTGTGTGTACTTGACGTCCTTCCAGAATCCGTCCACCTGCTTGTTGACCCGCTTCGCCAGGACGACCATGTAGGCCGCGATGCGCTGCGAATGGCCGGACGTCGTCCGGTCGCGCGATTCGATCGATTTCGCGGAGGATTCCACGAAGCCGCGCAGGAGGCGTTCGATGCCCTCATACAGCGACGCCCGTTCGATGACGATCGCCGCCTGCGCGGACAGGATCGTCATGAACTCGACATCGTCATCGTCGTAGGGAATCACGACGCGGTCGGCGCAGAGCGGCGTCTTGATTTTCTCCTCGACGCCGATTTTCTTGTTGATGAGCTGTACGACGCCGACGACCTTCTGCTGGCGATTGCACATCGGAACGGTCAGCATGGACTTCGTGCGATAGCCGATCTGCCTGTCGAAATCGGATTTGAACGTGAAGGGCTGGGAGCCGTCGAGGAGGTAGACATCGTCGAAGGCGAGCGGCTTGCCCGTCTGCGCAACGTAGCCGGAGATCGTGTTCGGGGATATGGGAAAGCTGAATGTGCGGAAGGGAATATCCTTCGAATCGTTCTGCGTGACGGTGAATCGGAGCGTCTGGTTGTTCTCCACGAGATAAAGAGAACCCGCGTCGGAACACGTGACCGAGCGGAGACAGGTGACGATCCTGTCCAGGACCTGGTTCAAGTCCGTCGCGCTCGACATCAGAGCCGTGATCTCCAGGAGCCTTGCCTCGCGCTCCCTGAGTTTCCTGACCTCTTCCTGGACGTCGCTCATCGACTCATCATACATAATTCGGGCAGCAGTAGGCAATCAGTCACCTCTCAGGCTCCGCTTCGAGCCGGGTCGCTTGCTCCGATGGGGCCGGGAGCTTATCCTCCTATCGGCATGCGCTCCATGGAAACCAAGCTCAAACAGGACATCGCTCGGCCCGATTCCGCCCTTGTCAATGCTCACGCTCACACCGAATGGCATTGTTGCAGAAATGTTGCGGGTCGGGACGGCTTCCTGCCCTGGGTCCGGCGCGTGCTGGCCCTGGAGACGCCTCCGGACTGGCGGCGCGCGGTCGCCGAAGCAGCCGCTGAAATGAAGGCGGAAGGCATCGTCGCCGTCGGCGACTACGGCGCCGTGGATTCCGCGGTGAAGCGCGGGCTCATCGCGGGCCGGCACTACCTGGAACTTCTGCGGGATGCTCCTCTTCCGCCGGATGCGGATTCAATCGCGATTCACGCCGTGCATACCGTGCCGCGATCGACTCTGGAATCTCTCGCGCGACGAAATCTCCATCTCTCCGTCCACGCGGGAGAAAGCGGCGAGGAGATGATGCTCTATCGCGAGGGTGCCGGGTCCATGGCGGATCTGCTGCTGGAGCGCGGATTTTCCGCGGCGCACATCGCTTCGCTCCGGGGACTCTCTCCCCTTTCGATCCTGGACAAACTTGGACTCGTCGGCCCCCGGATGCAGGTCGTGCACGCCATGCACCTGCCCGAGTCCGATCTAAAGATCATCGCGGAACGCGGAGCGCACATCGTCCTCTGCCCGGTCTCGAACCGCGAAATCGGGACGGCATTTCTTCCCGGAGACGAGAGTTTTTCGCGTGTCATGCGAATGTTCGACATGGGAATCAGCCTGGCGCTGGGAACGGATTCCACTCTCTCGTGTCAGGCGTTGTCCTTGAAAGATAACGCGGCAATTCTCGAGGACATTGGAATTATGAGGACGAAGATCGAACCGATGATGAGGAACTGGAACGCGATAGGATTGAAGGTGGATTAATTCGATTTCACATGAAAATGTGAAATCAGTTCAGACGCGACCGCCCCGGAGCGCTTCCACGACGGCGTCCTTCGTGATCCCGAAATGCGCCCAGACTTCCATGTGTCCGTCGGACGGAGCAATTCTCGGGTCGCTGATGCCGATGTGCGACAATCGAACGTTCTCCCTGAGAGCGCCGGCGACCACTCCGGCCAAGCCTCGCAGTCCCTGCTCGGGAGTGCCGATGAGCCCATCTTCGATCGTGACGACGGTCTTGTATGTCTTCGCCAGGTTGGACAGGAAATTACCGGGCAGCGGCAGACTGTTCACTATGAGCACGTCGGCCGGTTTTCCATCCGCGGCCGATTGATCGGCCGCTTCGATCGCGAGAAACGACGGGGCTCCGACCGCGACGATCGCGGCCCTGGAATCGGCATGGACTCTGGCGGGCGTCACGTCTTCCCAGGCATCGCCGGGATTCCAGAGCGGTGTCGCGCGATCCGCTTTCGTCAGCACCGGCAGATTATCGCGCGGGATCCCAATGACGTGGGCTCCGTAGTGCGCGGCAAGATCGAGGACCGCGTTGAAGGCGACGCGCGCGTCCGCGGGCGCGTAGAAACGGTGGAGGTACGGCAGGTAGCAGAGCGCCATGTTGATCCAGTCGAGGCTCCACCCGGAAAAGTGATCCCGCCCGGTGCAGGCGCCGACATGCGAGAGGTGATACGTCACGTTCAAACCTTCGTTCGCTCCGGTCAGGTTCCTCTGGTAGCGCCACATGTCGAAACCTTCGCGGGCGATGCCCTCGAAGAAGGCGGCGAACGTGGAGAAGATGTTGAGCTGCGGTTTCATCGAGGAAACGGAGACGCCGTTCATCATGATCGCGGCGACTTGCTCCTCGATGGAACACTCGAAGCGATGGCCCTTCGGCAGGAACTTGTGCGTCTTCGCGAGCTTCGTCGATGAATCGAGATCGCAGGAGGCGACGAAGATCTGTTTCGGGAATTCCTTCGCCAGGGCGGCGTAAGCGGCTTCGCTTCCGGCGCGGGGAGAAACCGTGTTGCCCCCGGCGGGAAGCTCGATGAATCCGATCGCTGTGGTGGAAAGGACGAGGTTGGGGGAGCCCGGCGCGGGGCGGGCCTTCGTGACGACGCGCCGCGGCGGCGCGGAACGAAGAGAGGCCAGCGCGGCCATGTCGGACTCGGTATCGAGAAGCATGGGATTGGCGAGAACGGTCGCCAGGTCGCGACCCTTCATGTGGCCGTCGTGGTGCGCTTCCCCTCCGGGCAGGCCGTTGACGAGAAAGAGGCATTCGATCATCGGCACGACATCCCGGAAACTCATCAGGGATCCCGTCAGCCAGATCTCCGTATCCATCGGGACTTCATGTTTCGCGGCGAACGTCTCGACTTCCCGGAGAATTCCATGGCGATCGCCGAAATATCTGAGATCGACTCTCCGGTCCTTCGTGGAGCGGCATCCGGTCGGGTAGATGAGCGACGGCTTGCCGCCGCGGGCCAATTCCCGCGCGCGTCGCATGGTGGCATGCAGCTCCGCGGGATCGTGCAGCGATTCGATCTCCAGGACCTCGACGCCCAGGGCGCGGATGATCGGTCGCGGGTCTTTCGGCATGATACCGTGGCAGGCTCCGGAGAGCTGGATTCCGTTCCGGTGCATGATGAAGATGATGGGAGCGTGATGAAGGTCGGCCACGTTGAATCCGTTCAGGGCCTGTCCCGAGATCCAGCCGGCGTCTCCACAGTGACAGACCATGAAGGCTTCGTCTCCATGGTGCGCCTTGAGCCCCAGCGCCTGGCCGACGGCTGCGGGAATCATGACGCCCAGGCGGCCTCCGTTCAATTCGCAACCGCCCGGCAGCCATGAGACATGCCCCGCGATATCGAGCCCGCGGCGGAATTCGTCGATCACGATCGTCTCGTCAAGGAAGCCGAGCGCCGCGAGCACGGAATAACAGCCGATGCTCGTGTGCGCATGCTCGATCGTGAACGAGGATTTTTCATTGTCGATCATACCCAGTGTCAGGAGCAAAGGCTGAATGAGTTCCAGTCCGCCGCCGAGATGATCCAGCTCGTTGATCTTCGCCAGCGACGCGAGAGATGAGAGCGCGATGCGCGCGGCTTTCTTGGAGAGCGCGTCCCACTGGGCGTTGATTTCAGGCGAAAGCGTGTCGCCCGCCATCGAGACGCGGAACGGCAGCGCGTCGGAGACGACTTCCGGGCGCATGTAATGCGAGGCGGCGAGAAGAGCGGCGTTACGGGATTCCTGGGTCATGACGGTCGCGCGCGATCAGGCAGGAAGCTGCGTGTGAACGGCAGAGCGGATCGCGGACAGGGGCATGGAACTGGTCAGAAAGTCGAGCATGGCTGATTTGGCGACGCATCGTACCCGCGTGAGAACGGTGGAGCAAGCCGAATATGAGAACAGATCAAGGGGCATGGGGAAAACTTTTCTCCCGGGGTAGAGTGGGGCGCGAAGCGATAGCCGGATTACCGCCGATTTTCCCGGCGAGTCTCTCTCCGCTCGCGGGTATTTTCGCGGACGGTCTCTCTTTTTTCCTGGAAATTGTCGCGCCGCACTTCCCGTCGGTTGTGCCGCTTCTCAATCTGTTCCCGATGCTTTTGAAGGTTGGTCTTGAACCGGTTCTGGATCGCTTCCCGCCGCTCCGGCGATAGGTGCTTCAGCTTTTCCTTGATCTTCGCCGCCAGGTCCTCGTCCTTCTCGATCTTCCATCGACGCTTCAACGCCTCGATGATCGCTTCCCGCCTGTTCTCCCACTGCTCCCGCCGTTCTTCCGAAACCGAGCGGCGCAGCAGCTTGCGACGGCCCACGGTCGCGCCCGATCCCGTGGCGACCGCCTCCGTCGTGCTCGTGGAGGACTGCGTCACGTCGACGGTGCCGTCGTAGACATCCACATCCGAGATTTCGCCGTTGTCGCCCGTTGACGTCGCGGAAGCCGGCACGGTGTATTCCACCGAAAAGTCCGTTCCGCGAACTCCGGCGACGGCAACCGGAGTCGTCACCTGGAAAGTCTGATTGCGGCGAGGCACCACCTGAGCGCGCAGGCTTCCGCGCAGCAATTGGATCTTCGTCACGGGAGCCGAGAGGTGCGGGCGCATGATGGTTACGCGCACCTCCGTATTCTTCTCCAGCTCCACGTCGCTTCCATCCGGCAATGTCAGCTCCATCCCCTCGGTCGATTTGATGCGATCTCCTTCATAAAACTGCGCGCCGATCGGCACCGAATCATCATTCGAAAGGACGACGACAATCGTCGAGTCCTGGGCCAGAACCGGAACAGACATAACCACCGTGAAAAGAAAGGATAGGATGATTTTCATGGAGTTAACGATAGGGGACATTCTCCCACATTGCAACATTCAGAACAGGGCACTTACGACTTTTTATCCGCTCTCGCGAGATTGCGGTCCTTGCAAATCCATTATTTTCAATGTTGCAATGTTGGAGAATGTCCCCTTAATATCCGCTCATGAATACGAAAGAAAAGTATGAGAAGCATGTCATTCTCTCCTTTGTTAAAAAGCTCCAGCCGGTCGTCGTCGAGAAAGCCAAAGGCTTCACCTACACGGACGAATCCGGACGGGAATTCATCGACTGTTTCGCGGGTATTTCCGTCGCCAACTCGGGTCACGGCAACGATGAGGTGATCGCCGCGGCGAAAGCGCAGATCGACAAGCTCGTCCACTGCTGCTCGTACGTGTACTACAACAAGCCCATCGCGGATCTCGCGGAGAAAATGGCGGAGATCGTTCCCGGCGAAAAAATGCAGAAGACATTCTTCGGAAATTCCGGAGCGGAAGCAATCGAGGGCGCGATGCGCCTGGCCAAGCATTTCACGGGCAGGAACGAATTTATCGCGCTGCAGGGATCCTTTCATGGCCGGACCCTGGCGACGCTCGGGATCACCGGCAACAGCGGGCGCAAGCACAGCGGCGGCCCGTATCCGTCCGGCGTCACCTTCGCGCCTATCCCCTACTGCTATCGCTGCCCCCTGAAGCAGACCTATCCGAAATGCGGCATGGCCTGCGCCCACGCGGTGGAGGACATCATCCGGTACAACACTTCCGGCAATGTCGCGGCGTTCATCGCGGAGCCCATACTCGGCGAGGGCGGGATCGTCACGCCTCCGAAGGAATATTTTCCCATCGTCAAAAAGATTCTCGACAAGCACAAGATCCTCTTCATCTGCGACGAGGTCCAGACCGGGTTCGGCCGCACGGGCAGGATGTTCGGCATCGAGCACTCCGGCGTCAAGCCCGACATCGTCACGACGGCAAAGGGCATCGCGGCGGGATTTCCCATCAGCGGCTTCACGGCGCGCGCGGAGATCGCGGACTCCTTCACGCCCGGCTCGCATCTCTCCACGTTCGGCGGCAATCCCGTTTCCGCTGCGGCGGCCCTGGCGAATATCAACTACATGCAGCGCGTGAAGCTCGTGAAGCAGGCGGAGACCAAGGGCCGGAAGCTGAAGGCCGCGTTGAAAGTCCTGCAGCGAAAGCACCGCGCCATCGGCGAGATCCGCGGCGAAGGGCTGATGATCGGCATCGAGCTCGTTTCCGACCGGAAGAGAACTCCCGCTGCCGCCCTCGCATCCGATGTCCAGGCGCGATGCCTCGACAACGGCGTCCTCGTCGGTTCGGGCGGCGTCTTCGCCAACGTGATCCGCATCCAGCCGCCGCTCGTCATAGACGACAAGACGCTCACCAGGGTTGTGGCCACCATCGGTCGCGCGCTCAAATAGAATAAGCCGTCTCGCCCATGGCTAAATCTCCCGCGTTCGCCTGCTCGGAATGCGGCTCGGCGCAACCTCAATGGCTGGGGCAATGCCCTTCCTGCGGCGCGTGGGGAACGATCGAGGAACGGGGCTCCTCATCCACGAAAAGCTCCTCGATCCGTCTCGCCGACGTCGACGCGCTCCAGGCGGACCGGCGCGCCTCCGGCATCGGGGAGCTCGACCGCGTCCTCGGAGGCGGCCTCGTCCGCGGCTCCGTCGTCCTCCTCGCCGGCGAACCGGGCATCGGAAAATCCACGCTCGCGCTCCAGCTCTGCCGCGGCTTCACGAATGTGCTCTATGCCGCCGGGGAGGAATCGCCCGCGCAGGTGAAGCTCCGCGCGGACCGGATCAGCGCGGACGCGAAGCGGATCACGATCACGACCGATGCGGCGGTGGAGCACATCGTCGCGGAGATCGAGCGCGCGAGGCCCGACCTCGTCGTCGTGGACTCGATCCAGACGATGCGCGTCGAATCTCCGTCGGCGGGAACGGGCGCGGTGAACCAGATCCGCGAAGCCACGGCCATCCTCCTCCGCGCCGCGAAGAAGCTCGGCATCCCCACGATCATCATCGGCCACGTCACGAAATCGGGCGACATCGCCGGCCCCATGCTTCTGGAGCACCTCGTCGACGCGGTTCTCATTCTCGAACAGGACACGTCCGGAGCCTACCGGATGCTGCGAGGAATGAAGAATCGCTTCGGCTCGACCGATGAGGTCGGGCTCTTCGCGATGGACGAGACCGGCATGCGGGAGATATCCAATCCATCGGAAATTCTTCTCCCCGGAGGCACCGTCACGGCTCCCGGTTCCGCCGTCGTCTCCTCGATGGAAGGGCGCCGCCCGCTCATCGTGGAGCTCCAGGCGCTGACCGTATCGACGGCCTTCGGCCTTCCGCGGCGCGTCTCCACGGGCATCGATCCGAACCGCCTCGCCATGCTCCTCGCGGTCCTGGAACGCCGGGGCGGCATTCTCATATCCCGCGACGATGTCTATGTAAACTCCGCGGGAGGATTCCGCCTGAAGGAAACCGCCGTCGATCTCGGCGTGATCGCGGCCGTCGCGTCCGCGGTTCGCGATCGACCGCTGCCGGAGGCGACGATCTTCTGCGGCGAAGTCGGGCTCGGCGGCGAAGTCCGTCCCGCCGGCCGGCTCGAGCAAAGGCTCCGTGAAGCCGGAGCGCTCGGCTTCCGACACGCCTTCATACCTCAGCAGAAAGTCGAGACTCCTCAGGGCATCACAACAAAGATCGTGAGAACGATCGGAGAAATGCTATCCTCCTTGCCGCAATGAACGAAAGCTCCTGCAAAGAAATCATCGTCATCGACTACGGCATGGGAAATATCCATTCCGTCACTAAGGCCCTGGCCGCCGCCGGTGCCGAGGTTCGCGTGACGAGCTCCGCGTCCGACCTTGCGGCTGCGAAGGCGGTCGTCCTGCCCGGCGTCGGCCACTTCGGCGACGCCATGAATCGCCTGAACGAATCCGGCATGACGCAACCTCTGCGCGAGTGGATCACGAACAGGAAGCCTTTTCTCGGCATCTGCCTCGGGCTCCAGACTCTTTTCGACCGGAGCGACGAATCGCCGGACATCCCGGGACTGGGAGCCTACCGCGGATCCGTCGTCAAGTTTCCCGCGCAGGTGAACGGAGAGAAGATGATCGTCCCCGCGATGGGCTGGAACACCGTGCACTGCAACGGGACCAACCGAGGCCCCGACATCACGGGAAAAAGCTTCTACTTCGTTCACTCGTATTATGCTTCTCCCGCCGACCGGCGGATCATTTCCGCGACGACCGACTACGGCATCAACTACACCGCCGCGATCGCCGATCCTCCGATATACGCGACGCAGTTCCACCCCGAGAAATCCGGCGAGGCCGGCATAGATCTGCTTAAAGCATGGCTGGGATCCATCGCGTGAAGAACTCTTTCTTCATCCTTTTCTCATGATCATCATCCCCGCCATCGACATCATCGACGGCAAGTGCGTCCGCCTGACCCAGGGCGAACGCGATTCGCAGAAGGTGTACGACCAGGATCCCGTGGCGATCGCGCACAAGTGGTCGCAGGCCGGCGTCAGCCGCATCCACGTCGTCGATCTCGACGGCGCCTTCGAGGGAGGATCCCGGAATCTCGAGATGATCGCGCGCATCGCGAAGGAGGTCGAGACTCCGATCGAGGTGGGAGGCGGCATCCGGACGATGGAAGCGGTCAGGACTCTCATCGAAAACGGCGTCTCCTACGTCGTCATCGGCACGGTCGTCATCGAGAATCCCCAGCTTGCATCGGACATCGTCGAAGCCTACCCGGGAAAAATCTACATCGGCATCGACGCGCGCGCGGGCTTCGTCGCGACGCACGGTTGGGTGAAAAGCTCCAACCGGACCGCGCTGGAAATCACGGAGCGGGCCGCGGAATGGAAGGCGCACGGCATCATCTTCACCGCAATCGAGCGCGACGGGGAACTCGTCGGGCCTGACTTCGAAGCGATCGACGATCTCGTCTCCAAGTCCACGATCCCGGTCATCGCCTCCGGCGGCGTCACCTGCATGGACGACCTCAGGAAGCTCGCCGCCATTCCCGACCTCGAGGGCGTCATCGTCGGAAAGGCCCTGTATGAACACCAGATCGACATTCACGAGGCGGTCCGACTGGAAGCGGAAGAGCTTTAGAATTGAATATTTCAAATCTTGGATCTAAGATCGCAGATCTGAAATACAAATGGGAATGCTGATGACTGACACAGAACTGATAAAGCTCGCCGCCGACGCCAGGAACAACGCCTATGCGCCGTATTCGAAATTTCTCGTCGGAGCCGCGCTCCTCTGCGACGACGGATCCGTCTTCACCGGCTGCAACGTCGAAAACGCCTCGTATGGGCTCACATGCTGCGCGGAACGAACCGCCATCTTCAAGGCCGTTTCCGAAGGACGACGGAAATTCCAGGCGATCGCGATCGTCCTCGACTCCCCCGATCCGCCCGCTCCGTGCGGCGCCTGTCGGCAGGTCATCTTCGAATTCGGACCCGGCATCCGCGTCCTCATGGCGACGACGTCGGGACATCACGATGTGAAAACGATCTCCGAACTGCTGCCCCGCGCGTTCGGACCGTCGAGCCTGACATGAAGACGCGTATTCCGCTCCTGGATCTGAACCGCCAGCACGCGCCGATCCGCTCCCAGATCGACGAGGCGATTCGCAAAGTCGTGGATTCGACGGGATTCATTCTCGGCCCGGAGGTCAAATCCTTCGAAAGCGCCTTCGCTTCCTACATCGGAGTCCCGCACGGCGTCGGATGCGCCAGCGGCACGGACGCGCTCTACCTCGCCCTGAAGGCGCTGGGCATCGGCCCGGGAGACGAAGTGATCACGGTCTCCTACACCTTCATGGCCACCGTGGGAGCCATCGAGCGCACCGGAGCAACGCCTGTCCTCGTGGATATCGAACCGGAGACATTCACCATCGACACGTCGCTCGTGGAGGAAGCCGTCACGGAGCGGACCAGGGCGATCATTCCCGTCCATCTCTACGGACAAGCCGCCGACATGGACGAGATCATGCGGATCGCAGCCGGGAACGGGATCGCCGTGATCGAGGATTGCGCCCAGGCGCATGGCGCGAAATGGAAGGGGCATAAGATCGGAACCTTCGGAACGATCGCGGCTTTTTCCTTTTTTCCCTCCAAGAACCTGGGCGCGTTCGGCGACGCCGGAATCTGTGTGACCAGCGACCAGGTTCTCGCGGATAAGATGACGCGCATCAGGATCCACGGCCGAGGAAACAAGAACGAGTCGTTCGAGAAGGGCGACAACTCCCGTCCCGACACGATCCAGTTCGCCGTCCTCGGCGTGAAGCTCCCCCATCTCGACGCGTGGAACGCGTCACGCCAGGAGGTCGCCCGCTGGTACAACGATCGCCTCTCCGGCAGCGACCGCTATGTCACGCCGAAGGTAGGCGAGCACCGCGAGCATGTCTACCATCTCTACGTCGTCCAATCCCGAGAACGCGACGCGCTCTGCAAGCGGCTCGATGAAGCCGGAATCGCGTGGGGCGTTCATTACGCCATGCCCGTTCACCTCATGAAGGGTTTCGCGAACCTCGGCTACCAGAAAGGCGCCATGCCCGTATCCGAAGGCATGTGCGGCGAGATCATCTCTCTTCCGCTCTTCCCCGGCATGACCGAAGCGGAAGTGGACGAGGTTGTGAAAGTACTGCTCGCTTAAGCACTCCGGAGCTTCCTCCATGTCTCCTTCGAGAATATCCGGGGCGCCGCGTTCTTCCACAGTTCTCCATGTCGCAAAGTCACTTCCGCGATCGACCGGCGCGTGCCATAGCGGATGGCAAAAAGGCTCGTCCCGAATCCATGCGTGACATGAAGAAGCATCCGGTCGAGCCGGAAATCTCCGCGCACCAGCCGGCGGTCTCCGCGGATGCGCTTGACCGGGCTGTCGATGAACGGCAGGCGCACCTGGCCTCCGTGCGTGTGTCCGCAGAGAAGCGCGTGCGCGCCGGCGCGGGAGGCCTTCCAGGCGACGTCCGGGGCGTGCGAGAGCGTCATCCGGAATCCGGAAGAAGGCAGATCGCGCATGGCGAGTGGGACATCGTCATGGCGGTCCCAGGCATCGCCGATCACGACGAGATGAAATCCCGGCGCGATCTCGTACGAACAGTTTTCATCCATGCGAATCGATTCCGACTTGAGCCTTGCGACCACGTCCGGACTGTCGTGATTACCAACGCACCCGTAGACTCCATGGCGGGCTCGAACCGCCCGCACGATCCGGGCGATGATCCCGAAAGCGTGCTCGGAAACGGGCCCGAATCCGTTCTGGTAGTCGCCTCCGAATAAGCCGAGGTCGTATTCGCGCGACAATAGAAAATGCGCCAGCTCGTCTTCGGCGCATCCGCCGCGCGCCACGTGCAGGTCGGAGATGTACACGATCCGAAATCCATCCAGGGCTTTCGGCAGCGCCGGATGAAAGAATTCGGGTCGATCGATATGAAAGTGCCGCGGTGCGTTCACAGGGCGAAGAAGTTCAACCCAGGTTCAGAGTGGAGCCCGGCTTCATGATCTCCGCTTTCGCGCCCAGCAGCCGCGCGAATTCCTCCGGCTCTCCCTGGATCGGCGGCCACGTTCCATAATGAATCGGCACCGCCTTCGCCGCTCCCATCAGTTCCACCGCTCTCGCCGCCGATCGCGCCCCCATCGTGTATCGATCACCGATCGGCACAAAGGCCAGATCGATCCGGAAGAATTCCTTCAGGAATTCCATGTCTTTCGAAATCCCCGTGTCTCCCGCGTGATGAATCTGCCTGCCGTCCATTTCCACGACAAATCCCGTGCAATGTCCGGTGCCGCAGGTGTGCAGGGCATGCGTCATATGAATCCGGATCGGCCCGGCCGTGATCGATCCGCCGATATTCATCCCTTCCGTCTTGTACATTCCGAACCGGACGGCCAGCTCGTGAATTCCGACGAATGTGGCTCCCTGCTTCAGGTACGCCTCCGTGTCGCCGAGGTGATCCTCGTGATCGTGCGTCACAAGAACGAAATCCGGCTTGAAATCGAGAACTTTCGCCTTCGCCGATGGATTACCCGTGATGAACGGATCGATGATGATTCGAGCCGAAGGCGATTCCAGGTAAACGGCGGAGTGTCCGATGTATGTGGCTTTAATGGTCATGTTTCACCTCGCGGAAAGATCATAATCCAAATGCCGGTCCCGCGTCTGCGGTTCTTCAGGCGGCTCGATCCACCGGCACCGCTCTCCGCAGGTGATCGTCTCGCCATGATTCGTAATCCCGGATGAAGATCTGCCAGAAATTCTGGATGTCCTCGATGCGGCGGAGATAGAGCTCGGGCACGGAGAAGCCGACCTCCAGGTCCGCCTGCCACGCGGCAGGCGTTCTTCCCGCCAGCTCGTGCGCGGCCTGCTCCATTCTCAATCGCTGAATGAAGGCCGGACTGATGATGCCCGCCTGGCGAATGGTCGCCGGCCGCGTCAGTTCCCGTACGCGGGCGCGATTGTAGCCGTGGTCGCTCTGCAGAAGCGGCGCTCCGAATCCCTGTTTCCGGCGTCGAAGGATCTCCCGCGGAATCCGGCCCTGCATGATTCGTCGCATCAGGCACTTCTCCCGGCCCCGGTGCCAGGTCATGTTCGCCGGGAGTTGGACAAGCCAGGAGGCAAGGGTGTGATCGAGAAACGGGCACCGCATCTCCACGGACGCCGCCATCGTGAACTTGTCCTGGACTCCCAGGATGAATTCAGGAAGGCGCAGCTTGATATCGGCATATTGCAGAAGACCCATGCCGCGCAACTCCGCCCACCTTTCGCGCGGCACATGCGTGGAGAAGTCGGCGTGGTCGGGACCGCCGCGCTCCTCATCGGTGAACGCGGGCGGCAGGAGCCCGGAATCGAAGAGACGCTGGAGCCGGGACCAGGCCATCTGTTCATGGATATGAAACGTCGGGTATCCCCATCGTTCCATGAACCACGATTCGGCCCGCACCCTTCGCTTCATCTCCTCCGTCACACGATCGTCATCCAGCACGCCTTCGGGACGAAGCGCCTCCATGTGGGATACGGAAGGATCGTACCAGGGATAACCCCGCATCATCTCGTCCGATCCCTCCCCGCCCAGGCCGACCTTGTATCCCAGGTTCCTCATGTCCCGCGAGAGAAACGTGAAGAGAATTTCCTGCTGCGCCACGGAGTCAGGCGATTCGTAGATCCACGTCGCGCGCGGCAGCTCCTCGGCGATTTCCTCCCGGTTCTCGAAGAAGGAGAATTCGCTCGATTCCACTCCGAACCACCGGAGCGCGGATTTCTGAAAAGCGGATTCGTCGTTCCGATCCTCATCCAGTTTCGCGTCGCGGAATGAAATCGTGAAGGCCCTGGAGACCTGCGCGGAATGCCTCCTGAGATAATAGAGCACGGAAGTCGAATCGAGGCCGCCGGAAAGCGTCGCCGCGACGGGTACATCGCTTCGCAACCGGATCCTGACCGCTTCCGACAGGCGTTCGTCGAGCTCCTCCTCGTACCGGCTCATCTTCGTCGCGTCCGCGGGCTCCGGTGTGCGGGAGGGAATCGCGATATCCCAGTAGGCGTACGACGGTCGAATTCCCTCGGCGGTCACGGACATCTGGTGTCCCGGCGGCAGCGATTGTATCCGCCTCAGGGCGGTGCGCGGCGGCAGGATCTGGCCGAGGTATAGATACTGCCGGAGCGCATCGTGATCGAGCTCGCGGGGAAAAGACGGAACGGCCAGCAGCGCCTTGATCTCGGATGCGAAATAGATCGAGCCGCCGTGTTCCGCCCAGTACAACGGCTTCTTCCCGAACCGGTCCCTGTACAGATGGCACGTTTGACCGCGGAAATCCCAGACCGCGATCGCGAACATGCCGTTGAAGCGATCCACCATTCCCGGGCCATATTCCAGATAAGCCGCGAGCACGACTTCCGTGTCGCTCTGCGAGCGGAAACGCCATCCGCGGGATTCCAGCTCGATGCGCAGCTCGACATGGTTGTAGATCTCGCCGTTGAAGACGACCATGGCCTCGCGGTCGGGAGACACCATCGGCTGGTGTCCTCCCGCGATGTCGATGATGGAGAGCCGGCTCATCGCCAGACCCGCACGGCCGTCGGCCAGGAGGCCTCGATCGTCGGGACCGCGATGAGACAACATCGCATTCATCCGCTGAAGAGTTCGCACGGAGGGTGTTCGGGAATGATGGAGGGCCACGAAGCCTGCGATCCCGCACATCAGTTACGCCTCAAGGCGCAGCGGAATAACGAGATCGTCCGGCGCGTATGGTGCACGTAGAATCAACATTGTCTGCCGCGATCTGAAAGAAAGAATATGAATTCCGTAAAAACATGCAAGCACATTCCACCCCTCCTCTCGTATAAAATTGATGCATGAGGATCGTGTCATCAACGGGCTCGCTTCCGCGTTTTCCGCGACGCGGCATCACGTTCTTCGCCAACCTTCGATCGCTCTTCTTCGGCAACATCGATCAGACGGAAATCCTCGTCCGGGAAATCCGCGGCATCTCCCATTACGGAGGGCGGCTCGCGACCGTGCTTGGTCTCCTGTATCCTTCCGAAGATAATGTGCTCGTCCTCGAACAGAATCCGCCCGGGGAGGCGCTCGAATACTTCCGGCGCCTGAGCCTCTCGCTTCCGAAGATGGTCTCGCCGGATGACGCGATCGTTTCTCTTCACGAGAATCCTGCTCCGAGCGTGGACGGATTCGTCACGGATACGTCCCTGGAAGAACTCGCCGCGCGCCACGGCAAGAGCACCATCAATACGCAGCAGGGATGCAGGGACGCCAACAACAAGGTTCTTCTCTATCTTCATCTCCAGGAAGCCGGCTTGCCCACCATGGACACATTCCTCATATCGAGTCCGGAGGAATTCGACGGAGCCGCCGCGGAACTTCGCGGTCTCGGTTACGAACGGATCGTCGTCAAGTCGGCCATAGGAGCCTCCGGATGCGGGCTCTGGATCCACTCGCTGAAAGGCCCTCATGCTCGACCTCCCGCTTATCTCTTTCACGAGAAGCCCTGCATGGTGCAGGGCTGGCTGGATGACACGGTCGTCGGAGTCAGCTCCATCGGCTCCCCAAGCGTCCAGGTCTTTGTCCATGATGACAGTGTCTGGCTGTATGACCTGACGGAGCAGTATCTGAGCCGCGAATCGATTCACGAGGGCAATGTTGCGCCGCCGCCGTATCTCGCCGCGCATCCCGGTCTCGAGGAGGAAATCCTGGAACAGGCCGGGGAGATCGGACGCTTCATTCACGCGACCGGATACCGCGGCACGGCGGGCATCGACTTCATCGCGGTGATGCGCCATGATGGGCCGCATGTGTATGCATGCGAGGTCAATGCGCGGGTGACCGGCGCCACCTATCCCGCGCTCCTGGCGCGCCATTTTCGCCCGGAGTCCTCGTGGCTCATGCGCAATGTCAGCTTCGACGATGCGCCTTCCGTGGAGCGGATTCTCGGACTGCTGGAACGGAACGGGATTCTTTATTTCCCCGGCCGGGACGAGGGAATCCTGCCGTTCAACTTCAACTTCGAGGACGACACCCTGGTGAAATCCCAGTTCCTCGTGATCGCGCCCGAGCGATCGCGATGCGATTCGCTCCTCGCGAAAACGTGCGACCTCCTGGGAACGAGGCGCTTCGCGCGTGACTAGCCGTTCCATGCCGCCGGAGCGGCTTCATGACGTCGCGGAGCTGGTGCGCGAGCTGATTCTCATCCCCAGCGCGACCGACCGGCCCGACGATATCGAGCGCTGCATCGACTTCATCGCGGACACGCTGGAGGTCGACGGAGTCCGGGTCGACCGCTACTCCTCCGGAGGAAATCCTTCGCTCGTCGCCATGCCGCGCGGTGTCACGCGACCGGACATTCTCTTCACCGGTCACATCGATGTCGTGAAGATCGCGGAGACATCCGACTATCGCGCTCGCATGGAGGACGGGCGGATCGTCGGCCCCGGCGCCGCCGACATGAAGGGAGCGGTCGCCCTGATGATGGAGGTCTTTCTGAACGCGCAGAAAAGGCGTCCCGGTTCTTCCGTGGGCATCGCGATCACGTCCGACGAGGAGACGGGAGGCGCGAACGGGATCGGATTTCTCTTCCGCAAAAAGGGATTACGCGCGGGAACGGTCATCCTTCCCGACTCCGGTTCGCTCCTCGAAATCGCCACGGCCGAGAAAGGAATCCTCCACATCCGCATCACGGAGGAAGGTGAAGCGGGCCACGGGGCTCGCCCCTGGCTCGTCCGGAACGCGCTCGACGAGATCTGTTCGTCGCTGGCGCTGCTGCGGGACCGGTTTGCCGGATTCACCGGCGAGGATCACTGGCATCCGACCTGCGCCGTCACGAACATCAGCACGCCCCATCCCGCCAACAACTGCATTCCCGCCCACGCCAGCGCCACGCTGGATATCCGCTACACGCACCAGGAGAAGGAAAGCGAATTGCTGGCGCTTGTTCACGGATCACTCTCCGCCAGGGGAAGCATCGAGCACCTCTACGGCGCGCCTCCCACCACGCTGCAGCCGGATCCGCTCTTCATCCGCATCACGGAGGAAGTGACCGGCGGATCCGTGCGACTGATCCGCGCTCACGGAGGCAGCGACGCCCGTTATGTCACCGAGCACGGCATCCCCGTCATTATGTCCCGGCCGAACGTCGGCGGCGTACATTCCGTCCACGAGTGGGTGGAAATCGCCTCGCTGGGAATGCTGGGGAAGATCTATGACACTTATCTGGAGCGGGTTCTGAAGAATTAGCCGTATTTTTTTGCAGCCGCCAGCGCCTGTCCCGCGTATCCGCCCCCGAACATGATCGCGTGCGTCAACAGGTGATACAGGTTGAAGAGATCGACTCGGTCCCGCCAACCCGGAGCCAGCGGATATTCCTCCTCGTAGGCGGTGTAGAAACTCCCGTCGAATCCACCGAAGAGGCGGGTCATCGCGATATCGGCCTCACGTGGCCCATAATACACCGCGGGATCGATGAGCACCGGGCCGTCGAACGAGGAGAGATAATTGCCTCCCCAGAGATCTCCATGCAGGAGCGCGGGAGGTTCCTCGATCGGCGCCAACAGTTCAGACAGTTTCCGGCAGACGTTCTCGACGGCAATGCACAGGGCGCGATCGAGCATCCGGCGGTCCCGACCGATCGCCACCAGCGCGCGAAATCTTCGCTCCGCGAAGAATTCCGACAGCGATTCCGACCAGGCGTTGTCCTGGGGAAGCGAGCCGATGAAATTGTTCCGGGCGTGGCCGAATCGAGTTCCGGTCACACGATGCATTCGAGCGAGCGCGCGGCCGAATCCCGCGAAAAACCCCGGCCCTTTCGCGGCAGGCTCGATCCATTCCATGATGAGAAATTCCTTCGACACGGTGCGCACTTCCGGAACGCGGATCGCTCCGGCTTTGCCGAGTTCGCCCAACCCATCCGCTTCCGCTTCGAAATACTCGCCCGGGGCCGATTCCTTCAGAACATACGTACGACCCGATTCCGTCTCGATGCGGGACGTTTCGTGAATGCTGCCGCCCGATAGAGCGCGAATCTTGACGATCCGTTCCCCCAGTATTTCTTCAGCCGGAAACAATCCCCAGCCTCCGCGCCAGCTGATCGCACCCTTCCTCCACAATCTCGTAGACGCGCTCGAAACCGTCCTCGCCTCCGTAATACGGATCGGGAACCTTTTCTCCGGGTATGAACATCTCCGTCGCCGCGTCTCCGTCGCCCTCGCGCCGAAACCCGCGCATGTCCCTCAGGATGGATTCATCCATGGCGAGCAGAAAGTCGTAATCGCGGAAGTCGGCGCGGGTTACACGCCTGCTGACATGCCGGGAAAGATCGACGCCGTGAGCGGTAGCTGTTTTCGACATCCGGGGATCGGCGCTTTCGCCATCATGATACCCGTTGGTCCCCGCGGAATCGATCTCGCCGCAGAGCTTGCCGTATTTCGAACGCATGACAGCTTCCGCCAGAGGCGACCGGCAGATGTTACCGAGGCAGACGAAGAGAAGACGCGGCTTCGGGCGAATGGTTTTCACAGGGGCGCCGCAATCATATCGCGTATCGCATCGATTCGTCCCTCAGGGACAATCTCCTGGAGCCCCATCACGCGCGCGGTCGCGGTTGTCTCCGGATCCATGTCGATCCCGATGACGCGCACCTTCTTCAGCTCCTCATCGCGCATGACCGCCCGCAGAACATCGATCGCGCGCGCGGATGACAGCTCGCAGAAGATCGCGACATCGTCGTGACATCGCAGGTAACCGATGGCTCCGCGCCAGTCCGCAGTCGTTACGATCGAGCCCAGCGCCTCATACAGCGCGCTCCGGTTGAAATCCTCGGTGAAGAGAAGAAAGGGCATGTTCAGGCGCGAGATTCGGTAAGACGAGTTCGCTACTGTTGAGTCTTGTCGAAGATGATCGTCGCTTCCTCGGCGCCGACCTGAGGCATCTCGACGGCCAGGGCGGGAAAGAGATCCTTCAGGTAGTTGGACATGGTCACGAACGTCGGCCCGTAACCCTTGTCGTAGATGGCCTTCTCCAGGTCCACCGCCAGCTCGCTCGTCGTCCCGTATCGCTCCCTTGGATGACGGTTCGTCGAGCGATGCAGGATCCGCTCGATCTCCGCCGGCACACCACCGCGGAAGCTCGAGCAGCTGACGAACGGGAGATCGGGATCCGGCATCCGGTTCGTGAGGAGTTCGAAGAGGACGAGGCCGAGCGAATAGATGTCCGCGCGGAAATCGACGTTCCCCGTCTGCGTCTGTTCCGGCGCCATGTATCTCCTCTTCCCCGCCACATAGTCGCGGCCGTGCGATTCGTCGGTCACGACCTTGGCGATGCCGAAGTCGGAGAGTTTAACGACTCCCTCGATGGAGACCATGATGTTCGTCGGGGAGACGTCGCGGTGAACGATCCCGAGGAGGTCTCCGCCCCGGCCGGTCGCGTTGTGCGCGTATTCGAGCGCGCGGGCGACGCGCGAGGCGATGTACACCGCGATATCGACGGGCACATGCTTCTCCTCGAAGAGATGCTTGTCGATGAACGAACGGAGATTGATGCCGTTCACCAGTTCCATCGCGATGTAACCGATTTCCCGGCCTGGTTCGCCGATCATGCCGAGCAGGTACATCTGGGCGATGTGCGTATGGATGAGATTGGAGACGAGCTTGGCTTCGTTGATGAAACGGTCGAGAAAGTCACGGCGTCTTCCTGCCTGGGTCTCCGTGGAGGGAACTCCCGTGATCTCCGAGCGGATGATCTTCAACGCGATGCGCTTCTCGAACCCGCTCGCTCCCAGAAGAACCGCGTCGTACACTTCGCCCATGCCGCCCTCGGCGATCTTCTCCACGATGCGGATATCGAAGGATTGCGATATGACGGAACCGGGCTCGAACCGGTCTGACATCAGGCGGCCGGTTTCCTGTCGAGCAGGATGGCGAGCGCCACGAGATTGCCGATGAGGGCGAGGAAGGAGAGATCGGCGTCGCTGAAGTGCGCGGCCTTCTCCGTCGTGGACGCGTACAGCACTCCCAGCAACTGGCCGCGCGCCTTCACGGGAGCGGCAATGACGGATCCGACGCGATGTTCGATGATCGAATCGCCCGAGGAAAATCGCGGATCGGCGATCGCGCTCTCCGTGATGATGGCCTCCCCCGTCTTCAGGATGTGCTGGCAGATCGTCCGCGATACGATGATGCCGGTCGTGATTCCTTCCTTGCTCTTCGACACGCACGGCTCCAGCGATTCGCGCTCCTCATTCTTCACAAGGACCGCGACACGCTCGATCGGGTAGACCTCTATGAGGCCGGAGAGAATCATCTTCAGGACTTCATCGCGATCCGTCAGTTCGGTGAGAATGTGCCCGATCTCGGCGATCAGCGTGAGGCGATTGTTGCTGGCGCCGCCGCCGCCGGGATTACCGATGCGCGAGAGAACGGCCGCGTTCTTGTCCGCCTTGAACTGCAGTCCGCCCTTCTGTTCCGGAGAAGCCGCGCCGGCGCCGACGGAACCTCCTCCACCGCCACCTCCGGAAAACGATTTCAGGACGGAGAGATTCCGCATGCCCGTGTCTTCGTCGACGGAGACTTCCTCGACCTTCACGAATTCCAGGATCGTGTCGCCGATCTTGATGCGATCGCCGTCGGATGCGACGCCGCGCGTCACCTTCCGGCCGTTCAGGAGCGTGCCGTTCGTGGAATTGAGGTCCTGGACCTTGAACGACTTGTCGTCGTTGCTATCGAGCTGACAATGGCGGCGGGAAATCTGCGGATCGTCCAGCGGCACGGGCAGCCCGTCGTCCCGTCCGAAGACCAGGGGGAGCGCCGGCATCGGAAGAACTTTGGCACGGCCGCGGCGATCCGTGATCCGAAGATTCCAGGAGGTTCCCATGAACCCATCGTAAAACAGCCGTTCGAAAATGCAATATCCAAAATGACGCTTCCGTGCTCCTCCCCTTCGAATTTCAACATCCCGCACCGTATTCAAATTGCAAACCCGGCGCGCATGCGATACAAGAGTCACGTCCCATGCATCGATTGACATCCTATCTGGCTCCGACCTACCGGGAGGATCCCGCCGAGGCGGAATCGCCCTCCCACCGGCTGCTTCTCCGCGCCGGCTTCATGCGTTCCCTCGGAGCCGGCATCCATTCGCTCCTGCCGATGGGCCTCCGGGTCATCCAGAAGATCGAGGCCATCCTGCGGGAGGAGATGAACCGGGTCGGCGGCCAGGAAGTGCTCCTCCCGGTCACGCAGCCCGCGGAACTCTGGCGCGAATCGGGACGATGGGACCAGGTCGGCGCGGAGATGCTGCGGTTCAAGGACAGGATGAATCGCGACATGTGCCTGGCCATGACGCACGAGGAAGCGATCGTCGACCTCGTCCGGCACGATGTGAAATCGTACCGCCAGCTTCCTGTTCTTCTCTATCAGCTCCAGACGAAATTCCGCGACGAGCCCCGGCCCCGGGGCGGCCTGATCCGGACGCGCGAGTTCACGATGAAAGATGCGTATTCATTCCATGCTGACGAGGCCAGCCTCGATGAGTGGTACCCG
The DNA here is from genome assembly GCA_964499705.1 of uncultured bacterium. Lineage (GTDB taxonomy): Bacteria > UBA8481 > UBA8481 > UBA8481 > UBA8481 > JBBTKW01. The sequence goes on along the minus strand of CAZCME010000002.1, from coordinate 110,350 downwards.
AGATTGTACGAGGCCTACGAACGGATCTTTACGCGATGCGGCCTGAAGTATGTCATCGTCGAATCGGATCCGGGCATGATGGGAGGAAAGACGGCGCATGAATTCATCGCGCACTCGGAAATCGGCGAGGACACCATCATCAGTTGCGCGGCGTGCGGATATTCCGCCAACCGGCAGGTCGCGCGGTTTCGCCGGGATGATTCATCGCTCGATCCGATGAAGCCCGTTGAGGAGGTCGCGACGCCCGGTTGCAGGACCATCGAGGAGGTCGCTGGATTTCTCGGCATGAAGAAATCGCAGACGGCCAAAGCTGTCTTCTTCCACGGCGAAAAGCGCGGCCTCATCTTCGCCGTCCTGCGCGGAGACTATGAGATCAACGAGAGCTTTCTTCTTCGCGCCACCGGAGAGTCCGAAGTGAGGCCCGCTCACCCGGAAGAAATTGCCTCCTGCGGCGCCGTCGCGGGTTACGCTTCGCCGATCGGCGTGAAGAACGCGTTCGTCATCGCCGATACCTCTCTCACGGGCGCGAGGAATCTCGTCTCGGGCGCCAACCGCGAGGGATTTCACTTCCAGAATGTCAACATGGGCCGGGACTTTCAGCCCGATGCCGTCGCTGAGATCGCCTCCGCGGAGGAAGGCGCGGCCTGTCCGCAATGCGGCGCGCCTCTCACGGCGAAACGGGGCATCGAGGTCGGCAACATCTTCAAGCTCGGCACGCGCTACTCCGCCTCCATGAACGCCACGTTCCAGGACGCCAACCACCAGGAGCACCCGTTCGTGATGGGGTGTTACGGCATCGGTTCAGGACGTCTTATGGCGACCATCGTGGAGCAGAATCTCGACAAGGACGGCATCATCTGGCCGATATCGGTCGCGCCTTTTCAATGCGCGGTCGTTCTGGCCAACGAGCAGGGCCGCGACAAGCTGGGCGAGGTCGAACGCATCCTCGCGGCTTCCGGAATCGAAGCGCTCGTGGACGATCGCGACCTTCGCGCCGGAGTGAAATTCAAGGACGCCGATCTCATGGGCATGCCGCTGAGGGTGACGCTCGGCCGCAAGATCGCCGAAGGCATCGCGGAGGTGCGCGTCCGGGCCACAGGCGAAACAAGCGAGACGCCGATCGAAAACCTGGGGCACATGATCGCGGTGATCCGCTCCGGCGGGATGGCCTGATCCCGCATGCTCCGCCTAGGCATGGACATGAGGGAGCTCCAGCGGCCCGGCACCGGCATCGGTCGCTGGATCGGTAATTTCCTGGACGTCCGCGAAGCGCTCGCTCCGGATGTCCAGGTGGTGGGCATCGGCAGCTATCACAAGAATGCCCATCATGCGATCGCCTGGCCCGGTCCGCTCCATGGACCGAAAGCGCTTAACCGGATCATCGCCGCCGAAAAGATCGGGCTCTGGCTCTCGCCCTATTTCAAGATCCCTCCCGGCCTCGAAATCGAAGCTGTCTCCACCGTGCATGACACGATCCCCGCGACCATCCTCCACCGGAAGCTCAGTTTCAGTCTCCGCCTCAAGATGAACCTGAAGCGGGCGCAGCGCGTCGCGACGGTCTCCACGGCTTCCCGCGACGACCTGATCCGCAACTGGAACGTCAGCGCGGACAGGATCATCATGGTGCGGAACGCGGTCAGCAAGGTATTCCGGCCGGAGACCCAGGCTCAAGACGCGAGAGTCCTTGAGCGCAACGGCCTGAAGTGGCGCGATTATATTCTTGTCGTCGTCGACGACCGGCCGCACAAGAATCTCTCCACGCTGGTGGAAGCTTTCAGGGAGAGAGACATGCCGCCCGTCGCCGTCGTCGGCACGGAACGTCACGATCTGCCGAAGCCGCTGATGCGCATCCGGAAGCTGGACGATGCCGATCTCGCCGTCCTGTACCGCCACGCGCGGTTCCTCATTCATCCCGCTCACCAGGAAGGATTCGGCCTCCCGCCCCTCGAAGCCATGGCCTGCGGCACAGCCGTCGCCCTGTCCGACATTCCATCGCACCGCGAAATCGCCGGCGAGTGCGCGGCCTACGTCGCGCCCTCCGACGTGGAAGGATGGCGCTCGATCGTCGACAATCCCCCCGTGGCCGACGGAGTCGCCGGACGCGCCGCGCTCTTTCGCGGAGAAGATACCTACGCGGAACTGTGGGCCTGGATACGACAGAAGCTAAGGTAGTGCCCCGCCTCGTTCTTCATGTTCACACGCTTCCCTGGGTGAGCGGAAGCGGCATCAACACATTTTTCTCCATGAAACTCCTCAACAGGGAAAAATACGTCGGCGCGCTCGCCTGTCAGCCGGGCGGACGACTGGAGGACCTGGTCCGCCTGAACAACATGGCTTTCTATCCGGTCTCCTCCATGCGCGCGGAAGTATCGCCCGGGAACGATATCAAGGCCGTTCGCGAGCTGATCCAGCTCTATCGTCGCATTCATCCCGATATCGTGCATACCCACAATTCGAAGGCGGGATTCCTGGGCCGGCTGGCCGGACGTTTCGTGCCGGGCGTGAAGATCGTCCACACGGTCCACGGCTTCGCGTTTCACGACAGCGAGTCGTGGCCAAGGCGGACGCTTTTTAAAAATCTCGAGCGTGCCGCATTTCCGTGGGCGCATCGAACGATCGCGATTTCGAACGCGCTGGCGGAATGGGGGGAGCGGGAAGGGATCGGAACGAAGGGCGATTACCGAATCGTCTGGTCGGGCATCGACGTCGCACGGTTTCATGCCGCGGACCGCATGCGCGGCCGGGCGCTGATCGGGCTGGAGGAAAGCCAGATCGCGATCGGGCTTGTCTCCAAGCTGTGGGAAGGTAAAGGCCACGACTTCCTGATCGAGGCCGCCGCTCCGCTTCTCTCCGAAAACGTCAAGCTTGTCTTCATCGGCGAAGGGCCGATCGAGCGGAGACTGCGCGAGAAAGCGGAAAAACTGGACTCGCGGAACAGAGTTGGGGCTCCTCACGTCATCTTTGCCGGATTCCATCCCGATCCCGCGGATGTCACCGCCGCCCTGGATATCGCCGTACTGCCGTCCGAGTTCGAAGGCATGGGGCGCGTCCTGCTGGAAGCGCAGGCCTGCGGCGTCCCGGTCATCGGCAACCGCGTCGGCGGCATGGTGGATGTCATCCGCGACGGCGGATTTCTTCTTCACGTCGGTCACACAGAGGCATGGCGCGATGCATTGCGAAAATTGATCTCATCGCCGGAAGAACGCCGCGCGATGGGCGCGAGAGGGCGCGCATTCGTCTCCGAGCTATTCTCCGCTCAAACGATGGTGAATAACCTGGAGGCGATCTACGACGAGCTTTAGTCGGAACGGTCTTCTGATCATCTCGGCTCTCGCGTCCGGCGTCCTCTTCTTCTCGACCGTCCATCGCCTCTGGCCGCTAGCCGACGCCGATCTTTTCCGCGACCGGGAATCGCTCCGCGCAACGGCCGTGGAGCAACTCGCGAAAGAGGGATACGAAGCACGGGATCGGGATTTCAACACAAGGCTCGATGTGAAAGACCGTGTCCTCGACTATCTCGAATCCGCGTTCGGCCCGGATACGGCGCAGAGAATGATTGCGAGCGGATTTCCCATCTATCCCTACAGCGTCGCGTTCAAGAAGGCCGGCGAACCCCGCATCTTCACCGTGACGCTCGATCCATCCGGCCTTCTGCTCGGATGGAGTTGCGGCTTCGAAGACGACGATGAAGGAGACAGCCTCGATCTTGAACACGCCCGGACCATCGCGCTCCGCGCGATCAGCGACCGCCTGGGCATGGACACGACAACGCTCGCGATCAAGGCCGCGTCGACGAAAATTCTCGACAAGCGCCAGGATCATTACTTCACATGGGAACGATATCTCTCCTTCCAGCCGGAACTTCGCGAGGAAATGAGCGTTCATCTCGCCGGATCACGGATCGCCTCCGCTTCGCGCGCGCTCATCGTTCCTCCCGCCGAGGCGCGCGCCTCGCGCGTGAAAAGCGCTCCGCGCGATGCTCTCACCGCGATCGGTTACGCCCTGATCGCCGCAGGCAGCGTGATCGCTTTCCTCTTCTTCCTCAATCGCCTCAACGACCGCGATGTCCTCCTGGGAAGGGTCCTGGCCATGGCGGCGGTCGCTTTCGCCTGCCTCGCCGGCGCCGATCTGCTCCGCCCCTCGGGCTATTTTCTCGACTGGGATCCCCTTCAACCCAAGGGGATCTCCTACGCCGGGACCGCAGTCTGGAACATGGCGGGATATCTCCAGCTCATGATCCTTCTGCTGGCCTTCATCGGAGCCGGCGACGCCATCGATCGCAGGGAAGGATCCGGTCGCGGGGAATCGTTATGGGCCCTCTGCCGCGGCCGCCTCTCCGACGCAAAGGTCGCGGCGGCTTCCATGCGAGGCTTCCTGATCGGCCTCTGCTGCGGCGGAGTCCTGACTCTTTCCATTTCCACCATCAGATGGCTGACGCAAGGCTCCGTCTCGATTCAGCCTCGCGGCTTCTTCTTCTACGGGATCAACTCCACATCGCCGACATTCTCGATCCTCCTGTTCTTCCTCTTCGTCGCCCTGACGGAGGAACTCGGATATCGATTTTTCGGCGGAGCGTGGCTCATGAAAAAGACAGGCAATAAATTCATCGCGATCGCGCTGCCCGCCGTCATCTACGGCCTCGCGCACACGCCCTTCGATTTTCTCCCTCCGGCGGAGCCCTTCTGGGGCCGCGCCGTCGCCCTGACGCTCGTCAGTTGCGTCTGGGGCTGGGCCTTTCTCCGATTCGACGCCCTGACCGTCATTCTCTCGCACTACACGGCCGACCTCTTCATCTTCAACTGGCCGAGGCTGGGCTCGGGCCGGCCCGAACTGATCGCGGCGGCGGTCGCGACCGTGGCCGTGCCGCTGCTGCCGGCCGCGCTCCTGCTTATCCGCACCATGAGCGGTGGCAGACACACCCGTCGCATCGCGGTACAGCCCCGCGAAGGCGGACATTCTTGACTTCAAGCCGGTGCGCCATATTCTAGGACCATGGCCGCCCCGGAAATCAGCGATGATACCACGCCGGACGCACTCGCCGCCGGCACGCGCAAGATGCTGCATATCTGGATCGTCCTCGTCGTCGGCGTTCTCGTCGCGCTGGTCGTCCTCTTCGTGACGGTCACCGACTTCCAGCAGAGCATCTTCGACGGGCAGGTGGAACGGAACGAACCGGCCGGCGCTTCCCTGCTGCCTTGATCCCGCCTTTGTGACCGATTCATCGCCCCGGCCGGTACTCGGTATCTGGGGCTATTCGTCCGACAAACCCGATGTCGCGCATCATGATTCCGGAGCCGCGATCGTATGCGAGGGCAGGATCCTGGCTGCGGTGAACGAGGAGCGGATCACGCGGATGAAGAATGAAGGACGTTGGCCGTCCGCGGCCATCGAGACCGTGCTGCGACTGGCGAATGTCAGGCCCGAAGATATCAGGACCGTCGCCATGGCGGGTCTGCCTCCCCTGCCACGAGCGCGGCTCATGGCGTCCGAGCTCGTCAAGCTGGCCCGTTCCACGGGCATCATTCTGCCGAATCGCTGGCTCTATTCCGCGCTGACGGCCAAGAAGCTGAAGCGTTACGGCCCGCCTGATATGACTGCGGCGGTTCATTTCGTAGCGCACCACGACGCTCACGCGGCCTCCGCGTATTACACATCCCCCTTCGAATCCTGCGCCGTGGTCACGCTCGACGGGATCGGGGATTCCGCTCATTGCGGAGCCGTCTATGCCGCCTCCGCCGGGAAACTCCGAAGAATTCGCTCCTTCACAGGTTACGCTTCACCCGGGATTCTCTACTCGTACGTCACCAAGGCCTTCGGATTCAAGCCCGCCCGGCACGAAGGCAAGATCACGGGCCTGGCGGCGCACGGAAATTCCGACGTGCTCATCCAGGAGTTCCGGAAACGGCTCCGGTATGAAGACAGGGAGCTTCGCTCCACGTTCATTCCGCATCTCTTCGCGGAAAAAGTCGACGCGGAGTGGAAGACCTCGTGGATCGATGAGTTATGCCGAAAACATTCCCGGGAGGATATCTGCGCTGCGCTGCAGCGACACACGGAGGAGATCTGCGCCGCGATCGTCCGCGATGCCCTCGACGATACCGGCATGTCCTGCGTCGCCCTTGCGGGCGGGGTCTTCGCCAACGTCCGCGTGAACCAGAAGATCCATGAGCTCATTCCACGCGACGACTCGAATCCTCGCTGCCGGCTCTGGATTCATCCGCACATGGGAGACGGCGGCCTCTCGGCTGGATCAGCGCTGTTTCACGAGGGCGTTCGCTCAGCCATGCCGCATGCCTACCTGGGAGATGATGCCGGAATGATTACGGACGCGATGGTATCGGCGAACTCCCTGGACGTCTGGCGTCCGGACAATCCGCAGGATGCGGGAAATGTCGCGAGCGCCGGGGAGGGCGCGGGAGCGACCGGCATGCCGCGCGCCGTCGCTGCGGCCCTCGCCGAAGGCCTCATCGGCGGGCGCGCGGCCGGTCCGATGGAGTACGGCCCCCGCGCGCTCGGTAACCGCACGATCTTCGTCTCCGCGGATGACGCCTCGGTCAACGACAGCCTGAATGTCCGGCTCAAGCGGACCGAGTTCATGCCCTTCGCTCCCATCATGACAGAAAGCGCGGCGGCCCGTTATCTCATCGGATGGAATCGAAACGATCGCGCGGCGGAGTTCATGACGGTCACATACGATGTCACCGACGATTGCCGCCGCGATGCTCCCGCCATTGTTCATGTCGACGGAACGGCCCGTCCCCAGGTCGTGGGCGACGACAAACCTTTTCTTCGGGATCTGCTCGTCGAATACGGTAAGCTGACGGGCAAGGAGATCGTCATCAACACGTCCTTCAATATCCACGAGGAGCCGATCGTCCGGACAGCGGACGATGCCTTGAAGTCCTATCTTCAGGGGGCGGTCGACGTGCTGGCGTTTCAGGACGTTCTCGTCGCCACTCCGGAAATCATGTATCGCATCAGGCGGCGCGCTTCATGATGGAACATCCCTACTTTCTCGTTTTCCTGATCTCCTCCTCGATCTCCTATCTCATCACGCTCGTCATGCGCCGCATCTGCCACCAGCTTCGTCTCCTGGACATGCCGGGCGAACGGAAAGTCCATCAGTTTGCCGTTCCCTATCTCGGAGGTGTCGCCGTCTTTTTCGGATTCATGATGTCGCTGGGTGTCGCGCTCCATCTCGACCGGCCGTTCCGATACGAATTTCTCCAGGAATTCATCGGCCTTTTTGTCGCCGCGTCCATCATCTTCCTGCTGGGCATATTCGACGACCTGGGCGGATCCAACGCCACCATCAAGCTCGTCTTTCAGACCGTCGCCGCGACCGTTCTCTGGGGCTACGGGTTCCGGATCGGATCGATTTCCTCGCCCTGGGGCGGAACTTTCGTGCTGGGTCCGGTCGTCGAGTGGTTCGTCACCATCTTCTGGTTCTGGGCGATCATCAACGCGATGAACATCATTGACGGCCTGGACGGACTCTGCGCGGGCATCGGAGCCATCGCCGCCACAACACTCTTCCTGACCGGCATATGGCGTGAGGAACTTGTTCTCTCCTTCCTCGCCATCGCGCTCGTCGGCGCGCTGCTCGGATTCCTGCCGCACAACTTCAATCCCGCCAAGATCTTCCTCGGTGACACGGGAAGCCTGACGATCGGATTCCTGATCGCGTCCATGAGCCTCGTGTCGTTCACGAAGTCATCCATCATGGTCAGCCTCATCGTTCCGGTCGCGGCGCTCGCATTCCCGGTCACGGATACCATTCTCGCCATCATCCGCCGAAAAAGATTGAAGAAGAATATTTTCCAGGCCGATCGCGAGCATGTGCATCACAGGCTCCTGAGGCTCATGCCTCACAAGCACGTGGTCATCATCCTCTACATCGTCACGGCCTATGCTTCCGTTCTTGGCCTGTCGATGGTCTATTCCGACGTGACCACGTCTTTCTGGATCTTCGGCATCCTCGTGGGTTCCATGTTGATCGCCGTCGCCATGCTCCGCCTGGCGGAGCAGCGCAACTTGCCCGATATCCCGGAAGAATAGATCCCCATGGTTTTTTCCGTCATCCATCGACTTGCCAAAGGGCTGGCGAAATCGCGGGAGCGGCTCGGCGATATGCTCGACCTGGCCGTCGGCCGCGGCGTCTTCGACGATGAGGCGGCGGAGGGCATCGAGGAGGCGCTCATCCTCGCGGATGCGGGACCGGAGCAAGCCGAAGAGCTCGCGCGGTACCTGAAGCAATGGGTAAGCGATGCCGGAGGCGGGCTCACGGTGGAGACGGTGAAGGAAGCCCTGGCGCTTCAGATCGCCCGGATGCTCGATGTTTCCTCGTCTCAGCCGGTACCCGATGCGGCGAATCCTCCGGTAGTCACTCTCATCGTCGGCGTCAACGGCACCGGCAAGACCACGACGGCTGCCAAGATCGCGGCGCGGGACATGCAGGACGGCAAAAAGATCGTGCTCGGTGCCGCCGACACGTTTCGCGCGGCTGCGGCGGACCAGTTGAAGATCTGGGGCGATCGGATCGGCGCGGATGTCGTGGCTCAGCCGGAAGGCGCCGATCCAGCCGCGGTCGCTTTCGACGCGGTCCAGGCCGGTATCTCCCGTCATGCCGACCGCGTCATCATTGACACGGCCGGGAGGCTTCACACGAAGGTCAATCTCATGAACGAGCTCGACAAGATCTGCCGAGTCGTGCGTAAGCTGCGGGATCCCATCGAGATACTTCTCGTCCTCGACGGAAGCGTCGGACAGAACGGAATCCTCCAGGTCGAATCCTTCGCGAGGTCGCTGCCCCTCTCCGGGCTCGTCATCACCAAGCTGGACGGTACGGCGAAGGCGGGAGTCGTGATCCAGGCGGCACGCCGATTCTCCCTGCCGATCCGGTTCATCGGCGTCGGCGAAACCGCGGAGGATCTCCTGCCGTTCGACGCGGAGCAATTCGCCCATGGGCTGGTCAACGGTTGATATCGGGTTCCGCAGGATCCCTCGTATTGTTCCATCAGGGTGGGCAGGATTCACGGCTTGCGGATCCCCGAACAGGAACGGCCGCCGTGAATCTTCTTCGTGAAGTTTTTTACAGTTCCCGGGCAAAAACCGTCTCGACGATGTAGTTAATATTCACTGCGCCTTCGCTGTCGTGAAAGCGCGACGAATCGCGGGAGCTCGGATCCGGGAGGGTCCCGGCCGGGCTCCCGCCCGATTTTCCCGCCTCTTCTTGCACTTCCTCCGCTCCCCACCTATCCTCCTCCTATGCCGGATGCCTCCTTCATGTCGATGGCGCTCGAACTCGCCGACAACGGTCGCGGGCTCGTTCACCCGAATCCGCTCGTCGGCGCGATCCTCGTTCACGACGGTCAGGTCATCGGCACCGGATATCACACGCGATTCGGAGCGCCCCATGCGGAAGTCGAAGCCATCCGTGACGCAAATAAATCCGGCCACGATCCACGCGGCTCGACTCTCTACGTCACGCTCGAACCATGCTGCCATCAGGGGAAAACTCCCCCCTGCACGGATGCGATCATCGAGGCCGGCATCGCGCGGGTCGTCTTCGCGATCGAGGATCCTCACGAGGTTGTGGCGGGCAAAGGAGCAGCGCGGCTGCGTGATGCGGGGATCGAGATCGCGTCCGGGGTCATGGAAACGGAAGCGCGACGCCAGAACGAGGCCTTCATCCGGTTTCAGACAACCGGCCTCCCGTTCGTCACCTGGAAATTCGCGCGGACCCTCGACGGCTCGCTCACGCTCGTTCCCGGACGGCGCACCCGGATTTCCTGCGAGGAGTCGGATCGCCGAGTGGACGTGATGCGCTCGGAGGCGGATGCCGTTCTGGTGGGCGTGGAGACCGTTCGCATCGACGATCCGTCGCTGCGCGTCCGGTCAGGCGCAGGACGGGATCCCTGGCGCATCGTCTTCGATTCGAGCCTCCGCATTTCCGAATCATGCTCGCTGGTTCGAAACAACGTCGACTCCAGAACGCTCGTCGTCGCGGGGCAGGATGCTCCCGAGAGAAACCTCGGCGCGGAGGTCATCCGGGTTCCCTTGAAAAACGGGCGCATCGATCCGGGCGCCGCCTTGTCCGCGCTCGCACGGAGAGGACTTCTGGCCATTCTTCTCGAATCCGGCCGCACTCTGGCCGGGTCCCTTATCGCGGAAAGACTTGTGCAGCGCCTCGTCGCCATCACGGCGCCGCGATGGAACTCGGGCGAACAGATCCTGGAGGGAACATTCGCCCGGATCCAGGATTCCGGTGACGATTGCCTTCTCGTCCTGAACCTGGCCCCGGATGATCCTCCCGGTGCGCGATCATGACTTCCCGCGGGCACCGCCCCAAGGCAAAGTCACCGAGCCATCCTATACGCGCGATTGTCGGCTTTGTTTCCGGATTCGCCACGAACTGGAAGCAGACCGGCTCGATCATTCCTTCCTCGCGCTCGCTGGCGCGCGCCATGACATCCATTCTGCCGGATCGGCATCACAGGCGGAAGCCGCTCCGCATACTCGAGGTCGGCGCCGGCACAGGCGCCATAACCTCCGAAATCCTCAAGGCGATCCGGCCGGACGATACTCTGGTCGTTTACGAATTATCCCAGGAATTCGCCCGCATTCTGGAAGCCCGGCGAGTGCACGATCCGGACTGGCGGGACCGCGGCATGGAGCTCAGGGTGCTGCCCTTCCCGGAAGGCGTCACCGGCGAACAATTCGACTTCGCCATCTGCAGCCTCCCCTTCAATAATTTTCCGTCGACGCTCGTCCGGAAATGCATGGCTGCCTTCGAGGAAACGCTGGCGGAGGACGGAAAGCTCGCCTTCTTCGAATATTGTCACGTCCGGAATGTGCGGCTCCGTATCGGTCGCGAGAAAACGGAATTTATCCGGTTGAAGCGCATCGACACCATACTCTCGGATTATCTGAACCGGCACAGGATTTCGAGAAAGATGGTGCGGCTTAACGTGCCGCCGGCATGGGTGCATATTCTTCAGTTCAAGGATGAAGCGCTTCATCCTTCATGATGCATCCCTATCTGTTATAGATATAGATCTGCCCGTCGGGTCCCCTGAAGTAAAAGATGGGATTGGAAGCCGCGCGCGCAATGACGGACGGCGTGGAACCGGTCCGGGGGCGGGACGTCGTGCGCGCGGTCGTCGCGCGGGAAGGTGTCAGCGGCTTCACGGATGTCAGAACGAGTTCGCCCGAACCTCCGAATTCGCGATAGTATTTCATCACTCGCGGCACGTAGTTGCGCGTCTCCTGGTAAGGGGGGATCCCGCCATGCCGCTCGACGGCTTCCGGTCCGGCATTGTAGGCGGCCAGGGCCAGATCGACGCGGCCGAACCGGTCCATCATCATCCGGAGATAGCGCGCGCCTCCGTTGATGTTCTGCTGGGGATCGAAAATATCCCGAACTCCGACCAGTCTCGCCGTGGAAGGGATAAGCTGCATGAGCCCCTGAGCCCCCGCCCGGGAGACGGCGCGGGGATTGAAGTTCGATTCCGCGCGCATCACCGCGAAGATGAGCGATTCCGATAAACGATGCGTCTGCGCGGCGGCTCGAACCTGCGCTCGATAATCTTCCGCGCTGTAGCGCCTTGCGGAGGTTCCCGCCGAATAGGCTGTGCGAGGGCTCGAAGTGGAGGAGCGGGATCCGACATTGCCGGCAATGACGACCGGCCCATGCGAAGCCCTGATCCGGGGAAGAACGATTTCCTGGCCGTCACGATCCGGGATGTCCGTGATCCTGATTCTTCCCTGGGCATCCGTGTAGGCGTAGATCGACGACGATGATGGCAGGATGGAGAGGAACAAGATCGCAGACGCGGCCGCGAAACGGTTAAGCTTGACCATTGAGCCGGCGACCGCTTTCACGTGGTCTAGTATACTTGCTGTTCGTCTTCCTGGCACGGGAAATCTTGTCCCGCTCGCTCTTAATTTTATTGCGGACCTCTTCCAGGATTCTCATGGCCTCGACCCGTTTCCGGGAGACGTCAGCCACGGCCGCGGCAGCCTCCTCGAATTCCGGAAGAATCCCCTCGGAGCGTGCCCATTCGTGAAGGGTGACATCGTGACCCACCCGCCTGGATTGCATGCGGCGGCCCTCATCCACGTTGCGGGTGATCTCATGCGATCGCTCCATGAACTCCGTTTCCATCAACGCCAGGTCCGCCAGACGGTCTTCCAGCTTCGCCTGCTCATCGGTGTCCTCCGCCCAGATCGCCAGCTTCCTGGAATAATCACGGTAGAGCAGCGCCGTTTCACGCATCCATTCCTTCAGAGGACTCATGTCTTGATGGAGACTCCCGCCTGCATGGCCGGAGGCGACGCGACATCCACTTCCTTGAATACCTTCGACCATGTCTCGCGAAAAGAGTCCAGATCCTTGATGACGGCGGCGGCGAGCACGGGATCTTTGCGGATGTTTGAAATCACCATGCGCGTGCGTATATCGTCGTAGGCCGCCTCGATCGCGCGCGAAACGTCGCCGCCTTTCGAATGATCGAGCGCCAGGATCAGCTCCGTCATGATCCTCTGCGCTTTCATGGAATTCTCATGAGCCAGTTCGATCTTCCCTGTATGGACAGCTTCGATGAAGAAATTCATGAATTTTATGGCGCCCTCGAACAGCATCGCGATCAAGCGCCCCTGGCTGGCCGTCTGGATCGATGTCGTCTTGTATTGCTTGTAGGGATTGACCGCCATGGACTTCCTATACTTTATCGGCGCCGGAGCCGAATTCGTTCAACCATTCCGCGAGGCTAAGATGGGGCATTGCCATCCGCGCTCCGCGAGAACTCGTATGCACAAATCTCGTGCCGGGATTGTCGCGGGCGAGCCGTTCCAGATAGATGCGGTAAGAGTCCATGACGGGAGTGGTCATGACCATCCCGTCCGCGACGGACGGCACGCATCTCAGATTTCGGCCGATCATGGTTCTCATCTTAGCATGTTCCATGGTCGAAAATCGCTCCAGACCGGCGGCGCTCGCGGCTTCCTGCGCTGCTCCCCGCACGTGCGTGCGATCGCCGATGAACGCGAGATCCTGGCCTGCAAGAACCAGCGTCGCCGCGCCGTGCCGTACGGCGATCGTCGCGGCGGCCGTCGCCACCGATCCTCCCAATTCCTGTATCATCTCCGCCAGCGGCACACCCACAGAAGGCTCCATAGGATGCCCCTGGCCGAAGAGATAGAGCCTGCCGGCGCGCGCGAGAATTTCCGGTGGCGAAAGCACCGAGGCAACGAGGGGTATATCCTCAAGGTTGCTCAACACCGCGGCTTTGACGGGCTGGGGATCGATCGTGAAGACCAGGTCCGGGCTGATTCCGGCGGAAAGAGCGGCCGGCAACGCTGAATCGACAACCAGGATAAGGTACTTGCCCCGGTGCAGCATCTTCGACAGGAGCGGAAGTTCCTCGCCAAGCGTCGGTCCGGCGGACAGGAGCACGCAATGCGATCCTCTCAGCCGCGGCTCCAGCGCCGAACTCCAGGACACTTCGCCGTTTCGCGCCTGCAGGATCCGCATGACGTTGGCTCGCAGGTTTCTTTCCCAGACCTTCGCAAAGGCATCCGTCGTCAGTATCCGCTCGACGCTCTTCTCCAGCGCGCGGGTGATCGCCTTCCGGAGCGACTCGTAATATTCATGATCCTCCTCCCGATGAGCTCCGGTCAGGACGGCGATCTTCGGCCGGCGCTCCGCCGCAAGGGTCTCCACCAGTCTTTCCAATTCCTCGCACGAGGGATGCACGAGGGAATTCAGATCCGGGCGCAGGACGGCAAGTTGCGGATGCCGTTCGACGGAAATCACGTCCCTGGGCTTGAGCGCGTCCGCCAGGTAACCGAGGCCGGGAGACAGGATGAGCGCCAGCGCATCCGGCGCGACGGCCGACGCCGCGCGTGATGCTTCCTTGCGAGGATTTACGCGGCTGTGAAAATACCGGCCGTCGACAACCAGTGTGTCGAATCCCGTGGATGTCGGTTCCCGCTCCACCTTGATCACGCTTTCCGGATGATACCGGGATCGATCCTCTCCACGCTCTCCTGCCCCGTCAGGATCATCGCGCGTTCGATCTGCTCCTTCAATTCCTTCCAGTAGAGCGCGACGCCTTCGCTGCCGCCGCCGACGGCCGCGATCGCGACGGGCCGCCCGATCATGCAGAGATCCGCGCCCAGCGCCAAGGATTTCAGAATATCCTCTCCCGTTCGAATGCCCCCATCCAGGATGATCACCGCGCTTCCTCGTATCGCGGCGACGATCTCGGGGAGAACTTCCGCGCCGCCCGGCATCTGATCCATGACGCGTCCTCCATGATTTCCGACAATGACCGCGGCCGCGCCGGCCTTGACGGCGGTCTCCGCGTCGCGCGCGTTCATGATGCCCTTCACGAGGAACGGAACCTCGCACTCCGCGATGATCGAGCGGAGCTCATCGGCGTCCTTGGGCCCGACGCTCTGGCCGCGGGATCTCATGGTCACAAAGGCGGCTCCGTCAATATCCATGCCGATGGCGGGACAGCCGGAAGCGATTGCCGCGCGAACGCGGGTCATCACCTCGGATTTTGCCCGGGGCTTGAAGATGGGAATCGCCTTTCCCGCCGCGCGGGACGCGGCATCGAGGCCGATGCGGTACTTGTCGGGCGTCGCGCCGTCGCCGACGCAGGAGACGGTGCCGCCGCGCAGACTTCCCATCACCATCGCTTCCGCGAAATCCTCCTCCGTTATGGCACCGCCCATGTTGGTGACGGCTCCCGTGATCGGAGCCGCGATGACGGGAATCGAAAGTTCAAGTCCCAGAAGCGTGGTGGCCATGCGCGGGCTGGAAACGGAATGAATGAGCCGCTCCACCATCCTGTACTTCCCGAGCGCCTCGAGATTGGCCATGAAGCTGTATCCCGTCCCGATTCCGCCCATGCCCGGCACCATGCCCGCGCAGAAGACGCCGTCACAGACCCGGCAGGCCCGGCAGTATTTGCCGAAGAGGTTTCTCGCGCGGCCATGAATATCCGCCATCTTCAACGGCTGATCGATATGGGTCTCGATGCGGATCGTCTCCAGCGCCTTCTTCACGATCGCTTCGCATTCTTCGCTCGTCTCCGAAACCGCTATCACATGCCCCTGCTTCTCCATGTTCGAAATCGGCACGGTCACGATATCGTCGATGCGAGCTTTCATGATGATATCCTTGACGCCTTTTATCCGGAGCGCCTGGTTCACTCCATCGATCCGGGTGATCCGCCCCGGCACCGCCAGCACGGCACGCTCCATCGCCACGCGGTTAAGAAACTCCGGAATCACCGGCTTCCTGCCGATCGCAATCTCGATCGCGCCGCGGATCATCGAATAGCCCGTCGAGAGCGGAAACGTGTGCGAGCTCATCCATCCGCCGGAGAGCCTCGCCGCGCATTCGCCGATCATGGGACCGTCCTTCGTGATCTTGACGTCGCCCTTGGCGGCGCCACAGGTGATGCCCAGGGCTTTCACGGCGCCCCGCATCAATTCCACGGCGGCCTCCTGGATTTCAGGCGGCTGCGCCGAAGGAAGATTGTGACCCAGTTCAATGAAGTAGGGTGGACGAGCGATGATGCGGTCGGCGACCCCCGAGCAGATGATCTCGCTGTTCCAGACCAGCGAATCGATGGACAGCTCGGGTCCGTCCATGAACGCCTCCACGATCACCTCTCCGCTCGTGGAACACGACTTGGCGTGGCGATAAGCCTGCTCGACCTGGGTAATGTTGTCGACGCGAATGACACCCCTCGAACCCATGTTGTCGACCGGTTTGAAAACGACCGGATACCGGATGCGTTCCGCCGCTCCACGCGCTTCATCGATCGACCAGACACCGGCGAATTCCGGGACCGCCACGCCGGCGTTCCGGAGCGCGTTGCGCATCTTCAACTTATGCGTGGCCTTTTCAGCGGCTTCGTAGTGGATGCCGGTCAGCCCGAGAGCGCCGGCAACGGCGGATACCGTGAGCGACGCGTCGGTTCCCACGGTCAGCACGCCGCGAATCTTGTGATGATATTGCCGGGCGGTGCGGACCGTGCCCTCGATGTCCTTCGTGGACATCACGATCGGCACGTCCGCCAGGGCCAGACCCGGAGCCTCCGGATTGTAGTCCGTGACGATCGTCTTCAGACCCATCTGGCTCGCGATGCGGATCGCGGGGATCTGCATGAGACCCGCTCCGATGATGAATATCATGGCTTGCCCTCCACGCGGAGCCGTTCCGCAAGAGCTTTCGCGCGAGCCCGGGCAAGCGCGGTTCCTGTGGCGCGGCATAGAAGAATCTCCGCTTCCAGCGCGCACCGCACCGCACGGCGAAGAGATTCCGCCTCATGTCCAGGAGCGGCGCGGAACGCGAAGTTACGCGTGTTCACATATTCCGTACTCACCCGCCGGAGGATCAGGGTGACATTACCGGGATGAACTCCACCCCCGACCGAAGTGACATAGCCCCGGCCATGCGCGCATCGGATCACGGAACCGGCCAGCTTCATCACGCGTTCGTCATCCGGCGTCCTCCCCATCGACCGGGACAGATCCCCCCTGCCCACCGTCACCTGGTAGAGCTCGTTCCTGTCGTCCCCTTTCAGTACAGCTTTAATGTCCCGGGCCGCCCCTTCCGTCTCGATATTCACGCCCAGTTTCAGCCCTTTCGCACCCGCGCCGAAAACCTCGCGGACACCGCCGAGAAAATCGATGAGCCCATAGGCCGATTCCACCATCGGCGCGATGATATGCCTGATGCCCAGGTCCCGGCAGAGCACCAGATCTCCTCGAGCGCCCGGTCCGCCGATCTTCAGCTCGATGGGAATCGCGCTCGAAAAAGCATCGAATCGCCGGCGCACGTCCTCGTGCGTCAGAGCCTCGTCCTCGGTCGCGATCTTCATGAGCACGCAGGCGTGTTCGCTCACCAGTCGCCGGGTCGCCTCCACGGCGCGGGCGTACCCGCGAAATGCCGGTTGTCGGGAACGTCGAGGCGTCATGTTCCCAGCAACTCCCGAATCGCAGATACCACACGATCGAGCCCCTTGCCGTCCACATACGTTTCCTGCGCCTCGGACATGGCGCGCAATTTTCCCCTGTCGCGCAGCAGTTTCAGCTCCGCGGGTATATTGGCGAACGGCTCGTGCGCGGCAAGACCCAGGTTGACGATACCGCCGCGCTTCTCGAACGGAGGAAGGTTCCGCAGTTGCGCCGGATTCTGCGCGATGACGATCGAGGGCAGACCGAGAAAGGCCGCCTCGAAGAGCGTGACGCCGCCGGAAAGTATGCCGACGTCGGCGGCGCGCAGCCGCGTCGGCAGATCGTCGGGCGCCTCCACAACCTCGAAAGTCCGGGCCGCTGAAAGCAGAGCCTTGTCCAGCTCCGCCCTGTGAGCGAAAGCGGGGCCCAGAATGAGCTGGATCTCCACTTCCGTGTCATAATTTCCGAGCGCCATCACGATGCGCGGCGTCACCCCCGCCGGATCGCTGCCGCCGCATGAGACGATCACGCGGTGGACGTCGCGGAAATTTTTTCTCTTCTTTCGGGCCGTGCGGCAATGCGGAGACACGACGGCAAAGCCGGGGCCCAGCAGGTAGCGCGTGGTCGTTCTCATCTTCTGCGGATTCGTGGATTCCGTCAGATTGGCGTCCACGGCAATGTCGGCCAGGTAGCGGCCGTCACCGAGATCATCGAACGTCACGACGAAGCATCCGACCTCCTTCACGGCCGCGACCATGTCGTGGGTTGTCGATCCGTTATCGAAGATCACAAGTCCTGGACCCGGCGAGAGGATCGCGTTGATTTCGTCCTTGTCTTCGGCGAATCCCACGATGTGGTCGAATCCCTGCCCGACGGCGAGCCGGGCCAGAGCTTCGCGGTCGCGCGTGACGAAGACCGGCCTGTGGCCCCGCCGGGCCAGCTCCGAGGCGATCCGGACGGAGCGATGAAAATGACCCAGCCCGGCATCGGGATTGGCATCGACGCGGAAGGATGTGACCGTCATGTGAGATTTCCAACGACGACAGATTGCCGTCGTGACAGATAGGCCTCGACATCGGCCAGTTCCGGCATATCGCCCAGCGCGGCGAAGACCGAACGGACTCGTTCCACATCATTGGCTGTGTCCACCGTGAACGACTGTTGATATCGGGATGACGCGGGCGCATCCACATAGGTCGTGGCGTATATTTCCGGGTGGCGGTAAAAGTGGGGCATTACATGTTCCCGCTCATACGGATCAGTCGCCTCCTCGGCGGCGCGCAACAGCGCGTCGCCGGAGGCTCCCTCGACCGCCGCGCCGTGACTGAAGCCATGTGTGCCGACGCACTCATGATCAGCCAACGCCAGGCAGACGCCGCTCATGGCGGCGGGATCGACCAGGGGATTGTCGGCGGTGGCCCGAACGACACGCGTCAGTCGAAAAGCGCGCACCGCTCCGGCGAAGCGGCCGAGCACATCCGATTCGCTGCCCCGGAAGACCAGCCAGCCGCGCTTTCTGCCGATCTCCTCAAGCGGATCATTCGCCGCCGTGTCGGGCAGCGCGAGAATATACGGACCGGGATGCAAAACCTCAAGCCGCATCATCACGCGTTCCTGCAATGGCCTCCCCGCAATATCGGCCAGAGCTTTTCCCGGATACCTTGTCGAACCCACGCGGGACTGAAGGACGAGCTGAGTGACGCCGCTGCCGGGGGTGAATGGATCGGTCACGAGCGGATCGTCAGCCGGCGGGACTCGCGGAATGGCGGCGGAGCATGTCGCCCTCCAGGGAATATTCGGCGCCGCACCGTGCGCACCTTCTCGTTTTCCCCGCGGACAATTCTTTCAGTAAATCCCCGCACGCGCAGGCGAAGCCGATGCGCCGGGCCGGCACGCCGGCGACAACCGCGTAAGGAGCCACATCCTTCGTGACAACAGCCCCTGCGGCGATGAAACAATATTCCCCCAGAGTCACGCCGCAGACGATCGTCGCGTTGGCCCCGATGGAAGCCCCGCGCTTGACAAGGGTCAGCCTGAATTCGTCCTTTCGCTCCACCATGGCGCGCGGATTGATGACATTCGTGAAGACGCAGGACGGGCCGCAAAAGACGCCCTCTTCGAGCGTGACTCCCGTGTAGATCGAGACATTGTTCTGCAGCTTGCACCGGTCGCCAACGATGACGTTCTTGTCGATGTAAACGTTCTGCCCGAAATTGCAATGGCTCCCGATTCGCGCTCCCGGCATGACATGGCTGAAATGCCAGATCCTGGTATCTTCTCCGATCTCGGCACCCGCATCGATAATCGCCGTTGGATGAATCATGGTTGTCACCGGCCTGTTCGCACCCATGGATTAATTATCGGCAGCCCGGAGAATGTCTCCGGTCAATACTTGCGTATATTTGCTCAGATCCGGCCGATCGCCGGCCACCAGCCCGGATCCCAGTATTTCCGTGAGATAGCCATCAAGAGCCAGGAGCCGAAGGGCTTGTTCCGGATCCCGATCGCGAGGTTCGCCGCAACGCGAAGCTTCATCCATGATTCGATGTAGGACATGCTCAATCCGCCCCGTCTTCGCTTCGGCCTTCAGCTTCGCCAGGGCATCTCCGAAGGCCCTGCCATGGTCGTCGTCAAACAAGTCGTCAAAGCTCCTGATCATGGGCACAGGTTAGCGAAAACGAGGGCGGGAAGCCATCGCTATCGTGTCATGCGGACCTGGGCTGCCGCCTTCGCCGTGCAGGTGGAACAATACACCCCATCCAGCCTGAAAAACTCCTCCGGTGTCTCCACCGATCTCATGAGGCAGCGCTCCCGCGTGCAATGCCCCAGTCCGAGCAGGTGTCCGATTTCATGCAGAACGAGTTTGCCGTAACGTTCCGCGAACTGGACGGCATCCTCCGAATCACCGGGCCCTTCCTCGAGCCAGAGCGGATCGAGGCGCGCGGCTGAAATTATGGCGGCGCCGGGACAACCGACTCCCATGGTGTGATGAAACGGTTCCTGGTAAAGATCGCTTCCCGTCAGATAAATGATCCGCGCTTCTCCTGACCCGAGCAGGATACGGAGGGAAGAGTCGGTATTGTATTGGGCGCGCACGGCATTGTATGCCGGAGCGATGGGACAGGATTCGATCGCCGTCAAGGCGTCGCAGCCGATCTCCTTCCGCAGGAACAGGACCTGATACTTCAGAATATCTTCAACGGTTATTCCGTACTGATCCTGCCAGTACGATCGCAGTGCGGGCTCGACTCGAATCGCCACCTTCTTAGAGGATGACGGATCGTTCCGGAACAAGAGCGCGGAGGTCACGCTGCCGCCGACCACGATCGCGACGATAAGCACCAGCACGCTGGCCGCCCTGCGCGATCGCTCAGTGCCGATGAACATGCCGGTAATGAGGACGATAAGAATCCCCGTCGAGGCGGCGATCAGGAATCTTTGCGTGATGGTCTGATCCGGCGGCGGCGCTGCCGGGGACGAGTTGACGTCGTTCCGGTCTGGCGGGGAGAGATGGTCGATCGAACCACGCGCGCGCAGTTTCACGTACTCCGTCGGATCGCTCGCGGCCAGCGTCTCCAGCGCCGGCAGGATGTCCCGTCGGCCGAAATAGCGGATCTGGTCCGCGGCCAGCCCGCGCACATCCCATGCGGGATCAACCAACAGCGAGGCGAAGACATCGAATGAGCGGGTATCGGCGAGAAAACCGAGAGCGTAGATCGCGCGTGAACGAACCGCGGGAGAATCCAGGGAGAGGGCGACGTTTTCGAGCAGAACCCGGGATCGGCCGGTGCCGCATCGTTCCAGAGCGTGCGCCGCCTGCCGCCGCACCGACCAGCTCGAATCCTTCAAGCACGGCTGGATCATCGTTTCGAAAGAAGCATCGCCCTCCTCCATCATCCGGAAAAGCGCCGCTTTCCGGACACAGGCATGCGGGCTCGCGATCCACCCCGGATATTCCGTATCCGCAATATTGGAACGCGACACGATTTCCCGCGCGAGCTCCCATCGTCCCGCGGAATCCACCTGCCCGGAAGCAATCGTCGCGCATAAGAGTAATATCACGCTCATGACCGCTGGAATCCTATCACGACCGGAGGATTCGATGATGATTTTCCATGCGCAGCAGAAAGAGGCGTCTCTCCTCTCCCTGCACGAGCCGTCATAATCGGAATTTCTCGCACGCATCACGCTTGAATCGTCGAATAATCGCCACATAATCGCCGTCAGAATGGTGGAAGCGGAAAAGGACATCAAGCAGGCCCGTCCGGAACAGGCGCGCATGGATCAGGCGAGCCTTCTGGAACGGGCAAGACGTGGCGACGAGCCATCGTTTGAACGGCTCGTGAAGGAAGCGCTTCCCAAGGTTCTCGCCGTTTCCCGACGGATGATCCGCGACGAGAACGAGGCATGGGACGTGGCGCAGGAGGCATTCGTGAAGGCGTGGAGAAAGCTGTCGGAATTCCGCGGCGACGCGGCGTTTTCCACGTGGGTGTGCGGAATTGCCGCGCGAGGCGCGCTCGATCGAATCCGCGTGCGGCGCAACGAGAGCGCCGATGAGGTCGATGACAGGACGCGTTCCGATCGACAGGGGCCATCCGAGGTGGCCGAGGCGCGGTCGCTAGCGAGCGCGATCTCCAGCGCGGTGGAAAATCTTCCCGAAGCCGAACGCGCGGTCTTCATGCTGCACGAGGAGTCCGGTATGAAATACCGCGAAGTCTGCGCGGCGCTTGATATTCCCATCGGCACCGTGATGAGCAGG
The DNA here is from genome assembly GCA_964499705.1 of uncultured bacterium. Taxonomy (GTDB): domain Bacteria; phylum UBA8481; class UBA8481; order UBA8481; family UBA8481; genus JBBTKW01. Next base: position 88,614 of record CAZCME010000002.1, on the reverse strand, counting down.
CTCCACTCGGCAAGATCCAGGCTCCGGAAAATCCTGGATCCCTGGTGGAAGGAGATGACGGCATGAAGGAGCATCCCGGAGAACTGCTCTCCGCGTTCGTCGACGGGGAGCTGGATGCGGCGAAGCGGAATGCGGTCGAATCTCATCTCGCGTCATGTTCCGAATGCCGGGAGGAAGTCGCGCGTATCCGAGCCCTATCCGCGGCGCTCGTTCCGCCCGCGCCGCTCGATGAATTGACGACAAAGCGTTTCCTCGCGGAAAACAGAAAGCGGCGCTCGATGAAAGGCGGGACTTCGGCCGCGGCTCGGGGTGGATCCGGCCTCCGGGAATCTGCCTACTCCTCCGGCCCCTTCATCGCCCTGGCCCTGGCTGCGATCGTGATCGCCAGCATGCTCACCTTCGTCGCGCTGGGCGGCCCCCTGCGGAGCATGTTCGCCGGCGCCGTCGGAACAGGCACGATGGGCCAGAACCAGGCGGCTCTGTCGGGCGGCATTTATTGAGTATGCGACGGGCGGCATATCCCCTCATTTAATCATTGACCCTCGCACCGGTTCCCATAAACGTACCGCATGCTTTCCGGCGACTACTACGCCGTCCTCTGCGTCTCACCGGCGGCGAGACAGGACGAGATCAAGACGGCTTTCAGAAAGGCCGCGCTCAAGTGGCACCCCGATAAAAATCCGTCGCCCCAGGCCAGGCACCGATTCATGGAGGCTTATGAAGCCTATGAAATTCTCGCCGATCCTTGGAAGCGGAAGATCTACGACGGGCAGAGGGAGGTCTCGGGCGGAGTCAATCCCGAATATGACGAATGGGCCCGGTCGGCACGCAACCGGGCGCGGCACTACACGGAAGTCAGCTACGAGGAATTCTGGGAGGATGTCCGGCGCGACGTACGCACGATCTTCTTCGGATCCGAGTTACCTGATGCGCACGAGATGTTCATCATCTTCGGAAAGATGTTTCTTCTCGTCAGCGGAGCCCTGGGCGTCGTGACGGCACCATTCTCCATCCGGGCCATCCTGAGAGCCGTTCCTATTTTTCTCCTGGAACACATGCACATGAAGCCGGCCGCCGTGAAGATCGTGGAGGTTTATGGTCTTTCGATGGCTGGACTGGCCGCCCTCTTTCTCTTTACCGCGGCCTTCGTCATTTCGGAATTCTTTGAATTTTCATGGCGAGATTCCGGCGCCAGGACGGTTGCATTTTTCTTCACCGTGGACGACCGCATCATGCCTCTGGCGCCATGCTTCTTCGGAGCCACGCTCTCGCTGATCGCGTGGCTCCTCTATTTCCTCGCCGTTTGAGCATGGCGCACTCTTTAGCGAAAATTCAGATCCCGCGAAACGACGGATTCAGCGTGCGATAGGAGGGAGAATCAACCACATTTCGTCTCAGCAACTCTCCCAGGAAATACAGCGATCCAGTCAAAAGAATTCGGCCGTGGGGACCCGCGGCCTCTCGCGCCCGGCGCAGGGCGTTTTCCATGTTCGGCTCCACGCTGGAATTGAAGGGGGCGGCGATATCCGAGGCTTTCATGGCCCTGCCGCCTTCAAACTCCGTCACAATCCATTCATCCACGACTTCGTCCAGCCGGACGAAGAAGCCGGGAATGTCCTTATCGGATACGAACGCGACAAGCGCCACTGTCTTCCTGCGGGGCGGCAACTTTTTCAGCGCGCGTGCCAGGGCTTCCGCGGCGGGAGGATTATGCGCGGCATCCAGGACGATCTCGGGCGAAGCGGAAATCACTTCGAATCGACAAGGCCAGCGGGACGCTTCGCAGACGCGCCGGCACTCTTCCTCGTCGAAATCCGCGCCACGCAGGGTTTGCACGGCCCTTGCCGCCGCAACAGCCGTCTCGATGTTCCGCTCCACGAAGGTCTCCTCTACCGAGGGCGAGATAATCTCGATGCGCGCGCCAATCCGCATCACTTCCTGCTCCAGGGCCGGCAGATCGCACCCCAGGATGCAGGTTCGCCCGTTTCGGGCGATCTGCGCCTTCTCCATCGCGATCTTCTCCAGGGTGTCTCCCAGGTATTGCTCATGTTCGAACCCGATCGACGTGATGACGCTGACCGCGGGATCAAGCGCATTGAAGGCGTCCAGGCGCCCGCCCAGGCCGATTTCGACGACGGCGATATCGACCTTCTTCTTCTGGAAATGCCGGATCGCCATCAGCGCGAGCGTCTCGAAATAGGTCGATCGATCGCCGTCAAGGCGCGATATTTCCGTGAAAAGTTCGTCGAATTCGTCGACCGACACGAGGACGCCGTCCACCATGATTCGCTCCCGCACATCGACGAGATGAGGCGAAATCGTCAGGCCCGTGCGATTTCCGCAATGGCGAAACCAGTCATGCAGACGCCGACAGACGGATCCTTTTCCGTTCGTTCCTCCGACGAGGACGACGGGATACTTCACCGGATCCATCCGCGAGAGGACATCCTTCATCCCGTCGAGCCCCAGCCGCCATCCCCGTTCTATGCGGGAATCGAGAGCGCTCAACGTGTGTGTCATGACTGCGGGTGCTTCAAGGCGACGCGTTATCCGGCGAACGCAAAGAGCCTCGACAAGGTGGGACGGATTTCGCCCCGTTTGACGATCGCATCGACGAGGCCGTGTGACAGCAGAAATTCGGAGCGCTGGAATCCGTCCGGCAACTTCTGCCGGATCGTCTGCTCGATGACGCGGGGACCCGCGAAGGCGACGAGCGCGCCCGGCTCCGCGAGGATCACGTCCGTCGCCGTCGCGAAGGACGCGGTGGTGCCGCCGGTCGTCGGATCGGTCAGGATCGTCACGGACAGGAGCCCCGCCTTCTTGTGCCTGGAGAGCGCGGCGACGGTCTTGGCCATCTGCATGAGCGAGAGAATCCCTTCCTGCATCCGGGCGCCGCCGGAAGCAGTGACGAAGACGAGCGGCCTCCGGTGCTCGATGGCTCGTTCCGCGAGACGCGCGATCTTCTCCCCGACCACCGATCCCATCGATCCGCCCATGAAATCGAAATTCATGACCCCGAGCGCCACATCGCGGTCCTCGATTTTTCCGTAGCCCGTCAGGATCGCTTCCTTCTCGGAGGATTTCCCCCGGGCTTCCTCGATACGTTCCCGATACGGTTTTTCATCGACGAATTCGAGAGGGTCCTGCGGTTGCATCCGCGCGTCCTGCTCGTCGAACGTGTTCGGATCCAGGATCATCTTGATGCGCGAGCGCGCGCCGATCCTGTGATGGTGCCCGCAGATCGTGCAGACCTGGTGGTTCTCCTTCAGCTCGTTCTTCGGCAGCATCGCCTCGCAGCCCGCGCACTTCGTCCAGAGGCCTGTTACAGCCTCTTCCTTCGCGATCTTGCGGGAGCGATACTTGACTTTCTTGAACCAATCCATGTGGGGAGTCTAAAGGATGAAGGGGGAATTATGAAGGATGAAGTGCTTCATATGGAAGTTCCCCATCCGATGGCGGAAAATTTAACAGGATGGGCAGGATGGGCAGGATTTAGGAGGAATGAAAACCACTTCCCGATAACATGACTAAATCGCATTCTATGCCACCCTGAATCGATCCTGCCTATCCTGTTCATCCTGTTAATATTTTTGATGGGGAAGTCCTGTGCTTCATAATTCATCCTTACCGCTCAGGCCGGTACAGTTTCAGTCTCTCCATCGTTTCCCGGACGATGGACGGAGGAATCGTCGCCGCTTCGACAGGGAGAAACTTGTAGACATACTCGAAGGGAAAGATCCCGCCATAATCGACGCGCAGCAGTTTCAACCTGAGCACCACGACGAGCGCATCCGTCCCGTCCGCCTGTTCCGTGCGGATGGAGCCTGTGACAATCCAGTCGGCGCCGATGGTCGAACGGAGCGGAAACCAGGTATCGGGCAGATTGGTGAAGTCGTCGCGACGCATGATTTCGTGAATATGAACCATCTCCTCATACGGCACATAGCTCATGTCGGGATCGACGCTGATGGATGTCGCAAGGAGAGTCCTCAGGGAGGAGGATAGATCCATGGCATGCGTGTCTCCGTAACTCCACTCGAATCCCGCGACGTGGATGGACAGGAGTCCCTTCCGGTCGGCGGCGCGCCTCCGCATGGCCGCCGGTATCTCCCTGTTCTGCCGGTAGAATTCCTCCTCCCGGTCGTCCCAGTACACCTTCTCCGTCACGGTCACATAACTCGGCGAAATATCCTTGATGTTCCACCAGCTTTCGACGGCGCGGGCGAGGTCCCCTTTAAGATTATGGATGATCATGGTGTGATACAGGCCCGACAGGATCGTCGGCGTGTCTTCCAGGCGCCGCGCGCGCGCCAGTCCTTCCTTCGCCGCCGCGAGCGCCTCGTCATAATCCCTCAGCTCCATGTTGAGCGAAGCCAGTCGATAGAAATCTTTCGGCAATGCGAACGCATCTTCTTTCTCGAGGAGCGTGGCGAGGCGGTCGCGCCCGTCGCGGACGCGGCCTGAAGAAACCAGCACATCGATGAGCATCCGCTCCACGCCCCCCGCGTCGATCCGGGAGGGATAGGACGTCATGTAGCGCTCGCCGTATCTCACCGCCTGCTCCCGGTTTCCCCGGGCCATTTCGTCGGCCGCGAGCCACGTCAGAGCGCGAGCGTGCTCATCAGAACCGGCATCCCGAGCATCGGCCAGCTGCTGGTAGTAGGCCCTTGCGCGCGCCGTGTCCCCCTGCCCCACATAGTAGTCCGCGAATTTCACGGCCAGTTTCGCGCGGTCGGCTTCCGAGTCGCGCGGCAGGAGCCCGCGCAATTGCTCGTAGGCCTCGATCGCCTTGTCCTGCCGCCTCGTGATGTCGTAGATCTCCGCGAGCATCCGCACCGCCTGGATTTCCGCGGAAGGCGGCGCGGTCACATTATTCCGGAGATGCAGCAGGATTTTTTCGGCCGCGTCGAAATCGGCGTACGCCATGCGGAATCGCGCCACGTTCAGCATCGCCTCGACGCGATCCGGATGCCTCGGAAACTGCTCCAGGTAGGCCGCCAGCACGTCCGCGGATTCCTGCCACTTCGCGGACCGGGCGAGCGCGTCGGCGCGGCCGAGCAGGGCGGCGGCGATGTAGGGTCCGCCGGGGTAGAGATCCAGGTATTTCCGATACTCCTCCGCGGCGGAGGCGAATCGAAGTAGCGCGGCTTCCGAGCGCGCGAGCAGGAATCTCGCCTCGGGTAACACGGGATCATCAGGGTGATGAAGAATGAGTTCGCGCAGCAGGTTCGAGCACTCCACGTAACGGCGCTCGCCCACGAGAGCCATCGCGTGCAGATACATCGCGGTGGCTTCGAGCTTGTGCCCGGGATGGCGGCTGCGCATGAGCTCCACGGCTTCCGAAGCCTGGGCGAAGTTACCCCGTTTGTATTCGCTCCATGCCAGCCCCAGATAGGCTTCGGGAAGATAGGACGATTTCGGCTCCATGCGGATGAAGTCGCGATAGGCCTCGGCGGATCGTTCGTAATCGCCCGCGGCGTATAGCTTGTCCGCCTTCTCCGCTCCGGTCAGGATGCAGGCGGATATGAAACCGGCGACCATGAGAACTGTGCACGCGCGAAAGAGGTTCCTGCTTCCGGCAAGGCCGATATGTTGCGGGATGCGATTCATCCCCTGAGGAGCCGGTAATTCTCCAGCTCGGAGAGCCGGATGTTCGTATCGCGGAGCCTCATGGAGAGATGGCAGGCGATCTGCGAGACGATCTTCAAGGCCGCGAAGGGGGATTCGGTCATCAGCTTGTTGAAATTTTCCGCGCTGATCTTCAGCAGGACGCTCGCCCGCGTCGCGATCGCCGACGCGGAGCGGGATTTGCCGTCCAACAGCGCCAGCTCGCCGAAGAATTCCTTTTCCGCGAAACCCGCCAGGACTTTCTCGTTCGTGCCGTCGATATTCTTCGCGATCTTGACGGCGCCCACCGCGACGACGAAGAGCCCGTCGCCCGGATCTCCCTCGTGAAACACATGCGTGTTCTCCGCAAAGCTCTTCCTCTCGAGATATTTCCTGAGGACGGTAATTTCATCGGGCTCCAGCGTGCAGAAGATCGGGATCTCGGGCAGCAGTTCGTTGATGTTCAGCATAGGGCACTCTTCAATTCGCGGATGAAACGGGCGACGGCTTCCGGCGATTCTCCGGCGCGGCGGACCACGGCGGAGCCCACGATCACGCCGTCGGCAAGCCCCGAAAGCTTCCGGACATGCTCCGGGCGCGAAACGCCGAACCCAACGGCGATCGCCTTCTTCTTCCCCTTCTCCCGCGTCCTTTCCTCCGCTTTCCTGGCGCGCGAGAGAAAAGGCCCGATGGAATCCTGAAGGCTGTCCCGCTCGCCCGTCACTCCTTCCAGTCCCAGGCAATAGATGAATCCTGTCGAGGATCGGCAGATATATTCGAGCCGGGTGTCGCCGGAATTGGGAGCCTCGAGGTGGATGAAGGCGAAGTCGCGCGCGGTGGATGCGGCGGCGAGATCTCCCGCTTCCTCCGGAATCATGTCCGGCACGATCATTCCGTCCACTCCGTGGTTCATCGCTTCCTTCACGAAGTTGTCGCAGCCGAGTCGGAGGATCGGATTGTAATAGCTCATCACGACCATCGGCGTCGAGTGCGCCCGCCGGATCTCCGCGATCAGTTCGAGCGATCGCCGCAACGTCATGCCGTTCCGCAGCCCGATCTCCCCGGCAGCCTGGATCGTCTTCCCGTCCGCGATCGGATCGGAAAAGGGCACTCCGACTTCCACCAGGTCCGCGCCACCTTCGATGGCAGCCTGGATGCACTCCCGCGAGGCCGCGACGGAAGGATGCCCCGCGACGAGATACGCGATGAGCGCCTTCCCGCGCTCGAAGATCGCTTCGACGGATCGTACCCCTCGAGGCGCTGTCAGGATGGCGACGGTCATGCCGGCAGTTGCTCCAATACGATGGCCAGGTCCTTGTCGCCGCGGCCGGAGAGATTGACGAGGACCCGCTTCCCGGATCCGGCAAAGGCGCGCGCGACGTATGCCAGCGCATGAGACGATTCGAGCGCGGGAAGAATTCCCTCCAGCTTCGCCAGCTGCGCGAATGCAGCCAGTGCTTCCGTGTCGGATACGCGGTCGTAGCGGACCCGGCCGGAATCATGCAACATCGCGTGTTCCGGGCCGACCGCCGGGTAATCGAGCCCGGCGGAAACCGAATGCGTCGGAAGAATATTGCCGTCCTCATCCTGAAGCAGGTATGTCTCGCATCCATGCAGGACGCCGACCTCCGCTCCGGCCAGGAACCGCGCCGCGTGGTCTCCCGGCTTGTCCCCACGGCCTCCCGCTTCCACTCCGATCAGCTTCACATCGTCATCGAGAAACGCCGTGAAGATGCCGATCGCGTTCGATCCTCCGCCGACGCACGCGACCACGACGTCCGGAAGCCGCTCCTCGGATGCCAGGTAATCGCGCCGCGCCTCGTCGCCGATCATCCTGTGGAACTCGCGAACCATCGTGGGATAAGGGTGCGGCCCGAGCGCCGAGCCGAGGCAGTAGTGGGTCGTCGAGATGTTGGAGACCCAGTCGCGCATCGCCTCGTTGATCGCGTCCTTCAGCGTCCTCGATCCCGCATCCACGCCGCGCACTTCCGCGCCGAGCAGCCGCATGCGTTCCACGTTCGGAGCCTGCCGCTTCATGTCATCGGTGCCCATGTACACGACACACGTCATTCCCAGTTTCGCCGCGGCCGTCGCCGTCGCCACTCCGTGCTGCCCCGCGCCCGTCTCCGCGATGAGCCTGGTCTTGCCCATGCGCCTGGCGAGGAGCGCCTGGCCGAGCGAATTATTGATCTTGTGGGCGCCGGTATGCAGGAGATCCTCGCGCTTGAGATGAATGCGCGCACCGAGCTTGTCGGACAGTCGGTTCGCGAACGTGAGCGGCGTCGGGCGGCCGGCGTAGGTGCTCAGCAGGTTGTGGAATTCAGAAAGGAAGGCTTCGTCGCGGCAGTACCGGTCGAACGCGGCGGCCAGTTCCTGGACCGGCAGGTACAACGTCTCCGGCACGTACACGCCGCCGAATCGACCGAACCGACCTGGCGAGGCCGTCGTCATGATCGCGCGTGCTTGAAACGGGGAATGATGGCCATGGCGGCAAATGTACCATCATCGAAGCGGAGAAACCAACGTGATTTTGGTGCCGCGTCAGCGCTTGGCGAAGCCCGCCAGTTGGGAGGAGAGGTAATTGCCCTGCGACTGCATCTGCGAGATGAGCTGCTCCGCGGACGAGAATTGCTTTTTCAGGAGCGCATCGCGTTTCTCGAGGGTCTCGTTCATCCGGAGAAGCTGGTCATCGAGGTCGTCGATCTGGTCCTCATACGAAGTCACCTGCGAAGCGATGATGCCCGTGTTCGTCTTGTTGTAGCTCTCCACGATCACGTTCAGCGCGTGCGCGATTCCTCCGTCGTAGACGCCGTCGGCGTCGCTGTCGTAGCGCAGCACGTCCGAGACGCTGTCGGGATCCTCGTTCAGGAGATTCGTGAGCGCGGTCTTGTTGAGCGTGATCTGGCCGCTCTTGGAGTCGGTGAGCTCAAAGACGGCGTTGCCTTCGGAGTCCTTCATGTCGAAGAGCGAACGGAAGGTCTGGCCCAGGTCGGGATTGAGCTGCGACGCGCGTGACACCAGCGAATCCCGCAGGCTCCGCGCGATGCTGTTGCCCGCCAGGATGCCGTCGTCTCCGTCCGGATTCACCTGCGCCGACGTGTTGATGAATTCCACGACGGAATTGAACTGGTTCACGAACTCCTCGATGGAATTAGCCATGGACGTCGTGTTCTTCGAAATGGTCAGGCTCGACGATGTGTAGTCCGTCGGAAATGCGGGGCCGGAAGAGGCGGATGCGCCCGCGAGATTCAGTGTGACTCCGGTGATGACATCGGTGATGCCGGTGTTGGACGCTCGGCTGACCTGGAGTCCGTTCACGGAAAAGACAGCGTTCGTGGCGGTCTGCAGGTAGCCGCCCAGCGCATTGTTGCCGGCGAACGCATTCGAAATCGTCGAATCGTCGGCTGGATTCACATCGAGGATGCCGAGCTGTTCGAGAATTCCGGCGCCCACCTCCGTGTCCTTGACCTGCAGGGCGTTGGCCACGCCGGATTTATCGGACTGGAAAGAAAGGCGGCTGTCGACGACGGAGGCCGAGAATGTTTTTCCCGAGACCGCGTTGATGGAATCGCGGATGTCCTCGAGCGAAAGGTTGGCGGAGTCTCCATCGTACGACCCGTTGAGGTAGACCTTGAAGTAGGACGCATCCGCCGCGGTCTTCAACTGCAGAACATTCGAGTCTCCGAAGATGCCGAGATTGACCGCGGTGGAGCCGCCGTTCTCCTCGATCGCGAGAGATCGGTTGGCGACGGTCGAAGTGACGCTGAGGCCGTTCTTGGCCGCGTCGATCGCGGCCGTCGCGCTGATGCCGGCGCCGTTGATCTGCGCTAGGATGTCGCTGACGGTCGCGGAGGCGGAAACGTCCACGGTCACGGACGAGGAACCGTTGCGGATCTTGAATCCGCTGGCGAGATCCGCGACGCCGGCGCCGCTGTTCAACTTCGCCAAAGGCGTGTCGCTCTGCAGATCGGCGTCCAGGTCTCCGCCGTCCACCGGAGCGGCGACAAGTCCCGCCGTCGCCACGCCGAATTTCGTCGCCGTCGTCTTTCCGTCGCCGCCGTCGGCGATGGAAACATTGCCCGTACCGGAGGAGAAGAGAATCCCGTCGCCGGTCGCGTTAACGGACGCGGTGACCGCCGAGCCCGCGCCCGCGAGCTGGCCGTTAATGTAGGTGGTCAAATCGGAAAATGTGCTGGCGGATGTGACGCCCAGTGAGAGGTCGACGTTGACGGCGCCCGTCACGCCGTCGTCGATCATCATCTGGCCGAGATCGCCGTCCACGAAGCTGGCGGACGTGTCGCGGCGATGGAGCGACCCGACGAGCGTTGTGGCCGCATCGATGTCCGCATTCAGATCGGTCCCGCCGATGGAGGAGGTGAAGGATCCGACGCTCGACCCCTGCGCGGATATGACGCTTTCCGCCAGCGCGAGATTCTTCACGCGGATGTCATACGTCCCCGCGGCGGCGCTCGATGTCGCGGTCGCGGAAAATACGCTCGTGTTGGAAGAGGACGCGGAGACCTGCGAAAAGAGATTGGATGTTCCGGTCGCGAGGAGCGGCGAGAGCTTGGTCTTGAGATTGGCGAGGCGGCTGTTGATGTCGTTGAAGGCGTCGCGCTGCTGTTCGATCCGGTCCTGCTTGTCGGTGATGCGCTTTAAGCTCTGTCGCTCCACGGATAAAAGCGCCGATCGAAGCGAATCAAAATCAATGCCGGACGCCAGCCCGGAAAACGAGATGCCTGACATTCTTCTTTACCCCTCCTTGGGTACGACCTCCAAACGGATAGGCCGTTGAATGACTTATCGGCAAAAGCCTGAAGAAACTTGAGCAAAATAAACGGGTCGGCAAAATAAACGGGGACATTCTCCAACATTCCAACATTCAGAATAAAGGAGTTATGGTTTCCAGGCGGGCGGAGCGCGCCATCGTGCACTTGAAGTCGAGTAAACTGAATGTTGGAATGTTGGAGAATGTCCCCTATCGGCCCTAGCGGGCCCAGGACCTCACGGCGTTCAGGTCGTAGATATCGATTGTGCCTCTGCCGCACTTCAGGAGGTTATCCTTCTGGAACTGGGAGATGAACTTGGAAGTGTATTCACGGGAGGTGCCGACGAGGTCGGCGATTTCGGCGTGGGTGATTTCGAGGCGGATCGCTTCCTTCCCGTCTTCGATGACCTTCTGGCCGAACCGGTCGGCGAGATAGGCGATGGCTGTGGCGACGCGGGCGGGAACGCCCTGGAAAATAATTTCCTCCACATGCTGGTCGAGACGCCGCAGCCGGCGGACCACCAGCTTCAGAAACGGAAGGATCGCGTCACGGTGCGACAGGATCTCCCGCTCGAAGTTGGTCCTGGACAGGAAGTCCGCTTCCACTTCTGTCAGCGCCTCGGCCGTCATGGAGCGAGGCTCGCCGTCGATGACAGCCATCTCGCCGATTACGTCGCCCGAGGATATGATGTCGAATATCTTGCGCTCGCCGAGCGCGGAGAAGGAATAGAGCATGACTCGTCCGGCGCGAATCAGGTAGAACCCGTCGCCGATCGTTCCCTCGCGAAAAATAACATCGCCGGGTTCGAAGTTCTTCTTCACCATCAGCGTTTCGAAACGCTTCCGAATTTCTTCGGACAGGTCCGCGAAAATGCCTGGATTGGTCGGAGAAGCAGCCATGGCGAAAAGTATAGGGGATCGGCGGAAGGGTGCAAAGCGATATTTGCGTTGTTCGCCGCAAATGACAGCGGTTAGACTGCCGACCATGAAATCCGTCGTCACTCTCATCGTTATTCTGGCGTCCGCGATCGCGGCCTGCGGTGCCACACCCTCCCCGCATTCGGTTTCTCCGGAAACCGCCCCGCCGCCGGAAGCCACGATCCATGTTCCGCGAGGGTACAGGGCGGCCGTCCTCAGAACGAGCCTGAACGTGCGGGTCCTGGAATATGACGAATCGACGCTGGACGAACTTCTCAAGGATACCGGGATCGATATCCTCGCTCATTTCAACACGGAGGCGCCGCGGGATTACATCCCGCTCGGCGACTGGCTCGTCGATGTCGTCACCCTTGCCGTTCGCGACGATCTCGGTCCGGACGACGAATCAGCGCGATTATCCGGCGATCCGAGCACGGTCCTGGCGTTCGCCGAACAGACGCTCTCCGATGACGGAAAGCCCCGCCTGGCCAGCAATTCCGATATCGAGAAAAGGCTTCTGGCATCAGGCCTGACACTGGCCGGCTCGGCGGAATCTCCAGCCGCGGATACTCTCCTGCCGTGGCTGGCCCGGCTCTCCGCCCTCACGGATCCCGTGGAAACGGCCTCCCCTCTGCAGATGCTCCTCCAGGGAGGCGCGGAATTCGCCCTCCTCAACGCCGAGGAGCGCGCCTCGTTCGCGATGACCCAGTACCGCACGGCCGACCGCGTGACCCTCGTGGAACTTCCCGCGCGCCGGATTCTTCGGCTCGCCGTCCGGAAGACCAGCCTCAACGGTGCCCGGCTCATCGGCCGCCTGCGGGAGGAATCGGCCCATATCTCCGACAGCTCTTACATCCCGGCCCGATGATCCGTCCTCATGCCGCCTCGCTTCTTCTCGCCGCGATCATCCTCGTCTCCTCAGCCTGCTCCGCCTGCGAAGATCGCTTCTCGCCGGTCGCTGTACCTTCTCCAACAATCACCCTGTCGGGCCGTTTCCAAACGAAAACTCTCACCCTGGAGATTGCCGACGAATCCACGGAACACGCGAAAGGTCTCTCCGATCGCGCCTCGCTCGCCTCTGATGCCGGCATGCTCTTCATCTTCCCCTATGAATCCGAACGCCCCTTCTGGATGCATAACACGCATTTCCCGCTCGACATCATCTTCCTGGATTCGGAAAAGCGGATCGTCGGGATCGTCCGGCGAGCCCGGCCCGACAGCGATGAGCAATTGACCGTCGGCAAGCCGTGCCGCTATGTCCTGGAGATCGAAGGCGGGCTCGCCGACAGGATCGGAATCCGGGAAGGCGATATCCTCCCCATCAACTGAATCCGTACTTGCTCTCGCTGAAAACCTTCATCGCATTCACGGCGACGCGGAGCGCGATGGTCGTGAGGCATGCCGCGATCACGACAAGAACGGTGATCGAGGTGATGGTCTCCTTCGAATAGAACACCCCTCCGTGAAAAGCGGCCTCGTAGGTCGAAGGCACGAGAAGGACGATGACGGAGCCGACGTACAGCAGGGCGAAAAGCATGAAGATGATGCCGCCGGGCGATGAGGATATCTCGAAGACATTCTTGCGGTCGAAGACGGGCATCGTGATCCCGATCGCGATCCCCAGGGCCGTCGTCACCGTCGCGATCGCCATCGTCGCCACGCTCCACTGGATCATCAGTTCCCGGTCGATCCCGATCATGATGTTCGATACCGTCACGACAAGAAGCGCCGTGACCGTCAGCGGTATCCAGCTTGCGAAGAACTTCAGGAGCACGAAGCGCAGCGGAGAGATGGGCGCGGTCTCGATGATCCAGAACGGTTTTCCCTCAAGGGAGATCGACGGATAGACGAACCGGACGGCGACCCCGGCCATCAGGAAGCCGACGAGGCCGAGGTTCAGGAACGCGATGAGAACGCGCGCGGCCGGAACGAGCGCGATATCGGGAATCTCCGAGAGATTCATGAAGTGCAGCGCCGTGATGCTCATCATGAGCACCAAATGCGACAATTGCATCGGATCGCGGAGATTGCTCATTACTTCCTTGAAGACAAGCCCACGCAGACCGGGCGGAAAGAATCGCGCCAGGGATTCCACGAGCGGTTTCATCCCGAGCCTCCGTTCCAGAAATCCCGGCCGGGACGCGTTTCCGGAGACCGGGCGGTCCGTTTCGAAAAACCAGTTGCCTATGGCGTAGTAGATGACAAGCGACACAAGAGCGAAGAGCGAGAGCTTGCCGAGCTCGATGAAATACGGCTCGTAGTTCAGAGGCGCCGCCGCGATGAGCGACTGCGCCATGACGCTCGAGGGAAGTTCCGACGACACGGGCATCGTCATTTCCTGGATGAAGCCCTTCGCGTCCGCGAGGAGCTTATCGGGCCGGGCGAGCGTCTTCGGAGAGAGAAGGCGATAGAGATAGACGAGACCGAACGAGAGGAGCGCTCCGAAACCGAGCACGGCTTCCTTCGCCTTGTCGACCGGCATGTAGCGCATCAGGAGCATCACGGTCGCGGAGGCGAGAGCGACGGAGGGAATGGAGAAGATGAAGAGCGCGAAGCAGGAGAGAGGCAGATGCGCGAAGCCCATCCCCAGGGACCTGCTGTACGCCGTCATCACCGGCGTCACGATGAGGAAGACGACCCAGGCGCTCGTCAGCCAGATCGAGATGATCTTCTTCGTGAGAACCGCGGAGCGGCGCACCGGCGCGGAGGCGAGAAAATCGATGTCATCGTCGAAGTAAAGCGCCTCGATCGCGGCGATCATTCCTCCGAAATAGAGAAGTCCCATGACGATGAGGAAGAGAAGTCCGAGGAGGCGCAGCGCGAGGATGAGCGCGATGAATTCGAAGGTCGCGCCGCCGACGGATAGAAACGCGTTGAAAACGCGATAGGAAAGATATTCGGCCGCGATGAAGAACGCGACCAGCAGGAAGAGAAAGACCATGCCCCGGCACTTCTGTGAAAACGTCGCGTGCTCGATGCCGGCCCAGCGGTTGCGGAAGTCGGCCTTCAGGAGCGCCTTCAGACTCATGGGCTAGGGCCGCAGCGCCGCGGCGTCGGCGAGCGCATCCCACCGGCGACGCTCCTCGGTACCCTCCTCGCGACGCTCCGCGAGCATCCGGAGGAAGACTTCCTCCAGCCGTCCCGTGCGATGCTTCAGGAGATCCTCCAGGAGCCCCTGCGCGACGATCTCTCCGCGGTCAATGATCGCGACGTCGCGGCAGAGTTGCTCCGCAATATCGAGGAGATGCGTCGACATGAAGACGGCCTTGCCCTTCCCGGCCAGCTCGATGAAGAGATCCTTCACGCTCCGGGCCGCGGGCGGATCTAGTCCAATCAGGGGTTCATCGACGACGATGAGCTTCGGGTCCGGAAGGACCGCCGCGACGATGGAGAGCTTCTGCCGCATGCCGTACGAATAGGATTCGACGAAGTCATCCGCGCGCGAAAGGAGGTCGAACCGGTCCAGGAGGTCGCGGGCCGGCACTTGGAAACCGGACATGCCGTAGAGATCGGCGATCAGCTCGATGTATTCCCATCCCGTCAGCTTCGGATAGAGATACGGAGCATCGGGGATGTAACCGGTCATGCGTTTCGCGCGATCGGGATCGGAGGCGAGATCGACGCCGTCGATCGTGATCCTGCCGGTCGTGGGCTTCAGAATTCCCGTGATCATCCGGATCGTCGTCGTCTTTCCCGCTCCGTTCGGGCCCAGGAATCCGTAGATACAGCCGCCCTCGACCGTCAGATCGAAGTTGCGTATAATCTCCCGGGATCCGAAGCGCTTGGAGAGTCCGGAAATTTCAAGCATGGTCGTGAAGGCATCCCAGGCGAGTGGATGTGAAATTGACGCCCCTTACGGCGCGAATTGAACGTGGCACGGAGCAATTATATGGAAGATCATGCGCGACGTAAATGGCGACGGCTGCTGCGAATCCCCCGGATCCGCCATATCGTCGTCGGTTTTCTCATCGCGTTCGTCATTTCGATCACGTTTCTCGTGGTGCGCATCAACGCGGGTCTGAAGCATCAGCTCGAAACCGTCCTGACCGGCGCCTTCGGCCGGCCCGTCACCGTGGAAAATCCCGTGCTGACGCGTTCCCTGTGGGCCGACGACATCATCGTGCCGGGCGACGGCGTGATCGATACGGGGCCGGTGCTCGTCCTGACCGGCGTGCGCGCCTGGCCCAATTTCTTCTCGCTGCTGCGGTTCGATCCCACCATCGAATTCGTCACGGTGGATTCGGCGATCCTCAATGTCCGGTATCGGGAAGACAAGGGCTGGAGCATCAAGGGGTTGTTTCCATCCGAACCGGCGGCCGATCCCAAGCTGGGGAAACTCCTGATGCCCAAGACCACGATCAACTTCGATGCGAACGGCCAGGTCTTCTCGAGGACGTTGAACGTCAGCATCGTGCTCGGCAGGTTCGGCGATTACACGTGCCGCTTCGACGATCACATGGTGAAGGGGAAGTTCACATTCACGGGAAGCGAGGAGAACAATCCTGTCTATTCCCTGACCGTCGCGCTCGATTCCATTCCGATCATGGCGCGGCCTGAATCGCTGAAGCTGACGACAGTCTTCCGGGAAGCCTCGAAGCAGGTGAGCTTCGACCTGACGACCGGCCTGAGGGGCACGCCCGCGCGCATCGCCGGCGCTCTCTCGTTCAACGAGTCCTCGCTCCGTTCCGACTCCGCGTTCTGGGAATTCGGCCCGCACCGGGGCGACCTCGTGGCCGCCGTGGACGATCTCGACAACAAGCGTTTTCTCCTGGCCACAACCGGCACGATCGAATTCGCGGCGAAGGACCTGGGCGACCGGTTCTCCGAGGGCACGATCGCGGTCGATGGAGCGTCGGTGACGGGTGGGGTCAAAGGCGAGTGGGAGATCAAGGCGAAGGCGCGTGCCGCGGGGCTCTCGATGTCCGGCGATGCTTCCGTCGAGGATCTCACGGGGAACATCGATCTGCGGGCCGCCCTGTCGGAGTCGTTCCGCCTGACCCCGGCTCAGTATTCCGGCACGCTTCGATTCGCGAAGGCGTCCGCCCGCGATAACGTCATCCACGGCGGAGACATCCGCTTCACGGGTTCCGGCCGGACCATCGAGCTGACGGGTCATGCGAGCCGGTTCGAGACCGCGAACGGAGCATCAACGCACGGCACTCCGGCGCGAAGCGGAACTTCGGGTCGGATCGTGCGGACGGCGCCCGAGCCCGCCGCGACCGCTTATTTCCCGGATAGATCCCTGCGAGGAAAAGTCAGGAGGATTCCCGGCCGCGCCGTGGAGCTGCGGAAATTCAAGGTCGGCTTCGATTCCCGATGGGAGTTGACGGAGCTCGGCGGCGGCATCCGTGTCGCGGGACTGGACGGGAACATGATCGGGGCGAACACGCCGGATCTCTCCGTCGATTCTCTCGATATCGACATGCAGAACGCCGGGCTCAGGAAGGACGGGGCGAAGTGGAGGATCCTCCGTGTGACGGGCACGATCGATCGCGCGGAAGGGGCGTGGCACAGGAACGGCTTCCGGATCGAGAAGGCGAAGGTCGACCTGACAGAAGGAGCGCGGGGAATCAGCGGGCGATTTGACGGGCACCTGGAGGCCTTCGGCGCCAGGGGCGATGTGGACGCACGGCTCGTCAACAACGATATCAGGCAGGCGAAGATCGACGTGAAGGGCCTGGATGTCGATGCGGTTCGCCGATTCCGATCCCACGAGTATCTCGACCAGCTCGCGCGCCATGTCCGGACCATCGATATCGACGGCACGGCCGAATTCGCCGACGCGACCGGCAGCGATCCCGCAGGGCTCCGGTTCAACGGGAAAGCTTCCACCCGCCGCGGCAAGCTCGCGCCTCCCGATGCCGCGGAAACATCCGACAACATGCATGCCCTCTCTCTCCAGACGGAACTGCTCGCGCCCGACAACAAGCAGCTGCCCGTGATGATCCGTTCCGCGTCCCTGTCGATCGATGACGGCAAGTCGCGACTCTCCATCGGAAACACCCCGTTGAAGACCGACCAGGTTGCGACGCGCCTGACCATCGACAGGCTCCACTACGACCATCTGAAAAACGCCGCGAAGATCTTCTCGCCCAACAGGTTCACGGAGAAGCTCAATGTCGACGGCGTCGTGAAGGGCACCGTCGACCTCGACAAGCGCGGCGAGGCCATATCCGCCGAACTGAATCTCGCCGGAAACCTCATGCTGCGCGGATCGCCGCTCGACTTCAGCGTGACCGGCCACCTCACGGACAAGGAGCCGACGCTCCTCGTCAACGTCTCGCGGGTCTCCCCGGAAGCGATCCTCCAATCCTTCGCCGACCTCGATTCCACGATGGAACGCGGGGTCATGGAGTGGAGGGGATCGGCGGGCGCGAACCTGACGGTGATCGGAAGCTGGACGGATGCCAACATCGAGGGAACGCTCCAGTTTCACGATGCCTCCGTCCGGTTTCCGGCCCGCAAGATTCTCTTCTCCGGAATCAACGGGGAGGTTCCGTTCCGGCTGCAGAAGGCGAAACTGCTGGCGCTCGGGGAACTGGAATCAAAGCGTCTCACGATCGAACGGCTCACGTGGGCCGATTTCATCGTCCGGGAAATCGCCTGCCAGGCGCGTTTCAACGAGAAATCCCTCCACTTCGACAAGATGGATTACAACTTCGCCGAAGGACAGGGGCGCGGCGCCTTCGTCATCGACTTTCCGACGTGGGACAAGCCGAGGACGGCCTTCATCGGGAAAATCGAGGGATGTTCCGTCGGCATCGTGTACCGCACCATGCAGCCGTTCAAGGGCCAGCTGGAGGGCCGGGCCGCCGGGCAGCTGAAGATACAGACCGAAGGCACGGAATTCACGGCGCTCGATGCGGACTTCGTCATCAAAAACGGTATCCTCGGCTCGGAACTCCTGCAGGGATTCCAGGGGGCAAAGCAGGATGAAGGCAACATCATCAAATCCGCCCTGTCCTCCCTCGATATCTGGTATTTCACCGACGCGACGATCAAGCTGGAGTTCAAGAAGAACTTCTACTCGGCGGCCGCGTCGCGCGCGTTCCATAACTTCACGAGCCGGAACGAGATCTTCGCCGACATCCTCGTGCAGGGCCCGATCAAGCCGCTGGAGAAATTCACGATCATGGAGAAAATATCGCCCTTCGCGTTTCTGCAGATCCAGACCGTGCTGCACATCGAGCGGATGAGGATGTATCAATTCATGGACCGCGTCGGCAAGAGGTTTCAATGAGCGTTCCCGTGTTGTCGCGTATCGGGATCGGCACGTATCTCGGCAAGGACACGGAGACGGTCAACGACGAGTATGTCGATACGATCGTGGAGGCCTGTGCGCGCGGGATCAACGTGATCGATACCGCGGTCAACTACCGGAGGCAGCGGTCGGAGCACGCCATCGAGACCGCCATGCTCCATCTGAAGGGCAGGGGCATCAAGCGCGATCAGCTCTTCATCGCCACGAAAGGCGGATATATCCCGGGCGACGCGCGCGCCACGATGTCGATGCAGAACATCTTCCGCGACACGCTTCTCCGCAACGGCGTCATGAAGACCGAGGAGATCGTCGACGGCTGCCACTGCATCGCGGCGGCCTACCTGAAGCATTCCCTGAAGCTCTCGCTCCGGAATCTCCGCATGGACCGGATCGATCTCTTCTACGTCCACAATCCGGAAGCGCAGCTTGCGGAGAACAACCGACCGGTCTTTGAGGCGCGGATACGGGAAGCATTCGTGGCTTTGGAGCAGGAAGCCGGGGAAGGGCGCATCGGCGCCTATGGCATGGCGACCTGGAACGGATTCCGCGTCGATCCGGAAGCGCAGGAGTATCTCGACCTGCACCGGCTTTGGGACCTGGCGAGAGAAGCCGGCGGGGAGAATCATCATTTCCGATACATCCAGGGGCCTTACAATGGCGCGATGACGGAATTGCGCGATCTGAAGAATCAGCGCGGCGTGAGCACACTGGATGCCGCAACCACGCTGGGTCTGAAAGTCTTCACATCCGCGACGCTGTCCCAGGGAAAACTCGCGGCGGCCAAATCGGGTCCCGCGTCAGATTACGCGGGCTCCCCTGCTCAAGCCTCAATTCGCTTCGTGCTCTCCACACCCGGTATCGCCTGCGCGCTGGTCGGCATGAAATCGAAGGAACACCTGGACGAGAATCTCGCGGCGCTGGACTGAATCAGCTCCAGGCAGCGATCACTCCGCCCATCAGCATGAGGCAGACGAGGTTATAAGCCCACCCGAGAAACCAGACCATGCTCGATCGCCCTTCGAAGAAGACGGAGGCGACGCTTGTGGTCGCGATGAAACCGAGCCCGATCCAACCGCCGATCCATGCGCCGCGCAGGAACGTGACGACGCCGAGCTGCTTGATAAAGATGGCCAATACTGTCGCCTCCACAAGCGACGCGAAGAACATGACGGCATAAGCCGTTCCCATGCCCCGCTTCATCCGCGCCGCGATCATCTCCGGCGTCCATTCCATTCCCTTGAGCCAGGGCTTGACGAAGAGAACGGGAGAGTACCAGAGCATCCCGACGATCATGGGAATGAAGGCCGCGGCAACGACCACATGAATTTTCAGCTCGACCATGTCATGACCATAATACGGGGACAGTATACTATTTTCCGTGAATAAATTCACGGAAAATAGTATACTGTCCCCGTATTATCTCCGTAACACCTCCGTGTTATGGGGTCCTGTCCGCGGTGAGCGAGCAGCCCTTGGAGGAAATACCGGGCAGGCGGCCCAGAAGGCGCACTTCATTTCCTTCCAGGCGGCCGCGGTCCCCGGTGAGGATTCCCACGCACGAATGAACGTTCGCGAGGTCGAGAATTCCGATCAGGCCTTCCTCGGCATCTTCTCCCGTTTCCGGATCGACGATGCGGATTCTTGTCCAGCCGGCGGAGCGGAATAATCTCTCGTCCGGAACTCGCGGGTCGCCCACCTGCTGCCACAGGGGACTGGAGAGTTCGCACATGCCGTACTCGGAGATGATGCGGTCGTCGGAAACGTCGTGGATCCGGCTGATGCCGGCGTGAAGTTCGCTCCGGGATATTTCACGGCTCCTGCCCTTGTATCCGCCCGTCTCGATGACGACCGAGCCTGCCGGCAGCGGATCACGCGCGTCCTTATCGATCATGGGCACGAAGGAGAATGCCGAGCCGAGGACGAGCCGGCGGCTCGTGGCCAGAGAGGATAAATCCTCCCTAAGCCAGGTCGCCATGCATGCGAGAGACGATTCGGGATCATCCGTAACGAGAGATCGGACATCGAACGAACCTTCGCCCAAAGCCCAGCGCGCTCCGGCCATGGAAGCGGCACGATAGAGGTCCAGGTCATCGAAGTGATGAGCGCTTCTTGTAGAAGCCGTCGTGCCGCTGGATCGAAAGACACGAAACGTATTGTCCGGCGGAAAGGCGGCGAGACGGAACCGGGAGAAGAGCGAGGTCGGCACGAGCGGAATATTTCTCCAATCCGAGGGGCGCGTCGGAGAGACGCGTCCGATCTCGGCACAATGCGCGGCCTGATGCGCGTGGATCGCGAGCGCGAGCTCGTTGAATTCCCCATCGGATACTTCCGTCTCGAAACCGCGGGCGATGAGCTCGCGCACGCGCGCCTTCAATTTCAGCAAGCGGGCACGACTCCGGCGGCGGCCAGGGATTGTTCCAGCTTACCGACTCCCTCGTCCAACAGACTCTCTGAAATCGTCAGGGGCGGAAGCAACTCGATCACGTTCGACCTGTCGCCGTCCACGAGGACGATCAAGCCGCGCTTCAACGCCTCGGCGCCAGCCTTTTTCGCGAGGGCCTCGCTTTCGCATTCGATGCCGACCATGAGCCCGCGGCCACGCGCGCCGAATCGCGACAGACGTCGCAGGAGTCGCTCTCCGAGTCCTTCCGCTCTCTCCGCCAAGTTTTCGCGCTCCATGATGTCCAACGTCGCGAGCGCCGCCGCGCAGGCAAGGGGATGACCGAAATACGTTCCGGTCTGGATCGCCTCCCCTTCTGAACGCGGCCAGGCATCCATGATCTCCGGCGGAGCGACAATCGCGGAGATGGGCATTCCTGCGCCGAGCGCTTTCCCCACCACGAGAATATCCGGCCTGACTTGTTCATGCTCGAACGCGAAGCGGCGGCCCGTCCTGCAGAAGCCCGTCATGACTTCGTCGAATATGACAAGCGCGCCGCTCTTCCTGGCGAGTTCCGCAATCCGACGCAGCGCTCCATCCGCAGGAACCACGATTCCTCCACGCCCCTGAATGGGTTCGATGATGACTGAGCCGATTTTGCCCGCAGAAAGCGCCGCGCCCACCTGCGCGATGGATTGCTCCACATGACCGTTCGTAGGATAGCACGCTCTCCGGACGACATCCGCCTCCTGATCGCGGAAGGGCGCACGGAAGACTTCGCGTCCCGCAAGCGTCATCGATCCATAACCAAGACCGTGATACGCGCCCTCGAATGCAAGAATCCCGTTCCGACCCGTCGCCAATCTCGCCGTCTTCATCGCCGTCTCCACGGCATCGGACCCCGTCACGGACAGCATCACCTTCGCAGGCGCTCCGTGGAAGGCGGCCAGCTTCTCCATCAATCGAACCTTCAGCTCATTCGGATGCACATCCCCCATCGCGTGCATCAACGAGCCTGCCTGATCGCGGATCGCGGCGACCACGTCCGGGTGAGAGTGCCCCACCGAGGCCACGCCGAATGCGGACGTGAAGTCGATGTATCGCATCCCCTCCGCATCGACGACCTCGCTGCCGGACGCGCTCTCCCAGAAAGGAGGGAAATCGTCCGCGAGAAATGTGACGCCGCGCGATTCGACGGCGGCGAGCCTGGCCCGCAGTTCACGATGATTCGTCACGAGACTACATTCTCCCCAAAATACGCGCCGCACGGCGCTCCACAAAGAGCGATTGATCGATCGGAGTATGCCGGATCGGCGCCGGGAGCGAAGCGACAAGATGAGCGGCCTGGGAAGCCGAAACATTCCTCGCGGCGACGCGGTAGTATCGTTGCGCGGCCGCCTCCGCGCCATAGATCCCGTCTCCCCATTCGATCACATTGAGATAGAGCTCGAGGACTCGTTCCTTCGAAAGCAGCTGGTTCATCCAGAGCGCGAGGTAGACTTCGACACCTTTTCGGAACGCGGTGTCGTAGATCGTCCAGCCTTCCCAGAGATAGAGATTCTTGCAGAGCTGCATCGTAATCGTGGACGCACCGCGCATCTTCTTCCCGTTCCTGCTCTCCTCGTAGGCCTTCTCCGCAGCCTCTATATCGACCCCGGGATGCCGATAGAACCAGCCATCCTCCGCCACGATAACAGCCCGGCGAAGCCGGGGCGAGATTTCCCGAAGAGGAACCCAGCGCATATCCTTGTCGTATGCGCGCAGATCGATCCAGGATTCGAACCTCCTCTGCGTCTGCAGGGATGTCGTCGGTGGATCAAGGCGGGAAAGCGGGAGGATCAGGGCGACAGGAGTGCAGACGAGCAGAATGATGAAAGCCAGAGAGGCCTGGACGAATTCCAGGACGAGCCGCGCGAAGAGGGACTTCTGCCTGAGTTTCATATCCGGTCGATTACTTACGGGAAGGAATGAGGGAAAAAGTTAAGCTTGCTGCCAGTTTCCGTCGTCGAACTGAACCCAGACGCCGGGGTCAGCGAGTTCGCGCTGCGCCTGGGCAAAGGTGCGGGCGACGCGATCGATCTGATCCTCGCCGAGTCCGCGTTGGCGCAGGATCTCGATAAAAAGAAGTCTTCGGTCGGTGTTTTCATCGGTGACGCTTTTCCGGATGCTTTCTTCGAGAGTCAGGAGCGAACCGCCCTTGGGGGGCATGAGCGTGCCGACGTTGGATTCGCCGATGACGCCGGTCTTCTTGAGGTTCTTGACAACCTGGAGCCGGGCCTGCCGCCGCCGCATGATCTGCGTGATGGTATCCGTGATCTCGATGCGCTTGAGATCCAGATCCGGCTGATCAGCGGCGACGGAAGGTTCCGACTTGGCAGGCTGCGAATTTTTTGTCGGCGTTTCAAACGCGCCGAGAGCTACGGGCTGGGTCGAGACGGGCAGATACTTGGAAGAGATGGTGATGATCATCTTGTCCCAATCGAATTTCGCCCAATCATTTGTTTCCAGAGATGATTCGAGCGCTATGAAGTCCGATTTCAAATCTTCAAAGCGAACAATGATCGTCTGCGTAGGCAGGCATCCGGCGGTTGTCATTGCGATAACCGCGACAAACATCGCATAAATAAAGCTGCGCTTCATTAAGGCCTCCTTTCTCGCCTCCTCCCGTATCCGGGAGAAGTTAGTTTTCCGCCCCTTATGAAGGGATAATACCATATATCGGATAAATCTGTCGAGAGTCTGTAAAAAATATCGCATTTTTTTCTCCAATGTTTTCAACGTTTCCAGCCTGATTAGACTTGCTCAGCTTTGGTGCGGTTCCGAATATTTTTTCGAGACGCGAGATCGGTCTTGAGCGGGATTAAAGTGAAAATGATTACACATCATCCGAACTTTTTCAGGACTTAGAGAGTCGAATTGCGGATTTCGCGGGCCATCGATCCCTTGACCCTCCCGGCATGGGACTGTACTTTGATCCGGTCCAATGGCCGATTACAGTAAAACGCTGCAGCTCCGGGAAAGCCCCGTCCCGATGCGCGCCAATCTCCCGCAGAACGAGCCGAAAGCGGTTGCGGAGTGGGAAAAGAAGCGCCTGTACGAGCGCCTAGCCCGAAAGCGCGCGGGCGCCCCTCGGTTCGTCCTGCATGACGGGCCTCCGTATGCCAACGGTGAGCTGCACATGGGGCACGCGCTCAACAAGTCGCTGAAGGACATCATAGTCCGCTACAAATCGCTGGCGGGCTACGACGCGCCCTATGTTCCCGGCTGGGACTGCCATGGTCTTCCCATCGAGCACAATGTGATGAAGGAATCGGAGCGTTCGCACGACAAGGCAAAAAAGGCGGATGCCGCCGAACTCTCCTCCATCCGCAAAAAGTGTCGATCCTATGCGCAGAAATACGTCGGCATCCAGCGCGAGGGTTTCAAGCGGCTGGGATGCATCGGGAAATGGGACGATCCCTATCTCACCATGGATCCTCAATTCGAGTCGAGGATCATCGAGGCCTTCGGCGAGCTCCATTCCCGCGGTTTCATCTATCGCGGACAAAAGCCGATCCACTGGTGCCCGCATTGCCGGACCGCGCTCGCGGCATCGACCGCGGAGGCGGAATACGCCACGCACGTGACGGACGCTATCACGGTGGCGTTCGCGTCGACGAACGATCCCTCCACATCGATCCTCATCTGGACGACGACACCATGGACGCTTCCCGCCAACCTTGCCGTCGCGGTGCGCGCCGACCTGGAGTATGTCACGGTGAAAACCGGCGGCAGGCATTTCATCGTCGCGGAGTCGCTGCTCGAAAAAACGGCCGAGGAAGCGGGATGGAGCGAATACACGACAGGGGATCGCGTAAGCGGAGCTCAGCTCGAAGGCAGGACATTCCGTCACCCGTTCATCGATCGAACCGTGCCGGTCATCCTCGGAGATTTCGTCACGACAGACCAGGGAACCGGCGTCGTGCACATCGCGCCGGGCCACGGCCACGACGACTACATCGCGGGCCTGAAGTACAAGCTCCCGATCCTCGCGCCCGTCGACGAATCGGGATGCTTCACAAAGGAAGCCACCGTCTGCGAGGGGACATACGTCTTCGACGCGAACCCCGAGATAATCGATCTGCTACGCGAGCGGGGCGCGCTCGTGCACTCCGGGAAACTGGAGCACCAGTATCCTCACTGCTGGCGGTGCAAGGGGCCGATCATATTCCGGGCGACGCGCCAGTGGTTCATGTCGATCGATCATGCCGGCGGCGAATCGGGATCTCTCCGAACCAGCGCCCTTTCGGCCGCGGACTCCATCCAATGGATCCCCTCTTGGGGCAAGGATCGATTCGTGGGCAGCGTCCGTGAACGGCCGGACTGGTGCCTCTCCCGCCAGCGCGCCTGGGGCGTTCCCATCCCTGCGCTCATCTGCACAGCCTGCGACGGCGAGGTCATCGACAGCGCCGTCATCGGGGAAGCGATGGCGCTCGCGAAGAGCGGACGACTGGACGAGTGGTTCTCGGGCGGCGCGCCTGCGCGCGTGTGCGCACAGTGCGGCGGAGCCCTGCGCCGCGAGCAGGACATTCTCGACGTCTGGTTCGATTCGGGCGTCTCCTGGTTTGCCGCCGACCGCATGACCGGCGGATCGCGAGACGAAGCCACTCCGCTACCTCCTCGCGCCGAACTTTATCTCGAAGGATCGGACCAGCATCGCGGCTGGTTCCAGTCATCGCTCTGGCCGTCGCTGGCGATCACGGGCGAGCCGCCCTACCGGGCGGTCCTGACGCACGGCTTCATGCTGGACGGCGCGGGCCGCGCGATGCACAAGTCGGCGGGCAACGCGATCGCTCCGTCGGAAGTCATGGCCAAGTATGGAGCCGACATCATCCGCCTGTGGGTCGCCTCCGAAAACTACCGGGAAGATCTCCGCATCTCCTACCCGATCCTGGACCAGGTCGCGGACACGTACAGGAAGATCCGGAACACATGGAGATTCCTCGCGGCCAACATCATCGATCTTCCCGCGGATGCTTCCCTGCCCTCATCCGGACGCACGGAACTGGACCGCTGGGCGGTCTCCGCTCTGCAGCGTTACGTCAAGCGTTGCCGGGGCGCCTACGACGACTATGCCTTCCACGACGTCTACCGCGCGACGCTGGAGTTCTTCACGAACGACCTCTCGTCGTTCTATCTCGACATCGTGAAGGACAGGCTCTACTGCGACCGCGTCGAGAGTCCTTCGCGACGCGCGGCGCAGATCACCTGCCGAGAAATCCTCTCCGCGACGCTCCGGATCATGGCGCCGGTTCTCGTCTTCACGTCCGACGAGGTCTGGCTCCTTTCCAACGTCGCGAAAGGCGGCGACGAAGCCGAGTCCGTTCATCTCTCTGACATGCCCGCGGTCGAAGAACCAGACGAGTCGATCTTCTCTCTCTTCGAACCGTTCGTTTCCGCGCGCGGCGAGATCCTGAAGGCCATCGAGGCGAAACGCGCCGCCGGCATCATCAAGTCGAGCCAGATGGCTTCCGTCACGACGACATTCCAGGGCGACCTGGAGCGCCTGCGCATGCTCTGCCAGATCGCGGAGATGCGTTCCGGAAGTGAAACGAGCGTCGAGCTGACGGAGAAGCAGAAGTGTCCCCGATGCTGGCGATACCTGGATCTGGCGGGCGAGCATCAGGGCGAGCGCGTCTGCGAGCGGTGCGCGGACGTTCTGACGAAGTGATATAGTTCATGAACCGCGTGAAACTGGTTCTCTTCCTGACCTGGCTTGCCGTGCCTGTCATCGTCGCGGCCGACCAGGTCTCCAAGAACTGGATCATCGACCGATTCGACATGTGGGGAGAATCGGAGGCGATCTGCGGAGACTTCTTCAGGCTGACGCGCGTTCATAATTCCGGCGCCGCCTTCGGGATCGCCCGGGGCTACCCGCATGTCTTCCTGTACCTGACGAGCATTGCCATCGCGGCGCTATTCCTGCACAAGCTTCTCACGTCCAACAGGACGCTTCTGTACCAGGCGGCCCTGGCGTGCGTCCTCTCGGGAGCGATCGGGAACCTGATCGACCGCGTGCGCTTCAATTACGTCATAGACTTTCTCGACTTCGGATGGGGAGAGACGCGCTGGCCGGCGTTCAACGTGGCCGATTCAGCAATTACGGTCGGCGTATGCCTGCTGCTGGCGGCTCCATATTTCACGAAGTCTCCCGCCGCATCCGCTCCCGCCGATACTCCCGCGGAAGCCGCCTGATGTTTCCGATCATCGTCACGCTTCCCAATCCCTTCGACGGGTCCTTCCCCATCCACACCTACGGCGTCCTGCTCGCGCTCTCGTTCGCCGCAGCGCTCTACACGACCGTGACGCTCGCGAAGGCGTCGGACATTTCTGCGGAGGACATCGGCGACATCACACTGATCGCGCTCGTCTCGGGGCTCATCGGAGGCCGCCTCCTGTATGTCATCGTGGAATGGGATCAATTTCAGAACGAATTCGCCTCGATCATCTTCCGGCGGGACGGCTTTGTCTTCTACGGCGGATTGCTGCTGGCGATCCCCGCGACGATTCTCATGGTTCGCAGGAAGAAACTGCCGATCGCGCGCACGGCGGACGTCATCGCGCCCGCCCTGGCTCTCGCGCATTCCATCGGCCGCCTCGGCTGCTTTGCTCAAGGGTGCTGCTACGGAGCCCCCAGCGATTACGGCATCACGTTTCCGGCGGACTCGCCGCCGTCGATGCGCTTCGGGGAAGTGCCCGTGCACCCCACCCAGGCCTACGAATCGATCTCGCTTCTCCTTCTCTTCGGACTCCTTCTTTTCGTCAAGCGGAGGAAGTTCTTCGACGGATCCGTCTTTCTCGCCTACATGGCCTGCTACGCCGTGATCCGCTTCGCGATCGAGCGGCTCCGCGCCGACGATCGAGGTTTCTACCTTGGAGAATTCTCCGTCTCGCAGCTCATCTCGATCGGCATGCTCGCCGCCGCATCCATCCTCTACCTGAGGTTTAAGCCATCCCGCGCTTCGAAGTAGCCTTCCTCGAAAAAGGAAAGCGGCTGGATAAATTTCTCGCGGAGAAGCTTCCCGCGATATCGCGTACTGTCCTGGCCCGGCTCACCGATGAGGGCCGTGCGCGCATCGACGGCGCGACCGCGACGCGAAACGCCAAGGTGCGGGACGGCCAGGTCGTCGAGATCGATCTGCCCGAGCTGACGCACGAAGACTGCGCCATCAAGCCGATCGCCATGCCGCTGGAGATCCTCTTCGAGGACGACGACATCCTCGTGGTCTCCAAGCCGGCGGGACTCTGCGTCCATCCCGCGCCCGGGCATCTCGACGACACGCTCGTCAACGGAGTGCTGGCCCGGCATCCGAAGATGGCGCTCGTCGGATCGATCCGGAGACCCGGCGTCGTCCATCGCCTCGATCTCGACACGTCCGGCGCGATCGTCTTCGCGCTCTCGCCGGAAGCCTATCGCGGTCTCACGGGGCAGATACGCGTCCGCGCGATGAAGCGTGAATACCTCGCCGTCGTCCACGGCATTCCTTCGCCTTCCTCCGGCACGATCAACATGCCGATCGGGCGCGATCCGGACAATCGCCGAAAATTCGCCGTTCTCTCCGCCGCTTCCGGCGCCACGGTCCGGCATGCCGTGACGCACTACGACGTGATAGAGCGATTCGCTCACGCGTCGCTTCTCGCCGTCCGGCTCGATACCGGTCGAACGCACCAGATCCGCGTTCACATGAAGCGGATCGGCCATCCCGTCTGCGGCGACATCACGTACGCGCCGGAACGTTCCGGTATGCCGATCTCGCGCCAGGCGCTGCATGCGCAGAAGCTTTCTTTCGCACATCCGGTCACAGGCAAGCTCGTCGCGGTGGAGGCTCCCCTGCCCGCGGACATCGCCGGGCTTCTGGAATTTCTGCGGCGTGGATGATAGGATGAGCTCATGCAACCTGGTCTGAACTCGGCGAGATACTTCGCGGGTGGAATTCTTCTTTTCTTCCTCGTCTCCTCCTGCGGCGGACCATCCGAGCCGTCTGAAATCGCGGTGCGCTCGACGGGCCGGCCTGTCATGTCCTCCGACACGTCTCTGCTTCCCATCCCGATCGCTTCCATCCTGAAGGAAATGACGATCAAGGAAGCCGCGAAGATCATCACGGACGCCAAGGGTTCGCCGGTGCTCCTGCACGTCTACGGTTCGTGGTGCCCGCCCTGCCGATTTGAATTTCCGACCATCATCGAAGTCGCGTCCCGATACAAGGCAAAGGGGCTGAAGGTCGTGGCCATCGCCCTTTACGATAATCGCCCCGATCTCGAATCCATGCTATCCGAATACATGCTCCCCTTCCCGCCGATCCTCATCACGGAAGAATCCGACGACGTCACCTACGCGGAGATGAAGAAACTGGGCGTCAGATTTGAGGGGAAGTTCCCGTTCACGGCCATCTTCGACAGGAAAGGGCGGGTTGTGACGGAGTGGAAGGGGGTCGGCAGCATGGAGGAATTCGATAAGGTCATCACGCCCCTGCTGTAGCAGACATGAGCCGCAACGAAAAATTCCTTCTCCTCCTGATTCTCCTCGCGGCGCTTTTCATCCGGCTTCCGCACATCACCGACGAATTCATCCGGCCGCACGAGGCCGAAAACGCCATCTACGGCCTTGCCGCGCGGAATCATCTCCGTTACGGACCGGTGGTGACGGGGCTCGCCAACTGTCTTTCAACGGGCGAATCCGTGCCGAAGGCGCCCGACAGGTATCTGAACCATCCCGGCACGCTCTCACTCCTGCTGGCCGCATCGTTCGCGATCCTCGGAGAATCGCCCGCGTCCACTCGGATCGTGCCGCTCCTGTTCTGCCTGATGGGGCTCGTGATCTTCCACGCCGCGGTGCGCCGGCGGTATGATGCCCGGACCGCTTTCACCGCCCTGACGGCCGCGGCTTTCGCTCCGTCATGGATCTATTTCGGAAAGCTGGCGACGCATCCGCCCTTCGTCGTGCCTTTCGTTCTTCTCCTGGCGGATCGCTTCGGATCCGCGGCGGTGGACGAAGCGGATCCGGCGCGTCGACACCGTGAAGCGATCCTGCTCGGCTTCCTGTCCTTCGCAGCGTGCAGCATCGACTTCGGAGGCGCGTTCATCGTGCCGGCCCTGCTCATCGCCTACGGGCCGGGACGCAGGTTGATTCCCGTCGTCCTCGGCGCCGCGCTCGCGTTTTCTCTCTTCGCCGCGCAGGGACTCTGGCTCGGGGGCCCCGATGCGATCCTGTCTCTCTTCCACAAGGGCGTGATGCGCGCCGGATCAGATTCAACATTCGGTGTATTGGATTTCATCCGCGTGCAGGCGATCGACCGCTTCGCCTGGTCGGCGTTCACGCCCGTCGGCGCACTCGTCGCGACCGCGGGAATTTTTCATGCGGGCCGGACCGTCACGGAACGAACGAGATTCCTGCTGGCGATCCTCCTCTGGGGCGCCGGTTACATCCTCGCTTTCTCCGAAGCGGCGATGGTGCATGACTACTGGCAGTACTTCCTGATCCCCTCCGCCGCTCTTCTCTTCGCGATCATGCTCTCGCACCGCTCGCGTTTTACCGCCGCCGTGCTACTCATTCTCTTCCTCGATCAATCGCTGCGCATCGTGGAGCGTCGCTATTATTCGGACATTGGCTGGTATGACAGGGAATTCGCGGCCATCGCGTGGGCGCGCGAGCACGGAAAAGTATCGGACGAGATCTGGACGAAGGATGCGATGAGAACGTGGCATCCCGCTTATTACGCGGACCGGAAATTCTCGCATCATCCGGAGCTCACCGATTCGTACAGCTTGCCAATCGGCCCGCCTCGATAGAGAATCAGGGCGATTCAGGGAGGGCATCGTGGATTTGTACATTCTCCGTCACACATCAGCCGCGGATCCGCATGGATACGCCCAGGATGCGGACCGGCCTCTCACGGAGACCGGCCGCCGCGAAGCCCAGAACGTCGCGGACGCGCTCCTCGAAATCGGGAACAAGATCGAACTGGTCCTGACAAGCCCCTACCTGCGCGCGCGTGAAACCGCATCCATCATCACGAACAAGTTGAAGATTGAACCACCGGAAGATTGCGGATTTCTCCTGCCCGGAGCCGACAGCACGGCGCTCATGATGTTCCTGTCGCAGCGACGGGCTCAGTCGATCATGCTCGTCGGACATGCGCCCGATTTGTCCTATCTCGTCAGCACGCTCTGCATGGGACTGGAGACGAGCGGCGTGGAGTTTTCCAAGGGAGCTCTCGCGCTCCTTGACGTGGAGCGGCCCGTGCGGCGGCGGCGATGCCGGCTGATGTACCTGCTTCCGTTGAGGATCACCGAGAAACTGGGCGCCTAGGCTCGCGTCTACCTGCCGAACAACTTGCCCCAGACCGGCGACGGGGAAGATCGATGGCGCCGGACTTCCGCGATGAGCTTGCGGGATTCGCGCGGTAATTCCTTCTTCAGGCCTTCCATCCTCGCGCAAAGCAGCAGCGCTCCGTCGATGTCGCCCGAGCGGTAGCGGATGAGCGCGAGATTGTGCAGCGCGGAGATGTTACCCGCGTCGCGCATCAGGATCAAGTTGTAGATCCGGAACGCCTCCGTGGATCGCCCCGCGTCCTCCTCGTCGAAGGCGCGCTGCCTCAGCGCCTCGATCGAGAGCGCTTCCTCCTCGGGTCGCGCGACAAACTCCGGAGCGGGCGGCTCGGAGGGGATCAGTTCGGCGGGTTTCGGTTCCGGCTCGATTCTCTGATCAGCTGTAACCGAATGCGCCGATTCGTGCGAAGTCTGAGCGGATCCGGGAACTCCTTCGAGCTCCGCGGTGATTGTTGTTTCCTGCGGAGTCGGTTCTTCCTCCCGCACTTCCTCGCGGGGCTCGACTGATTCCGAAACCGGCTCGATCACTTGCTCAACGGGAGCAGAAACCTCCGGAACGATCGGAACTGCGGCCGCCGCGGCCACCGCCGCTGCCATGCCCATAGCCCCCCCGCTCCTTTGCGCTTCCCGTTCGCGTGCCAACTCTTCCTTGGCACGCGCCAATTCCGCGAGAAGTTCTTCACGGCGGCGGGTCAGCGCATCGCTTTCCCTTCTCAATCCGGCCAGCGAAGCGGCCGCTTCGTCCTTTCCACGCATCTCGGCCTCGAGGCGCTCGGAAAGGGCCTTGATCTCCGCCGCCGCGTCACGCATCTCCTCGCGCGCCTCCTCCACTTCCCGTTGCGCCTTGTCCAGCGCTCCCTGCAAGGCGCCCGTTTTTCCGGCCAGCATCGCCTGGTCCGCGGTTTCTTTCTCCGCAAGCCTCCGGACCAGTTCATCCCGCTCCGCTTCGAGATCGCGGACAGCAAGGGCGGCGCGCGATTCGGCCTCGGTCGCTTCCTCCAACTCCGTGCGCATTTTCTCCGCGACAGCACGGCTTTTCTCCTGCTCCGTTTTTTCTTCGGACAGCGTCCGTACTTCCGTTTCCAGATCCGCGATGGTCTTCTCCAGGCGCTCCCGCTCGCTCCGTTCGACCGCGGCTTCCTTCAACTTCGACTCCAGATTCTCGATCTGCGTCCGCATCGTCCGCATCGCGGCCTCGGACTCCGTGCTGCCCGCCGAAGCGCGTTCGAGTACGCCGAGCTTTTCCTCCAGGAAGGCAATGCGAAGCTTGAATTCCTGCGCCGATTTTTCGGCGGCGAGGCGGGCGTCCTTTTCGCGGGCGACCGTTTCGCCGAGCCCTATCTTTCCCGCATCCGCGACACTTGACTCCTGCTTCAACCGAGCCAGCTCATCCCGGATCCGCATGTTTTCATCGCGAAGCTTCTGCAGATCCAGGGTCAAGTCGGGCGCGGCAGCCGCGGGCGGCATTCCCTCGGCGGAGCCGGCTTCGTATTTTTCGGCCCTGAGCCTGTCGATCTCGGAGCGCATCGCCATGATGAGCTCCGCATCCTGCTCGGAGGAGATCTTGATTCTTTCGCGCATCCACCGCCCGATCTCGCGTTTCAGGATCTCCATCGACTTCAGCTCGAATTCCTTCTCGCGCCGTATGGAGTCCCGCTCTTTTCTCAGGCGTTCGATCGCTTCTTCGACGCCCTTGCGCTCCCGCTCGACGTCCTTCATCACATCGCGATAGGGATCGTTCACCTGGGACATGCGCATCTTCGCGAGGTCGAGTTCGGCGGCGGCCGCGTTGTACTTCTGCTCCAGCGATTCCCGCAGGCTCCGCTCCGCTTCCAGCTTGTCCCGCCATTCATCGATCTCCGCTGACACCGGTCCTGCCATCGACATCGAGACGGAGGCGGCCTGGCGAGAGCGTCGTTCCGCCTCCTCGGCGCGGTGCACCGCGTCATCCGCACGCCGTTCCGCTTCCGCGATGCGCCGCTCCGCTTCGGATGCGCCGCGATCGATCATTCTCGCGCGCGTTTCCGCTTCCTCCATCCGCCGCAGTGCTTCTTCCAGGCGACGCCCCGCTTCCTCCGCGCGATGCTCGCTCGTCTCCAGTCGCAACTCCAGGTCCCGGCCGGCGCGCCTGGCATCGTCGGCTTCCTTCACAGCGGCATCGAACCGATCTCGCATGCGGGCGTATCGCTCGTCGCTCGCCGCGGCGTCCGCCGGGGTCGAAGGAGTCGCGGTCGCGTCCGTCCGGAGCTTCTCGATCGCTTGTGTATTCGTCTGGATCGCATCGAGGAGCGTCCTTGTCAGCGCATCGATGGATGCCGAGGCGCTCTCCGGCGGAACTGATGGACGTCCGGCGGCCTCCATCTCACGGCGCGCCTCCGCGATGCGGGACTCGATCTCTTCGAGCTCGCCGCGCCGCCGATCGCACTCCGTCGCCAGTGCGGCGTGTTCCGACTCGATCCGCGAGAGCGCCTGCCGTCGTTCCTCCAGCGCATCCACTTCCGCTTTTCTCGCCGCCTGCTCCGCCTGCCATCGCTCCGCTTCCCGTGCCGCGGCCGCCGACCTGGACTCAATCTCAGCCAGGGCTTTCTCCGCTTCCTCGCGGCGAATCGTCCATGATCGCTCCGATTCCGCGCGCTGAGCTTCCTGGTCGCGATCCGCATCCGTACGCCGCAGTTCGATCTGGCGCTCGATTTCCTCGCGCCGGCTGCTCTCGTCGCGCTCGATTTCCTCGCGCTTCTCGCGAAGTTCCGCCGCCTGCGACTCACGCTCTTCCAGCAGCTCGCGTTCCACCGCCTGCCGACGATCCTGGACTTCGCGCTCCACTTCATTCCGTTCCAGGCGGAGCGCGTCGAGCTCATGATGAATGCCCGCGAGCTCGCCGCGACGATGCTCCACTTCCATGCGCAGGCGTTCCGCCGCGGCCATCAGCTCGGCGGCTTCGCCTCGCACCTGCCTGATTTCTTCCACCGATGTTCCGGCCACGGGCTCCGCCGGGACCGCGGCTTGCTCCGATTCGCCGATGCGGGAGAGAAGTTCGTCATGCCGCGCCTGCAATTCCGCGAGCGTCGCGGACAACTGCCGCGCGCGTTCTTCCTCCGCGGCGCGATCGTCGTGGATGCGGCCGAGCTCGATCCTCTCGCGATCAAGCGAGGACGCGAGCATGTCGGCCTCCGCGCCGAGCGCCTGGGCGCGCAACGCGGCTTCCTGCGTGGTTTCCGCGACGATCCGGTCCCGATCCTGCGCGGCGGAAATCGCGGCGGCCTTGATCTCCTCCAGCGTCTTCCCGGCCGCATCCAGTTCGTGCCGAACCGAGGCCAACCGCGCGGTCGACTCGGCCGCGGCCGCCTCGTCTTCCCTCGCCGCGCGAATCGCCGCATCGGCGGCCTCCTTCGAGGCGCGC
Organism: uncultured bacterium; assembly: GCA_964499705.1. Lineage (GTDB taxonomy): Bacteria > UBA8481 > UBA8481 > UBA8481 > UBA8481 > JBBTKW01. The sequence goes on along the minus strand of CAZCME010000002.1, from coordinate 53,912 downwards.
GCATCAGCAAGCGATGCCTCGACCTTCGCCAGTTCTTCGCGGACGGCAAGAACAGCCGCGGAAACCTGGTCGCGTTCGGCCGTGATTTTTTCACGCTCTGCTCGAAGCGCCTCGACCTCTCCGCAATCAGCGGACAATTTCTCCACCAGCGCGGCTCTCTCCGCCGTCAGCGTCCGGTCGATATCGAGCCGCTCCGTTTCGAGAAGTCCGTGCAGCCGATCGAGTTCGCGCTCGATCCCGCCCTTCTCGGCGGCCCGCGCTTCGAAATCCGCGCGCAGGCCGTCGAAGCGATCCTGGAGCGCCTGGACGGAGTCCTCCTTCTCGCGGATCGCCCGATCCCGTTCATCACGCGCCGCATCCCGTTCCGCCTGAACGGCATCGGATTCGGCGCGCAACTCCGCGATACGCCCGCGCGCCTCCTCCACGGCCGAGCGCACCTGCGACGCCTGATCCGTCTGCGTCGCGATCTCTAGTTCCATCTCCGCGCGCTTGTCCGCCAGTCGCGCGACCTCGGCCCGCACCGCGTCCGCCGCCGCCTGCTGCCGGCCGATCTCGTCCCGGGCCGCCTGCGTTTCACGGGCCACTTCGGCCTCGATCTTCGCGCGCTCCTCGGACGCGGACGCGGCCGCCGCATTCCGCGCCCGCTCGAGCTCCGCGACGATGCGCTGCTTTTCCGATCCGAGCCCCGCCAATTCCTCGCGGGTGGATTCCACTTCTCCGCGCGCGCGTTCCGCCTCCGCCCGTGTCTCGTTCAACTTGAGGCGCGCTTCATCCGTTTCGGACGCCAGCGCTTTTCGCTCGCGCTCGATCTCGTCGACGGCCTCGCTCCGCGTCTTCTCCGCAAGCATCCTGATCTGCTCGATGCCCGCCTGCAGTTCATCCCGGCGCGCGGACAACGTCGCGATCTCCTCCTTCAAGGCGTCGGCCTCGGCCTTATGCATCTCCGTCGCCCCGAAGACAGCCGAATCCGTCATCGCGGCGGCGGTGAGGCCTCCGACAGCGGCCGCGCCAAGGGTCAAGGTCACGCTGGACATCTTCGCTTCCTGGTCCGCGATCTCGCGCGCCAGATCCTCGCGCTTCTTCTGCATCTCCGTGAGCGTCACCTCGATGAGCCCGGCCTTGCCCTCCAGTTCCGCGATCCGCTGTCCCGCGCGCCGTTCCTGCTCGCTGAACCTGCCGTCGATTTCGAATTTCTTCAGCTCGAGTTCGGAAAGTTCCTGCTGGATCACGGAGCGTTTTTCCTGGAGGTCGATCAGCTCTCTCGCGGAATCGGCCAGCTCCCTGCGAATCTGATCCAGGTCGGATTTCGCCTTTCGCACGGCGTCATCCCCGGGGGAAGCCGCGGCCGGCGGAGCGCTTTCAGGAACAGGCTCGGCCTTTTCCGGTTCCTTATCCTGCGGCTTCGTCCAACCGCAGAGCGGACACTTGTCGGAACCGATGAGCATGTTCGCCTGGCAGCTGGGACAGGGTTCGAACTCGGGCTTGTGAAAGAGCATGGTCTGCCGGTCGGACAGGAGCATGCCGCAGAGATAGCAGCGGTCGGCATCGAGCGCGACCTTCGCCTTGCAATTGGGGCAATGCTTCTCCTTCGGCTCTTCCTGCGTCGCCGCCTGTTCCTCGGCATGGGAGAGCTTCGGCGCGACTCGCGAGCTCGAAAGCGATTTCGTGAGACGCTGGCGCAGGAGGCTCTCGGCGGACTTGATCGCCTCCTCGCGCGCCTTGGCGCGCAGAAATTCGCGCGAGGCTCCGGCCACTCCCAGCAACTGATCGACAATCGCGTCCGTTCCATTGGCGGCCAGGATCACGTGGCCCTCCTGGCGCTTGGCCTTCCTGGCGGCACGAACCATGATCTCGCCGCCTTCCGGCAGGAGACGCTTCACGTTGAGGATGTCGATGACGAGCATGGGGCGCTGCGGCGCGAGATAGGTGGTGAGGACGGGGATGTCGGGCGCGTCCATGGAACCGCGGAGAACGAGAACCGGGATGGAGCCAGCCTGCGTCAACTGGATATCAAGCACGAATGATTCCCGAGCGATCTATCCCCACGCGGCGTTTAACCTCGCTGCATGGAGGCGGACTCGATCAGAGCGATGGCGGAAATCTCTATGAGAACGCCCTTCGGCAGCGCGGGCACTTCCACTGTGATGCGGGCAGGATACGGCCCCGGGCCGAATCGCGCGGCGTAGAGCTCGTTCACGCGGGCGAAATGGGAGAGCGAAGTCACGTAGATGTTCGTCTGCACGACGGCGGCGAGCGAGGAACCGCCGGCCGCGAGCACGGCCTCGAGATTATCGAGCGTTCGGTTCGTCTGTTCATCGATGCCGCCGGATACGACGACGCCCGTCGAGGGATCGAGCGGGATCTGACCGGAGGTGAAAAGAAAACCATTCGCGGAGACAGCCTGGGAATATGGGCCGATGGCGGCCGGCGCAAGCGGTGTTGAGACGGTTGTTTTCATCAAGCTATCGGAGTCAAGAATACGTCAACGAGCGCAGGGCAGCAACTGAGAATTATGGATTTGTGGATTGCGGGCGGATACGCACGGAACCCTCGGATATCAGAGCGACTTGTCGAGCGTCTCCAGGATCTGATCCGCATCGGCCTCGGTGGAACAGAGCGGCGGCTTGATGCGGATAACATTGCCCGCCATGCCGCCCTTGCCGAAGAGAACGCCCATTTCGCGGCCCTTGTCGAGAATCGCGAGCACCTTCTGCGGATCGGGTTCCTTCGTCCTGGGATCCTTGACGATCTCGACACCCAGCATGAGTCCTTTTCCGCGGATCTCGCCGATGGAGGAATGCTTCTGCATCAATTTCTCGACGCCGGCGATGATCCTGTTGCCGATTTTCGTCGCATTGGCCGCGTAGCCGTATTTCTTGATGACGTCGAGGACGGCCTCGCCCTGCGTCATGGAGACGGGATTTCCTCCGTAGGTATTGAAGTGGACCTTGCCGTCCATGGAGTGCGCGATCTCCTTTGTCGTGATGACGCCGCCGAGCGGGACGCCGTTGCCGATGCCCTTCGCCATCGTGATGATATCCGGCTTGACGCCCCAGTGTTCGATGCCGAAGAACTTGTCCCCGGTCCGCCCGAACCCTGTCTGGACTTCATCCGCGATGAAGAGCCCACCGTATTTCTTGACGACGCTGTAGATCTTCGGAAAGTAGCTGGCCGGAGGCGTGATGACACCGCCGAAGCCCTGGATCGGCTCCGCGATGAACGCGGCAAGCTTTCCGCACGTCTGGTACTTGATGATCTCCTCGACCTGATCCGCGCAGAAGGAACCGAATTCCTCATCCGTCATGCCGGCGGGTTTCCTGTACGTGTAACCGGCGGGAGAGTGATGGACGCCGAAGACATACGGCAGCGAGTGGCGCCAGAGCGACTGCCCCGTCAGGGTCATGGCCATGAGGGTGCGGCCATGGAAGGAGTGGCGCACAGCGATGAACTCGGACGTGTGGGTGAAGTTCTTCGCCAGGAGCGCGGCGAGTTCCGTGGCCTCGGAGCCGGAGTTGGTGAAGAAGCAGTTCTTCAGCTCCGGATTCGCTCCCGCGGCGGCCTCCGACATCTTCTTCGCGTACTGAACGATGCGCGGGTGATAGTAGAGCGTGGTCATGTGCTGGAGCGTCTTTACCTGTTCCACGACGCGGGAGACGACATCGGGATGGCAGTGGCCGACGGAGATCGTGACGACGGCGGAGAACGCGTCGAGATACTTGCGGCCCTTCTCGTCGTAGACATACTGCATCTCGCCTTTGACGACATTGACCGGGTTGGAATAGTAGGTCATCGTCGACGGAAGCAGATATTCCTTCCGCATCTTCCCGATTTCCTCAGGGGTCAGTTCCAGATCGTGAGCCATCATGTCCATGGGATTACCTCTTGATGAATTTCGAAGCTGGATATCATACGGTCAATTTCGCGAATATGGCAAATCTTTTGGGATGTTGCATTGGGACGAAATGTCTTTTATCTTTCCCGAATGAGCCGGATACCCATAGACGAACTGTACAACGCGGAGCGCGAAGTCGGCGGGCACATCGAGCTGGCGCAATCCATCGGAGACATGACGCCGCTGGCGAACCACGACATCGTGCCGACGATGGCGAACCAGCGGACATGGAGCACCACGCACATCGCGTCGCTCTGGGTCGGCATGGCGGTCTGCATCCCGACGTATCAACTGGCGGGCGGGATGTTGAATTCCGGCATGAGCTGGTCGCAGGCGATCTTCACGGTCTTTCTCGGCAACCTGATCGTCCTCATCCCGATGATCCTTAACGCGGTGCCGGGCACGAAATACGGCATTCCGTTCCCTGTGCTTGTCCGCGCTTCTTTCGGAACGCTGGGTTCGAATGTGCCGGCGATTCTGCGCGCGCTCGTTGCGTGCGGCTGGTTCGGGATCCAGACATGGATCGGCGGAAGTGCGATCTACGAGCTCGTCAAGATCGTCTCGCCGGGAATCGAGGCTGCGCCGCATACGCCGCTCGGCATCAACGCCGCCCAACTGGGATGCTTCCTCTTCTTCTGGCTCATGAACATGTATTTCATCTGGAAGGGAACGGAGTCGATCAAGTGGATGGAGACTCTGGCAGCGCCGTTCCTGATCATTCTCGGCCTGATGCTGCTGGGATGGGCCTACAATCGCGCGGGCGGATTCGGACCCATGCTCGCCACGCCTTCGAAATTCCAATCCAACGGCGAATTTATAAAATCCTTCGCGCCCTGGCTGACGGCGATGGTGGGATTCTGGGCGACACTTTCGCTGAACATTCCGGATTTTTCGCGGTATGCCAGGAGCCAGAAGGACCAGATCTGGGGGCAGACGATCGGGCTGCCGAGCACCATGACGCTCTATTCCTTCATCGGAATCGCGGTGACGTCGGCGGCGCTCGTCATCTGGACCGGGCCGGACGCGTTGAAGAACGCGTGGGATCCGGTCGAAGTGACGGCGAAGGTCGGGCATGAATTCATCGCCGGCGGCCGCGCCTCTCTCGGGTACGGCGTGATCATTCTCGGCATGATCGGCCTTCTCGTCGCGACGCTCTCCACGAATATCGCGGCCAATGTGGTCTCCCCCGCCAACGACTTCGCCAACATCGCGCCGCGACGGATCTCCTTCAAGATGGGCGGCCTCATCACCGGCGTCATCGGCATCCTCATCATGCCGTGGAAGCTGATCGAAACGACTCAAGGGTACATCTTCACCTGGCTCATCGGTTACGGTACTCTGCTGGGCCCCATCGCCGGGATTATGCTCGGAGATTACTTCATCGTCCGCGGAGGGAAGCTGAACCTGCTGGATCTGTATCGCGAGAAGGGCGTCTATTCCTATTCGGCCGGATTCAATCCGGCCGCTCTCGGCGCGCTGGTCGCGGGAATTCTACCCAATGTGAAGGGCTTCTGGCGTGCCGCCACGATGGATCCAAAAGACATCGCCGCGGCGAGAACCATGTGGGATTCGGTGTACGACTACGGCTGGTTCGTCGGCCTCGCGGTCGCGCTCGTCGTGTACTGCGCCTGGATGAAGGCAGCTCCGCCTTCCACAGGCAAAGCCGTGGAGATGCCGGCGTGACGCAGTTCTGTCTTTACAGCAACTGAACCCCGACTAGGATTCCACATCCCATGCTCGCTTCGATTCTGCATATCGTTCTTCTCGTCCTCAAATGCATCGCCGCCGTCGCCATCACGTGCCTCTCTCTATTCGGCCTGACATACCTCGCCAGCGGACACGAGAAGCGCATCATCCTGCGGGATAATTTCAAGCGCTTCGGGCACCGCATGGGCCTCTTCAATTCGCGGGTCATCCTGACTCTCTTTTACATCATCGTGATCACGCCTTACGCCATCGTCATGAACGCGTTCATCGACCCGATGCGCATGAAGACCCGCCAGACCTGGATCCCGAGGAAAACCTCCGATGTCGCGCTCGACGACGCCCGGAAGCAGTTCTGATGGCGACGATCCTCGGAGTCTCCTGCTTCTATCACGATTCCGCCGCCTGCCTCGTCCGGGACGGCATGGTCATCGCCGCGGCGGACGAGGAAAGATTCTCCCGCAGGAAACACGACTCCGGATTTCCGGCGCTGGCGATGGAGTTCTGTCTCCGGAAGGCCGGCATCACCACGCACGACCTGGACGCGGTCGTCTTCTACGAAAAGCCATTCAAGAAATTCCACCGGATTCTTGCGACGTCGCTGGCGACCTATCCCAGATCCTACAAATTCTTCCGGGAGTCGATGACGACATGGCTCTCCGACAAGTTCTGGATGAAGAGCGTCCTGCATAAGGCGACCGGAGTTCCGGAGTCGAAGATCCTCTTCATCGAGCATCATCTTTCGCACGCGGCGTCGGCGTTTCTCCCCTCCCCTTACGACGAAGCCGCGGTCCTGTCGGTCGACGGGGTCGGAGAATGGACGACGACGGCGCTGGGGCACGCGAAGACGGTCGGCGGACGATCGACCATCAACCTGACGCACGACATCCACTTCCCGCATTCGCTGGGTCTCCTGTATTCGGCGTTCACCGCCTGGCTCGGATTCGAAGTGAACGAGGGCGAATACAAGGTGATGGGCATGGCTCCGTACGGACGTCCTGAATTCCTGGAGAAGGTCCATAAGGTCTGCCGGCTCGACGACGACGGGTTTATCCAGCTCGACATGTCCTACTTCTCGCATCACTACCACACGGAGAAGACCTACACGAACAAGTTCGCGGAGCTGTTCGGGAAGCCGCGCGAGCGCGACGAGCCGGCTCCGCCGCGGTCGCTGTACACGAATGTCGCCTCATCGATCCAGAAGTTCACGGAGGAAGCGATCCTCCGGATGGCGAAGAAGGTCCAGAGCGACACCGGCTGCAAGAAGCTCGTGATGGCCGGCGGCGTTGCGTTGAATTCGGTCGCGAATTACCGGATCCTGAAGGAGACCGCGTTCGAGGAGATCTTCGTCCAGCCGTCCGCCGGGGATTCGGGCGGAGCGATGGGCGCGGCGCTGTATGCCGATCATGTGCTGTTCGGCAATCCCCGCAAGTTCCACCTGACGCACGCGTACTGGGGTGAAGAATATTCCCAGGGCGATGTGGAAGCATTCCTCAAGACAACCGGCGCGAAGTGGGAACGTATCGAGGATGACGAGAAGCTGTATGAGAAGATCACGATCGCGCTGCAGAAAGGGCACGTCGTGGGATGGATGCAGGGCCGGTTCGAGTGGGGGCCACGGGCTCTCGGGAACAGGTCGATCCTCGCCGATCCGCGCCGGGCGGAGATGAAGGAAGTCGTGAACGCGAAGATCAAGTTTCGCGAGGCGTTCCGGCCGTTCGCGCCGAGCGTCCTGATGGAATCGGTGAAGGACCACTTCGAGATGCAGGACGCGGAGCGGCACCAGCCGTCGCGTTACATGCTGTATGTCGTCCCCATAACGACCGACGCGATTCCGGCCGTCAAGCACGAGGACGGCACGGGCCGGCTGCAGGCCGTGGAGCGAGCCGTCAATCCGCGGTACTACGACATGATCAAGACGCACGGCGCGGCGACCGGCGTGCCCATCGTTTTGAACACGTCATTCAACCTGAAGGGGGAGCCGATCGTCACGACGCCCGCGAATGCGTTCTCCACGTTCTCAAGGTGCGAAATGGACATGCTCGTCATGCAGAACGCGGTCGTGTACAAGTAACCTGCAACCGTTTGTCAACCCCCTCTATTTCATTTTGTAAAAAAGTTTTCTTTGAGTCATTCCGTGTCTCTCGTCGATATATAATAGTGGAAACATACAGATGAAACGCTGCTTCTCATTCGACGAATCGCAACGGCTTCTGCCCGACATCATGCGTATCACCGGACGCCATCGTGAAGAGATGGAACATCTCTGGAATAAACTGAATGTCGATCCCCGGCCCGCGACCGTTCTCTGGACGTATCACCAGTTGAATCTTCTGAAAGCGAACTGGATCCGCCTGATCCGGGAGACGGGCGCTCTCCCCGTCCGGCTCTGGGAGGTCTCGTTCAATTCCGGCGACGGCTTTCACTATTCGTGGAGGCTGGGCGAAGCCGGGATCGAGTACGTCTCCCGCTTTGATCCCGACCATCCCCGCCGCCCCGCCGGATATTTCCGCCGCTATCCCCTCGCTTCCATCATTAAAGATTGATCAAATCCGTGCCGAGAGAGATAATCAGGCCATGACCGTCATCGAGCGCATGAAATCCAAGTTCGGTATCGCCGGCGAATTCATCGAATTTCTCTGGAAGGAGAAGATCTGGTGGATGATCCCGATGGTGCTCGTCCTCCTGGTCTTCGGGCTCCTGATCGTCTTCGCCAATTCAAGCCCCATAGCCCCCTTCATCTACACGCTGTTTTAAAGGGGACATTCTCCAACATTCCAACATTGGGGATAATAGACTTACATCATTTTGTTATCAGATTTTTTGTAACTCTTTCATCCCCAATGTTGGAATGTTGGAGAATGTCCCCTTACATGATGCGCGCGACGAGATTGGCGAACTTGACCGGATCGGGCAAGGGTACTCCCTCCGTCAGAGCGGCCTGACCGTAAAGCAGGTCGGCATAGTCCGAGAGGCGCGGGTCGCCGCGGTTTTCGTCGAACATCTTCTGCAGCTTTTCGGTCAAGGGATGCTCGGGGTTCAGCTCGAGGATTCGCTTCTGCGCGGGAATTGCCTGGTTGTTCTGGCGCATCAGCTTCTCGACATGCGCCGCCATACCGGACTCGTCCATCACAAGGCAGACCGCGCTCGACTTCAGCCTTTTTGAGAGCCGGACCTCGCGGACCTGTTCCTTGAGGCGGCCGGTGAGGAATTCGATGAGGGATGAATACTTCGCTGACTCCTCAGGCTTCTTTTCCTCCGTCGCGCCGAGATCCAAGTCGCCCTTGGCGGCGGACTTGAGGGGCTTTTCGTCGAACTTCCCGATGCTGCGCACGGCGAACTCGTCGACGGGATCGGTGAAGAAGATCACCTCGTAGTTCTTCGCCTTCAAAGCCTCCAGATGCGGAGAATTTTCCAGAGCGGCGCGCGACTCGCCCGTCAGGTAATAGATCTCCTTCTGCTCCGCGGGCATTCTCGATACGTATTCCGACAGCGACGAATATTTTTCGGGGTCCGCCGAGGTCTCGAAGAGCAGGAGCGATTTCAGAGTCTCGAGATGTTCATCCTCCGTGAAGAAGCCCTCTTTCAAGACGCGCGCGAACTCGTCCCAGAACTTGATATACTCCTCGCGGTTCTTCTCCTTCATCTCCGACAGTGTATCGAGCACCTTCCGGACGAGCCGCTTCCGGATCTGGACGATCTGGCGGTTCTGCTGGATCGTCTCCCGGGAGACGTTCAGGGAAATATCCGCCGAATCGACGAGCCCCTTCACGAACCTCAGATACTCGGGGATCAGCTCCTTGCAGTCGTCCATGATGAAGACGCGCTTCGCGTAAAGCTTGATGCCGTGGTGGCGCTCAGGAGTGAAGATATCGAACGGCGCATGGCCCGGGATGAAGAGAAGGGCCTGGTATTCCAGCAACCCCTCCGCGGAGAAGTGGATTGTCGAGAGCGGTTCCTGCCAGTCATGCGCGAGATGCTTGAAGAACTCCTGGTATTCCTCCTTCGTGATCTCCTTCGCCGGACGAGCCCAGAGCGCCTTCATGGAGTTGAGCGTCTCTTCCTTCACGACCTTTACCATCGCGGCGCCGGGCACAGGCTTTCCTTCCGCGTCCATCGCCGGCTCGTCGCGCTGCACCATCATCGTGACGGGATACTGGATGAAGTCGGAGTACTTCCGCACGATCTCGCGGATCTTCCATTCCTCGGTGAAGTCCGGCTCGCGGTCGGATTCCGCCTCCCCGCTGTCGACGATGTCGTCGATCTTCGATCGCTTCAGGTGGAGCGTGATCGTCGTGCCCGTTTCAGGCTTCTCCCCTTCCTCGATCGTGAAGGTTCCATCGCCCGCGGATTCCCACTTGCAAGCCTTCTCCTCGCCGGCACGGCGCGTCAGGATCGTCACGCGATCCGCGACCATGAAGGCGGAGTAGAATCCGACGCCGAACTGACCGATCAGTTCCGGCGGAGCATTCTGCCGGTCAGCGATGGCCTTCAGGAATTCCTTCGAACCGGACCGGGCGATCGTGCCGATGTTGGAGATGAGTTCCTCACGGTTCATGCCGATGCCGTTATCGACGACCGAAAGCGTGTTCGCGGCCGCGTCCGTTTCGATACGGATCTTGCCTCCGCCTTTCGGAGCCCAGTCGTGGTGCGTGAGCGCTTCGAAGCGGAGCTTGTCGATGGCGTCGGAAGCGTTGGAGATCAGCTCGCGGAGGAATATCTCCTTGTGGGTGTACAGGGAATGAATGACGAGATCGAGGATCTGCCGGATCTCGGTCTGGAATTCGATCTTTTCAGGTTGTGACATGACGTTTCACCTCGGAAAAATTATTGTATCGAATTTTCCTGAAGACTCAAAGATTTCCCCGAATCCCGGGGACCCAGGCGAAGCAGGCACGGAACGGCCCGCGCAGCCCACGACCGCGGATCGGAATACTCCCGGGACTCGGCCGGGAAGGCGAGCTTCAGCATGTCCGTATCCACCATGCCCGGCGAAAATGGAATCGCGGCCATCGAGGCCGGGAGCTCCAGAGCGAGCGCCTTCGTGAATCCCTCGATCGCCCACTTGGTCGCGCAGTAGGGGCCGAATCCGGCGTCGACGGAGCGGCCCCAGCCGGAGCTGAAATTCACGACGACGCCTGTGCCCCGCTCGATCATGGCCGGTAGGAAATGGCGGCAGACATGGGCGACTCCCTTCACGTTGATATCGACAATGGACGAGAAATCCGACGCGGAGACCTTCCATATCACGGTCTCCGGAAGAAGAATCGCGGCGTTATTGAGGAGCAGGTCAGGGGGGCCGAGATTCGCGATGACGGCACGTGCCCAGGCGGCGACGGCCGCGTCATCCGAGACATCGACGACATCGAAGAGATTCGGCGATCGATACCGGGCGCGCATCGATGCGATCCGTTCCGCGGATCGGCCGCATCCCGCCACGGGATGACCGGCGGCGATAAACTGTTCCGCCAGAGCATGGCCGATCCCGCGCGTCGCGCCCGTAATGACGACGACTTTATTCCGCCTCATGGAAAATATCCTCCGCAAGGCTTATATTACTACTGTGAAGATCTCGCGCATAGAAATCTGGAAGCTCGACATGCCGATCCGCGCGCCCTTCCGGATCGCGACGATGGTGATGGACCGCGTCCGCAGCATCCTGGTGCGCATCACCACGCACGAGGGACTCGCGGGATGGGGGGAGGCCTGTCCGTTCCGGACCGTGACGGGCGAGACGCAGGGCATCTGCGCGGCAGCGGCGCGGGACCTGGCGCCGGAGCTCCTGGGTAAGAATCCCGTGGAAGCCGACGCGCTTTCACGGTTCATGGAACGTTACCTGCCGCACAACACGACGACACGATGCGCGTTCGACATGGCGATTCATGACATCGCGGCGCAGGCCGCGCATCTTCCGCTGTACCGGTATTTTCTCGGCGATAAGCGGCGATTGGAGATCGATGTCACGATCACGCATCCGGATCCGAGCGCGGCCGCCGAGCTGGCGATGCGGGCCGTCAGCGAAGGTTACGGCGTCCTGAAGGTGAAGATCGGATGGGATCCGACGGAGGATTATGTCCGGCTGGCGAAAATTTCCATGGCCGTCGGCCCCGGCGTGCCGCTCCGGCTGGACGCCAACCAGGGTTATGCCGATGCCGACGCGGCATTGGAGGCCCTCCGCCGATTCGCGGAATTCAACGTGGAATTCTGCGAGCAGCCCGTCCCCGCCCAGGATATCAAGGGCATGAAACGCGTCACGGAATTCTCTCCCATCAGGATCATGGCCGACGAATCGCTCTTCACGCCCCGCGAGGCGGAGAGACTGGCGGAAGAAAAAGCATGCGACTACTTCAATGTGAAGCTCTCCAAGGCCGGCGGGCTCGAAGCGGTGGCGACGATCGCGCGGATCGCGACCGCGGCGGATATCCCGTGCATGATGGGAGGATCCCTGGAAACCCGGCTAGGCCTGACCGCCTCCGCTCATCTCGCCTCGGCATTTCCGATCTTCAAATTCCTCGATCTCGACGGATCGTACGACCACGCGCGCGACGATGTGATCGGAGGCATCCGGATCAAGCCGCCACAGATCATCCTGCCGGAAAGTCCCGGCCTCGGGGCGGCCTATCCTGATGAGGAGACCACCGACATGCGGAAGATTGTGGACCTTCATTAATTCCTAAGGCCATCCTTCCGAGTTCAATGTCGGGATTCAGAAATCAGGATTTCAATGCATAGTCCGGAAACCGTTCGGCGAGGAGTTTTTCCTCCCGACGCATCTTCGCGCAGAGAACGGCTGCCAGCGCCAGCAGGTTGATGACCCGATCGCGGCGTGGGCGGGCCGCAACCCACGATCCGCAGACCAGAAGCACCGACCAGTACATCGGGTGCTTCATATAGTGATAGGGCCCGGAGGTTACAAGTTGAGCGTCATCGGCCGGTTCGGGATGAGCCCGGATGCGGGAAATCCCCATGGTTAGAGCGGCCCATGCTCCCAGGGAAAATCCCGCGCAGGCGACGAGCGCGAACCGCGCGGGAAGGAGGATCACCGGCCCCGAAGACGCCAGCCTTGCGATCAGGCTGACCTGTGCGGCGACCATCATGCGCGATGAGATCGACGGCCGCACCATCGTCGTCAGCCTTGAAACATCAGCCCTTGGCGCGACGGGATTCGAGGAAGGTGATGACCTTCAGATTCCTCGCGCGGCGGGCGCGGGCCAGGGCGGACTCCCCCGCGTTATTCTTCGTGTTGATGTCGCCGCCTTCGTCGATGAGAATCCGGGCGACCTCCGGATTCTCCTGCGTCCCGGAGAGAATGACGGCGGAATCGCCCGCAGATGTTTTGGCGTCGATATCGGCTTTCCACCCGACAAGAAGCTGGACCATCTTCGGATTGTCCGTGTTCACCCCTGCCATAAGCGGAGTGAGTTCGTCGGGCCCCCGACCTTCGACGGCCGCTCCCGCTTCCAGGAGCACATCCGCGGCATCAATGTGACCGCCCTTGACGGCCTCGAGAAGCGGAGTCGAGGTCTTGCCGTAATTGACATTCGCTCCGGCCTGGAAGAGCAGGCGAACGCATCCTGCATGTCCCCCCGCGGCGGCGTGCATGAGAGCGGTCCGACCGTCCGCATCCTCGCGGTTCAGATCAAGTGCGGAGCCATCCAGGATCGCTTCGAGAACTTCAGAATGCCCTTTCATGGCGGCCAGCATGGCGGGCGTGCGCTGATCCTTGCTCGAAGCCGCGTCACGGGGCGAACCCTTTGAGAGGAGAAGCTGCCCCGAGGAGAGAATTCCCGATTCGGCGGCATAATGGAGCGCGGTCCTGCCCGCTCCGTCTTCCGCGTCGACGCTCGCGCCCTTCTCGATAAGGAGAGACACCATCTCGTCCGCGCCCGCGGCGGCTGCGGCGCCCAGCACGGAGACGCCTTTCGCGTCACGGACATTCGGATCGACTCCCTTCGCCAGGGACTTCATCACTCCGTCCTTGTCGCCGCGACCCGCCGCCGCGACAAGACCGCTATGCCCCGCCTGCTTGGCGTGACGCCATTCGACAATGAGGATGCCCCCCACGAGAAGTACGATTCCGGCCAGGATGATGAAGATCATGCGTGCATATTCTCCTTCATGGATTCTTGAATTCATAGTTGAGCGTTTCCGCGACGCGAACCTCAACCTCCGCCGGATTCGTCGAGGTGTACATCGTCGGAAATTGCTGGTTCTGCCCACACCAGCCATAGAAGTTCTGCGGGTAGCCCGCTCCTGCACAGACGGATGACGATACAGGGCCAAGGCTCCCTCCCAGCAGCACCGCCTTCTGTTCCGCTTCAGCCCGCGCTTTCCCGATGGCTTCTTCACGGGCCTGCTTTTCGGCTTCCGCGAAATTCAAGAGGCCATAAACGACAACGGTCTTGAATTCGCCGGAATATTGAACCTGCGAGGGAATCTGGAAGAGCGCGCCCGCGCGGAGCCCCGCATCCAGGAGCTCATGAATCGATTTTGCCACGGGAAGAATCGTGATGCGGATCCTGTGCGTGAACTGAGGGCGTGGCGGTTCTTCCTTCTTGTCGGGCGACCAGGATCGATCCTCTTTCTCACCGATTCCCAGCTCCGTGGTCTCGACCTTCGCGTCCTCGATCTTCAACTCCTGGATCGCATCCAGGATCTTCTTCAGTTTCTCCGCCGCGTCCTTTGCCGCATCCACGGTGAGAATCCCGTTGCCCGTGACATACAGGGTGATATAGGCGACATCGGGCGGACGAACCGCCTTGCCGTTGCCGACAACCATGATGAGCGGTTTGTTCTCGACCTCCGCCGATACGCTCCCCGTCCAGAAACCCGCAAACAGCAGCAATAGCGACAGACTTCGTCCGATTCTCGACATGGCCCAACCTCCCTCGATGTGCGCTATGCGGAAAATACAGCGGGATAAAACGTCGCGCGGAACGTCATGAGGATCATGCATGAGAGAGGAAACCGCGGTCAACAGGAAAAGGGAGAAAACGCCTCACGGAATGCGGAATCGTGCGGATTCTCTCATGGATAATCCCTCGTTGATTCCGAGCCCGGAACAGCTACCATCTCCAAAAGGCTTCACCTCGAAAGGCGGGCGAGCATGACAGTCATCGGATGTGTTCTCATTGTTGTCGGAATCGTGCTCTTTGTCTTGCGCGCTTCGGCCCGGAAGAAATTCCTGGCGCTGGCATCCACGGAAACATTCACGGCAAGCGCGCTCCAGAGCCTGTACGAACGCGTCAGCAAGGATCTCGGCAAGGGCGCCTTTCGCCATCCGGTCGAAGTGACCGGCCGGATCGAGTGCGACGCTCCGCTCACGGCGGACATATCCAAAGAGAAGTGCGTGGCGTTCAGCTCCGAAGTGGACTGGGAGTATGAAGAGACGGTCTACGAGGAGAATCCGCAGACGCGCCAGCAGGTGGCGAAGACGAGGCGAAGCACGGAAACGATCAGCCGGAATTCGAGGTCCACGCCGTTCCGGGTCAAGGACCAGACGGGCGGGATCCAGGTCGATCCCGAGGGAGCCGAGATCGAGATGCAGCAGGTCGTCGATCGCCTGGAACCCGACACGCGGGCCCAATTTCAGCAGGGCAGCCTGACCCTCGGCGGGAGATCATGGTCACTGCTTCCGAGCTTCCAGCAGATTCCTCAGGGCAGGCGGACCCTGGGATTTCGATATCGCGAGCGGATCCATCCTCTGAATCGCCCGGTCTTCGTCCTGGGGATGGCGACAGACGCGCAAGGAGAAGTCATGATCGCGCGGCCCGTGCAGAGCGGAGCATCCTTCCTCGTCTCGTCGAAGTGCGAGGAGGAACTGACCGCGGGCGCAAGGAGCGGGATCCGGAACTTCACGATCGGCGGATCGGTCTGTTTCGCGCTGGGTGCGGCTCTAGTCCTTGCGGGGCTGGTATTTCACTGAACCACTACCGATCGGCAAGGAGCTGTTCCTTCTGGCGAGATGGTCGATGAACTAACCGATGGCGGCTCCGAACGCGGCGGGAGATTGCGCCATCAGGATCTTCTGAACCTCATGGAAGTTCTCGACAGTGCAGTAGAGTTCGATGGGTTTCTCAAGCAACTTTCCTCTAACGAGGACGCTGCGTCGTCGATCCTTCACCTTCAAGCGGGAGATCTCGCCGTAGGGAATGAATACGTTCTGCTCCGATCGCGCCGCGAAGCCGGTCGCGATGCCCGTGAGGCTTCCCGCGAAGATCCCGCCGACGACCGCGGCATCAGCGGCGGCTCTCGCTCCGCTTCCCGTGATACTCCAAACGCCGCGATCGGTGAGGATGAACGTGACGCGGAATCCGCCGAAGAGATCGATCGCTCCGCCGACCAGTACAAATAGAACCATCAGGCCGCAGAAGATCCCGAACGCGACCAGCAGTCCCGTCACGCTTTTCGTGATGAAGAGGAGGAGGAGTCCCAGGAAGAAGGCTCCCACGCCGAAGCAAAGGCTCACTCCGGACCAGGCGGAGGAATTGTTCAGGACATGGATCCGAGCTTGCCAGGTCCGCAGGACGGTCTCCTCCGCGAGTTTCGAGCTCGCCTCCTCCGTCATCGCGGCACGCTCATGGGATTGGGGGGATTCCTCATCACACGGAGCCCGCACCGCCACCAGGCTCGGTCCCTGCAGCGGAAAATTGAAGATCAGAAACTTGCAGTGTGTATCTCGAACGCAACATCCCGAACAATCATATTTCCGTACAAGTGCAACGCTATGACGCTCGTCACGCCGGGCAAACTAATACGCCGAACGCCACTAGATATTCACAGCATGTCAGCGCCGAAGGCTCAGCAAATCTCCGGCGCCGTGCGCACGCGGATCCGTTCCTGGTCGCCGGGCGCCAGGGAAAAGCACAGGGTGTGCCAGACGTCCGGACAACAAATCCCCTCCCCGGATAAATGCCCCTCAATCCCGAGCAAGATCCTCATCGTCGAGCGACTCTTCGCGGTCCGGCTTTCCGTCGCCGTTGGTGTCGACCGCGTAACGCATGTCCGTGCCGGCGCCGCCCCAATTGCGGAAATAGAGATAGCCCGTCTCTCCCGCGCCGAGAGTGATGTCGTCGTTCTCGAACGTGTCTTCTCGTTCGCCCACGACGCGGTAACCGTATAAAGCGAGCGATGCTCCGTCGCGGGAACGCGGCGCGCGAACGCGAACGCGGCCTTCGCGGTACTCGATCCCCATCTCCAGCGAGCCGCCTTTCGTGACCTCGAAGTCGCCCACCTCGAATTCGTAATCCTCAGCGCGCGTCCGGAAGGCGATGATGAGATCGGGTGACTCGTCGCCGGACGGCTTATACGTGACCGTCTTTCCATCGGGCGAGAACCCGATCACATCGACCTGACCGGGTTCGAGCATCACCTCGTTCACTTCAATCGAAAATCCGCGGCCGAATATCGTGATGTCCGAGGATGATGCCTCCTCGAGTCGCGCGCCGCTGAGAGTGATCGTGACCTCGATCCCTGACGGAATGACATACACCGGTTCATGCTCGACCTTCTCGAATCCCGCGCTCAACATGTATCGATAGGAAGCACCGGGGATCTCGTTCACGAATCGGTCTCCGACCAGGCCGAGCCGTCGCCCCTGCCGATCGGTGATCAGGAGATCGGCGTCGCCGTCGAGCCAGATCTCGACCGGAGTCTTCGCGGACCGCGTGTCGGCGGCCGTCGACATCCCGACCGACGAACTTGTTTCCTCGTCGCCCTCCTCGGATTCTTCGGACTCCTCATCATCCGTGAAGGACGCTTCGTCGTCGAACGGACAATCCTGCAAACGCAGGCGCGGATCCATGGGAACGGCGACCAGGTTCATCGTCGAGGCGTCGCCTTCGTACACGGACTCGGATTCGTCCGGATTTCGCGACGCGGAATAGCGCCATGTATTCACGGACCGGTCGACCTCGATTATCCGTTCCATGCCCGGATGGTTGTTGTCGTAGCAGAGAATCTCGACATGATCTCCGTCGCGCTCGCGCACCGCGTAGGGAGTGACGGCGTGACCGCCGCCGCCGCCGGCGCGATAGATGTGGAGGTCGTAGAGCGGATTGCCGTTCCCCTTCCCGGCCAGACCCGCGACGAGCAGATCGACGAGCTCGGCGGGAGTGGACTTGATCTTGCTCGATGCCGTCGGAGTCGTCGCCTGCGTCGCCCACCAGAAAGCAATCTCATGCTGCAGCGTCAGGTTCTCGTCCTTTCGAAGTTCATGAACGGACCGTCCCCCGAACCGCGCGGGCTCGAGCCGGTTTCCATAGAAGAGAAGCGCGCTCACGGCGAGCCCTTCGCAATGACCGCCCTGCATCGCGTCATTCACCACTTCCATCCATTCGCGGGCGGTCGGCGAAAGAATCCGGCGGCCGCCATCCGTCGACTCGAACGCGCCGGCGCCGAAGAGCCTGAACATTTCCTCTTCGCCAAGATTGACCACGCCCGTGTTGTCGTAGTTCGCGAAACCGAAACCGTCCGGATCGGGACGGAATCCCATGTCCGCCAGAATATTGCCGGATAGCGCCGATGGAGCGGGTCGCCCAGCGCCGGAGGATGCGGGTCCTCCTCCCACGGCGCCACCTGAACCTCCACCGCAGGAAAGCGTCCACGCGAGCAGAAGAACAACAATGCCGATTTTACGCGGACCTTGAACGTGGAATGAGTTCCTCATGACATGCGGATCATAACGATAGGGAACGCCGGAGTAAATCCGATCCGCCAAGGCTGGGCCAGGTTAGATACTGGTGCGATATCCGTTGATTTTCATGCCAGTTGACATAACGTCTTGCGACATTTCCCGCCCATCGCGGCGGGAAAATATTATCGGAGGAAGAATATATGAAGGTTTATCGGAACATCTTGTCATCGGCGATTCTGGCCGCGGCTGTCGTCGGTTGCGGTGGTCAACCTCCCGCATCGGCCCCTGCGCCCGCGCCCGCCCCGGCGGCGACGCCGGCGCCTGCCCCGGCTCCCGCCGCAGGAAAGAACGTCGTTCTCCCCGCCTCGGACGAGATTCAGATCTACAAGCACGAGGAAGCAAAAATCGAGCTGGCCATTCCGGCCAAATGGTCGCTCGTTCAGGAAGAAAACTCTCTCGAAATCACGTCCCCGGGCGAAGAAGTTTACGTCTCATTCCAGGTTCTTTCCGCCGGCGAGCTGGAAGATGCCATCAAGGAGATCACCACGTATCTCGCCAAGGACGTGCCCGACGTCGAACTCGGCGAACCGAAGGAAGCGCAGCTCAACGGCATGCCCTCGTGGTCGCTTGTCGGGACCTCCAAGGAGCAGGAGATGGCGATCGTCGTGACCTTCATCAAGACTCCCGCCGACAAGCTCATGGCCCTCTACGCGGAAGTCACTCCCGCGGCCGAGAAGTTCAGAAAAGAGATAGACGCCATGGATCAGGGAATCAAACCCCTCAAGTAAAAGCGTTCTTCAAAGAGCCTCCTTCGGGAGGCTCTTTTTTTTTGCAGCCGTTCCGACAGCTTCTGATGAATCTCGGCGCAAATCACGCGTGACAACGGAAGCGTTTCGCCGCTTGCGACGGAACGATCAACCCATCTCCAGCACGGCCATGAACGCCTTCTGAGGGATCTCCACGCTGCCGATCGTCTTCATCCGGCGCTTGCCTTCCTTCTGCTTCTCGATGAGCTTCCTTTTCCGGGTGATGTCTCCGCCGTAGCACTTCGCGATGACGTTCTTGGACATGGCGCGTATCGTTTCCCTGGCGATGATGCGGGCGCCGATCGCGGCCTGGACGGGGATCTGGAACTGGTGGCGCGGAATAAGCTCCTTCAGCTTCTCGCAGAGTTTCTTTCCGGCGTAATACGATTTTTCGCGATGAACGATCGTGGAGAGCGCGTCCACCGGTTCATCGTTGACCTTGATGTCCATGCGGACGAGGTCGCCCTCCTTGTGCTCGGCGTACTCATAGTCGAAGCTCGCGTAGCCCCGGGACATGGACTTCAGCTTGTCGAAGAAATCCATGACGACCTCGCCGAGCGGCAGCTCGTAGTGGATGACGACGCGGTCGGATGAGATGTAGTTCATCGTGCCGAAAATGCCGCGCTTGTCCTGGCAGAGCTGCATGATCGCGCCGATGTACTCCTCCGGCGTGTAGATCTTCGCGTTGATGTACGGCTCCTCGATCGCCTCGATGTCCCCCGCGGGCGGCAACAACGCCGGATTCTCGCAGAGGATGACATCGCCGGTCATGAGGCGCACCTTGTACTCCACGGAGGGCGCGGTCACGAGAAGCTCCAGGTTGAATTCGCGCTCCAGGCGCTCCTGGATGATATCCATGTGCAACAGCCCGAGAAAGCCGCAGCGGAAACCGAATCCCAGCGCCGCCGATGTCTCCGGCTCGAAGCTGAACGCGGCGTCGTTCAACTGGAGTTTCTCGAGAGCGGTCCGGAGATCGTCGAAGCGGTCGCCCTCGATGGGATAGAGCCCCGCGAAGACCATGGAGAGCGGCTCGCGGTAGCCGGGAAGTTGCGCGATGCCGTCGACATCGCCCGTCAGGGTATCTCCGACGCGGATCTCGTCGATCTTCTTCAAGGACGCCGTGACATAACCGACGCAACCGGTCGTGATCTCCCCTGTTATAACCCGGGCCGGGTTGAAGATGCCCGCCTCCGCCACCTGGTTGCGCCGGCCCGTCGAAGCCATTGTCGTGAAATCGTCCTTCCGGACGGCGCCGTCCATCACCCGCACATACGCGACCGCTCCGAGATACTGGTCGTACTGCGAATCGAAGATGAGCGCGCGGAGCGGCCCGTCCAGCGAACCCGATGGCGGCGGGACGCGGTCGATCACCGCTTCGAGAATCTCCCTGATCCCGATCCCCTCCTTCGCCGAACAGGGAATGCATTCGTCGTCGGAGAATCCGAGCTCCCGCAATTGCGCGCGCGTCCTCTCGATGTCGGCGCCGGGAAGATCGATCTTGTTCATGACGGGAATGAGCGTCAGGTTTTCCTCCAGCGCCAGGTCGATGTTCGCCAGCGTCTGCGCTTCCACGCCCTGCGACGCATCCACGACGAGGATCGCTCCTTCGCACGCCGCCATCGCGCGCGAGACCTCGTAGCGGAAGTCCACGTGGCCGGGAGTATCGATGAGATGGAGCAGGTATTCCGGACCGTCCGGCTGGGGCTTGTACATCATCCGGACGGGATGCGCCTTGATCGTGATGCCGCGCTCCCTTTCGAGATCCATCCCATCGAGGACCTGCTCGCGCATCTCGCGCTTCTCGATCGTCCGGGTCAGCTCCAGCAGCCGGTCGGCCAGCGTGGACTTGCCGTGATCGATGTGCGCGATGATCGAAAAATTGCGGATGTATTTAAGGGGATGCATGACGGCGGGGAATTATATCAGTCGCGGGCGAAATGACCACTTCTTACCGCCGCGCGGCAAGATCCTGCGAGCGTTCGCCGAACCGCTCCGTGATGATCTTCGCGATGTCGCTGGAATACTCGCACGCGGAGATCGCTCCGATCAATTCGCGGCATTCGGAAATGGAGACGCGGCGGACCATCTCCTTGACGGCCGGGATGACGCGCGGATTGGTGGAGAGCCGGGTGATCCCTAGACCCAGGAGCACGGGAATCATCTGGAAATCGGACGCCATCTCGCCGCAGATGGAAAGCTCGATGTCGCTCTTTCTGGCCGCGAGGATCACCTGGTTGATGATGTGGATGATGGCGGGATGCGTCGGGCGGTTCAGGTATTCCAGCTCGTCGTTGCCCCGTTCCGCCGCCATCGTGTACTGGATCAGGTCGTTGGTGCCGATGGAGAAGAAATCGAGGTAGCGCGCGAACGTGCCGGCCATCAGCGCCGACGCCGGTGTTTCCACCATGATCCCGACCGGGATCGAGTTTTTCTCGAAGCCCAGGTCCTCCTCGCACTCCGCCAGCATCGCCATCGCGGCGCTCACTTCCTCGATGCACGCGATCATCGGGAACATGACGCGCACCTTGCCGTGCCGCGAGGCGCGGATGATCGCGCGGAGCTGGATGCGGAAGAGGTCGGGCTGGCGGAGACTGAACCGGATCGCGCGGAGCCCCAGGTAGGGATTCATGGATTGCGGCACATCGGTCTCGGACAGGAACTTGTCGCCGCCGATGTCGATCGTCCGGATGATGACGGGCCACTCGGAGAACGCCTCCGCGACGACCCGGTAATGCCGGTACTGCTCCTCCTCGTCCGGCAGATGCCTCCGGCTCATGAAGAGATACTCCGTCCGATACAGCCCGACGCCGTGGGCGTCGAATTCCCTCGCCACGGAAATCTCCGAGGGAATCTCCAGGTTGGCCGCGACATGCACCAGGAGCCCGTCGGTCGTGGCGGCGGCCAGGGAGGTTTTCTTGCGGAGCACGATCTCGTGCTGCAGGAGCTCGACATTTTTCCTGCGGTAATCCTCCACGGTCTTCTCGTCCGGATCCGTCAGCACGAATCCCTGCACACCGTCGATGATGATGAACCGGCTCCGGATGATCTCCGGCAGCGAATCCGGCTTGACGACGATGGCCGGAATCCCGAGGGCGCGGGCGATGATGGCGGTATGCGACGTGGTGGAACCCGTTTCCAGGACGAAGCCGGTCACGAGCTCAGGATTCAACGTGGCCGCCGTGGACGGCGAGAGATCGACGGCGACGATGATCGAAGGCTTCTTCACATCGACCTTGTCTTCCACGGCGCCCACGAGATTCCTGATGAGCCGCTGGCCGACGTCGGCGACATCGGCGGAGCGTTCGCGCATCACGGATTCCTGCATCCCCTCGAAGCTCAGCCTGATCCCGTTGATGACGCTCTCCAGCACCGCCTCGATGTTGAGTTTCTCGCTTTTCAGGCGGCGGTTGACTTCGTAATGCAGGATCGGATCGTCGAGGACGAGGATATGCGCGTCGAAGATCTCCGCTTCCTGCTCGCCGATCTCCTCGGCGGTCTTCCGCCGCAGCGCCATCAGCTCCGCACGCGTCTGCTCCACCGAAGCCAGGAACCGGCCGTGCTCGTGCGCGATCTCCTTCTCGTCGATGGACCTCTGCGGAGCCTCGATCGTGGCGAGCATGACACTGTGAGGCGGAGCCATGCCGTAGCCGGGGGAGATCGGGACTCCTTCGAATTTCTTCACGGCTCGTCGAACTTTCTCTGGATGAGATCCGCGATGGCGGTCATCGCCGCATCGGCGTCGTTGCCCTCCACGCTCACCTGGATCATGCTGCCGCACAGCGCCGCCAGCATCATGACGCCCATGATCGACTTGCCGTTGACGGTCTCGTCGTCCTTCGTGATGAAGACCTCCGACTGGAATCGTCCCGAGGTCTGCACCAGCATCGCCGCCGCCCGCGCGTGCAGACCCGCGCGGTTCTCGATCGTGAACGTCCGCTCGACCTTCACAGGAACATCCCCAGCGCCATGCCGCCGGCGACCAGCAGGTAGAGCATGAGGGTCGGAGAAAGTTTCTTCATGGCGCCCCAGAGCAGGAGCCCCATCGCCGCCGCTCGCGCTCCATGTTCCCACGTGACGGCCTCCGTATCGCCCGCGAGAAAGAAGACAGTCGCGATGCCCAGGCCGAGAGCGCCGACGTTTCTCAATGTTCTCATGGAAGAATGAAAATCCTTCTTCTTCAGGAGATCGACGACGCCGAGACCGTAGGCATAGCCCCATCCGAGGCCCCGCCACCGGATCGATTCGACGAGAAAAATGTAGACGAGAACAAAGCAGGCGATCCCGAGCGTGGCGGACGGGGCGCCCGCGCCGAACGCATAAACGGCGAATACCGCGCAGCTCCCGACGATCGGCCTCACGGTCTCCCAGAAAAACGCATCCCCGACCGCCGCCAGCGGTCCGCTCATCCTGTTTTTCAACACCGGGATCATCTCCGCCTTCTGAAACGTCCCCGCCTTCAGTTCCTCCTCGAGCCGCGCGACGACGCCGACGCAGATCGGAGCAAAGCACGGATGCGTGTTGAAAAACTGTCCCTGGCGTTTCTCCGCCTCGATGTAGGCGTCGCCGGAATAAAGCCTCCGCAACACCGGCCGGAGCGCGGAGAGAAAACCAAAGTGCTGCATGCCCTTGAAATTCCAGAGGAGCTGGAGGAAATGCAGTCGCACGAAGATGATGAACCGCTCCGAAAACGTCATAGCTTCACACCCCGGGCGAGGAAAACGACCGTCGCGGCCAGAACGCCGAGGAGGATCCACTTCTCCCGGCCCTTCGCGCCGATGCAGCGGGCCAGCTGGACCATCCCGAGCGCGGGCACGAGGGATGCGGCGAAGAACAATCCCTTCGATACGCGGGGCTCCGATGTGAGCAGCACGATCACGGGTTTCATCACGACCGCGATCACGAATACGATGACGACCGCGAACGCCGCCTTCGCGAAGACCGGCAGGATGCTCGCCACGATCATACCGCCGGTCCTGTACGGCGGAGCGCAGGCGAGAATCGCTTCGGCTTTAACGGCGAGATGCTTGCGGAGCGAGAGATCCATCAGCTTGGAGAAGACTCCGATCGGAACAAAAGCCAGCACGGCCAGCAGCGAAACCGCCGTCCTGCTGGATTCGTAATCCGCCGACCAGACGGCGGCGGCCGTCGCCGCGGAAGCGGCCGTGATCTGGGCATCCGGAGGCGTGTAATTTCCGATGGGAAGAACGCCCAGCCATATCAGCTCGATCCATGCTCCACAGATCATTCCCGACGTGAGATCTCCCATGATCGCTCCCACGATCGGCCCCGTCACGACGGGGCGCGAGAGCATCCACTGGAAGACATGGACATTGTCGAGCGCCGTGAGGCCCGCGACGAGCGCGGCCAGGACGAGCGGCGTAAAATTCATGCGCGATCACCCGGATAGAGCTTGAAGAGATCCTTCTTGTCATGGGAAGGAATCATGCGGACCTCGACGAAGACGCCCGCGTCGCGAAGCGCGCAGAGATCGGCGTAGGCTTCATCCGTCAGGAGGACGCCGTCGCACACCTTCCGCGTGCCGGCGGCGTACCTCTGGCCGCCCACGTTCACCTCCGGAAGCCTGAATCCGAATTCGACCACGAGACGCCTGAACTCGGAAGGAGAAGCGGCGAGCAGGAGCGTACGGCAGGATGTATATTCCGGATGGGCAAGCTTGGCCGCGACGCCCGCGACCGAATCGACGTCGAAGTCGGCGCTCTCAGGCACGGCCATCGCCAGGAGCGACTTCTGCATGTCGTCGTGCACGATGTCGTCGGACAGCACCACGATCTTCTCGATGTCGAGGAATCGCGACCAGCCCACGGTCACCTGGCCGTGGATCAGGCGGTCGTCGATGCGGGCGAGGACGATCATGCTGTTCCGGGTTCTTTCCCGGGTGGAGGCGCATCCTTCGGAGCAACTTGCGCCGGCCGAGCCAGAACCTTCGCGTTCAGATCGAGGCAGGCTTTTTTCCCGGCCTCGATGATCCGGTCGGCCAGCTTGTCGAGCGGGTACTTGCTGCGGGAAAAGGCGAACTCGATGATCATCGGGATGTTGAAGCCCGCGATGACACGGATGGGAGCATCCTGTTCGGTCCGGGACTTCAGGATCTTCGCCGCGACATTCGCGCACGAGCCGCCGAAGAGATCGACGAGGATGATCGTCGGCCGCTCCCGGCCGTGATGCTCCCGGACGGCGACGATCCCGCGCTCGACGTCTTCGAGCCTGCCGTGAACATCGAGCCCGATCGCGGCGGCGGGCTCGATCGGCCCCAGGATCTGCGAACACGTCTCCAGTGCGGCCTGGCCCACGGCTCCGTGGGACGCGATGATGAGCAGCGGCAGAGCAGCGGCAGCGTCCGTCGCCGCGCCCGTTTCTCCGCCCGTACCCGAACGTTCGTCGGCCATCATTTCTGCTCCCCCGTGCCGCTCGTCATGCCGTGGCCGGACACGAGCATCTCGTTCAGACGCTTGTTGAATTCCTCCGCCGCATGAACTCCCATGTTCTTCAGCCGCTGGTTCATGGCGCCCACCTCGATGATGATCGCGATGTTCCGGCCGGGCTGCACCGGCACCAGGACGCTCGGGACTTCGTTCCCGAGGATCTCGAACGTCTCCTGCTCGAGGCCGAGCCGGTCGTATTCGAATCCTTCCTTCCAGATCTCCAGCTGCGCGACCATGTCGAGCTTCATCTCGTCGACGATGGCGGAGGCGCCGTAGAGCTGGCGGATATTGAGGATGCCGAGCCCGCGGATCTCGATGTGGTGCTTCGTCAAAGCCGGACTCGTCCCGATGAGCACGTCCTGCCGCATCTTCTTGATCTCCACGATGTCGTCGGAGACGAGCCTGTGGCCGCGCTGGAGAAGCTCCAGGGCCGCTTCCGATTTGCCGACGCCAGAATCTCCGAGGATCAGCACGCCCAGCCCGAAAACGTCCATCAGGACGCCATGCATCATCGCCGACGGCGCCAGTTCGCGTTCGAGATACAGCTCGATCTTGTGGGAGATATCCTCGGTCCGGAGCGGCGAGGAGAGGACGCAGATCCCGAGCTCGCTGGCCTTGTCGAGAAGCGCCTCCGGCAGGACGAGGGCGCGGGCGACAATGATGGCGGCCGGAAGATTGCCGAGGTAATCCTCCCAGCGCTTCAGCATCAGCTCGTCGCCGAGCGTCGCCATGTAAGCGAGCTCCGTCTGGCCGATGATCTGGAGATTATTGGGGCGGAAGTAATCGAGGAAGCCGGCGAGGGCGAGCCCGGGTCGCTGGACCTCGGGATCCCGGATCGCGCGCATCGTGCCGGAAGTGCCGGCGATGACCCGCAGATCCAGCGCGCTCCTCAGGTCATCGACGAGCTCCTGGATGATTACCTCGTTATCGGTATCCATCTTAATTCAATACGGAACAGGAAACAGGGAATGCTGAATGATTTCCATTGTCGGCATTCATGATTCAGTATTCCTTATTCAGTATTGCCTTCAGGCGCTCTTCAGTTCCTCTTCGCGGATGATCGTCAACACTTCCTGGGATTTGCGGGACTCCTGGAGAGCCTGTCTGAAATACGACTGCTTGAGGAGCCGGGAGATCCTGGCCAGGGCCTTGACGTGCGGGCCCGATTGATCCTCCGGAGCCACAAGGAGAAAGATCAGGTGGACGGGTTTGCCGTCGAGAGCGGAGAAGTCGACGCCCGCTTCGGACTTGCCGAAGACGGCGTGGAGCTTGTCCACCGCGTTGGTCTTGGCGTGCGGGATGCCGACACCCTGGCCGATGCCCGTCGACATCAGTTCCTCGCGTTCCCATACGGCCTTGATGACGGCGTTCTTGTCCGTCACGCCGTTGGTGGATTTCATGAGCAGATCCACCATCTCCTCGATGACGCCGCGCTTGTCGCGGGCCGCCAGCGCTACGCTGATGCCGTTCTCGGTCAGCAAATCAGAAAGTTTCATCGGGTCATCCTCTTCTTGGTCTGATTCATGGGCTAAAGTTTATCGATCGGGTTCGACGAGGCCGTAATTGCCGTCGCGCCGTCGATAGATCACGTTGACGCCACTGGTTTCCGCGTTGATGAAGACCATGAAGTCGTCGTCGGACAATTCCATTTCCATCACCGCATCGTCGGGAAACATCGGCTTCAGGGGGAACGACTTGCTGGAGACGATGGTATGCTGCGCGCTCTTCGACTCGGGCTCGAACGACTCGGACGAACGCACCTCGTGGCGATACATTTCCTTGGTGGGAAGAGCGGGCTTGTGGGCCTTCAGCTTGTCCTGGTATTTGCGGAGCTGGCGGGAGAGCTTGTCGATGACGGAATCGAGGGCGGCGTAGGCGTCTGCCGCGGAATTTTCGCCGCGGATCTTGATGCCGTTGGCCGTGATCGTGACCTCGGCCTTCTGAGACGTCTTCTCCGCGGAAAACGTCACCTTGGCCTCCATCAGGCCGTTGAAGAACTTCTCCAGTTTCAGGACCTTGGACTCGCCGTATTCCCTGAGCGCCTGGGACGACGGCATCTGTCGAAACGTTGTGCTTATTTGCATGAATGACCACTCCCATTCCCGGGGGAGCCAGAATTGAGTGCGATCCGGCTCCTCGAATATGAAGCGGGGACTCTAATCAATGTCGCGGTGTTTAGCAAGTCTTTCCGCTCCGGAGTCCCCGGTTCCTGTGGAATCTTACCACAACTGGCGGTTCAAATCACAAGATTTACAACTGTCACACCGCTAATCCGGTGAATAACTATACACGTACCATTCGAGGTCGGTACGGTCCTGGTGAGGATATTTCCCGGGCTTGGGATGATCGGTTCGGTAGGCCGCTGCCCAATCCGGGACGGAAGGATGCGGATCCCTGGAGAGGATTTCACGCCATTTCTCGTCCGTCAGGCGGTCGGACGCCGGCCACGGGAATTCGTAATATTGATAGCTCGCTCCCCGGGCGAGACGGAGTTTTCCTCCGGCGCCCGGAATGATTGCGAAGATCGCATGCGCCGGTCCGATTCCCACTTCGAGAACAGCATCGTTTCCCCTCCCCACGTCCGCGATGATGGCCTGGCTCCGCTCCGCTTCCGGCAGGATGTTCCAGTCGTGACGAGTCAGCTGGTCGTTCGTCCGGCTCATCGTCGTGATCTCCCCGAGTCGACTGCCGATGAAGTGGATGAACTCGTGATCCTGTCTATCCAGTGGAGCACCGCGCCGTTCCTTGCGAACGATCTCATCGCATCGCCTGACGATATCCGCGAGCGCATCGAGCTTGGCGTCCAGGTTCCTGGTGAGCGCCCCGTTCGCCGAAAGATCGTGCCGGAATTTCTCCATCAGCCATCTCATCCGGCTGAAGAAGAGCGCGTTCGGCTCGATATAGCCTTTCGGAAGTTCGACCTTGTACTGATCGCCGCCGCCTTCGGCGGAGAACGCTTCCGCATAAAGAATCGTGTGGTGCCGAAGTTCAGCCCAGCCGGAGAGCGCGGTATTCAAGCTCTTGAATCCCCAGGCTCGGTTGCGCATGAACATGGGAAGCTCGGAGGCATGCTCAGGAACCAGCGAGCTGAAGGTCCAGAGAAGTCCGGGATAGACGCCGCTCGTCCACCAGTCCACGGGAATGTCCGCAACGCGCCGTCGCTCCTCTTCGAGCCGACCGGGAAACCAGTCGACGGCTTTCTGACCGGCGATATCGAGATCGCGCGCCTGATCGAATCCCAGCGATGCCGCGACATCGAGGCCGCTCGCCATGGGGCGGTCCGGCCATCGGACGAGATGCTGCATGATCTCCGCGTCGAGGACATATTTTTTGCCGAAAAAGGCGACGGGAGTATCCGTGGAGGCATCGGGGAGGATGCGCACGAAGATCGCGGAAAGTCGCGCCCGGGCGCGTGCGAGTTGTGCTTGGCGGGCTATTTCGTCGACACCGAGCCTGTGCCCATCCTCCTCTTGGAGCAGCGGAAGAACGTCGACGATGGGAATCGGATTGGACCGGCCCGTGAAGAGACTGGTCAGGTCGTTGACGCGCTGCCATGCCTTAAGCGCCGGAACGCCGCGAATCTTCGCGCGATCCAGGGCGAACGCCATCAATTGAATCCGCACAAGCGCGGGATTCGGATCCGCGTCAGAAGGAATGAGGATGGGAGCCGAGAGGAGATTCATGGCGCGGAAGTAGTTCTTGAAATCCTCCGAGGCCGTGTAATGGCCGCGCGGCGCGAATGCCGGTGGATCGACCTCGATGCCTCCGATCGTCGTCTTCTCGCCCGCCGCGCCCCTGATGACGCCGAGCGCGGACTCGACCTCCGGCTGCAACTCCTCCGGCGCGTGCCGTGTCGTGCGTTTCAGGAGCGCTTCCAACGTGGCGAAATAGATCGCGTTGCCGCGGGCCTCCTGTTTTACGACCGGATCGCGCGCCTCGCGCCAGAGCTTCACGCTCTCCTCCCGCAACGCGGAAGAGAGGAGCTTGACCCAGCCGAAGACGGAGCGACGTTCCACCTTCTTCAAGGCATAGAGAAAAATGTCGGAGAACGTATGGAGGATGACATCGGTCGTGACGAAGTTCGGGAGGTTCCAGTACACGTTCTCCTCGTAGATGTAGAAGCTCTGAAGCCGCGAGTCGGTCGTGACGACGAAACCATTTTCATGCAGCCGCTTCGTCTGCTCCGCGGAAAATTCGCCGAACGCCTCGCGGTTGGAGACGTTGTTTAACTGCGCATCGATATCATAGGGCTCAATGGAGGCCGGCGCGACGGGGCCGGGAATCCGCGGTGCCGGGATCCTCGTGTCGAGAACGGGATCATCGTCGGTGATGACAGCTGAGGCGCGCACGCGGTCGCCGGATTCCCAGTCGATCCCGGAATACTCGACCGATTCGCGGATGCGCGGGAAGTTCGGATCGTTCTGGATCTGCTGGAGCGACGCCGCGGCGACTTGAACCGCGCATAATCCCGCCGCGAAGATGGCGGCTGAAAACCTGCGCCCTATCGCGCACTTCGTCATCGCAGGCGCCTCGTCTGCCAGCCGTCGCCAGAGGCGATCACTTCAATGCGGCGGCCGCCCGTCGATGTCGCCACCAGCCCGTTTTCAATCGTGTCGCAGGAGAACGGCTCCTCGGACACGAAGATCGGCTCCTCCAGCCAGAAACCGAAATCCTGCCATTTCCACGTCCGCAGGCTCCATCGGTCGCCGCTCCGCTCCGTCACCGCGAGCAGATTCCTGTCGCCCTGCCTCACCACTCCGAACCACTCGAATTCGCGGTCGGTGAACCACCGGGGCTTGAGCCTGCCGGCTTCGTAATCGAAAACATGCAGCTTCATGGCGAATCGTCCCGAGCGATCCTTGGAGCGGTCGTACAGGCCGATCAGGACTTCGGCATCTCCATCGTTATCGATATCTCCGACAACGGCGCTGAACGGAAAATAATCCTTCCGGAGAAACCGGCTTTGCTCGTCTCCGTCGGAATAGACGGCGACGCCTCCCCTTCCTGTGCGACGCTCAAGAAGCAGCCGGATCTCTTCCTTCCGTCCATCCCCGTCCAGATCCGCGGAGAGGACGGCATTGCCCATCCGGGCTCCCGCCCGTTCCATGGCGATTTCCGCACTTGGTGTCGCGACCATGATCAGCAGTAATAACGGGGTTGTAATCAACGAGGAGGGTTTCGCTCGGCGAAGCGCTTCATCAGATCACGAGGTTCAAGATCTTGCCCGCCTTGTAGACGACCTTCTTCGGATGCGAGAGATCGAGACTGAGCGCGGCGGCGGCGGCGGAGAGCGCGGCGGATTCCGGAGCGTCGGGCGCCACGCGGATCCGGCCTCGCAATTTACCGTTCACCTGCACCGGAATCTCCACGGTGTCCGTCACCAGCGCCGCTTCATCGACCACCGGCCAGCGTTCGCTCGCCAGGAGCGTATCGTGGCCCAGCAGGCGCCATCGGTCCTCGGCCAGGTGCGGCGCGATCGGCGAGAGGCAGCGGATGAGAATCTCGACGGCCTCGCGCGCGACCGGCGTGTTCGCGCCGTGGGCCTGGAGCGCATTCAGGAGCTCCATCATGGCGGCGATCGCGGTATTGAACTGGAATCGCGTCGCGATGTCGCGCGTGACCCGGAGAATCGTGTCGTGCGCCTTTCTTCTCAACTCGCGATCTCCGTCGTTCGGCGCGGCGAGATCGAGGGAGGCTCGTTCTTCCACGAGATCGTGCACGCGGCGGAGAAAACGGAACGAGCCTTCCACGGCCTGGTCGGACCAGAGGAGCTCATTTTCCGGGGGCGAGGCGAAGAGAATGAAGGTTCGCGCTGTGTCGGCCCCGTATCGGTCGATGATCTCGCCGGGATCGACGAGGTTCTTCTTCGACTTCGACATCTTCTCCACGCGGCCTATCTTCACTTCGCTTCCGCAGTGAACGCACTTGCCGTCCACGCACTCCGTCGGGAGGATCCAGTCGTCTTTCGGACAGCGGTAGGTTTCCATGGAGACCATCCCCTGGGTCAGAAGATTGGTGAAGGGTTCCTCGCACTTCACGAGGCCCATGTCATGCAGAACCATCGTGAAGAACCGGGAGTAGATGAGGTGCATGCAGGCATGCTCCACGCCGCCGATGTACTGATCGATCGGCATGCATTCGTTCACCCTGCCGGAATCGAAAGGCGCGGTGTCGTTGCGAGCGTCGCAGTAGCGGAGAAAATACCAGGAGGAATCGACGAACGTGTCCATCGTATCGGTCTCGCGCCGCGCGGGGCCGGCGCACTTCGGGCAGGTCGTGTTCACAAACGACGACGACGAAGCGAGCGGATTCCCGCCGGAGCTGAACTTGATGTCGTCGGGGAGGACAACGGGAAGTCGATCGATTTCCTCCGGCACGATGCCGCACCGGTCGCAGGAGACTGCGGGGATGGGAGTGCCCCAGTAGCGCTGGCGGGAGACGAGCCAGTCCCGGAGACGGAACTGGACATGCGGCCGGCCCCAGCCCTTTTCCCGGGCCAGATCGACGATCCCGCGCCAGGCCTTCCTGTTCGGCTGGCCTTCGAAAGGTCCCGAATCGCGCATGACGCCGTCGTCCTCGAAGGCCTTCGTCATGGCGGCTCCGACGAGCATTTCGCTTTCCGGATGAATGACGGCCGTGATGGGAAGACCATGCCGCCGCGCGAATTCGAAATCGCGCTGGTCGTGCGCGGGAACGGCCATGACCGCGCCGGTGCCGTATTCCATGAGCGCGTAATCCGCGACGTACAGAGGATGCGAGCGACCGGTGAAGGGATTGGTGAAGGTCCGGCCGAGCGCGTACCCGTGCTTGGGGCGGGCCGCGTCCGTCCTGTCCTGCACGGTCTGAGCCGCGACCGTGCGGCGAAATTCCCGGAGCCCGTCTTTCCGGTCATCGACGACGAGTTCATCCACAAGAGGATGCTCCGGCGCCATCACGAGATACGTGATCCCGTACACCGTGTCCGGCCGCGTCGTGAAGGTTTCGATGACATGGTCCGAACCGTCGACCGGAAACCGGAGGAT
Source organism: uncultured bacterium (assembly GCA_964499705.1). GTDB lineage: Bacteria > UBA8481 > UBA8481 > UBA8481 > UBA8481 > JBBTKW01. The sequence goes on along the minus strand of CAZCME010000002.1, from coordinate 21,411 downwards.
GGCTCCTTCCGACCGGCCGATCCAGTGCCGCTGCATCTCCTTCACATGCTCCGGCCAGCCTGTCAACCCATCCAGGTTGGCAAGCAGTCGCTCCGCGTAGGCGGTCGTCCTGATGAACCACTGTTCGAGCGATTTCTGGACGACAGGAGTGTCGTCGTGGCGCCAGCACATCCCGTCATGCACCTGTTCGTTCGCCAGGACCGTGTTGCATTCCGGGCACCAGTTGACGGGCGATCTCTTCCGATAGACCAGTCCCCGCTCCCAGAACTTCAGGAAGAACCACTGGTTCCACTTGTAGTACTCGGGCGTGCACGTGACCGACTTCCTGGACCAGTCATAGGAGAAACCCATCCGCTTCATCTGCCCGACCATCTCTTCGATGCGGGAAAAGGTCCACGTGCTCGGGTGCGTGCCGCTCTTGATGGCCGCGTTCTCCGCGGGAAGCCCGAACGAATCGAAGCCCATCGGATAAACGACGCGCCGCCCGTTCATCCTCTGGAATCGCGCCACCGCATCGCCGATCGTGTAGTTGCGGACGTGGCCCATGTGGAGCTTTCCGGAGGGATAGGGAAACATCTCCAGGCAATAGTAGATGTCTCCGTCGCCCTTCAGGCCGTCAAAGATGCCCGCATCGGCCCAGCGCCGCTGCGCGGCCGGCTCGATGGTGGAAGGATCGTATTTACGGCGGGGTTCCATGAAGAGGACTGTATCAGAAGGAGAAAAGGTTCTGAATTGGAAAACAGACCGGCCGATAGATTCGCCCGGCTATTCTCCGACAGCCTCGATCTTCATCGCGATGACGGTCACATTGTCCGGCGATCCGCGCTTCAGCGCAGTCTCGATCAGCATCTTGACCGCCGTTTCCTGGTCGAGGTCCATCGCTTCGGAAATTTCCTCCAGTGAGACGACACGGTGGAGGCCGTCGCTGGAGATGAGGATCACATCGCCGGGACGGCCGTCGAGAAAGTCGATGTCCGGAGCGGTGAAGTCGGGAGTGCCGAGAGCGCGGAGAAGGACACCGCTCTTCGGATGGTGATCGGCCTCATCCTGCGTCATCTTGCCGCGCTTCACCTGGTCCTGCACCCACGTGTGATCCTCGGTCAATTGCTCAAAGCGGCCGTCCCTCTTCCGATAGATCCGTGAATCGCCCGCGTGCAGCGTGAAGAGATTCTTTCCGCGCATGTAGATGCCGGAAAAGGTGGTGCCCATGTTTCGTTTGTCGGCCTGCTTGGCCTCTTCGAGAATGGCGCGATTGGCCTTCACGACGGCATCGCGGAGGATGAAGACGATGTCACGGGGGGAGCCTTGGTTCTTGTCGATCTCCTGCGCGAAGACATCGATCGCAATCCGCGAAGCGACTTCTCCCGCCATCTCGCCGCCGCATCCATCGGCGACCGCGGCCCAGAAGTCCTCGCCTTCGGCCATGTATTTGAAGTTGTCCTCGTTATTCTTGCGAACGCACCCCATGTCGGACGCGGCGAAGATCCGGATCGCGGGCTTCATGACGGAATATATTCCAGACGCGGGTTCATGTGAGCAGTCTAACAGAGGCAGAACGAAGATGAAGCGTTTTCAGATTTCGAATCCGGATGTTCATCTCCTCAGGCCGGGGAGAAACCGATCCGGAAGGAGTCCCGATCGATCGAAATCTCGTCTTCATTCCTGATTCCGAAGATCTTGCGAGGAAGTCTCGACGCCTTATCCACCGCGAATTCCAGTGTCTGGCCGAGCCGTTTCATGCGGGCGAGATATTCGGGAAACGTGCTGGTGAGGCGCGGATGTTCCGGCACGTCCGGGAGCGCATCGCTGCCGATGCAGCCGAACGGCAATTTCAGAAGCTCATCTATCACCTTGTCGCTCTGGCCCTTGATGAGAATCGCGGGATTCGGTTCGGACAGGACCATGTCCCGGATCAGCTCCGCGACATTCTGCCCCTCCAGCGTCGTGCCGTTCAGATGAGGCCAGTACGTGAGGCCCGCGAAGGTGAGATTCTCGGGGCCCGCGAAATGGATGTAGTTTTCCCAGTCCGTATCGGCGAAGCGTTCCTCGATCGCGGACGCGTGAACGCGCGCGAGTTCCTTCCGGGGCAGGCGTCCGAATTCCGGCGGCAGCAAAGCGGCGAGGCCGGTGGAGCCGAACGAAAACGGATAGTGGTCGAACGTGATCCCGAGTTCTTCGCGCCAGAAAAGAACGCGTTGCAGGAGCCGATCCCACAGGGGCCAGTTTCTTTCGCCGGCGATCTTCAGGTGGGAGATGTGGAGGTGGCACCGCGATCCGCGCGCGCGCGCCGACGAGACCGCGGCGCCCATCTCATCGAGCGACTCCAGGACATGCGTCGATTCATTTCGCATGTGGACAGTCAGCAGGGGCGATACGTCCGCGATCGCGGAAATCTCCTCCGCGTCCGCGGCCACGGCGGGCAGATACGCGAGACCGATCGAAACCCCTATCGCGCCCCCATCCAGCGCGTCCTGGATTCCCTTCCGCGCGAGCCTGCGCTCGCCGGCATCGAGCGGGCGGTCCAGGTAACCGAAGAGACGGACGCGGAGACTGTTGTAGCCGAGGAGCGTGGAGATGTTCGCGGGCATCTTCCCGATGAAATCTCCCGTCCGCTCATGAATCCCCTCGTCGCGGCAGGGGCATTCTCCGAGAACAGAGTGAAGAAACTTCTCGTACTCGGGCTGGTCTCCGGGAACGAGAGGAAACGGAGTGAGACCGCAGTTGCCGATGACCTGATGAACGATCCCCTGGCGTCTCTTGATAGGCCGCGCGGGATCCGACAAGAGCGCCGTGTCATCATGCGAATGCGCGTCGACAAAACCGGGACAGGTTACGAGTGCCATGATGAAGGCATTATGCCAGAGAATCGAACGCGACACACGGGCAACGCAAGTTCCCCATCCAATGGCGTGAAATTAACAGGATGGGCAGGGTGGGCAGGATTCTTTCCATAAAAATCGAATTAATGCTGCCGCATATGAGCCATGATCAAGTCTCTCAAAGTAAAAAGAAAACCACTCCCCATTAAAAGGACGACACTATCTGCAATCCTACGGTCAATCGATCCTGCCCATCCTGTTAAATATTTGATGGGGAACTCCTGTCATCAACATAGAGAAGGGCGAGATGCACGCCATCCATCGCCATGGCGGCACCGTGGACATCACGGGTAGCGGATCCTGAGGACGATCGAGGCGAGACTATAGCGTCAGGCGACGAGAGACAGGAACGATTCCCCTTCCGACGGGGTGACGCCGAAGACATCGGCCACGGTTGCGCCGATGTCGGCCAGGGACCGGCGGATGCCGATGTTGCGGCCGGTGCCGCCGGAGCGCCACGCGAGGATCGGGCAATATTCCCGGTTGTGATCGGTCGATGGCGTCGTCGGATCGTTGCCGTGATCCGCGCAGATGATGAGGAGATCGCGGTCCGATAATTTCCGGAGGATGCCCGGCAGCGCGACATCGAACTCCTCGATGGCGCGCGCGTAGCCGGCCACATCGTTGCGATGCCCGAAGAGCGAGTCGAAATCGACAAGATTGGCGAAGATGAAGCCTTTCGCGTGCGACTGCAGCGCGGCGTGGATCTTCGCGACGCCGTCAGCGTTGTCCTTCGTCTTGTTGTTTTCCGGCACGCCGCGCCCGGCGAAGATGTCCTGGATCTTGCCGATACCGAGCACCGGAATGTTCTTCTCGCACAACCTGTCCAAAACGGTCGGCACGGGGGGCTCCAGGGAATAATCGTGGCGATTGGACGTTCTCTTGTAGGAACCGGGCGTCCCGAGAAAGGGCCGGGCGATGACGCGACCCACTTCGTATTTCCCCGTGAGAAGGCGCCGCGCCGACTCGCATATTTCGTACAATCGTTCGAGGCCGAACGATTCTTCGTGACAGGCGATCTGGAAGACGGAGTCCGCGCTCGTGTACACGATCGGCCAGCCCGTCCGCACATGCTCCTGGCCATACTCCGCGATCACTTCCGTCCCGGACGCCACCTTGTTCGCCAGGACGCCATCGACATGCGCCTCGCGCTTGAACAGGTCGATGAGTTCGTCCGGAAAACCATCGGGAAAAGTATTGAGCTTCGTCTTGAGGACGGCGGTCATCATCTCCCAGTGGCCGGAGGTCGTATCCTTGTTCGGAGCAGCCAGCGCAGCTTTGCCCCAGGATGCGGCGGGCTTGTCGACCGGAGGCACTCCGGCGACCTCGATGATGTTTCCCAATCCCAGCGCGCCGAAATGAGGCGCCTTCAATCCTCCGACGGCGCGGGCGAGATTACCGAGCGTGTTTGAACCGACATCGCCATATTCGGCCGCGTCCGGCATCTCGCCGACACCGACGGAATCGAGGACGATGACGAGAACGCGATTGAAGCGGGAGCTCAATATCCCTTGGATTCCGTTTTCTTCCCCGTGGCGATGGCGATGGACGCGGACGCGCCGATGCGGTTCGCGCCGGCCTTGATCATCTTCTCCGCGTCTTCCTTCGTCCGTACGCCGCCGGAAGCCTTGACCCCCAGGTTCGGGCCGACGACCTTGCGCATCAGCGCGATGTCCTCGGCCGTGGCTCCGCCGCCGCCGAATCCGGTGGAGGTCTTGACGAAGTGAACTCCCGCGGCGACGGCAAGCTGGCACGCGGCGACCTTCTCTTCGTCCGTCAGAAAATGCGTCTCGAGAATGACCTTCACGGTCCGGCCCTTCGCCGCCTCGACGACCTCTTCCATGTCGTGCTTCACCTTCATGTAATCGCCGGCTTTCAGGGCGCCGATGTTGATGACCATGTCGATCTCATCGGCGCCGTCCGCGATCGCGTCGCGCGTCTCCGCGGCTTTCGCTCCGGTCGTCGTCGCCCCGAGGGGAAATCCGATGACGGTGCAGACGAGGACACCCGAACCCTGGAGGAGCCGCTTGCTCATCGCGATGTAGCCGGGATTGATGCAGACCGACTTGAACTTGTACTGGCGCGCCTCGGCGCAGAGCTTCTCGACTTCCTGAGGAGTCGCGTTCGCCTTCAATAAAGTATGGTCGATCATCCCGGCGACGCCGCCGCTGCCGTGCGCGGTGTCGGGCGTGCCCGCCGTTCCGATGCGGCAGGCTCCGGCTTCGATGCATTTCTCGATGGCCGCGTGGAGCTTGGCGGCGCAGGGCTGGCAGGAGGGATCGTCGGCCATGGAGGAGCGGACGAAGGCTTCGAGATCCCGCAGGACCGGCTGGCACTGGATCGCGGCGGAGGCCGGCAGTTCGTGGGTCACGGTAACAGGAAGAGCCTGCCAGGAAGAGGACCCGACCGAGGATTTCGCTCCTGCCGCGGTCGCCGCCATCTCCCGGATATCGCAGGTCCGGACGCCCGCGCGCTTCAAGCGATCGATATGCTCCGCGCCGACCGCCTGAAATTCGGGGGGCACATAGTCGCCCTTCGCCAGGCTGGCGAGCATCGAGTTCGTCGCGATCGTGACCGGCAATCGGCGGACGAGGGCGGAGACCGCGATCGAACTGGAGGTCGAGTCCGAGATGAGCATGCCGATCTTGGCCGCCAGGGTCATCGTGCAGTTCGGGTAAACGACCGCGGCGGCGCCTTCCAGAGCCTGATCGACGGACGCGCCCTGCGTCGCCTTCAGGACACGATCGGGACGAACGCGGTTGGAAATTTCCTCGCCGGACTTTCCATCCGCGCACTGCGCGAGAAACACCGTCAGGGACGCATATCCCGCGCGGGCCTTCTGGAGCTGCGCGACAGCCTCGTCGATCCCGACGACGCCGCAGGTCAGGACGGCCAGGAGCGAACCGGATGTGGCGGAGGATGGGATGAATCCCGGCGTGGCGCCGAGACGGCTGATGACTTCGCGGGCGATCTTCTCGACGAGATCCTTGTCGATTTCCATGCACGGATTGTCTCGACTGAAGACGGAGATGTCAAGAGCGTCACGCCATCGCAAGGCTCCGAATAATATCGCGAGCCTGGACTGGACAGGCTTGCAAAATGACCGGCACTGCGCCCGACAGGACTTGAACCTGTTACCCCCGGTTTAGGAAACCGGTGCTCTATCCAGATGAGCTACGGGCGCTGGGTCGGAGAAGTCTACGACACCGGGACCGAGTTGTGCAAGAATAGCGGGCACGATGCCGCGCTTCGTCCTCATCCTGATCTGCCTCGCAAGCCTCTCTCTGCGCCTGGCCGGCAATGACCACGGGCTCGTCCATTTCCACGCGGATGATCCGCCTCCCGGCGTCAAGGGCACGGTCTACACTTTCTACCCCGACGAGCGGGAGTTCGCGGCGTGCTTCCGGAGCCTGGGGAACAGTTTCGCGAAATATGCTTCGGCGAATAACGCCGGCGGCATGAAGATCGACGCGGAGACCCTTATCACGGTGGCGAAAGGATTCCTCACGGGGCAGATCACGATCGCTCCGGAGTGGCCCCTCGCTTCGCTGCCCGTCGCCAACTATCTCATCTTCTTTGCGACCATCCCCGTCGTGGGTATGAAGAAACTGCTCGGGCTCTACCCCGTCCTGGATTCCAACGCCATTTTCGCGGAGGCCATGATGGTGGGGCGGTACATTTCCGCTTTCTTCGGCATGTTGATCGTCGTCGTCGTCCACCGCCTGCTGGATCTCCTCTGCAAGCGGCCGGAAGCCGTATGGACCGGAACGTTCCTCGCCGCGCTGATGCCCCTCGGGATCATGCTCGGCCATTACGCCTCCTACAACGTCATCGTCGCGTATCTCGAACTCTCGGTCATCATGTATCTCGTCGCCGACCAGGAGGCCTATCACCCCTACGCCTTGAAGCGCGCCGCCATCCTCTCCGGAATCGCCATCGCGACGAAGACGACCGCGGGCGCGCTCGTTCCGCTCATCGCGCTCGCCCTCCTCATCCGCCGCGATGAAACGCCGCGCGAAAAGCTCTCGCGCGCGGGACGCGCTTTCTCGGCCCTCATTGTCACCTACGGCCTGACGCTCGCCTATTCGCTTCTGACGCGCTTCGACGACATCATCAAGACGATCAGGACCCAGCTCCTGAATGCGACCGGCGACATCAGCGGCCTGCCCACGCCGAAGGATATCGTCTTCACCAACTATTACGGCACGGTCCTGACATTCGCGCTGTCCGCGTCCGTCGCATACGCCGCCTACATCTCCATCGTGCCGCTCCTCGCGCGGGCGCGATCATCCCGGAGCCACATCGTGATCGCGGCGTACCTGCTGCTCTGGCTGGGCCTGTCGAGCTTCAACGGATTGAACCAGGCCAGCCGGATGCTCGTGCCGAGCCTGCTGCTGCTCGTCTCGCTCTGCCTCTTCCTGGACGCCCTCTTCGTCCGCTTCGACCGGATCGCCATGGTGCCGGTCGCGGCCGCCCTGGTGCTGAACGCCGGAGTCGACGCGGCTCTCGTCCGGAAGTTCTTCCTCGATCGCGATATCCGGATCGAGTCGAGCGACTGGATCGCGGAACACATTCCTCCGGGAGAAACGATCGGGTTTTTCTACGAGATGATCTATAACTACCAGCCGACCATCCTGTACACCGATTACTTCTGGCGCGCCAGGAAGCACTACAATTACCAGCCGGAACTGTCCCTCGCCGAGCCCATTCCCGACAGCGTGACGTGGATCGTCACGAACAGGATGGAACTCCTCTCCGACAGCCGCGTTCTTTATCCTCATGTGGACAATATCCTGACGCAGAACGGATTCATCCCCGTCGCGGAGTATGAACCGGATCTCTCCTTCTGGAATCACCGGATCCGTTACGAGAGCGAGAGATTCTTCCTGCCGAATCTCTTCGTCTCGAAGATTTCCATCTACAAGCGGCTGTAGGAGCTGTAGGGGACATTCTCCAACATTGCAACATTCAGAATAATAGCGTTACAAAAAAGTTACCCCAGAAATCGAGTAACTTCATTATCCCCAATGTTGCAATGTTGGAGAATGTCCCCTATTTCAGGCGGGCGCCGGGCAGAACCACGAGAAGGATATAGATGACCGGGCCGATGCCGATCGCGATCCAGCGGAAGAGCAGAACGTTCAGGAGATATTCCGGCTCGACATATTGAAGGAAAGGAATCAGGAGAAACGCCGGCGCCAGGAGAACGACGAACCAGGCGGCTCGCTCATACCGGCCGCCGCTCTGCGTGAAGAGCGTGCCGAGCTCCTGCTGGGTGCGGTGCAGCCAGTCCCAGAGCGCGAAGGCGCAGACGGCGGCGATCACCATCGGAAATCGGGAGAGAAAGAGTATCGACGGGCTCCGGTCGTACTTGTGCGAGATGAAGATGATGAAGAAGAGCCAGAGCCCCATGATCATTCCGAACGTCGCGAAGCGCGCGCCCTTCGCCGCGCCCTGCGACCGGCGGATCCGGCCGATGCTGAGCCATCCCATGATGATGGCCGCGACGGCGGACAGAGGTACAAGCGAGCGCGTCGCGCGGGCGACGGGACCGAGGTCGAGAATGTTGAAGGAGACGATGCAGACGATGACGAGGCCGAGGAGCGCGGTGACGAAGGAGCGATGCGCCCAGATGTCATCCAGCGCGGCCAACCGCGGACGCGCCACAACCTTTACATCCTGCACCATGCTCCGGAATTCCGACGCTCCCCTCTCCGTCATCCAGGGCGCGAGGCGGCTCGCCACTTCCCGCGCGGTCTGCGGCCGGTTCTCCGGTTCCTGCGCCAGCAGACTCAGCACGAGCTGCGAAAGCTCGGGGGGAACCTCGGGATTCAACTTGTCGGGCGGCTGAAAATATCCGGAAGGAATCTTCCCGGTCAGCATCTGGTACAGGTTCACGCCGAGCGAATACAGGTCCGCGCGGCCGTCGACATCCATCGGATTGCTGCGGATCTCCGGGGCCATGAACCCGGGAGTTCCCATGACGACGTCCACCGCGGTCAATCTCTGATCCTTCGGTTCGCCCAGTATTCCCGCCAGGCCGAAGTCGGCGACCTTGACGACGCCATCCTTGTTGATGAGGATGTTCGGCGGCTTCAGGTCGCGGTGGATGATGCCGTGGTTATGAGCGTGATCCAGGGCTTCGGCGATCTGGGCGGCGATCTGGACGGTATCCTTGACCGACAGCTTCTTCTTCTCCTCCAGCATCGCTTCCAGCGACACGCCTTCGACGAACTCCATCACGATCCATGGGTAGTCGCCCTGCAGCCTCAGGTCGTGCACCGCGATGATCCCGGGATGCGATACTTCCGCCAGGGACCGGGCCTCCCGGAGAAAGCGATCGACGAGTTCGTGGTTCTTCATGTGCTGCTGCGCGAGCACCTTGATCGCCACATCGCGGTTGAGCATAAGGTGCTTCGCCATGTAGACGGCGCCCATGCCGCCCTGTCCCAGGATGCCGGTGATCTCGTATCCATCCACCGACATGCCGATCTTGAAGCCCGTCTCCCCCGCGGGCTGGGAATCCTTTTTGGTGTACAGCGTGGGCAGAGTTTCGCTCATGCCGCCACCTCAGATCGGACCGATCTGCGCGGAAGCGATCGGATCGTCGAGCCCCTGCGCCATTTCCATCACGTGCTCCTCCTGGATCGCCATGATGATGTCGAGTTCCTCCCTTACGCTGAAATAACCCACACCGTCGAGAGAGTCGTTGCCCAGGCCGCTCATCCGCGACATCGTGGATTCCGCGCCGAGCATGATCCGGGAGGCGTATTTCGTCCGCGCCCGCTCCAGCTCGTCCGGTTCCAGGCCGCCCTTCCTGAGACGAGCGATTTCCCCGTGCAGGATCTCCCGCGCCCGATCGAAATTCTCCTTCGTGCTCGTGAAGCCGGCGTAGAAAAGCCCGTCGTCGCGGAAGGAGATCGCTCCGGCGTCCGCGTCCTCCGTGATCCCCTTGTGCGTCAACGCCCACGCGAAGCGGGAGCCTTCCTCGTCGCCGAGCAGGATCGCCAGGACGCTCGCGACGTACCGCTCGCGCATCTTCGGTGTCGGCGGCCCGGCCCAGGCGGCCATGTAATGCTCGCGCATGTCCGTCTCGCGCGTCACCTTCGCGTGCCTTCCGGACTCGGACTTCGGAATCATGACAGCGCTTCCCGCGAAGGAGCGTCGCTCCGCTCCGGGGTCCTCCAGAAGATCCGCGATCCGTATGATCTCCTCCGCCTTCACGGCGCCCGCGACCGCCAGGACGATGTTCGATCGACGATATCGGTCGGCGTGATAGGCCTTCATCTGTTCGAGCTGCAGCGCCGTGATCGACTCGCCTGTGCCCAGGATGCGTCCGGAGAGGGGATGATTCCTGTAGCGTTCCTGCAGGAGATACTCGAAGAGGAGAAATTCCGGCCTGTCGTTGTACATCTCGATCTCCTCGAGAATGACATTCTTCTCCGTCCTGAAATCCTCCTCGAGAAACCCGGGATCGATCATCTCCGCGATGAGCCCGATCGCGCCGGGCACGAACTCCGGCAGCACCTGGGCGAAATACACGGTGCGCTCCCAGGACGTGTAGGCGTTGGCGCGCGATCCCATGTTATCGAGCTCGCGCGAGACCTCGATCGCGGATCGTTTCTTCGTCGCCTTGAACGACATGTGCTCCAGGAAATGCGACACGCCCATCACTTCAGGCGTCTCGTCCCGCGAGCCGGTCGCGACAAAATATCCGCACGCCGCGCTCCGCGCCGCCGCGATCTCCTCGACGTAGACGCGCAGCCCGGACGGTGTCACATGCTCCGAATATTTCATGGGCTCCGCCGTCATGCGGCCGCCACTCCCGCGCCCGCAGGTCCCAGCGTCATGACGAACGGCCGCGGTTCCAGCCGGGAGAGAAACGCGTTCATCTCATCGAGCTCAATGCGCTGGATCGCGCCGATGATGTCGTCGGGTTCGCGGACGCGGCCGAGCCGGAAAAGGTCCATGGCCATCGTGGTCGCCCGGCCGCGCGACGATTCCTGGCTCATGACGACCGAGCTCCGGAGCTGAGTCCGGGCGCGGGCGAGTTCCTCGGCCGTGATCCCCTCCGTCAGCCGCTCCAGTTCACCGCGCACGACGCGTTCCGTCTCCGCGGCTTTTTCCGGTGTCGTCCCCGCATAGACGTAGATGTCTCCGCGGTCGCGCATCGTGGAATAGAAGGCGCGCACGGAATAGACGAGGCCGCGCTTCTCGCGCACTTCGACGAAGAGCCTGCCGCTCATGCCGCCGGAAAGAACGGTGACCGACAGGAGCGACTTGACGTAATCGGGATGCGACAGCGGAAGAGACGGCATCGCCATCCCGATCTGAACCTGGTGCGCGTCGGCCTTCATGACGTGTCCCGGTTCCGGATGCGTCGGCGACATCGGAAAGCGGGGAAAATCCGGCGCCGGAGGAAAGTCGCGGAAGATATCGAGCGCCATCGCATTCGCCGCGGTCATCTCGATGTCTCCCGCCATCGAGAGGATCATGCCGCGCGGGGAGCGATACGAACAGATTCCGCGCAGATCCCCGATCGTGACCGCTTCGATCTCCCCGGCGATGCCCTTCGACGGCTTGTCGAACGGCGGCGGCAAATATCTCTTTCCCAGCTCGACGAAGAGTTTTTCGGAGGGCGTATCTTCCACGGCGAGAATTCCCTGAAGGGACAGCTCGATCGAAGGAGCCAGTTCCTCCTGATCGAGTCGCGGCGCGAGAAGAATATCGCGGAAGAGGGAGAGCGCCCGCGGCACGTGCGTGGAGAGACAGGAGCCGGAGAGCAGGAGATATTCGAGCGAGTAATCGACGTTTCGCTCGATCCCCAGGCCGTCCATGGCCTCGGTGAGCGCGCGGGCATCCCTGTCCGAGGCGCCTCGCATGATCATCTCCGACGCCAACGACGTCAATCCGCATCGTCCCGCCGGATCCGCCGCGGAACCGACAGGGATGAAGAGCGCGAATGAAACGGAGGCAAGGCCGGGAATCTTCTCGGCGGCGACCGTCAATCCGCTCGCCAATGTCGACACCTCGATTCGCGAAGTCATTTAACCGGAGTATGCTCCGAAGACTCTCTTCATCGCGGAGACGATCTCCCCCACCGTGGCGAAGGATTTCACCGCATCGAGAATGACCGGCATCAGGTTGTCGGTCCCGCGCGCGGCGGATTCCACGCTCTGGAGCGCCGCATGAACCCTCGACGCATCGCGGGTGTTCCGCACTTTCAAGAGGCGCTCCTTCTGGCGGGAGGCGATCGCAGGATCGTGCTGGAACAGTACGGGGGGCGGTTCCTCGATCCGGAAGCAATTCACGCCGACGATCTTCCGGTCGCCGGACTCCACGGCGGCCTGGTATCGGAACGCGGAATCGCGGATGGCGCGCTGGGGAAATCCCGACTCGATCGCCTTCAGCATTCCGCCCATGCCGTCGATTCTCCCGATCAGCTCCATCGCCCGGTTCTCGATCTCGTCCGTCAGAGCCTCGACATAATGCGAACCGCCGAGCGGATCAACCACGTCGGCGATGCCCGATTCATGCGCGATCACCTGCTGCGTCCGGAGGGCAATCCGCGCGGAAGCCTCCGTCGGAAGCGCGAGCGCCTCATCCCGGGAATTCGTGTGCAGGGACTGCGTTCCGCCGCAGACCGCCGCCATCGCCTCGATCGTGGTGCGGACGATGTTGACGTCGATCTGCTCGGCCTGAAGAGACGATCCGGCCGTCTGCGTGTGGAAGCGCATCTGTCCCGACCGCGCATCCTTCGCGTGGAACCGGTCGCGCATCACCTTCGCCCAGATCCTCCGCGCCGCCCGGAACTTCGCGACCTCCTCGAAGAAATCCATGTGGCAGTTGAAGAAGAACGAGAGCCGCCCGGCGAAGTCGTCGACGTCGAGCCCGCGCCGGACGGCGACGTCGACGTAGGCGATCGCGTCGGCGATCGTGAAGGCGACTTCCTCCACCGCCGTGGAGCCCGCCTCGCGGATGTGATAGCCGGAGATGGAGATCGTGTTCCATCGCGGCATTTCCTTCGAGCAGAACTCGAACATGTCGGTGATGATCCGGAGCGACGGCTTCGGGGGAAACGCGTAGGTGCCGCGGGCGATGTATTCCTTCAGGATGTCGTTCTGCGTCGTGCCGCCGAGCAGCGCGCGCGGCACGCCCTGCTTCTCGCCGACGGCGATGTACAGCGCCAGCAGGATGGAGGCCGTTGCGTTGATGGTCATCGAAGTCGTGACCTTGTCCAGCGGGATGCCGTCCAGGAGAAGTTCCATATCCGCCAGGGAATCGGTCGCGACGCCGACCTTGCCGACCTCGCCCTCGGCGAGAGGATCATCGCTGTCGAATCCGATCTGCGTCGGGAGATCGAACGCGATGGAAAGGCCTGTCTGGCCTTCGGAAAGGAGATACTTGTAACGCCGGTTCGATTCCTCCGCGTCGCCCATCCCCGCGTACTGGCGCATCGTCCAGAATTGCCCGCGGTACATGCTCGGCCGGATCCCCCGGGTGAAGGGGAAGTCGCCGGGCCTGTCGGCCTCGGGACCGTAGTGGGCGGAGATGGGAATTCCCGAGATCGTTTGAAATTCCTGTTTGCGGGATTTGGCGACCTTTGTCATGGCGCAACACATTACAGGCTCCGCGGGCTTCTGTCAGCATGCAGAAGATTTCATGAGGTTCCCCATCCGATGGGGGGAAATTTGACAAGATAGGCAGGATGGGCAGGATTTGAGAGGACTGAAAACCTAGCCCCGATAACGGGGCTGCATTGCATTCCATTCCACACGGAATCGATCCTGCTATCCTGTTCATCCTGTTAATATTTTTTCGATGGGGAATTTCTGGAGATCCACATTTTTCTTTATGCCCGGCCCGATAGATGATAAAAGTGCGCGATGTTACCGGAGGCACCATGACCGAATCACCTGAGCAAGGAAAACCACGCACAGCCGTCATCGCCGGCGTCGCGAATAAATACTCCATCGCCTGGGGCGTCGCGCAGGCCCTGGCGGACGAGGGATACGAGCTCTGCCTGACGTACGCCGATGAGCGGCTCCAGGAAAAAGTCGAGGAACTCGCGGCGACACTGCCGAAAGCCTTCATGCTTCCCTTCAACGTCTCCCGCGACGAGGATTTCGTGAACCTCGGCAAAGCCCTGGCGGAGAAGTGGGACGGTCTGGACGGCTGCGTTCACTCCATCGCCTTCGCCAACCGGGAGGATCTTGGCGGCGAATTCGTCAAGACGTCCCGCGAAGGCTGGAAGGTGGCAAACGAAATATCGGCGTGGTCCTTCGTGGCGATGGTGAATGCCGTGCTTCCTCTCCTGGAGAAGCGCAAGGGCGCGGCTGTCACGATGTCCTACCTGGGCGGCCAGAGAGTCGTGCCGAATTACAACGTCATGGGCGTCGCGAAAGCCGCCTTGGAAATGAGCGCCAAGTATCTCGCCGTGGAACTGGGACGTCGCGGCATCCGCGTCAACGTCGTATCCCCCGGCCCCATCAAGACGCTCGCCGCCAAGGGCATCTCCGGCTTCGGCGAGATGCACCGGCTCTTCGTGGAACGTTCTCCGCTGGGGCGGCCGATCACGATCGAGGAAGTGGGAGCGACGACCGCGTTCATCCTCTCCGCCAAGGGCACGGGAATCACCGGCCGCGTCATCTTCGTGGACGGCGGACATGAGATCATCGGGTATTGAGGGGACATTCTCCAACATTCCAACATTGAGAATAAAGAACTTCCTCATTTTGAAAGCGGCAAGCTGAAACTCAAGTATCTCCAATGTTGGAATGTTGGAGAATGTCCCCCTTTACCTTTATAAGAACGCCGCTCCGATAATTCCTGAATCCGGACCCAGAGCTACCTTTTCGATCGTGTAGGTCTCCCGGAGAAGCGGATAGATCCGCTCCGCGGCGTGCGCGCGCAGGGGGCCGAAGAGAACTTCTCCGGCATTGGCGATCTTGCCACCCACGATCACCTTTTCCAGATTGAGGATCTGGATCATGCCGGCGATGATCTGGCCCAGGTTGATTCCCACGCCTTCGTAGACGGATCGGGCCCACTCTTCGCCGCGCGCGGCGGCCTGCGCGATCGTCTCGGGAGTCGGATCGACGAGATCCTTCCGGAGCGTTTTCGCGCGGCGGACGATCCCGTTCTTGGCGACATATTGTTCGAGGCATCCCGTGTTTCCGCAGGGGCATTTATAGCCGTCGGGAATGAGCGTCACGTGGCCGATCTCGCCGGCGGTCTGGTCCTTTCCGATATGCAATTTGCCATCCAGGATCAGGGCGCCGCCGAGGCCGGTGCCGAGCGTGATGACAAGAATGTCGCGGCAGCCGCGGCCGGCCCCGAAGAGAAATTCTCCCCAGGCGATCGCGTTCACGTCGTTGGCGAGCTTGACGGGAACGCCGACTTCCTTTTCGAGCATCGCGGCGAGCCTGACATTTTCCCACTGGGGAAGATTCGGAGATGTGCGAACGACGCCGTTCTTACTGTCGACGAGACCGGGCGCTCCGATGCCGACCATGGATGGAGCGCCGAGTTCCCTGATGAATCCCACCATCGTGGCGACCGCCTGCTCGGGCGGCTCATCCGCCGGCGTGGGTGTCTCGCGACGCGCCAGGACCTTGCCGTCATCGTCGACAAGCCCTGCCTTCAGGTTGGTGCCGCCAATATCGATACCGATTCTGGGCATGGTGGAAGCTGATCGCTCCTTTGAAATTATTTTACCGGAAGCCGGATGGTGCTCGCTGACAGCCCGTAAAACGGAGCATATAATACGCCTATGTCCTCGCTTGTCGATACCTATCGGCGCCCCCACAGAACGCTCCGCATCTCCGTCACCGACCGCTGCCAGATGCGCTGCCGTTATTGCCTCCCGCATGGAGCGCCGCCGCCCCTGCCGCGGGCCGAGATCCTCACCTTCGAGGAAATCGCGCGGATCGCCCGGGTCGGAGCGTCTCTCGGGATCACGCGCATCCGCTACACCGGCGGCGAACCGCTCCTGCGACGCGGGCTCGATCAGCTGATCGCCATGACGCGAGGCATCGAGGGCGTCGCATCCGTGTCGCTCACCACGAACGGTCTGCTCCTCAAGGACAGGATCGACTTTCTCGTGCGCGCGGGTCTCACGCACCTCTCCATTTCGCTCGATTCGATCCACCGGGAGATCTTCGAGGAGATGACCGGCGTGGATTCTCTGCAGACCGTCCTCGATGCCATCGAGGCCGCGCGACAATATGATTCGCTCACGATCGAGATGAACTGCGTCGCGGTCAGGGGTCGTACGGAGAACGAGATCGTTCCGCTCATCCGGTTCTCGCGCGAGACGAATATTCCGATCCGCTTCATCGAGCTGATGCCGTTCGAGGATGTGGAGTGGAACGAGGCGCTGGTTCTTTCCGGCGCCGAGATCGAGGAGATCATCGTGCGCGATTTCGGCGAGGAGAGCTACGAGGAGATCCCCCGCTCCAGGCCGTCAGCGCCCGCACGCCGATTCCGGTTCAAGGACGCCGGCGGATTCGGCCTCATCGAGCCCGTCACGAATCTCTTCTGCGGCGCCTGCGACCGGCTCCGGCTCCGCTCAGACGGCCAGCTCTTCAACTGCCTCTTCGGTCGCGACGGCTTCGATCTCCGCACACCAGCGCGCGCCGGATCGGACGAGGAGATAGCGGCAGTCTTTCAGAAAGCGGTTTTTGCCAAAGGGCCGGGCGGGATGGTGGAATTCCGGGAGCAGGTGGAGAACCGCGCGCGGGTCATGGCCAGCATCGGCGGGTGAAAAAAAGAGTGAATAAACCGATTAAACGTTGAACTTGAAGACCACCACGTCTCCGTCCTGCATGACATATTCCTTGCCTTCGGATCGGAGCTTGCCCACTTCTCGCACCTTCGCCATCGAGCCGAGCTGATCGAGATCCGCGTAGGAGACGACTTCGGCGCGGATGAAGCCTCGCTCGAAATCGCTGTGGATGACGCCGGCGGCGGCAGGGGCTCGCATGCCGCGGTGATACGTCCAGGCGCGCGCTTCCTTGGGACCGGCGGTCAGGTAGGTCTCGAGCCCCAGCAACCTGTAGGCGGCCGATACGAGGCGTTCCAGCCCGGAACGCTCCAGGCCGATGGAGCTCAGGAATTCCGCGCGCTCATCGCCCGCCAGCGTCGCGATCTCCGCTTCGATCGCCGCGGAGACGACGACCGTTTCGCCATGCTCCCGGAGCAAAGCGACCGCGGCGTTGCCGTCCGGCAGATCGCTCTCCGCGACGTTGGCGCAGAAGAGCGCGGGCTTGGCGGAGAGAAGACACAGCTCTCGCATGACCGATTTCATGTCGTCAGGAACAGGGTGCGAGCGGGCGGCCTTGCCGGCGGCGAGATGTTCTTCGAGCGCCCTCAGGAATTCCACCTCCGGCTTCAGGGTCGGATCTCCCTTGGACGCTTTTTCGCTTCGCCCGTACCTCCGCTGAACAGTCTCGATATCGGCCAGCACGAGCTCGTACTCGATCACCTCGATGTCGCGGCCCGGGTTCACCGTTCCGTCCACATGGATGACATTCGGATCTTCAAAGCACCTGACGACGTGGCAGATCGCGTCGACTTCACGGATGTGCGAGAGGAACTTGTTCCCGAGCCCTTCGCCCTTGTGAGCATCCTTGACGATGCCGGCGATGTCGATGAAACGTACCGACGCCGGAACGATCTTCTCCGATTCGAAAATAGCCGCCAGCCTGTCCAGGCGCGCATCGATGACGGTCGCCACGCCGACATTGGGCTCGATCGTGCAGAACGGGAAATTTTCCGCCGGAATCCCCGCCGCCGTGATGGCGTTGAAGAGCGTGGACTTGCCGACATTCGGGAGCCCGACGATGCCTATCTCCATGAATAAAACCAAGGATGAGGGCCGTTCGAGACATCCCTGTCGCTCTGCGGCACTTCCTCCATCCATGGAGGTCGGATGAAGGATGAAGGATGAATTACAGAATATACTTTCCTGGACCGATCGAGAGATTGACAGTTCATGTGCATGATCGTAGTTTTCGCCGGATCATTCAGCAATCGAAAGATGATAGGAAAAAATGGGTCACGAACTTTCCATAGCGACGACATTCCCGTTCGTCGCGCTCCTCCTGGCCATCGCGATCATGCCGCTCGCGTGCGGGCACTGGTGGGAGCACAACAGGAACAAGGCGATCGTGACGGCCCTCATCAGCGCTCCCGTGGCCGTCTACATCGGCATGAAGGATCACCAACTGCTCCTGCACACCGGCGTCGAATACGTCTCCTTCATCGTTCTCCTTGCCGCGCTCTTCACCGCCGCCGGAGGAATCTACGTCACCGGCAATCTTCTCGGCACGCCCGCCACGAACATGGCGTTCCTCGGCATCGGAGCCATTCTCGCGAATCTCGTCGGCACAACCGGCGCTTCGATGATCCTCATTCGCCCCCTCATACGCGCCAACTCAGAACGCAAGCATACGCTCCACATCTTCGTCTTCTTCATCTTCATCGTCTCCAATTGCGCCGGGCTCCTCACCCCGCTGGGCGACCCTCCCCTGTTCCTCGGATTTCTCCGCGGCGTGCCCTTCTTCTGGACACTCCGGCTCTTCGGCCCCTGGCTCCTCTGCCTCGGACTCATCTTCGCGGTCTTCTTCGTGATCGAGCAGCGCGCCTATTCCAAAGAGACGAAGGATTCCTCCGCGCTGGACGTGGCAGACTACGTCCCGACCCGGCTGTGCGGCAAGATCAACATCCTCTTCCTCGCGGGAATCCTCGGCGCGGTCTTCCTGCCGGGCGCGATTCACGAGGTGGAAACTCCGCAAGGCCTCGAAGCGCACTTCGGAATGCCCTGGCGTGAAATCGCGATGCTCGCGATGCTGGCGGCGTCCTTGGAACTCGGGCCCTCAGGCCCCCGATCGTCCAACAAGTTCACATTCGGCCCCATCAACGAAGTCGCCATTCTCTTCGCGGGAATCTTCGCCGCGATGATCCCCGCGCTGGAGATCCTGAAGGCCCGGGGCGGTGAACTCGGGATCACGCAACCCTGGCAGTTCTTCTGGGTCACGGGCGCACTGTCATCCTTCCTGGACAACGCGCCGACGTATCTCACCTTCGCCACGACGGCGCTCGGTTCCCTGGGCGTCAGCGATCTCGCGGCGCTCGCCGCGCATCCCGAGCATTCGCTCTTTCTCTCCGCCGTATCGGCCGGCGCGGTCTTCATGGGCGCCAATTCCTACATCGGAAACGCTCCCAATTTCATGGTGAAGGCCGTCTGCGAGGAATCCGGAATCAGGATGCCGTCGTTCTTCGGCTACATGCTCTATTCCTGCCTCGTACTCCTTCCCATTTTCGCGGTTGTGACGCTGGTTTTCTTCCGGTGATTTCCAGGCGCCCGGAGAGGAGCATTAATATTCGCGGAGATTCAGCGTCCTTCCTCCTCGTCATCGGCAACAAGCGGTATTCTTCGTGGTCCCTCCGGCCCTGGCTTCTGCTGAAACGCCTGGGCGTCGCCTTCGAGGAAATCCTCGTGCCGCTGAGAACTCCCGAGGCCGAAGATCTGAAGCGCCGGAATTGCCCTTCGGGGCGTGTACCGACGCTGCATCACGGAAACGTCATCGTGTGGGAGTCCCTGGCCATCTGCGAATATCTCGCTGACCTCTTTCCGGACCGGCTTCTCCGGCCCGCCGATCCCGGCAAGCGCGCGGAAGCACGGTCGATCGCCTGCGAGATGCACGCCGGCTTCACCGCGCTCCGGTCCAACATGCCCTGCAACGTCGCGATCTCCATGACGGACAAATCCCGGAATAAGGACGTCGATCGCGACATCGCGCGGATCGAGGCGATCTGGACAAAGTGCCGAGAGGCGCACAGTCAAAGCGGACCGTTTCTCTTCGGACATTTCACGATCGCCGACGCGATGTTCGCTCCTGTCGCCATCCGTTTCAGGGCTTACGGGGTCGAGCTGCCGGGCAGGGCGGGCGAATATGGAAAGACGATGCTGGCTCTGCCCGCCATGCAGGAGTGGATCGAGGCCGGCAGAAACGAAACCTGGCGCGTTACGGTCTACGAGCCGCCGTTCGAGGCGGCCTGAGCGGGTTCTCTTTCGCCGGCGCCGGGCGGTAATTCATACAGCATCACTCCGGAATTCTTCTCCATGAAGAATCGCAGCACCCATTCGCTCGGGAAAAAGATCACCGGCCGGGCATCCGCGTCTTCGCCGATCCGCACATCCGCGGGCATGTATCCCGCATCGCTCTTCAGCCGCTCGTGGCCCTCCTCGTCCAGCCACTTCACCACAAGCCACGGCGCCGGCTCCAGGCGCGCATCGACGCCATACTCCGCCCTCAGGCGGTACTGCAGCACCTCGAACTGGAGCGGGCCGACGGCGGCCAGGTGGCTGGCGGAGTGAGGCGTATTGGACAGATAGAACGGCTGCACCAGTCCTTCCTTGATGAGCTGCTCCAGCCCTTTTCGGAACGGCTTGAACTGCGCGGGATTGGCGTTCTGGAGGACCGTGAAGCATTCCGGGGGAAATCGCGGGATCTCGTCGAAGCGGATGTCCGGATCCTCCGCGAGCGTGTCTCCGATCTGGAACTCGGAGTGACCGACGAGGCCGACGATGTCGCCCGGCCAGGCTTCGTTGACGATCTCGCGCTCCTGGCCGAAGAGCTTGTGCGAATAGGTGAGGCGGACTTTCTTGCCCGAGCTCGAATGATACACGGTCATGTCGCGCTCGAACTTCCCGGAACAGACGCGTGCGAAGGCGATCCTGTCACGGTGGCGCGGATCCATGTTCGCCTGGATCTTGAAGATGAACGCGGAGAAGCCGGCCTGGTCCGTCGGGACAATGCATGATTTCGAGCGGCGCGCGACGGGCGGCGGCGAGAGGTCGAGAAATCCGTCCAGGAGAAGCTGGACGCCGAAATTATTCACCGCGCTGCCGAAGTAAACCGGCGTCGTCTCCCCCGCCAGGACCATCTCCCTGTCGAATTGCGTCCCGACGATGTCGAGGATCTCGACCTCCTCGGAGAACCGGCGGAAATCCTCCGGAAGAAGTCGTTCCCTGATAAGCGGATCCGCGGGATCGAGAACGGCCTGCGGCGCCTTGAACGCGCCGCCCGCGGTCCGCTCGAAGAGATGCACCTGCTTCGTCAGGCGGTCGTAGACACCGCGAAACCCGGGGCCGGACCCGAGGGGCCAGTTCATCGGGAAGGGATCGAGCCCGAGAACTTTTTCGAGCTCGTCCAGGAGCTCTAGCGGCTCGCGGGCGGGCCGGTCCAGTTTATTGATGAAGGTGAAGATGGGAATGCCGCGCCGGCGACAGACCTCGAAGAGTTTCCTGGTCTGGGCCTCGATGCCCTTGCCCGCGTCGATGACCATGATCGCCGCGTCGACCGCGGTGAGCACCCGGTAGGTATCTGCCGAAAAATCGCGGGGGCCGGGGGTATCGAGGAGGTTGATCTTGAATCCGGAGTAATCGAACTGAAGAACAGTCGAGCTGATGGAGATGCCGCGCTGCTTCTCGAGTTCCATCCAGTCCGACGTCGCGTGGCGGACG
>CAZCME010000001.1:472938-507892 GCA_964499705.1 uncultured bacterium | reverse complement strand
GAGGCGGACCTTTCTACCTTGCAGAAAAGCGGAACTTTCTACTTTGCGTTGACACAAATAAATCACCGGACTCCTGCAAGTCGCCGAACTCAAACATCAAGAACGCGGCCGGTAAATCAAAGCCGTTTCCGCGAATCCAGGATGATCGTCACCGGGCCGTGGTTGACCGACTCCACTTCCATCATCGCCTGGAATACTCCCGTGGCCACGGGCACGCCTGTTTCACGCAGCGCTCCGAGAAAATTCTCGAACGCCGACTTCGCTTCCTCGACAGGCATCGCGTCCGCAAACGATGGTCGTCTCCCCTTTCTGGCGTCGCCCAGGAGCGTGAACTGGCTGACCGCGAGAATGGCGGCGTCGCCTTCCTTGCCGAAGCCTTCCGCACGAAGATCGAGGAGCGATTTCTCGAAATGACCGCCGTCGGGCAGGTCCGACGGGAAGATGCGGAGGTTCACAACCTTGGACGCGATCCACTCGTAGTCCCCGTTCGTATCCCCTTTCTCGCATCCCGCCAGCAGGAGTATTCCCCGGCCTATGGATCCTGCCACTTCACCGTCAACGCGAACGCACGCGGACAGGACTCGCTGGATTACGGCGCGCATGGAAAGAAAAGTTGAAGAGGAACGCTTGCAACTTCATCCCGCATTTTTCATCCTTCGTCCTGGCAACTTCCATAAGCCCTCATCAGCGTTTCCATGGAGGCGGAAAGTTCCATGCCGCGGCGGGCCATCATGATCTTCGCCGTCCGGATGATGGCATCGACCGCGGCCGGACGGCCGGCGAAATCGAAGTTGCCGATCCGCTTCGGGGAAGGGGCTCCCGACGCGAAGATATTCGAGCAGATACCGTAGATGGATCCCGTATCCAGGACGGCCTGAATGCCGATCTTCACATGATCGCCGACGATCTGCCCGAGGTAGTTCATTCCTGTTCCCTCTCCGTCGATCCGGATTTCGCCATACGTGTTCTTCAGATTCGATCCCGTCGCGCCCGCTCCGATATTCACCCACGATCCGACGACGCTCTGGCCGAGAAATCCATCGTGCTGCTTGTTGGAATGCGGAAAAATCGTCGAGTGGCTCAATTCGCCGCCGATGCGGCTGCCCTCGCCTATGATGCTCTGCCGGATCGCCGCATGCGCCTTCACTATCGCGTTCCGGCCGATCCAGGCCGGGCCGACAATGTAGGCGAACGGCTCGATCACGGCTCCGCTCTCGACGATGACCTTGCCGGCGGATTCGTCGAGCACGGCCGATGGCGCGATCCGTGCGGCGAGTTCGCCGGGCAGCGGTGTCCGCGTCCGGCAATCCTCCGCCAGCAATCGCGGCTGATGGCGGATGATGTCCCAGGGATGGTCGATAAAAAGCGCCGGGCACTCAATGCATGGAAGACCCATCGCGCATTTCTCCGGGTCCCGCGGATCGAACTCTGCGGCGCGCTCGGCCTGAAGGCGCAGCCAGGCCAGACGTTCCCCGCAGTATCCCGCTTCCTCCCGGCCCGATTCCCCGACGTTCGTCTCCAGGATCACATTCGCCGGCAGATACAGCCCCGCGTCACGGGAACTCGTTCCCCCTTCGAGAGGCGCCGGCCTTGCCTTCATGATGAGGAGCGGCACGGAACCCGTCCGCAGCGCGGCGCGTTCGGCCAGTGTCATGGCACCGACAAGGAGCTCCGACTGATGGCGAAGCAGATCGAGCGGAGCGAGATCGGCGGAAGTTTCGTAGAGATAAAGAGTCATCGAAGAGAAGAACGGGCCGGTTTGCGGAGACTCCACGGAGGCACTGAGCCCCCTTGAAAAGAATACAACGGGCTTTTCACTCGTCCGTTCCCCTGTGTCTCTGCGGCAATCATCTCCGCCCTAAAAACATCGGCTCAAGGTGAACTTCACCAGGTCCCGGAGCACATCGACGCGGCCGTCGATCAGATCCAGGGATTTCCCGGCCGATTCGGCGTATCGCTCCGCGATCCGATACGAGCGATGCAGGTAGCCTCGGCGCGAGATTTCGGTCGACAGCGGCAGGATCGCTCCGTCGGCCGCTCTCGCGATGAAACCCCGGGCGGACGCGGCGTCGTCCTCGATGAACAGAAGGAGCGGCAGGGTCAGCTTCGATGATTTGATGTCGGCGAGGAGCTCCTTCCCCAGCAGCTCGGGATCGGCCGTCCAATCGAGAATGTCGTCGACGATCTGGAAGGCCATCCCGAAATCATGGCCGAACATCCGGACGGCGGCTCGTTGCGAGTCGGAAAGCTCCGGCGAGCCCAGCAGCGCTCCGCCTTCCGCGGCGGCCCGGATGAACGCGGCCGTCTTCTTCGCGATGCCGCCGAGATAATCCTCGATCGACGGCTCCCTTCCGGTCACAGCTCCGATCGTCTGCCATGTCTCCCCTTCCACCATCTCGATGACTCCCTGCACGATGACGCGCATCGCGGCGGGTTGTTCCAGCTCGAGAAGCCGATGGAAGATCTTCACATACAGCAGGTCTCCCGCCAGGATGGCGCCCGTGCGCCCGTAGCGGCGATGCAGCGTCTGGATGCCGCGCCGCTCCGACGCGTTGTCGATCACGTCGTCATGCAGCAGGGACGTCAGGTGGATGCCTTCGACGTAGGCCGCGAGCTCGATGGCCTTCCGAAGCCGCTCCTCGTCGCTCGTGAAGGCCTTCGCCATGGCGATGCAGATCGCCGCGCGCAGCCTCTTGCCACCTCGGCACAGATCGTCGACTTCCGGGAAATAGGTCGACGACGCCATCTGGACGAACCCCGAAATGACGTGATGCAGGAGCTCCATTTCCAGTGATATGGGTTCCAGGATCGCGGCGAAGTCCTTCTTGTTCGTGGAATTCGCCGTGACCTCATGTGGAAATATGCCGGGTGTCACAAGGAATGTCCCAGTGAAATCGCCGCAGCTTTCGCTATGCGCATCATCACATCGGGGAGTATACCGGATGCGAGGATGATGATCGAGCAGAGAACGAGGACGTATTTAATTCCCGACGGAACCGGCCCCTTCTCATACGAGGCGTCGGTAAAGGCCTCCCGGATGACGCGCACGTAGTAATAGGCGGCAAAGAGCGAATTCAGGAGCGCCACGCCGAGAAGGCCGAGATGGCCCGCGTCGAAAGATGCGACGAAGATCTCCAGCTTGCCCCAGAAACCCGCCGTGGGCGGTATTCCCGCCAGGGACGCCATCAGGATCGTCAGGGCGACGGCCGACGCGGGACAACGCCGGAAGAGCCCGTTTAGATCCGTCAGGTTCCGCCCGGCGTCCTGGTTGGTCCGGCCCGCGATCTCCGCTTCCCTTTCCCCGATCCCCAGCAGCGCGAATATACCGATCGCCGCCGGAACATACGCGAAGAGGTAGACGACGACGGCGCCCAGTCCGTTCGCGGATCGCTGCTGCGCGGATGCCGCGATTCCCATCAGGAGAAATCCGGTGTGCGCGAGAGCGGAGTAGCCCCAGAGTCGACCGAGGTTTGTCTGCAGGAGAGCCGCCGTGTTTCCCATCAGCATCGTCGCCACGGAGAGCGCGATATAGATCTTGATCGTCAGGGGTTCGTTGGGCAGGGTGAAGACGAGGAAACGACCGAGCGCGGCGAACGCGGCCGCCTTCAGTGCCGCCGCCATGAATCCGCCCGCCTGCGACGGCGTCGTCTCATAGACGTCCGGAAGCCATGAGTGAAAAGGAACGGCGGCCATCTTGAAGAAGAGCCCCATCGCAAAGAGCGTCATCCCGATCAGCTTGAATTGATCCGCCTGCGGAAGAGCCATGTAGCGCGTCGTCCCGACATCCCGGAAGAGGAAAGACATGCCGAAGAGCATGATCGCGGAAGCGACGGATCCCATCAGGAAATACTTCACGGCCGCTTCCTGGTTCGCCTTCCTCCTCGGCAGCGCGATGATCGGGTAGACGGCCAGCGACATGATTTCCAGGGCGATCACCGTCACGAGGAGATCCCGCGATGCGGCCATCACGGAGACTCCGATGCTGGAGAGGAGGATGAGTATGGATAATTCGCCCGAGTCCCCCGGCCACGCGGAGCCGACATCGCCCGCGCGATTCCTCATCAGAAGCAGGAGCGACAGCATCGCTGACAAGTACGAGATGATGCGGAATGCTCCGGTCCAGATATCGACGACGGCCGCGCCGCCGAAGACCGCCGAGTAAGGTCCCTCCAGCATGAAGACGGACTGCAAGAGCGCCACGCAGGCGGCCGCCGCGGCCAGAAGCGGAAATCTCTCCCGCTGCCTCGGGACGATGAAATCGGCGATCATCAGCAGGAGCGCCGCGGCGAGAACGATGAGTTCCGGCAGGATGGCGACCACGGAGGAATCCTCCACGAGGCCCGTCATCGCAAAGCCTGCAACAGGATCGCGACACCCGGATCGAGCCAGCGATAGACCGTGTGCCAGGGCGCAACGCCGACAACGATGAGGATCAAGCCGCACGCGGCGAGCGCGAGGATTTCATCGGTCTTCATGCCGTCCCATGAGTCGCGGAATTCCCGGGTGGGTTCGCCGAAGGCGATCTGCTTGAAGAATTTCAACATGTAGGCGGCGGAAAGGATCACGGCGGTGCCCGCGAGGGCGGCGAGAACGGGTTTGCCGCTGAAGACGCCGAAGAGGATCATCAGCTCCGCCGCGAAACCGGCCGTGCCGGGAAGCGCCGTCGAGGAGAAGACGGCGATCGCCGACCAGCCGGCCATCGCCGGAGCCAGGGTCGAGAGTCCTCCGAAGGAAGCCAGCTCCCGATCATGCCTCCGCCGATACAACGCTCCCACGAAATAGAAGAGCGCTCCCGTCGAAACGCCGTGCGCCATCATCTGCATGACGGCCCCGAGCCATCCCTCCGTCGTGAACGAAAAGAGCCCCAGCACGACGAAACCCATGTGCGAGACCGAGGAATACGCGACCAGGCGCTTCGCGTCCGTCTGCGCCAGCGAGGCCAGGGCTCCGAGAATGATCCCGCAGAGCGCGAACACTTCGAGGATCGGACGCGCCTTCATGGCCGTCGCGGGGAAGAGCGGGATCGCGACCGCGGCGAGTCCGTATGCGCCCATCTTCAACAGCACTCCCGCCAGCACGATAGAGCCCGCCGTCGGCGCCTCGGTGTGCGCGTCGGGCAGCCATGTGTGGAGCGGCCAGAGAGGAATCTTGACGAGAAACGCGAGCGCGAACCCGGCGAAGAGCATCGAGGAAACTTTCACCGCGACGTGCTCGAAAAAGGGAAACTTCAGGAGAATCTCGGCCGTCCACGATTCCAGGCCCATGGCTCTCACCTGATCCATGTCGAAGACCGGCATCCCCGTCTTGTACGCGGTGAAATACCCTATGTAGGCGATCGCCATGAGCATCGGCAGGGAGCCGAACATCGTGAAGAGCAGGAACTTGAACGAAGCGTAGACGCGCTTCTTGCCGCCCCAGAGGAGGATCAGCAGATACATGGGAATGAGAACGATTTCGTAGGCGATGAAGAAGAGCACCAGGTCGCGCGCCATGAAGACTCCGTACAGCGCGCCCTGGATCACAAAGAGCAGGATGAAGTGGAATACGACCCGGGTTGCCCCTTGGGACTTCGGATTCATCTCCCTGATGGACGCCGCGACCCCCAGCAAGGTGGAGAATGCCGTGATCCAGAGCATCGCGAATCCGACCGGATCGAGCCCGAGGTGGAACTGAACTCCGAAGGCGGGTATCCATGATCGATGCGCGACCGTTATGCAGGCCGGTTCGATCTGGAAACCGAGAAACGTGACGACCACGAGCGAAGCGATGCCGGAGACGAGCGACAGCGCCTTGGCGATCTCCGCTCTTCCCTTGAGGAAAAGGAGCGCGACGATGGTGAGGATCGGAATCAACAGCACCAGCCGTGCAAGATCGCCGGTCATCGGATTTCTACATCCCTCATGCTTTTCACCTGATCACCCACAGGATCATAGCGAGCCCGCCCGCCATGTAGCAGAGATACGTCCCGAGATTACCCGATTGGAACGAACGCATGGACTCCCCTATCGCCAGGGTCATGTTGGCCAGGCCCTGCGCCACGGAGTCGATGAAGACCGCATCCACGATATCGCGCGACCATTTCGCCAGCGCCAGCAGGGGGCGGATGAAGAGACGATCGTAAAGGGCGTCGAGCCCGAATCCGGACTTCGCGAATTTCGATACCGCGGATTCTCCGGGAACACGGCCGCGATAATACAGGGCTCCGGCGATCATGCCGCCCAGAGCGGCAACCAGCGCGCCTGTCGCCGCCCAGGTTACATGCGGGTGGTGCTCCAGGCCCAGCATCTCCGGAATGTGAATTTTCCCGACGATGAATGTGGCTCCCGCCAGGAGAGCCAGCGGTATGAGAACGACCATCCCCGACTCATGGCAATGATCCGCCGCATGGCGATCAAGCCGATCGGATCCGAAGAGCGCCACCATCACCATCCGCGCGGAATAGAAGGCCGTCAGCAATGCTCCGAGAATCAGGAGCGCCGCGGCGGCCGGATGATGCTCCGCCACTTCAACGATGATGAGGTCCTTCGAATAGAATCCCGCCAGGAAGGGACATCCCGCCAATCCCAGGGCTCCGATGACGAGCATCGTCGACGTCGCGGGAATCCGCCGAAAGAGCCCTCCCATCTTCCGGATGTCGAGTTCGCCTGAAAGCGCATGCATGATCGAACCGGCGGATAGAAACAGGAGCGCCTTGAAGACGGCATGCGTTGCCAGATGAAAGACGGCGGCCTCTCGCGCGCCGGCCGCGACGCCCGCCATCATGTAACCAAGTTGGCTGATCGTCGAGTAGGCCAGTATCCGCTTCAGATCGGTCTGCGCGAGAGCGGCCGCCGCCGCGCCGAGGGACGTGATCACCGCGACGATCAGCATGAGCTCCCGGACGGTCACCGCCTCCGCGAAAATGACGTCCAGCCGCGCCGTCATGTAAACGCCGGCTGTCACCATCGTCGCGGCGTGGATGAGCGCGGATACGGGCGTCGGACCTTCCATCGCGTCGGGAAGCCAGACGTGGAGCGGAAACTGGGCGGACTTGCCGCAGGCTCCAAGAAACAATAGTCCCGCCACGACGGTCGTCAGGGCCATGTTGTGCCCGAGGAAGGGCACGGTCGTCGCCACCAGTTCCGGCGTCGCGCGCGCAATGTCGGCGAAGCTCGCGGAGCCCGTGTGATACGCCAGCAGCAGCAGGCCCATGAGAAAACCGAGATCGCCTATCCGATTGACAAGGAACGCTTTCATGCCCGCCTTCGGCGGCGCCTCCTTGTCGTACCAGAATCCGATCAGGCAGTACGACGCCAGGCCCACGCCTTCCCATCCGACGAAGAGAAGGAAGAGATTGTCGCCGAGGATAAGGAGGAGCATGAAGGCGATGAACATGTTGAGGTAGGCGAAATAGCGCGCGACGCTTCTGTCGTGAGCCATGTATTCGATGGAGAAAAGATGAATGAGCGTGCCGACGCCCAGCACCACGAAGAGCATCACTCCCGTCAGGGCATCGACCATGAAGGAGATGGAGACGTTCAGGTTCTCGGATTTAATGAACTGCCACGCGACAACCGAGGAAGGCATGCCGTGGAGCGCGTTCCAGGCGATGGGAGCCGCCGTGAGGAAGGAAAGAAAGACCGCCGCCGTCGCGATCCAGCCGGTGAGCTTCGGGACGCGATTTCCGATAAAGGCGCAGATGAGGGCGCCCAGGATCGGCAGGAGCGGCACCCAGAGAAGGGCGCAGTTCGCCTCCTCCGTGGCGCAGGCCGCCGGGCCGCAGCAGCTCATTCCTTCAGCTCCGCGATCTCGTCGATCGAGAGCGTCCCCGCGATGCGGAAGAGTCCGACGAGGATACCGAGCCCGATCGCGACCTCGCAGGCGGCCAGGAGTATGACGAACAGGGCGATGGAATCGGCCGACGCCGCATTCATTCCTTCCAGCCTTCCGGAGGCGATGACATTCAGGTTCACCGCGTTCAGCATCAGCTCCACGGAGACGAAGACGATCAGGAGATTCCTGCGTGTCAGGACGCCGGCCAGACCGGTGCAGAAGAGAATGACCGAGACGACCATGGAGTGATCGGCGGGGATCATGCGCGCTTCCGTGTCAGGAGCACCGCCGCCACGATGGAAAGCAGCACAAGCACCGAGCCGAGTTCGAATGCGAAGGCGTGTTCACCGTAGGTTCCGCCGGTGCCGATCAGCGCCACGGCCAGTTCCTCTACCGAGAGATCGCGAAACGCGATGATGCCGCCATTCTTGACGGAGAGGACAATGGCGAACGCCAGCCCGACCAGGCCGGCCATGCCGATTCCCCAGAAATAGCCATTCCTGGCGCGGACACTGATGGTGTTCGGTTGCGTGCCCGCAAGCATGATGACGAAGATGAAAAGCACCATGATGGCGCCCGCGTAAACGAAGACCTGCGCCATCGCCAGGAATACGGCACCCAGGACGAGATAAACGATCGCCAGTGATAGGAGCGAGCAGACGAGCATGATCGCGGAATGAATCGGATTGCGGCGTGTGATCGCGAACATCCCGAAGAGACAGGCCAGCGAGGCGAATAAATAGTAGGCTTGGACGCGCATCGGACTATTTCTTCGTCGCCGCGGATGGAGACACAGGCGGCTCGTCCGGCTTCGGTTGCGGCGGCGCCGTCATGGCGTCATTGTCCGGAAAACATTTCAGCGGATCCTGGAGCGTTTTCTGCGACGGCCCCAGCGGGAGACGAAGGTCGATCCGCTCCGACTCGAAACGCGCCTTCCTGTTGAGCCATTCCGGATAGACGCGGCTCGCGTCGGCGCTGCCCGCGGGCTCATCGCCGCGAATTCCCAGGGCGCCGTTTTCCCCGCGCGTCATCGCGGATTGTCCGACGGAAAGAAGATCCTCCTTGTGCAGGACCAGATTGCTTCTCAGGCGCGAGGAATAATCGTTCGATGTCGTGAGCCGAATCGCATCCACGGGGCAGACCTCCTCGCAGTAGCCGCAGTAGATGCATCGGCCCAGGTCGACATCGAACTTGTGAAGCTTCTTCGGCCCGTCCGGCTCATGATGGCCTTCCATCTCGATGCAGACCGCGGGGCAGACGCGAGCGCAGAGATGACACGAAACGCACAGCTCCTCCTTCAGGTTTTCCGTGAAAAAGAGACCGTGCACGCCGCGCCACCTTGTTCCCGTGAAGGGCTTGATTTCCGGATACTGCACCGTCACGGGCCGGACGAATAGTTCCCGGAAGGTCAGCGCCATCCCCGTGAAGATGGCCCGGATGCCGCCGGTCATCCGACCCTCATTCCGACGATCCTGCTGATGATCGCGGTCGCGACAAGGTTGAGGGCTGCCAGGGGCGTCAGGACTTTCCAGGCGAAATTCATGAGCTGGTCGTACCGGAAACGCGGCAAGGTCGCGCGGAGCCAGATGCAGAAGAGCATGAAGGCGAGAACCTTCGCGGCGAACGACGCGACGCCGAGGATCCAGGGCGTCGACGCGGGCGGGAGAAAGGGCACGCTCCAGCCGCCGAAAAAGAGCGTGGCGAGAATGGATCCTCCCAGGAACATGTGCGCGTATTCCGCGAGAAAGAAGAGCGCGAACTTCATGCCGGA
Organism: uncultured bacterium; assembly: GCA_964499705.1. Lineage (GTDB taxonomy): Bacteria > UBA8481 > UBA8481 > UBA8481 > UBA8481 > JBBTKW01. The sequence continues at coordinate 498,309 of CAZCME010000001.1, read as the reverse complement.
ATATTCCGTGTGGAATCCGGCCACCAGCTCCGATTCCGCCTCCGCAAGATCGAACGGCGACCGGTTCGCTTCCGCGATCGCGCAGATGAGAGCAATGACGAAGGCGATCGGCTGCTGGAAGGCATACCACCAGGAGCCGGCCTGCGCGGACTGGATGCCGTTCAGGGACATGGACCCTGACAGGAGGACGATCGAGAGAAGCGCCAGGCCCATCGGGAGCTCATAGGAAACGAGCTGCGCCATCGCCCGCAGAGATCCCATCATCGAGTATTTCGAGTTGGACGACCAGCCTGCGAGCGCGACGCCGTATGTGCCGAGCGAACCGAGAGCGAGGAGGAAGATAAGACCGACATTCAACTCGGAGATCTGCGAGCGAATCGATGTCCCGGCGATCACCAGGTCCGGCCCGAACGGGATCACGGCGAAACCGACGAATGCCGGGAGAAGCGCCAGGACCGGAGCCGCCCGATATGTCCAGATGTCGACGCCCCGCGGCTCGATGTCCTCCTTCAGGAAGAGCTTCACGCCGTCCGCGATCGGCTGCCCCAGGCCGAAAAGAGAGGAGTGGCGCGCGAAACCGAAGAGCCCTCCGACGAAGGGCAGCGTCGAGAGAACACCGAACCCGACGCGGTTCGGACCCAATCGCGACTGCATCCGCGCAATGACTTTTCGCTCGACCCAGACGATATAGGCGACGCAGAACTGAAGTATGCCGACAAGGATGAGCACCTTGAGGATGGTCGCGATCATGAGGCGAGGTCCCGATCCGCAAGGATCAAGATTTCCCTTCGAGATTGGCTCGTCAAGAATTCAACTTTCATGATTCAACCTTCATCCGTTTCCCGCGGCCATGGCGCGAAGTCCTTCGTGGCGGCCAGGTGTTCCGTCATCATCCGGGTCCACTTGGAATGCCGGAGGAAGAGTCCATCGTGCTTGGCGTAAAGCGGAAGACGGGTCGCGCCGATCTTCGTCGGCGGCTCGATATTTCTAACGCGACCCCTGCGGTCGGCCAGCGACGGAGCCAGCTCCATCGCCGCGGCGATCATCTCGCGCGGCGTCTGCGGAATTTCCGCCCCCAACAGTTTTCCGAGCCGGGCCCAGATCGCCGCGTCCGGCCATGCCTCGCCTTGCGGGCGGACCGCTCCCGCCGAGAATTGCGCGCGCCCCTCGCTGTTGACGTAGGTTCCGGGCTTCTCATACGCGAGCGCGGACGGAAAGACGACATCCGCATCCAGGGCCCGCCCCTCGAGAAAAGGCGCCGCGATGATGACCCGGGCTCCATCGGGGCCCTTCACATTCAGATACGCCGGACCCGGAACCGGCGCGCCTGTTCCCTGGCCGGCGTCGGGGCACGCGGAGAATCCGAGCGGCCCGAGGCTGCGGCTGTTCACCTGCGACGCGAGAAGCATCAGGCCGCAAGCATTCTCTTCTTTCGCCATGACCTTCAGGATCGCGGAAAGAATCGCCTCCTCCACCCGCTCCGCATCGGCGACGAAGAGCGTCCTCGGTCCGCAAGCCGCGACCGATCCGGGCGTGAGCGGCATCTGTTTCGCGGTATTCTTCTTCAGCCGCGATCCGATCCTGCCGATCGCGATCAGCTCCTTCTTCCGGCCGGCCGATGCCGCGTCGATCTGCGCCACGTAATCGATCCGCTCGACATCCATCTCGATGACGGCCACGCGGTCGAATCCGGCGAACTGGTCGAAATCAACTGTGCTTCCGAAACAGCCGATCTTCGACGCGATCGCCCTCGTGACGTCCCCGTCCCGCGAATCCGTGAACTTCGCTCCCTTGATATGATGGAGGAGTCGCGAAAACGCGTAAAGATCCTCCACCGACAAATAACCCGATGCATGCCCCTCGACCTGTGTGCCGTTCGCTAACATCTCCGCCGCGGCCGTGAGAGCCTCGTCCCAGGTGGCCGGCTCCAGCTTCCCGTTTTTCCGCAGGAGCGGAGTCCGGACACGCTTTTCGGATTCCACAATGTCGAATCCAAAGCGGCCCCGCGCGCAGAGATTGGCGCGATTGATCCCGACCGTCCAATCGTCGTCGACCTTCGCGATCCGCTCGTCCCATGTCTTCAGGATCACCGTGCAGCCGTGGGCGCAACCGTCGCAGATCGCCTCGCGCCGGATGTATTCCCAATCCTTCTTCCAGAACTGCGCCGGCTGCTGCTCGATGGCTCCGGTCGGACACACCGACGCGCACGATCCGCAGAAATCGCAGTTCAACGGCCCGTTCCCGAAGGGGGCTATGAGGAACTGGTGGCCGCGGTTCACGGCCGTAAGCGCGTGACAGTCATGAATTTCGTCGCAGACGCGGATGCATCGCGTGCATTCCACGCATTTGAACGGATCGAACTTGATGAGTGGGCTCCAGGGCGTCTCCTCGTAGTCGAATCCTGAAAGTCCCGGCGGCTGGTAATTCGAAACACGATGCGGACCGAATTCGTATGTGAAATCTTCGAGCTGGCACCGGCCCGCCGCTTCGCACTTCGGACAATCCAGCGGATGATGCTCCAGCACGAGATCAAGAACCTCCCGGTGTGATTCGAGCGACGGAGGCGAATCCGTCCGCACGATCATTCCTTCCTTCAACGGCGTGGCGCAGGACGGCTGGAGCCCGCGCATTCCGGCAACCTCGACCAGGCATAGCCGGCAGGCCGCGATCGGCTTCAGGCGAGGGTGATAGCAGAAGTGCGGCACGGTGAGCCCCATCTTCTGAGCGGCTTCGAGGATCAGGGTTCCCTCCGGTACCTCGATGACGCGGTCGTTGATCGTAATGATCATTGGGGGACATTCTCCAACATTCCAACATTCAGAATACTTGACTTGCAAATTTCCTGATTAAATCGTTTTAGACCCACTTTCCCTAAGTCCATTATTAGCAATGTTGGAATGTTGGAGAATGTCCCCACTACATCCGCTCCCGGCCGCAGCCCTTGCCTTCGAGATGGAGAATGAAATCGTCGCGCCACTTGTTGAGGATGGTTCCGAAAGCCCACATGGAGCCCTTGGCGAGCGCGCAGAAGCAGTCGTCGAAGACGCGCTTCGACATGTACGTGAAGTAGTCGATCGTCTTCTGCGTGGCCTTGCCGTCGAGCATATCCCGCAGCATGGTGTGAACCATTTCGTTGCCGTCGCGGCATGGCGTGCATTTGCCGCACGATTCGTGGGCGTAAAAGTGGATGATGTTCCGGGCCACGTCGACCATGCAGCGCGAGTCGTCGACGACGATCACGCCGGCCGAACCGAGCATCGACTTTTTCGCGTCGAGCGATTTGAAATCCATGGGAATGTCGAGTTCGTCACCGGTCAGCGGCGGCGCCGACGAACCGCCGGGAAAGACCGCCTGGACTTTCCTCCCCGGCTTCGGACCTCCGGCGTGCTCGAAGATGAGCTCCCGGAGCGTGATTCCCATCGGCGCTTCCAGGAAGCAGGGCTTCACGACGTCGCCCGAAACGCAGAAGAGCTTCGGGCCCGCGCTGTTGGCCGTCCCGAGGCTCTTCCACCAGTCCACTCCACGCTCGATGATCGGCGCGACGCACGAGAGCGTCTCGACATTGTTCACCACCGTCGGTTTCTGCCACAGGCCATGCGTCACCGGAAAGGGCGGTTTGAAGCGCGGTTCGCCGACTTTACCTTCCAGCGATTCCAGGAGCGCGGTCTCTTCTCCGCAGATGTACGCGCCCGCCCCGCGATGAACGAAAAGCCGGAACGGGGCGATGATCTCCCTCGCCTCGTCGATCGCCGCCTCGAGAATGCGCGCGGCTCTCACAAACTCACCGCGGATGTAGATATAGCCCGTCTCCGCTCCTATGGCCCTGGCCGCGCAGGCCATTCCTTCGATCAGGAGATGCGGATCGCGCTCCATGATCTGGACGTCCTTGAACGTGCCGGGCTCCGACTCGTCGGCATTGCAGACCAGGAACTTGGGCTTGCCCGGAGCGTTGGCCGCGAACTCCCATTTCATACCCGCCGGAAAGCCCGCGCCTCCCCGCCCCTGCAGCGTCGCCGCCTTGACCGTCTCCAGGACCTGCTTCGGCTCCATGGCGCGCGCCTTCTCCCACGCTCGATAACCGCCGTACTCGGCGAGCGTGGCCGGATGGCCCAGCGAAAAATTCCTCGAAAGGACGAGTTCAGCCACGGATCCGTTTCACCTCCGCCTTGATCTTCTCCGGAGTGACATGCTCCATGAAATCCCCGTCGTTCACCTGAACGACCGGAGCCTTGTCGCACCAACCCAGGCATTCCACGCGCTGCACGGTGAAGAGACCGTCCGGGGTCGTCTCGTGCGGGTCGACGCCGAGAACATCCTTCAATGCGCGAAGGACCTTGTTGCATCCCGCCAGCTCGCACGAGAGCGTCCCGCAGACCATGACCACATGCCTGCCGCAAGGCTTGGAATGAAAAAGCGTGTAGAAGGAGACGACGCGCGAGACATCGGCCGGAGCGATCGAGAGCCGGAAAGCGATCTCGCGCTGGACCCGCAGCGGGATCCAGCCGAATTCATGCTGGTAGAGATGCAGGACGGGCAGGAGCGCCGCGCGCGGTTCGAGATAACGCGTCAACAGGTCGGCGATCCTGGGTTCGAGTTTTTTGGCGGCCGCCGACACCTGCGCCGCGGTAGGGCCTTCCTGCATCGCGCGGACCGCGTCCGCCGGATCCGTCAGGCTCGCCTTGCCCTCCCGGGCTCGCTCGACGATGCTCATCGATCGATTTCCCCGAGGACAAAATCCAGCGAGCCGACAATGGCCACCAGGTCGGACAACAACGCTCCGCGCGCCATGTGATTCAGGGCTCCGAGGTTCACAAAGCATGGGCTCCGATAGTGAATGCGGAACGGCTGCTCGGATCCGTCGGAGACGATGAACACGCCCAACTCTCCGCGCGGCGTCTCCACGGCGCGATAGATCTCCCCCGCGGGAACCTTGAATCCTCTGATCGCGATGATCCAGTGCCGGATCATCGCGGCCATGTCCCTGTAGATGTCTTCCTTCGGCGGAGGAATGACGAGATCGTCGTCGGCGACGAGCGGACCGGGAGGAGCGTCTCGCAAGGCGTCCAGGGCAAGCTTGCAGAGACGGACCGACTCGTGCATTTCCTCCATCCGGACGAGATATCTCGCGTAGCAATCGCCTTCCGCGCGCGTCTTCACCCTTGGCGTGATGAGGTCGTATGCCGCGCAGGGCTCATCCACGCGCAGGTCCCGGGCGATTCCGGACGCGCGGAGCGGCGGGCCCGAGAGGCCCCAGGCCAGGGCATCCTTCGCCGTGATGACGCCGACGCCCTTGAGGCGGCCGATGAAGATCGGATTCGATGTGAGCAGCCTTTCGTACATCTCGATGCGCCGCGGCAGGTCGTCCACCAGAGTTCGAGCCCAGGTATAGAAGCGCTCCGAGGGAGGCGTATGAAAACCGCCGATGCGGATGTACGAATAGGTGAGGCGCGCGCCGGAGGCTTCCTCGAACAGATCCTGGATCTCCTCGCGGTCCTTCAGGCAATACAGCAGAGGCGTCATGGCTCCAAGGTCGAGCGCGTGCGTGCCGAGCCAGACCTGGTGCGACGCGATGCGCTGCAGTTCGCAGAGCAGCACGCGGAGAAGCCTGGCACGGAGCGGAATTTCGAGGCCGAGAAGCGCTTCGACCGCTTCGCAGTACGCGAGATTCTGGGACATGGCGGAGACATAATCCATCCGGTCCGTGTGCGGGATCGCCTGGACATACCGGTCGCGCTCGCCCAGCTTCTCGGCGCAGCGATGGAGATAGCCGATGTGGGGCTTGATGGCGGCGACATACTCGCCTTCGACTTCCAGCTCGAGCCGCAGCACGCCATGCGTCGAGGGGTGCTGCGGTCCCATCTGGAGCGTCATGGTTTTCTTATCCGCTGGAATATGGGATTTGGGATCCGGGATTTGCACTCTCATCGATGCGCCCGCCAATCCCACATGTCGTATCCCGAAACGGGATAATCCTTTCGCAGCGGATGGCCCTCCCAATCGTCGGACAGGAGAATGCGGCGCAGATCGGGATGATTCCGGAAGACAATCCCGAAGAGATCGAATACTTCCCGCTCGAGAAATTCCGCGGACGGAAACAGGGGGACAAGGCTCTCGATCGATTCCCCGGGATCGACATGGGTCTTCAAGGTCAGGGATGCCTTCGCGCGAGCGCCCGTGAACTGGTAGCAGAGATCGAATCGCTTCGTCGTCGTTCCGTGAACATTTCTCCTGCCCAGCCAGTCGACGGCCGTGATGTCCCTCAGGTAATCGAAGTTCTCCTCGGCGCGCAGCCTGCGAACCGTGTCCGTGAGGAGCTCCGGCGCGACAATAATGCCGCGGTCGTACGAGTCCGCGCCGAGGCGTCCCGCCAGATCGCGCGCGTATTCGCGGACGGCGGCGTCCAGGCCGGCCCGGCCCGGGCGAGCCTCGTGCCGGGTCAGTGCGTCGTCCACTCGAAGGCTCCGCGCCGCCAGGCATACGCATAACCAACTCCGACGACGACGATGAAGACCAGCGCCTCCATCAGGAAGAAAAATCCCTCCGACTTGAATGCCACGGCCCACGGCCAGAGAAAGATCGCCTCGGCATCGAAGAGCAGAAACAGCATGGCCGTCGTGTAATAGCGGACGGGGATGCGATCCCGCGCATCGCCGACGGGGTCGATGCCGCATTCGTAGGGTTCGAGCTTAACATCGGTAGCATGGCGGGGACGGAAAAGTTTCCCGATCAGGATGGCCGCGGCACCCACAAGGAGCGCGACGATCACGAGACAAAGTATGCCCCACCAGGGTGAGATCACGGAGCGGCCTCCGAGGAAGGTTGCTTCGGTACCCCCTGCATGCAGCGGCCGCAAGCGCGCTTCACAGCGCGGCCTTGATGCGCTTGACGCCCTCGCGGATGTTCTCGATCGACGTCGCGTAGGAAAGGCGGAGGAATCCGGGCGCACCGAAGGCTTCGCCGTGCACGACGGCGACGTGAGCTTTTTCCAGGAGATAATTTGTCAACTCCTCGCTCGAACGGATATTAACGCCGCCATGCTCGCCGTAAGTCCCCTCGACATTCGGAAAAACATAGAAGGCGCCGCCCGGTTTCAGGCAACGGAAACCGGGAATGTCGTTCAGGAGATTTGTGATCTCCACGCGCCTTTCGTCGAATGCCCTGACCATCGTGGCGACGACATCCGGAGCGAGGGAATACGCGGCGACCGCGCCCTTCTGGGCAAAGGACGTGACGTTCGATGTCGAATGGCTCACCTGAGCTTCCATCGCCGTGATGACATGCGACGGCCCCGCCGCATAGCCGATGCGCCAGCCGGTCATGGAAAATCCCTTGGATGCTCCGTTCACGACGATCGTCAGTTCCCGCATTCCCGGAAGAGCCGCGATCGAGAAGTGCTTTCGTCCGTCGTAGATCATCGGCTCGTAGATCTCATCGGAGATGACGACGATGCCGCGATCCCGCGCCAGCGCCGCGATGGCTTCCAGATCGGCCCTGCCCATGACCGCGCCCGTCGGATTGCAGGGCGAACTCAGGATGATCGCCCGCGTGCGGGGCGTGAGCGCCTTCTCGATCGCTTCCGGCCGGAGCTTGAACTCGTCCTTCTCATGCGTCTCGACAAACACAGGCGTTCCGCCGGCCATCCGCACCTGCTCAGGATACGTCACCCAGTACGGCACGGGTACGATGGCCTCGTCTCCGTCGTCGATGATGCAGAGGATCGCCGCGTAGAGCGCATGCTTGGCGCCGCAGGTGACGATGACATCGGTCGGCTTGTAATCCAATCCGTTATCGCGCTTCAATTTTTCGGAGATGGCTTTCCGGAGCTCCGGTATGCCTCCGGCCGCGGTGTATTTGGTGAAGCCCTTCTGCAGGGCTTCGATACATGCCGCCTTGACCGGCTCCGGCGTGTCAAAATCCGGCTCGCCCGCCCCGAAGCTGACGATATTCTTCCCCTCCGCCTGCATGGCTTTCGCCTTCGCCGTTATCGTCAGCGTCGGAGAAGCTCCGACGGCCGCCATGCGCTTCGCAATGGAAATACTCATGAGGGACCATCCTTTTCCAGAAAACCGGAATTCGTGCTTGCAAGGGCTCTCAGAGCCCTCTGCTCATCTTGTGAATTTGCCCACAAAGAAGGAATAGAGCATCTCATATGGGCCAATTCTTGGCAAGTGAAATAGCTGTATTCTCGTCCCCGGCAGAAGTAGAAACGCGCATGCGATTAGATATTGTGGGATAATTTTTCGTGAAGTATTGTTAGCGTCCCATTCCTCAAACGCAGCGGTGGCGGAACTGGCAGACGCACCAGCTTGAGGGGCTGGCGGTAGCAATACCGTGGTGGTTCAAATCCACTCCGCTGCAGAGAAAAAAGGCCCCTGCGAAGCGGGGGCCTTTTCTCTTTGTCGGGTCTCGTGGATTTGAAGGGCGTACGCCGTGTCCCCTGCGGGGACCGAGCGGCAGGATGCCGCGAGAAGCGTTCGCCCCGGGCCGAAGCGAGGAGGCAGGATGCCGACGAACGAAGGCAAATCCACTCCGCCGCAGGATTATATTTCCGCCGGATTCTTGAAGACCTGAATGAACGGGATGAGATTCGGCGATTGCCGGATGCGGATGATGTGTTACCGGAGAGTCAGGCGGTTCCGGACCCGGTCGAATATTTCCTGCGTTATCGACGGCACGTCCAGCAATTCCTCCAGGGTATTGAACGGGCCGTAACTGTTCCTCCATGCCACGATCAGCTTCGCATTCTGCTCGGATAATCCCAGCTGCATGAGCGTCACTTCGTCCGCCGTGTTAACGTTCACCAGGTTTCCGCTCGGAGCGGGCGGCGTGTAGGAGGAAGGCGCGGGCGCCGGCGCCGCGGGAGCGGAACCTCCGCCGATCGTCAGCCAGGGCCGGATCGGATCGAGTATGTCGCTCGTGATCGATGGAACATCGAGAAGCTCGTCGATCGAAGTGAAGAATCCGTAGCTGCTTCTCCATGCGACGATCAACTTCGCGTTCTGCTCCGAAAATCCGATCTGCATGAGCGCCACTTCGTCGGCGGTGTTGATGTTGACGGGTCCGGACATCGGTTGCGAATAGGCGCTCGGCATCGCGGATGGCTGGGGCGTGTAGGACGGCTGGGGCGCATAGGACGGCGGCGGAGCGCTGGACACGGTCACCCTGTCGCGGATGGCGCCATACATCGTCGGCGTGATGCCCGGGACGTCGATCAATTGATCGGGCGTGGAGAATGAACCGTACGTGCCGCGATAGGCGAGTATCATCCGCGCGTTCGCTTCGGTCAGTCCCGGCAGCGTCATCAGCTCCGCCACGCCGGCCGTGTTGATGTTCACCAGGTTCGATGAGGCCATGGGCGTGATCGTCATGGGCGCGGGCGGCATGTTCGCCGCGGGCGGTGTCGGCGCGACCATCGTCGTCTCGGAAGTCATCCGCAGGTATTTGCGGGATCGTTCGAGTATGTCCGGTGTCATCCCCGGGACATTCAGAAGATCGTTCAACGTCTGGAACGAACCATTCGCATTGCGGTAGGCGACGATCAGTTGAGCCACGTGCGGCGGCATGTCGGGAATCATCTTCAATTCGGCGGCCGTCGCCGTGTTGATATTCCATGTCGTCGTAACGCCGCCGAGGAAGGCCGGCTCCGATACCGGCTGAGGAGCCGGCGTGTAGGTCGGTTGCGGAGCGGGTGCGCTCGGAGCAATCATCGGGGCGATGTAGGACGGCGGCATGCTCGTCGTCGCGGGAGCCATCGACGATCGCCCTTCGGCGGGCGGAACGACGGGCGCCGGCGGCGGTGGCGTCGAAGGCGCGGGAGTTCCCGGCGGCTGCAGGATGAAATTGCTGCCCTGGTTCATCTGCTGCCGCAGTCCGGGCGAGCGCTGCTGGTTGTTGATGAGCCAGCGGCGGCCGGACCAGTCCACGGGGAAGTTGACAAGATACTTGTATCGATTCAGCTCTTCCTCCATCTGCAGATCGTGCGTCTGCGGATAGATGACGCGCGGAGAAAGGAAGATGAGAACCTCGCGATTCTCCTCGCCGGTCGTCGTGGACTTGAAGATATTTCCGATGCCTGGTATGTCTCCGAGAATCGGGATCTTGGAGACGGCCTCCGTCTTGTTCTTCTGCATGAGCCCGCCGATGATGAGCGTCTGGCCATCCCGCATGTCGACCGTCGTGTTGACGATCCGCGAGGAGACCGGGACGGCGCCCGTCGTCGTGGCGGCGCCGGGCACGCTGATGTCGGCCGCGACCGTCATCCGGATCGCGTCGGAATTCCACGAGGACGACGGCGTCACCCGCAACGTCGTCGGGACGGGCTGGAACGTGACGGTGGTCGAGGGCGCCGTGGTCGCTGTGCCGGGATTCGTCGTCGTCACGGGGAAGCTCTGCTGGAGCCTGACTTCGCCGGTGACGTTGTTTCTGGTGACGATCTTCGGCGTCGCGACGATCCGGGCGTCGTTTTTGGACAGGAGCGCGGAAAGGGTCGCCTGCAGATTATCGCGCGCGAGTCCGAGCGTGAACGTTCCCGAGCCTCCGAAGTCCGCGTTCGATCCGCCGGACGCCGGGATGGTCAGGAGCGCCGGAGGCGCCAGCCCGACAGCCGTCAGGTCGGGCCTGTATGACCAGGAGAAGCCGAGGTTCTTGGCGTCGCTGATGCTCACTTCCGCGATCACGGCCTCGATGATGAATTGGGGGGGAGCGCGATCGAGATCGTCGAGCACTTTCAGCGCTTTCTCCAGCTTCGCGATGCCGTCCGACATCACGTAGGCGTTCGACTGCCGGTCGAAAAAGATCGTTCCGTCAGCCGAGAGGTAGGACTGCAGTGTCGTCGTCAGTTCGCCGAGCTCGCCGGATGTCGTCGGGTCGTAGTACTTCAGCGGCCGGATCGCGGTGTGGCGCTCCTTGTCGACGCTCTCGATGAATTTCCTGATGGCGGCGACCATGGCCGTGTCGGCGGAAATCGCCAGCGAGTTGATCGTGGCCATCTGCGAAATCTGAGCCTCCGGGAAGAACGCCGTCGCGGCCTGGGCCAGCGTCGCGAGGTCGGCTTCCTTGATCGGGATGAGCGTCACTTCGCGCTGGTCGATGCGCCGGAGCATATCGATGGCTTCCGCGAGGTTCACCTCGGTGCCGACGAGCACGACGCCGTTGCCGGCGGGAAGCTGCGTGACGCGGACGGATCCGAAGAGATCGGTCACGAGCGCCTCCGCCTGTACAGCTGTCATGCGGATCAGGGGAACGATGCGCCAGTGGAGCCCATTCTCAATCTCCGAAAGAAGTTTCTCCGCGGCTTGCAGCACCTGCTTGTTGCCCGCGACCGCGAGGATGCTGCCGTTGGAGAGCGACTGGAGCGTGATCGCGGGAAAATAGGCGGCCACCAGCGCCGAGGCATCCGCGGCGGCAAGACGACCGTAGGCGAGGAGCTTCACATCGCCGGCGACGTCGATCTTCCGGAGGAAGTCGAGCGCTTCTTCAACACGCGGAGCATCGCCATAGAGCATGACGACATCCGGCGCGATGCCGGTGGCGCTGGCGACGGCGATCCGTCCGACATGAGGCATGAGCTCGCCCAGGGGCGTCAGCAGATCCGCAAGAGGTCGATTCACGGGCCAGTACGGGACCATCCGGCCCGGGGTATCCACCGTGGCCCAGAACCGGGCCAGCTCGTCCAGACGGGACTGCGGACCCGTTGCGAGCACCATCTCGAACCCGCCGCCCGCCGACGTTCCGAGCGAAATCGTCCGGATATCGCGGAAGAGGCTGGTGATGACGTTCAGGAGATCAGGCTGGGTGTGAAGATAGGAGGAGCGGAAGATCCGGGTCGGGAGTTCCGTGTCGATCTCCGCGAAGATCTTCTTCGCTTCTCGAATCAGCGACTGCGATCCGGTGACCAGGATGTAGTCCCCGCCCGCCGTTCCCGTGAACGCGAGAACGCGCAGATTCGGTATGGCGGCCAACAAGGTTGTGGTCATCTGGGCGCTCGTCTGGATTTTCGGCGAGAGGATGATCGTGGGCGTGACCGTGTCGAGCATGGTCGCGACATTCACCGCATCCTGCACGGGACCGCGATCACCGGTGAAGATCATCCAGGTGTTTCCGTAGACAACCGGAGACGTGATCTCGGTCGTGATCACGTTGGTCACCGTCGCCGTGATCGCCGGCAGCAGGTCGGCGGTGGACATGTATTTCAACTGGTAGTAGGCGATTGTCGCGGGCGTATCCAGCGTCCGGATGAGGTCCTTCACGAGCTTGGCCTTCTCGGGAGTCGCGATGAAACCGATCGCGTTTATCCCCGCCACGGGAAATAGTCCGATCGACAGATCCTGGTAGATGATGGCGATCTGATTGGAGATCTCCAAGGGAGTGCGATACGCCAGGCGAACGATGTGCGCGTCGATGTTCTCCATCCTCTTGATCAATTCCTTGGCCTGCGCAATCAGGTTGCGGGCGCCCTTCAGGACCATGTAGGTGTGCATGGGGCCCTGGTGCTGGTATTCGATGAGGAGCGACGGGAAAGCGGGACGGAGAACATCGGAGATGCCGTCGTCGTCCGCCTTCATGATCTCGATCATCTCCACATCCAGCGCATCGAGGGCCTTCACCGCGCTTTCGATCTGCGCCATGGTCGCCTCGTTGCCCGCCCTGGCGTACACAAGCTGGTTATCCGCAATCGCGACGAAGAGCACTCCGGGGAACATCAGCTGCAGGCTCGCCATGACTTCGGCGGGCGGAGCCACCTGCAGTGTGAACATGCGGATGAAACCCGTCGTGTCCAGCTGCTCGATCAAACGCTTCGCATCGGCGAGCCGACGAGCCGATCCGCGCAACAGCAGGGCGCTTGGAGTCGTGAACGCCGTGATGCTGAGCTCCGGGTACTGGATCGTCAACAGATCGGCGAGATCCGTGGGACTACGCCGCGCCACCGGAACGATCATGACCGGCGTGGTGGTATCGAGCGCCTCGATCGTCTTCAGGATCGGCCCCAGGAGCGCGTGAGGAACGAAGAGCATGAGCCCGTTCTTCGGGCTTCCGTCGGCGCGGCTCATCGGGATCATGTTGGTATTGAGGCCGTAGAGACCCTTCAATTCCGCCATGAGTTCCGTGACCGGCCGATTGTGGATCTCCACGAACCGCACGTTGGATTCACCGCCGACCTGATCCTTCACCGCCATGTCGAGGCGGCGGAGCGTCTCCTTGGCGCGACTGAGAGCCGCGCGGTTGCCCCACATCAGGACAAAGTTGCCGGCGGCGCCGCCCGAGGAATAAACGACGCGCCCGGGTCCCAGAATCGTCTGGATCTGCTCGATGATCTGAATTCCCTGCTGGAGAATCGGCAAGGACACATATTGCAGAACGTACGAATCGAACTCATCGTCGGGATCGAACTGCACTTCGGTCTTGTCGTAGACCGGCAGCAGCCGCTCGATCTTCGTGTGGGCGCCTTCGCGGGCCCATATGGCGAGCCGGCGGTTCTGGCGGTCGATGATGACGAATTCGTCCGCGATTCCGGAGTGCTGATTGAGCGTCTGGCGCTGAATGATGTTCGCGATCACGTCCAGCGACGCATTCTTGACATTGTAATATCTCTGCCGCAACTCGAGCTTTTCGCCGAAGCCCGCGGTATCGACGAGCGCGATGAGGTCGCTGATCTGCTGATGGATCTCGCGTGTCGTCCGGACCATCAAAAGCTTCAGGGAATCGATGGGGATGCGCTTCGCGTTCGTGATCGTCTGCGTGATCGTCGTGCGGCCCTCTTCCGCCGTCGCGGTTCCCGTCGTGATACGCTCCGTCCGCTCGTCGACAATCGTCGCGACTAGAAAATTGTCGAATTCCGTCGGGAGAATATATTTGAACGTGTACAGAAGGATGTAGTTGTTCTGCCTGTACGGTTCCGAATCCATGTCGATGGCGATTCTGCGGGCAAGGTTTCGTTCTTCCTGGTTGCCGCCGGTCAGAACGAGAGCATTGGCGTCCTGGATCGCGTAGAGAGTCAGCGGCGTATTGGACCGGCCGCTCGACGTGCCGATGCTCGTCAGAAGTGTCGTGATTGCCGTCTGGACCTCGTTCGCGGCGCGATTCCTCAGTTGGACGATCTCGTACACGGGGACCGTGTCCCCTTCCCGGGGCGAACGATCGATGATATGCAGGAGCGCGTTGACCTTGCCGGTATCGTCCTGCTCCATCACGACGATCGCATCGTTGCGGCCGATGTCGAATGTCCGAAGATTCGGGTAGATTTCCTTCAGGGTGGCGGCAAAGACGAGCGGAGCCACATAGCGCAATCTCACGAGTCGCGGCCGCCCGGATGTCGAGTTCTCGACCTCGCCGACGAAATCCTCGCACTGCTTCACGTAGATCTCGTCGCCGATCAGGATGAGCATGTTGTGGCGTTCCATGACGAGAACCGTCAACGGCGACCGTGATCGCTGCGCGTTCCTGAAGGACTCGTAGCGCCTCAGCTCCTCCTCATTGTTGATGGTGAAGATCGACCGGCCCGAGAATTCCTCCGTGCCGATCGTGATGCCGAAGCGCGGTCCGAGAATCGGCACGATATCTTGCGTCGTCAACCGGGAGAGCTGAAGGTAGCGGATCGTCATGGGCTCCGTGTCAGGCCTCGTGATCGCCCGCATCAGTTCTTCCACCTTCTGGAGCGGACCTACATCGGCGATGATGATCCAGAGATCCCCGACCTGGAAGAGCGTCGCGGAGGGCGCCACGCCCTTGATGATCTCCTCCGCGGCGTTCGGCGAGAGGCCCGGGACGCGGAAGATCTTGAAGTTCGAGAAGCTGAAGGCCGTGGTATCGATCGTGGAGAGGTATCCCCTGATCCGATCATGAGTAGCCGGAAGCGCCCAGATATGGAGCCTTTTCGGCGATGCCGCATCATGAACAAGAAATTCGGTGGAAGGTGGAGCCGCGGCCTGACCCGCGCCCGCCGCAGCGGCCCCGCCTGTCGCGGCCGAGAAGATCGATGCGTTGATGAAATTGGCTACGGTCTTCGGATCGCCGTACTTGATCTCGTACGTCTTCACGACGATCTTTGTCTTCTCCCAACGGCGGTCGATCTGCTTGGCAAACTCGATCGACCTGTCCACCGGCCCGTTCGGGCCCCAGACCAGGATGAAATTGCCCGTGATCGACGGATAGATGCCGCGGCCAGGATCCGTTCCCAGCGGCTCCGCGATGAGTTGCAGGATGGTCTTCGAAGTGACGGTCGTGGCGGCCGCCTGCCCGAAGCCCGCGGCGTCCTGGACGATGTCCCGCTCCGCCGCCGTCGTCACGCCGATGACCTCCGCGACCGAGATGTTCTGGAACTCGTAGATCTCGTATTTCAGAAGCGGGTCGAAGCGGAGCTCGGGGCGGTCGACCTGCGGCAGCATCTTCTCGATCTTGGCGTGGCTGCCCTCGCGCGCCCAAACGACGATGCGGCTGTCGAGCTTGTCGACGAAGAGAAATTCGTCGGTGATGTCCTCGCTCTGATTCAACGTATTCCGCGTCAGAATCTGGGCGACGGTGTACACATCCGCGTGCTTGACCGAATAGCCTTTCACGACCATGTCGGAGATCTTCGCGTAATTCTCGTTGTCGATCTTGTCCCGGAGATCGGAAATCTGCTGATGCACTTCACGGCGCGCCCAGACGAGGAGCAGCTTGGAGGCGTCGATCGGTATGCGCCGCACTTCGGATGTTCTCCGCGCGCGGCCGAAATACCACCAGAGATAGAAGTCGGCATCGTTCATTCCCACGTCGTTGATGACCGTCTTCTCCAGCAGCTTGTTGAATTCGCTGGGAAGGACGTGGTTCATGGAATACAGCTGGAGATAATTTCCCGTCCTCGTCACAGCCTGGTCGAGATCGTCGATCAGGGTCGTCGCCAGCAGTCGCTGCTTGGAATCGCCGCCCACGATGATGATGAGATTCGGATCGGCAATATCGAATATTTTCAAGGGAAGCGGCTGCGTCTCCGTGAATGTTCCTGCCACTCCGAGTTGAGTAGCCGTGTTGGACGCGCCCACCGATGTTGTTGTAACGCCTCCCGTGTACCAATAATTCCACCATCCCATGGCCGGATTTACATCCGTCGTGGCCGTGCCTTCGAGATTCATGATCTGCCGCAGAGCCGTCAGTACCTCGGCGGAACTGCGGAACTGGAGCTGAATGATCTTGACCTTGTCGCGGGAAAGTTCCTCGGTCGCGAGATCGATCGAATCGAGGCGCTGGATGACCTGCTTGACGATCGCCAGATCGCTCGCCAGTCCATACAGAATCAGCGAATTCGTGCGCGGCTCCGCGACGATCCGCACTTCCTCCTGGATCTGCTGGAACGCTTTACCGAGCAGGTTCGTCGCCTGCGACGCGGCGCTTCGAGGTTCGGCCGCCGTCTGCGTTGTCTGCGCCGCCTGGCCCGTCGTGCCGGCCGTCGTCGTCGTGTTCGTCACTCGCTCCTCGCGGACGTTCACGTTCACGCTGGAGAGAAGCTGCTGGGCGCGCTGGTTCGTCGTGAAGACGGACAGGAGAATCCCGGCGAGCTCCGTCGCTTTCTGCGACCGGAGCGGGATGATCTCGAATTGCTTGCCCTGCACTTCGTCGCCCGGGCGGATGATGCCTTCGTTCGTATCGAGAGCGCGCAGGATATTCTCGATACGGTCGATCGCCGTGGTCGGACCCAGGAGCACGGCGGTGCGGCCCATGTAGAGCGTCTTCACTTCGGGGGGGAGCTGCTGCGTCATGAACGCCTTGAGCTGCTCCGCCTCGAAATTGAGATTCTCAAACGTCAGGATCCGCCGGTCTTCCGCCTTCTCGAACTCGACAAGAATGTCTCGGATGCGGCGAATCACGGAAACATAATCCGTCACGACCACCTTGCGGCTCGCCGGGTCGGAGATGATCTTGCCCTGCTCCGTCATCAGGGGCTGGATCGATCCCACCGTCGCTCCGAAGTCTGAACGCGGGGCGATGTTGAGGACGACGGTCCGCACCATGTCCTGCGGGAGCACATCGAGCTGGGACGGGTCCGTGATGACCGACTGGCCCCGCGTCTGCGCCTCGATGAAGGTCATGATCTTGATCGATCCGTCCGGTTCCTCGATCCGCGCCAGCTTCTTCGTCGCGAGGATCTTGTCGAGCGCGTCGTCGATCGGCACATTCTCGAGATGGACCGTGATCATGGCGTCGGCCTCGATCAACTTGGAGACGCCGTCGGAGAGAACGAGGTTCCAGTTCGCGATCCGACCGAGGAACCGGAGTATCTCGGGCACGGAAGTCTGGTAGAAGTCCATGGAGACAAGCTGGGGATCAACGTTGATCGAGAATTGAGCGTACTTCGTGATCTCGCCCGACGTGAACGACGCCTGGATCCTGTGTTCCCCCGCCTGCGCGCCCGTCGTCCACTGCCTCAGCGTGACGCGGCCGTCCTTGTCGGTCTCGATCTTCGTCTGCGATCCCAGCGCCTCGACGTCCGCGTCGATCTTGCCGCCGCCGGAAATGTAATCCCACTCCACGGCCACGCCCGGCACCGGATTTCCATAGATGTCCTGCACCACGGCTACAAGCGGCGTCGCCACGGTCTGGCGCGTCCTCACCTTGGCGTCTTCTCCGGATACCTTCCGGATCGAGTCCGGAGGCCGGGGCAATGCGTACAATTCGAACGAAACTTCGGCGGGCGTTCCCATGACACGCGCGGTCACGATCTTGCGGCCCGCGACCTGGTCCAGGGTCACCCTCGTCGAAGCAGAACCCGCGGGGCCGGTCATCATGGACTTGTCCGAAAGTTTCATCCCCTCGTTGACCGTGAAGAATTCCACGGTCGCGTTCGCGACGGGCGCGTTGGTGGAGCGATCCACGACCTTGACGACGAGGGCTTCCGTCAAGCCGTCCGCGACGAGCGCTCGCTGGAAGTTGCCGCCGAGGATGTCGACGCGGTATCGATCCGACGGAATCGGCGACCGATAAAGCCCGCCCTGGGGCGCGGCCTGATCGGTCGAGCTGGAGATATCCTCGATCTCGACGACGATCTCCTCACCCGCCGGCGTGACCGTCGCCTTCACTTCCGCGCTCTTCAGGTCGATCGAGATTCTCGACACCAGAGGTTCCGTGGACGCCTGCACGTGGCGGATCCGCGTCGCGCCTCCGCCCGGCAGGTCGATATTGCCGCGCGGCAACGCATCGGCGACTCCGGCCACCTCGATCAGCAGCGACGAGCCGGTCCGCCTGAACGAAACATCGCCGGTGCCGGAGAAGAGAATGCGAATGGTGGAGCGAGGTCCCTCGCCATTCGCCGTGACGGCATAGATGCCATCCTTCCGGAATTGCGATGGTTCGCCCGGGAATTGCTTCTCCCACTTGACCGGAGCTTCGGTGCGCGGAGACGAAAGGATCGCGGGATCGAGAACCTTCGGCGTGGCGCCGCCTGTGTTCCTGTCGGGCTGGACATTTTCCCTGGAGCCTGAGACGTCAGGAGCGGTGGCCGTGATTCTCGATCGCTCCTTCTCGATCCGGATCTCCGCCAGCAGGCTGATCGCCTCCCCTTTTCTCGCATGATCCGGATACATCGAGAGAAAACGCCGCACTTCCGCTTCGGCCGCGTCGAAGGAACCGAGCGCGAAATAAAGAGCGGCCTGTTCCAGGGCGGGATTCGCCTGGGCCTGCTGAGCCGTCTGGGACTGAGCGTCCCCGCTGAAAAATCCCAGGCACAATAAGGCAAGGATGAAGGTGGAAGTGTGAAGGATGAAGAATGACTTGCGCTTGCCGCTTTTTATCACTGTTGTCCGTCCAATATTTTGATCATCTGTTCAATTCGTATTCTCATTCTTGCCGCGGTGGAATCCTGCGGATTGGCCGCGATGTGCCGGTCCAATATCGTCAATGCCTCACGATACTTTCCGGCGCGAACGGCCGCTTCCATCGCGACCATGTCCTCCGAAGCCTCAGGCTTGCCCGGAAGAGGTGTTGGTGCGACGGGCGGAACGGGCGACGGAACAACCGCTGGAACAGACTTGTCTGGGATTTGTATCGCCTGCGAAGGCGGTTGTAAAGATTGATTTTGCGGCATCATCGGGAGTACCGGCACCTCGGGCGAAGGAGGCATTGTCACCATCGGGGTCACGGGCATCATGGGATTCGTCGAGGTCGACATGGACTGCGACGGCGCCGCCGAAGCGGCAGGCTGCTTCATGATGTTCGTGAGCGTTTCGAGACGACGACGGAGATTACGGAGCGAAGCGTCGCTCGGATTTCCGCTGATCAGCTCGTCCACGACCGTAAGCGCCTCCGGGAAACGATTCTCCCGGACGAGCCGGTCCACATCCGTCATGCGGGATGCGCTCGCGGCGGGAGCGACCGGAGCCACCGGAGCCGCGTTCTGCGCGGGAAGTGTGGGGATATCCCGGCGGATCGGCGGCGAACCGGATGCCTCGGCGGGAACCAGGACCGGCTGGCGGCTCGATGACCCCGCGATCACCGGATCCACATCGATGACGACGCGGTTCGCATCCGTGCCCGCGCGCATGACCGCGGGTCCCATGGCGTGAATGAGCACGCGGACACCTTCGTCCGTCTGGGACAGCGTGACGAGCGAAACGATGCCGCTCTGCCGCGACACGCCGACTCCCTTGGAAGAGAGGATCGCGCCCGGGATCATCATCTCCAGGAGCGATTCCGTCAGGCGACGGGCGTCGCCCATGGCGAGCGGAGAATTGCCGATGATGGAAATGAGCGTGCCGCCGGCGCGCACGGTGGCCGCCGCGGCCACGACTTCAGGCCGGACCGTCGCGCCAGACGCGAGCCGATCGACGAGCACGTCGACCGCTTCCGCCTTGTCGTACAGCGCGTAGATCTCCGCGACACCCTCATGGAACGCTTCGCCCCGGATCGTCGAGGGCACGAACACTCCTGACGCGGGCACCATTCCTGCGCCCGACTTCGTCTGCGCCATCAGCCGCGCTCCGCTTCCATCCCGGCCGTACTGCGTCACCAGATTGCCGAACGCATCGAGAGCCGTGACTCGCAGTTTCAGAGGTTCGCCCGCGCGCAGAGATCCCTGCGACAGGCTCTCCACCTTGAAGTGATCCACGGGACCGGATGTGACGCGCACCGGCTGGGACCGCCCCGCGATATTCATCATCTCGTCGCCCACTTCAAACACGATCGCTCCCACCTGCCGGGGCAGCACGGAGAGTTCCGCTACCCCTTCGCGGAATACCATTCTCGATATGTCGCCGAGCGAGACATAATTGGGAAGCACTTCGCCGTTCGGGGAGACGATCTTGAGCGTCAGCGACGCCGCCGCAGGCGAGTAATCGCGAATGCGGTTGCCGAGCCGGTCCTTGACCTCGATGCGGATGGCCAGGGGCGATCCCGCTTCGACGGAAGCAGGGGCCGCCACGATCAGTTGGGAGGGGCGGCCGGGCAGCACGCGCACGACGCCCGACTTTCCAGAAACGGCGCCGCCCAGTTCCTCGGCGACAAGTACCGCGTCGCCCGTTCGAAAAAACACCGCGTCCAGTTCCGCGATTCCGCGCCGGAACGTCGCGGACGAAAAGACCGG
Organism: uncultured bacterium; assembly: GCA_964499705.1. Lineage (GTDB taxonomy): Bacteria > UBA8481 > UBA8481 > UBA8481 > UBA8481 > JBBTKW01. The sequence continues at coordinate 477,761 of CAZCME010000001.1, read as the reverse complement.
CGGTGCGACCGGATCGCCGTTTTCCAGGTACAACGACACGGTGCGATTGAGCGCGGAATAGGTGGAGACGGGATTGCCGAAATCGTCCACCGCCGTGATCGTCACGCGGAACGGATCTCCCGCGGCGGCATGCGTGCCGGACTTGACGATGAAGCGCTTCGGAGCCGAATGCGTCACGACGAGCGGATTGCTTTTGCCGCGCGCCGTGCCGCCCTGCTCGGTCATCGAAAGCGTGATCTCTTCCGCCGTGTTGTATGTCAGGTTCACGCGCGCGGTCCCGTCCACGAAAGCGGACGGCGGAATCGATACGGGCGACACTTCACCCTGGCCCGGCCGGTCCACGACGACCCCGGCCCCGACACGGTTGTAATCATCGATGACATTGCCGAACCTGTCGAGCGCCGTCACCTCCACATCGAAAGGCTCGTGAGCCACGGCGGCCAGCGGCGTACGGATCGAGAAGGACGCGACGACGCCGGACTTGACTCTCACCGGAACGGACCGGCCGCCGGCGCCCGAAACATCGTCGACCGCTTGGATGATGAGCATGCCCGCCTTGACGGGCGTCACGGTGATCATGGCGACTCCGGTTCGAAAGGATGAGGAGGTGACGACGGGAGCTTCGAGCGGCGCGGCATCGGCGGAAGAAACGATGATGCGCATGTGCCGTTCCGAGTAGTCGCGGATGAAATTGCCGAAGATGTCATAGCCGAGAACCTGCACCGCCAGGGGCGCGCCGGCTCGGGCGTTCTCCGCCGGAACGATCTCGATCCGGCCGAGCCGGCCTCCGACCACTTCCAGTTTCTCGCTGCTCTCGCCGCGCTTGGATCCCGTCTGATCCTCCGCGATCAGCCCGATCTTCTCCGTGATGTTATACCGCACGTTCACCATGGCGATGCCCGACGAAAACGCAGTGGGCGGCAAGGAGGAAGGTTCGATATTGCCGGTGCCGGTCGACCGGAGCGAAACGACGCCGCCGACACGGTTATAATCGGTGATCGTGTTGCCGCCCGCGTCGCGCGCCTCGACGACAATCCCGAAAGGTTCCCCCGCGATCACCTTCCGTGCGGGAAGCGTCACGATGAAGCGATCCAGTTCTCCGGCGCGCACATTGACCGGGCTCGACACGCCGCGCGCCGTCCCCGCCTCGACAAGGATCACCGCGTTTTCAGCCTGGGAATACCGCACGCGAACGGTCGCTCGCCCCTGCGAGAAGAGCGACGGAGATACCGATGCGGGCTCGAAGCGCCCGACGCTGCCGGCCAGTCCCTGTTTGATTCTCACTTCCGATCCGGATCGGTCGTAGTCCGAGACCGAATTTCCGTAGCGATCATACAGCTCGATGGCGACGTCGAATGCCTCGCCGACGCGCGCTTCCTGCGGAGGCATCACCCTGATGGAGGCGACTTCGCCGGGCTTGACGTCGATCCGGCCCGTCCTCGCGGACACGCGCGCGGCGGGATCCTCCACAAGGAGCTCGTATGTCCCGGCGCGCATGAGCGTGACCGTCGCGTCCAGGACTCCATCGCGAAACGCGGAGGCCGCAAAACGATTCGGCTCGACGGCTTCACCGCCCGAGGGCGCGGGAGTCGTGCTGAGATTGACGGAGCCGCCGGATTTATCGTAAGTGCGCGCGATATTTCCGGCCGCGTCCCGGGCCGTGACGCGGATCGCGATCCGCTCGCCGACGCGCGCGATCGACGGAGCCGTGATTTCGAAGGAAGCAACCGGTCCAGCTTCGATGATGAGCTGCTGGGATTGGACAGGCGCATGAAGCATCGCCAGGAGCACGATCAATGTCGAGAACACGGGTACAAGCCGGATAAAGGGCGAGGATGACGCGCGCAAGCGCATGCGCAGACCGATCAAGATTTTACCCCTCCGGAATATTCACGCACGCGCGATCACCTCAATGGATTCGAGAAGCCGACGTCACCAAGGGCGCCGGCCGACGCAGGATCATACGGGGTTTCAATGTTCGATCCCACGAAAATTTCCAAGTTTCTCACTTATCGGTTCAGCTCGAGCCTGCCTCGAATGGAAAAGGCGTCATCGGCGCGAAACCACGGCTTCGGTGAAGATAATCCAGGCACGGTCAGAGGCAGGAATGTCGGCAGCGATCCCGGTTGCGTCAGGAGCATTCCGTCACGACGGATGTCCTCCGCCTTGATGTCGCTCGTGCCCGGCAGGATCATCCCCTTGCGAACTTCCTCCGGAGGATTCAGGCTCGATGCGGTCGAGGCCCCCGCCGCGCCCTGGCCTTGTCCCTGGCCGCCCTGTTGCGGAGCAATTGTGGATGCTCCACCACCGACCGAAACGAGCGCGCGATACTGCCCGTTGAAGTTAATGATGCCGTGGAGCCGGATGTTATCCGTCTGGACGGGTTGTCCGGTCGAAACCACGGCCTGGCCTTCCGATTCTCCTTCCACAATCGGTCCGACTCCCTTGGGAATCTTGAAGGGATCCCAACCGAGCAGTTCCCGTGGCGGAAATCCCGTCTTCATCTGTTCCGTATCCGCATCGGATCCGCCGGGGAGCTGGATAGGCTTGGCCTGGACCGTGACCGGTTTCATTTCGCTTTTCGGATCCGCGGAGAATGTTTCATACACCGGATATCCCAGAGCCAGGTCAGCCAGCAGGAGCACCACGAATCCCGACTTCATCGGATCGACCTTCGGCATCGCGATCGCCATCAGCGCGCTCCTTCGGCCGTGGCGCCCGTGTCCGACGGCGCTCCGGCCTGCTCCGTTTCGGTCGCATTTTCCGCGTCGGCGGTCTGCGTGTCCTCGGTGGTCACCGGCGCCGCGGCCTGTGTTTCGCCGCTGCTTTCCGTCTCCGCGGGCGTCGTCTCAGCCGCCGGGGTCGCGGGCGTTTCCTCGGGAACGGGCTCCTCTTCGAGGCCCAGATCCTCGCCTTCCGTCTCGATATACGAATACGTTTCGAGGTCCATATCCAGCGTGTAGCGGTCGGGCCCGGTCCGCTGCATCCGGACGCTCTTGGCATTAATGATACGCTTGAACTCCCGAATCTTGTGCATCACTTCTATGATGGTCTGCATGGACAGATCCTTGATGCCGCTGATCTTGATCGGATGAACGCGATACACCTGCTGCAACTGGGGATTGTCCACGCTCTTCTGCGTGATGCGCGACGAGGATATGCCGCATTCCTCGAGGAGCGGCATGACCATGACCATCAGGTCGGTCAGCTCCGCCCCTGAAGGCAATTGCGCCAGAGAAGCGCGCAGGCGGGACTTGAGCTGCTGCTCGTCCTTCCGGAGGTCCGCAAGCTTCGGAGCATTCTGCTTGGCTGTATCGATCTTCTTCTGAAGCTCCTCGATCTCCGATTCCCATTTAACATACTCCGGATAATACGTGTCGTAGGCGAAGTATCCGCCGAGGCCCAGGAGGAGCGTGACGTACACGATGTTCTTGTTCATCGCTACTCCTCCTTCTCGATCGTGGGCAACGAAGCGTGGATCGGCTGGCCATTTTCATCGACGTCGGCGGCGCCCGCCGGACGGAACTTGAACTTCAAGGGAACGGACCATTGCCAGATCTTCTGGCCACGCTCCTCGACCTGGTTGACGCTGATGCCGCCGCCGCCCCATTCGAGGAAGGGGGAGTTGTTGATGCTGTTGTACATGACCCGGGGATTGTCCTCCTCAGTCGTCCTCATGTTGAGAGCAAGGCCGCTGGAGCCGAGGCTGAATCCGGCGTCCGCGATCCACGCCTTATCCGGTATCACGCGCTGGATCCCGTGGAGGATCGCGATCCAATCGTACTTGGTGACCTCCAGTTCGTGAATGGCCTGGAAGCGGACATCCAGCTGATCGCGGCGCTTCTGAACCTCGGCGATGCGTTCGAGCACTTCCTTATGCAGGACCGGCTTGTCGTCGATCGTGAATGGCTTGGTGCCGAGCTTGACGGGGCCTTCGTATTCCGCGCGGAGAAATTCCACATTGGTTTTTCGATGATCGTATTTAAGCCAGCACCATCCTCCCGCTTCGGCTATGAGCACGATTCCGAGAATAGACGCATACTTCGCCCAGATTTTCTTGGCTTCGCCGGCGAGGCTCGCGAGCAGATTGCTGGGCAGCAGATTGAGGGTCGCATCCGCGGGCGAGAGCAGCCGCACCGCCAATCCATATACCGTCTGATAAGCGGATGGATCCTCCACGCCCGTCGACGGCAACTTCGCGATACCGAACGCATCCAGCTCGACAATCTCCAGATTCAATCGCGCGCTCAGAAACTCCTTGAGGCCGGAAAGCTTGGCGCCGGAACCGGTGATGTACATTCTCGTCACAGGTACACCATCTTCCTGGGATGAGAAGTATTCGAGCGAACGACGGATTTCCGCGAGCATGCGCTCCGCCAGTGGCTGAACAATGGTGCTCATCTCCTCCGCGCCTGCAGAAGCTCCCGGATCCGCACTGGGCTCCTGACCACCGGATGGTGGAGGAGGTGGTGGCGGCGGGGATGGCGGAGCAGGCGGCTTCGCACCCATTAGTCCACCGGGTGCGGGCGGGGCACCGGGCGGCTTCGCGCCCATCAGTCCACCGGCTGCCGGAGGGGCACCGGGCGGCTTCGCACCCATTAGTCCACCGGGTGCGGGAGGTGGTCCAGGCGGCTTTGCGCCCATCAATCCGCCGGGTGCAGGAGGGGCCCCAGGCGGCTTCGCGCCCATTAATCCGCCGGGTGCGGGAGGTGGTCCAGGCGGCTTCGCGCCCATCAGTCCGCTTGGTGCTGGTGGCGCTCCAGGGCCGGGCGGCTTCGGCGGTCCACCGGCGGGCGGCGGGCCGGCAGGCGGAGGTGGTGCTC
>CAZCME010000001.1:342296-472838 GCA_964499705.1 uncultured bacterium | reverse complement strand
CATGGGCGGAGGTCCACCGGGTCCGGCCGGCATGGGCGGAGGTCCACCGGGTCCGGCCGGCATGGGCGGAGGTCCACCGGGTCCGCCGGCAGATGGAGGTCCACCCGGCCCCATCGGACGTGGTGGCGCACCCGGAGGTCCAGCCGGGGCGGGGGGCCCTCCGGCCGGTGCTGGAATTCCAGGCCGGGCCTGAGGCCCTCGCGCTCCTCGTTGCGGAGCCGCGGTGCTGATTCTCACCTTCGTCCTCTTTAATCGTTCCGCTTCATCGAGTGAAACATTCAGCTTCGACTGAAGAGCCTGCGTGAACGAAACCCCCGCAACCGTGGCGGCTCGCGTGAATTCCATCTCGCCGTTACGTATGACGGATATATCCGTTGTTCCGTGACCGAAATCCACGAGGGCGACCGCGTCCGTTTCCGTCGCATTAACCGATTTGAATGCGTTCGCGCTCGAATAAGGCGCCACTTCGATCAGTTCGGGAATGATGTTGTTTTCGCGCAATACTTCGACGTAATCATTGATGCGCTCGTTCTTGACGGCGATGAGAAGAACCTTCATCGAGCCGGCCGCGCCGCCTTCACCCTTGACATGCTGAATGACCTTGTAACCGAAGGCGCATTCGTCGAGCGGGAAAGGCACGAGCGGTTCCGCTTCATACCGGACAATCTGAGCAATGCGCTCGGGTGGCGCTTCCTGGATCTTGACCGTCCTGATGATGGCGGCCTGTCCCGGAATCGTGATGGCGACTTTCTTCGTCTTGCCGAGTTTATTGCGAGCGATAAGTTCTTTCAGCGCCGCGGAAACGGCCTGCTTGGGAAAAACATCGGCGTTTTCTCCGGCGGCCGCCGTGATGACAGCCCTGTCGATCTTCTCGATTTTCGGAGCATCCGGCTTGCCGCCGATCTGAATGAACTTGATCGCGCTGGACCCGAAGTCAATCGCGAGCTTGCCGAATTTAGCCATGGTGTCCTATGCGGTGATTAAGGCGCGATAGTTCAAGATCAATTTTCTGCGGCTGTTTCCGATGCGGACGAAGCGGCCTCCGAAGTTCCAGCAGGTGCTATCGCCGTTTCCGGGGCGGTCGTCGTCGCCGACTGTTGCGCGCCGGCAGCGGCGGACGGCACCGGCTCCGCCGTGATCTGTTGCGACAGCGAACCGGTCTTCGAGCTCAGAAACGTCAGCGCCAGAGATGTCACCACGAACGTGATCGCCGCGCCGCTCGTAAGTTTCGTCATGAACGTGTCCGTGCGCGCTCCGAACGCGGTCGAAGCGGCGCCCATTCCCAGAGAAGCCGACATGGACGCGCCCTTACCGCCTTGAATGAGCACGATGCCGATGAGAAGCACGCACACAATGACGTGAACTATGAGGATCAGGTAATCAAGAATCGCAACAGGTGTCATGCGATCATCGTAACAATGCAATTGATGTAGTCAAGATTCTTTTACCCGATAATATCCACCGCGAGCCCCGCCATGCGGGAGCGCAATCGTATGCATACAATGGAACCCAGGCGTATCCTCATCGTGACTCCCGACTCCAAGCTGGGCGGAGCGGAACGCAACATGGCTCTCCTGGCGCGCTTCATGCCGAAGGACCGGTTTCGTTTTTCCCTGGCCACGACATTCGGAACGCAGGATCTCATCCGCTCCTTCCATGAGCAGGGACTGGCGGCGGAGGAATTCCGATTTGGCTCCAATCCGCTCCGGCTGGCTGATCTTTATTCCTATGCCGGCCACCTCCGGCCGCACCTGATTCACTCCTTCCTGCTGCGCGGGAACTGGATCGCCGCTCAGCTCGCCCGCCGCAGAAGAGTGCCCTGGATCGCATCCGAGCGGGGCCTCGACATACTCCGTCCCGGATGGAAGGCATCCGTCAACCGCTTCATGCTCTCCTCTGCCAGCCTTGTCCTCGCCGTCTCCTCGCCCGTGCGTGACATCCTCATCGCGCGCGACAGGATTCCCGCGGACAGGATCCGCGTGCTGCACGGAGGGATCGCGCCGGCGGATCCTCCCCTGCCCTGGCCCGAAAACTGGCCCGCGCTCCCTCGCCCGAGAATCATTACCCTCGGTCATCTCCGATCCGAGAAGAACATCTCCCTGTCCGTCCGCGCTCTCGCGCATGCGCGAAAAAACGGTGCGGACGCTTCGCTGACGCTGCTAGGGGAGGGACCCGAGCGGGCAGCCATCGAAGCTCTGGCCCGCGAATTGGGTGTGGAAGCCTCCCTGTTCGCGCCCGGAAATATCCTCAACGCGAGGAATCTGCTCGCGCACTTCGACATTCTCGTCATTCCTTCCAAAGAGGAGGGGTTTCCCAACGTCATGCTGGAAGCCTGGCAGGCGGGCCTTCCGGTGCTTTCCACGGACACACCCGGCGCTCGCGAAATCTCGGGACCCGGCGAAGCGGCGATGCTCGTTCGAGAGGAAGATTTCTGCGGCGCCCTGGGAGCCCTGCTCGGAAACAGGGAGGCCATGCGGGCCCGGGCGGAAAAAGGAGCGGCGCGAGCGGAGGAATTTTCCATTCACCGCGTGGTGGAACAGCTTTCCGGCATCTACGAGGACGTGCTCGGGAATCCGCTTCGCATCAATTCGAAGTCAGGCGCGCCTTGATCTGATTGTCCGTGCGGATGATTTCCCGCCGGGTCGATTCGAAGGCGATGGTCGCTTCGGTCACGAGCGCGATCGATGCGGCGCCGAAGAGCACCACGCCGAGCACAAGGACAATGTCGCCCAGCGGAGCCAGCGGCAGGGACAACGCGGCTCCGACGCCCAGCAGGAACGATTCCGCGACGAAGGAGAGGACGGCGCCGTGCAGGAGAGTCAAGGCCAGCCAGGAGCGCCGGGCTCGTTCAAGCATGAGCGCGCGGTCCTCCCGCAGAGCCTCCGCCTGAGCGCTGGTCGCGTCGGGCAGGAGCTCGTTGAAATTCCTGATCCTGTCGTTGATGCGGCCGTAACGATTGCTGACGCCCAGGATGAGAAGACCGGCCGCGGAAATCAGGACGGCGGGAGCGATCATGACGGATATCAGCATGGCGAAATATTACTTCACCACCTGCACCTCGTCGATGTAGATGATCCCCTCCCGGTCCGTGATCGTGTCCGGCTCCAGGACGATGACGAGCTCCGTCATTCGCGACCAGTCGGAAATATCCCTGAACGTCGACAGGGGGATCTCGAATTTCTTCCACTGTTGCGTGATGTTGTCGAGAACGACTGTGGAGGCCTCTTCCTTGTTCTTGATCTCCAGTTTCAACCGGGTCGTGAATCCGAGCGGTGTCGATGTGCCTTTTATAAGGAGCACGAGATTCTTGTAGGAGGAGAGATCCATGGTCGCTGACGAACCATAGCGCAATTGCATCCAGAGCCCGCCGAAAGTCGGATTGGGCGATTCGAGATCGTACCAGAGTTTCAGGGAGTACCCTTTGCTGCCGTAGCGGATCAGCGGATCATAGGCTTCGATGCAGCGGATCGTCGGATCGGTCGGGTCGCTCACCCAGCCCCCGACCGGGCAGATCCATTCGCGTTCCGTCACGCCGTCCTTGTCAAAATCATCGATGAGGAAAACCCCGGGCGGAGGCGGATCTATATCGGTCGGATCCGCCGCCCGGGTGTTCAGCTGCTGCCGGATGACATCGATATTCGTCGCTTCCTCGATGAAGATCTCGTGCTCCAGTCCCTGCAGCCCGATGTCGACACCCTGCAGGGTATCCGCGAACGTCGGCAGCGCGTAGTCCACGAGGGCTCTCTCGGGAAGTGCATCGTCGACATAAGTGAACGAAAGCAGGCCGGCGGCGACTCCGGCCATGAGCAGCACGGCTCCGGCGATTATGGGCGCGATCTTCGAGCGGCGCCGGATCGCGACTTGGCCGGTCCTTGCGGCGGAGCGCGCCATCTCAAATCCCCCGGTTCATGACGGCGTCGATCTGCGACTTGAGGACTTCGTTCTGCGGATCCATTCGCAGGGCGTTGTCCATCAGCTGAAGCGCGTCGGCGCGGCGGCCGCGCGCTAAGACCGCGAGGCCGCGGTTGAAATGATACTCCGGCAATTCCGCGATGCGGCCTCCCACCTCCGCGAACGTCTTTTCCGCGACCTCGAAATCTCCCAGACGAAGGTATGTGGTGGCGAGATTATACCGCGTCTTGTCGAGCGTCTTATCGGTTTCCAGCGCGCGAAGAAAATATTCGCGGGCTTTCGTGTAGTCACCCATCCGAAAATAACAGTCCCCGAAATTATTCAGCACATACGGATGGCGTTGCTTCTCGGCGGGAATCTTCTGGAGCAACTGGAGCTGGCGCTCCGCTTTCTTTCGGTCCTCGCTGCGGCGAACCTCGACGAGACAGAGATCGAGCTGCGCCTTCGAACGAGCGGCCCAGGAGGAACCGGCATGGTCGCGGATGATCTCCTTGAACTTGTCCGCCGCGAGATAATAGTTCGACTCGTTCCGGTACCGGACAGCTTCCTTATAGAGCTTGGCGGCGTCATAATTCAGGAGACCGAGACCGCCGGACCGCTGGAATCCGAAAGCGAGCGCGGCCAGGAGCAGCAGGATTGAGGCGGCCACGAGGAGTTTCCTGCGGCGCGCCGCCGCGACCTGGGCTCCGAGTACCGTTGCCTCGGCCGGCGCATCCTCATCGCCTGCTCGCGGGAGCGAAGCCTTGACTGATTCGGCCGCCGCTTCCGCGTCCGCTTTCTCGGAGGCCGCGGAAAGTTCCGTGAACTTGTGGTGATCGAAGGGCGACCATTGCCCTTCCGCCGGCATCCAGATGAGATCGACCCCGGCGTGATCGCCCCGAGCCAGCGCCAGCCGGACCTCCTGCGTCGTCAACGGACCGAATTGCTGCTGAAGCGAGGTGGAAAAAAGGTACCAGTGGCGAGGAGGTTTCGACGTGGTGAAATATTCTTGCTCGCGCCACCGGATGAAACGCCGGAGGTAGGCGACGAATTCGGGCGTCATGCCTTCGAACTGGAGCGTCAGGAAATACTGGAAGCCCGGCACCCATGAGCCGTCGACGCGCAGCACCTTTCCCAGAGGCACGGGAAACGATTGTTTCTCAGGGAGATCCAGAATGATCCTGGCATTCTGCCCCTCGATCGAAGCGAGCAGTTCTCCTTCCGCCAGATTGACCCGCGCGCCGACGCCATTTTCGTTCAGTCCCGTCGTATGGCCGTCGAAGGCGAGCCCGCCCGGAAGCTCGATCCGCAAAGCCACCTGCATCGTGACGAGACGAGGGCGCCGGCGCTCGGTGCGCGAGGGAACCGCGGTGGCCGCTTGTTCATCGACCTTTTCAGTCATGACGCTCTCCCCTTTTCCGCGCCGTCGCGATTCCCATCATCGGACAAAATAAATGTCATCGATATATACCGCCCCCGTCTTGTTGATCGCCAGCTCGTCGTCGAAGACGATAACGAACTCCGATATCTTTGTCCAATCCTGGAGCGCCGCGAACTGGGACAGGGGGATGCGATACCGCGTCCAGTTCTCCTTCAGATCCTCGATGACGACTTCACCCTTTTCGCCGATCATGCTGTTTTTCAGTTCCACCTTCAGCCGCGACGTGAATCCGGCGTCCGTGTCGCCTTTCATGAAGAAGTTCAGCTCCTTGTAACCCGTGAGATCGACCTCGTTCAATTTCATCCAGAAACCGTTATATGCCGGATTCTTCGACTCGACATCGTACACCAGCTTGACGCTGAAACCCTGTCCCGGCCCGTGGTTGTCCAGCGAATATTCCTCGCGGCAGCCCTGCGACGCGTCCAGCGGATCGCGATTCCACGCCCCGTAATTCCCTCCCAGCTTGTTCGGCTTTTCCCCCTTATTAAAGGTGTCCACGAGCAGTATTTCAGGACCCGAAAGCATCTGCTCCATCTGGTCCACGAAAACCTCCGTGTCGGAAACCGCCGTCGGCTGGACATGTTCCATGACGCCGGGTTCAGCGCCGGAGGAGGATGAGTCCTGTCCAGATTTCGCGCAAGCTGATAGCAAGATGACAAGGACAAGGATCCATGCGGAAGTCGGAACGAAATGATTTAAACCACGAACCACACTAACCACACGAACTAAATTTAGAATCTTTGGCGTCATGTCATTTTTTCGTGTGGTTCGTGTGGTTCGTGGTAAATATCTTTTTCATTCCAGCTCCGCCCTTCCCAGAACGATTCCGGGCTCGTGAAAGAACCACGTCAGCTTCGCGAAATTCGACGCGTCGCGGTCATTCAGAGCGATCGTCAGGCCGAACTTCTTTCCCGCCATCGGTTTCACGCGGAGGAACTTCCAGGAAAGCGCGGCCTCGATGAGATAATCACGCCTTCGCAGTTGAGATGCAACACGGATCTCGTCGCCCCCGTCCGTGTTCTGGAACCAGCTCCACTTCTGAGGCAATTCCCGAGGTCCCGACGGCGTCAGGCCGATCTGGAAGTCCTGTTCACTGCCCCAGGCGAGATCGTCATTCCCCGGGTCGATGTAGATTTCAAGGCCGTCGTCGAAGTGAATATTCTCGCCTTTGCGGAAGCTGACGAACTGATCATCCCGGACAACGGCGAGGATGTAGAGGCAGGAGTCGTCGTAGGCGAGCTGGAAATCACCCTCGACGTCGGCGGCGCGCTCGATGGAGCCGATCTCGAGATTGGACTTTGGTGTGAGTCGGATGGCTCCGGACCTTGACCAGTCGCTGGAATCCCCGTCGATCGTGATCGCGGTCGAGGAACGCGGAATGGACACGAACGGACGGGAATCGATTCGGGATTCGAAATAATCGTAAATTTTCTCGTCGTAGTCGAAGACCTTCCTGCCATCCTGAAATCCACAGGCGGTCATTCCCGCGTTGATTTCCGGAATCTCCATGAATTTCTTCCAGACGGAGCCGGAGAGAAAATTCTCGATCATCAGGACGATCGTTCCCTGGTCGATGCCGATCACCTCGCGGGTGTACCACAGGGAGCGATCGTCGTTATAGGAGTCGACGAATCCGTACTGTCCCCACAATTCGGGCCGATGCACATGAAGAAAACGGGCGACATCCAGGGATTCACGGGGCGTGAAAACGATCGAGCCCAGGGCGGCCGTCGGCGCGATAGTGCCGTCATGGAGCGCCCGGCCAGGCTTGGCTCCGTAGGCCTTGTATCCGCCCGGACCTTCCGATGCCGTAAGGCCCCACGATTTTGGACTGTACGTCTTGAAGACATGCGCATAGTCGATGCAGAACTGGCGATTGGCAAGCGTGGCCTGGCGCGAATTTTCGAAGTAATCCGCATAGGCATCGTACTTGTTCCTGAAATCGATCCAGGTATGGGAATACTGATGCGTGAACAGGGGCGGAGATGCGATGCAGACATGATGGCCGTAACCGCCGATCGGCCTGCTGATCTCGTCCCAGGCCGACGCCGGGATCGGATGCGTGCGGGAACCGATCGCCATGAAGTACATGATGGAGGCCTCGCAATAATGGTCCCAGTGATTCTCGATAAAGCCCTGTTCCGGTGTCCATCCCATCGCCAGGGTCCGCCGTCCGTTCATCATCCACGGCCAGTCCACGCGATCATAGAGCGCCTGCGCCAGTTCCTCGATTTCCGTTCCTTCGAAATAGCGCCCCGCATGAAGCGCGCCGGCAAGAAAGAGAACGGAGTCGATCGGCGAAAGTTCCGATTTCCATGTCCGGAGACCCGTTTTCATGTCGAGAAAGTGGTAGAAGAAACCGCGGACGTGGGGGACCTTGTGAAAGAATCGAAGCGTCGTGAGAATCCGCTCATAGCCCGCCTTGCGATCGATCCATCCTCTGTCGATCGCGACGCAGATCGACGAGAGTGCGTAGCCGACGGCCGCGACCGAGCAGGGCGCATAGTCCACCGGAGTCCGCTCGAAATTATGGGCGCGATCTTTCACCAGTCCATTATCCGGGTTGGCCTCGTTCCAGAAATACTCGAATCCCGCGCGGCCGATCTTTTCCAGCAGCACCCTGTCCTCGTCGTTCAGTATGAATCCCTCGCTCGAAGCGCCCGACAGGGTCTCGCGGTCGCGGTCGGATCCGGGGCTGGGGCCGGGGCTCGAGCGGGCCAGGTAAGCGGCCGCCAGGAACGCCATCGCGACCACTCCGGCGGCGAGCAACGCGAACCGGCGGAACCGGGAAGGCTCACCGACGGAGAACACTCGATCTTTATCGGCCATGTAAGCGGTTACATCTATTAGATATTAGCATGTTCAAAAGGTCAAGACGAAGGGGCGGGCTGGGAGGCGTCCGCCAGCGCCGCGGGACCCGGCGAGGCGGAATCAGAAGGTCTCGGTGTCGCAATACGGCTTGCCGTTCGTCGCGATGCTGGAGGAATTGAGTGCGACCCAGCCATCCTTGTTGAAGTAGCAGAAACCGTCGGTGCCGGGGCCGATGACGCTGATTCCACCGGGAAAGTCGGACGCATAGTTGGCCTGGTTCCAGACGAAATTCTGGGCGGCGCTGCTCAGTTCGCCGTCGATGGGATTGATGGGAATCATGCCGCCCGGAAAATAGCGGATCATGGTATCGTCGGTTGTCGAACTTCCCCCGCCGGGTCCCACATCCGTCAGTCTCGCGGGATAGGCTCCCGCATGATCGGCGGCATACATCTGCACCGCTTTCCGTATCGCGCTCAGATTTCCGCGAGCTCGACCTTCGCGCGCGGTCTTGATGGCTCCGAGGAGCCGCGGCAGCGCGATCGCCGCCAGAACACCGATGATCGTGACCACAACAAGTAACTCAATGAGCGTGAAGCCTTTACAACGGATTAAACTCCTGATCCCCGCACGGCGCATGACGTCCCATTGTAGAAGACCGATCTCCCTCTTGACAAGGGCCGCGGTTTGCGACTGAATAGCGCGCTAAAAAATCGAGCGCGGCAATCGAAAAGCGCTCACGGAGGAAATCATGAACGCAACAAAGAAGTCTCTCGGCATCGGCATCGTGACCGCGCTCTCACTGGCGGCCTGCGGAGGTTCCCAGCCTCCCGCTCCGGCGGCTCCGCCGACCACCATGGCGGTCGCTCCCGCGCCCGCGCCGGAACCCGCGATGGACACGGCGGCGATGGCTCCGGAAGGCATGCTTGCCTGGGAAAACAACTTCGATTCGATGGATGGCTTTTATGACGCCGCGAAGGATAAAACTCTCGGAGCCACGCTCATGGTCAAGGATGGCATGGGCATGCTGACGGAGTCCGGCAAGGAAGTCTGGGGCAAGACCCTCATCATAATCCCCGGCATCGATTTCTCCAAGGGCCCGATGCTCGAAGTCGTCGTCGACAAGGTGGACGGCTCCACCTGGGGCGCCGGTGTCGCTCCGAATCCGTGGAAGGACGCCGAATACAAGAAGATCGTGACCGGCGAAGCCGCGACGGGATCGAAGACCTTCGACCTCGCCGAACTCACCGGCTGGACCGACACCCGCGAGATCAATCTCGCGCTGGTCGTCGAGGGCGACAACAAGACCGTGCACTTCGACGCCGTGCGGATCCGCTATACGAAGTAAAGAGTGCGATGCCCGGAGCGCGGGCAACCGCGCCCCGGGCCGTCACATCGCCGTGACGATGCCAGCGACAAGATTTTTTCGACGATGTCGCGGCTTCACGGCTCCGCGATATTTATTTCCAGGGATCTCCTCATCGCGGCACTTTCAATTTTCGTTGGCTCCACGGCGATGCTCCGATATGATTCCGCTTCACCTTCCCCGGTAGCTCAGCCGGTAGAGCACGCGGCTGTTAACCGCGTTGTCGCAAGTTCGAGTCTTGCCCGGGGAGCGTATTTCGCCAGTGCGTCCTGATTCCCTTTTGGAAATGATCTCGCCGTACCGGCTTCCCTCGGATACTCGGATCCGGATTCTCGTCCTCTCTCCGGCTCGTCAGCGCGGCATCGCACCCGCCGGCTGATTGAACCCCGCCGCGGTCGAGTCGTACTGGCCCTGGTACTTCGACGGGCACTTGGCGAGCAGTTCGGAGCCCACGAAGAGATCCCTTTTGGGATCGTAGTGGCCCGTGAGGACGACCTCCGCGCGGTCCTTGAACGTGTCGGGCACGATTCCCGCGTAGGTCGCGCGCATCTCGGCGCTGTCGTGATCGATGACGACGAAGTTGACGCGTCGCTCGGCCGGGATCTTCTCGATGGAACCCCGCTTGGCATGACCCGTCAGGCGGTAGGAGCGCGTCGCGTCGGACTCGGCGCGAATTTCGCGGGCGGTCTTGTAGACGATTCCTTCCGCGCTCGATGCGCCGAATATCAACAGCCCCGTGCCGATCAGGATCATGATCACCGCACCTGTAACCGTATAACGCGTCATGACGGCCTCCTTCTCACTCCTTGAATTTCCGCGGCGTGCTTGTTGGAATGCCTGTGCTTCATGCCGCCGCCTCCCCGGCCTGCACTCGCTCCACGGCGTTGACAACCAGGCTTATATACGAATCCAGCATGCACCAGGCGGGAACCGGGGCGACGCTGTCGCGGAGCTCGCAGAAGCCTTCGGCGTTCTGGTGGCGGCACTTGCAGCAGACTTTCTGCCGGAGTTCGTCGATGTACGGCGTCAGTTCCTCGCTCTTCACGGATCGCACAACCTCCACGACCTCCTGCAGATGCTCGAAGATCGGGCAGGCGCCGGACGCTTCATGAGCGCAATGCTCCGGTTTTCCCTTCTGCGCCTCGAAGCAGACGCACTTGTCGCACACGAACTGTCGTACCGCGGATTTGTATTCCTCCAGGGTTGCCGTCATGATTCATCGCCTCCTTTCATACACTTCATACGCTCGCCACGATCGCGTCGAGCTCCCAGACGGGACGGGCCTTGAACGGTACTGTCCGCAACGAACATCCCGATACGGCGCAGGCCGGACAGAATTCCGAGCTGCAGGGATCCAGGTGCAGAAGCAGCCGGATCTCCTGCCCCATCTTCTTCCTCAGTTTCGACTCCATGTCGTGCATCAACTCATGCGCCTCCATGACAGTCCGATACCTCGGGATCATGAGGTGGGCATCGACATGTACAAGATCGCTCGATCGCCACGCGCGGAGCCGATGCAGGTCGATGCATTCGTCCGTGCGGAGCGATTCCATGGATTGCGCCAGTTCCCCCAGCAGCTGCGCGTCGGCTTCGTCCATGAGGCCGCCCACAGCGGAGCGCATCAGGTGGCCGCCGGTATGGAGAATATTCGCGGCGACGACCAGCGCGATGAGCGGATCGAGTACTGTCCACCCCGTCGCGTAGACGGCGGCGAGGCCGGCCACGACGCCGAAGGAGGTGAAGGAATCAGTCAGGATGTGCTGACCGTCGGCGACGAGCGCGAGCGAACGGGTGCGGCGCCCGACCGCGATGATGTGGCGTCCGAGGGCCACCAGGATGAGCGCGGCGACGGCGGTCAGGAGCGTTCCGGCCTCGAGTTCCGCGGGCGTGCTGCCCCGCAGGAGAGCCATCGTCGCCTGATACACGATCGCGATCGCGGCGATGACGATCATCAGCCCTTCGACGCCGGCAGAAAAATATTCCACCTTTCCATGACCGTAAGGATGGGACCGGTCCGCGGGACGCGACGCGAGGCGAACGGAATAAGCGGTGAAGATCACCGCGATGATGTGAACGACCGACTCCAGAGCGTCGGAAAGAATCGCCACGGAACCCGTGATGAGCCACGCTCCGACCTTGACGACCAGAAGGAGAAGGCCGACGGCGACCGAGAGCGACGCCGCACGGCTCTTCGCGCGCTGCATCTCGTCTCGTATCTCGCGGTCCGTCGGTGTTGTCGCATCCATGAGAGAGATGACTGCAATCGATGTGCCGAGAGTCCCGGCCCTGCGCTCAGGCCGTAGGGAGCCAGACCTCCACGCGCGCGCCGCCTTCCGGCCCGTTGGCAATCGTCAATGTCCCGCCCGCGCGCTCCACGATCGAATAGGAGATCGAAAGGCCGAGGCCGGATCCGTAATCCTTCGTCGTGTAGAAGGGCTCTACCGCCCGGTGCAGGGATTCGCCCGCGAAACCGGGGCCGCTATCCTGAATAATGAGACTGACGCCGCCGTCATTCTCATCAGCGAGAATCTCGATCCGATCCCCTTCCCGACAGGCTTCGGCGGAATTGAGAATGAGATTCAGGAGCACCTGCGACATCGCCGTGCGCTGGACGCGGACGGCCGGAAGTTTCTCGGGCAGCCGCTCCATTACTTCCATCTTCTTCACCCTTCGGTCCATGCTCGCGAGGTTCAGGACGTCGGCGACCGCGGCCTTGAGATCGAGACACTCATGATCCGAGGATCCCTTGGAGCGCGCGAACTCCAGGACGCGCCGGACGATGACATCGATCCTGTCGATCGCGTCACGGACTGTCCGGATGCGCTCCTTCAACCTGCCGTCGTCGCCCTTCTTCTCGATGAGCTGGCAGATCGCGGAGATCGATGCGAGCGGGTTGCCGACTTCATGCGCGAGACCGGCGGCCAGCGTTCCCATGGCGGCGATCTTCTCCCGTTCCACCATCTTCTCGCGTAACTGCGCGATCTCGGTCTGATCCAGCGCGAACGCCACTCCCTCCTCGATCCCGCGCGGGCCGCGAATCGCGGCATGAGCGAGAATCAGGCGCAGATGCCTCCCCTTCTTGTCGAGATGCACCTGTTCCATCGGACCTATGGAGACGCCCTCGAAGACGCGACGAATACGTTCCTTCACGAAATCCCTGTCCGCGGGGAGGGCGAGCAATTCATGAATGTGGGCGCCGACCGCCTCGTGCCTGGCATACCCGTAGAGTTTCTCGGACGCGATATTCCAGTCCCGGATCGTACCTCCCGCGTCATACACAAAAACCGCGACCGGCGCCTGCTGCAGCACGCGACGCAGGCGATCGTTGGCTTCCTCCAGGTCCTGGAGGCGCGTGTTCAACTGATACGATTCGGTCATGAGAATGATGTCGAGGTCGCAGGCGCGGTTGACGGATTCCATCGCGGCATTGGCTTCCTCGCCCGCCAGGCCGCGGCGCGCCGCTCCGGAAAGGAAACCGCGGACCAGCCCCATGGCGCCGAGAATATACTTGGTCTCCAGATCGATCGAAACATGCACCGCTCCGATCCGGAGCCGCTTCACCACGTAGGCTTCATCGCGTTCTTCGGTGAAGAGTTCCTCCGCCCACCGGATGAGCGTGATCTTCAAGCGCTCGATCTGTTCCGGTCCGGAGAAAACCCTCATCGCCCCGGGATGCGCGAGAAGCGAAGAGTAAAATAGCTCCGCCATCTCCGCGAATCGCGGACGGAATTTCGGCGCGAGGCCGCGGAGAATTTCGAGGTCGTCGCCGGTAAAGCCGACGAACCGCATCGCGTCTTCGAGGAGAGCGATGCTGTCGCGATCGGACGGAGCAGAAAAGGTCGAGCCCATGAGAATACGATAGCGCCGATTCTCAGGTATGGGAAGCAGGTCGCCGCCGGTTTCCGCCGGAAAACCGCGTCCAAGGCCGCCAGATCACATTTACTCCTTGAAATGCGCGCATCGGGAAGCGAACAGACTGCATCGCACAGTCCGCGAAGGGCCTGCCGCCGCGCCGGATCGCGATGGCACGTTTTCTGCTCTACCTCCTTGTGACAGGAGGCAGGTTCATGATTTCAGCAGACATTCTTGGAAAAATCCCCGTCTTTCACGGACTGGATGCGGCGACGCTCGGGGAACTCCAGGAAGTGGTGCGCCGCGTCCGCGTCCCCGCCGGCAAGCTCATCTTCCAGGAAAACGAGACAGCGAAGGACATCTATTACCTCGAATCCGGAGGCGTCCGGATCTCCATGCGATTGCCGGGCCATCACGGCACGGTCGCGATCATCCGGAAGGGCGAATGCTTCGGATGGTCCGCTCTGGTTCCACCCCACGAATTCACCGCGGCCGCCACGGCGATGGAGGAATCCGAGGTGATTCTCATCGACGGCGATGAATTGCGCTGGCGCATGAAGCGGCACCCCGAGCTGGCATGGCGCGTCTTCGAAAACCTCTCCGGCACGATCAGCAATCGGCTCTCCGGCGCGCGCGTCCGACTCATCACGCTCGAATACGAGCAGCGCAAGGAAAACGTCTCCCGCAAGATCGCCAAGGACACGGCTCCCTCTTTCGTCGCCCCGAGCGGCACGGCCTGAACTCGATCATGACGCTCAGGTCGCACATGGAGCAACGGCTGAAGGAGACGCTCCCGTCCCGTCGGCGGATCCTCATCATCGACGATGAAACCCCGTTCGCGGAAGCCGTGGCGGAATATTTCCGCGATGCCGAGTGCGAGGCCCACTTCGTCAGCTCCGTCCGCGACGCCATGAAGGAGATCCGCTCCTTCGATCCTGACGTCGTCATCGCCGACATCCGCATGCCCGATGCGGGAGGCCTCGATCTTCTCGAACTTCTCCGCGGCACCGGCGACCACCGCGTCGTCATCATCGTCACCGCCTACGGCGACATTCACCAGGTCTGGCGCGCGCTCCATTTCGAAGCCGACGGATTCCTGAGGAAGCCGGTCGACATGGAGCAGCTTGTCCGGCTTGTGGATGACGCGGTGAGCAGAAAAACGAAGACGGGCGGAAAGCCGACCGCATGAGCTTTTGTTCCGCGACGAATCGACACCTGTCCCTCCATAAGCTCCTGTAGTTGGATTCGATATTGACCCGCCGCCCCTTACTCCGGATGATGCTCTCATGAATCGAACGCCCCATATCCTCATCGCCGAAGACGAAGCCGCGTTCCGCGAGGCCGCCGCCGAGATTCTCCGCGATGCCGGATGGGAAATCGAGACGTGCGGAGACGGGGCCGCGGCCTGGGATGCCTTCCGCAAATCGCTCCATGACGTCGTCATCACGGATATCCGCATGCCGAAGATGGACGGCATCGCCCTGCTGGAAAAAATCCACGATCTTGTCCCTTCCCTGCCCGTCATCATGATCACGGCGCACGGTTCGATCGAGACGTCGGTGGAGGCGATGCGGCGCGGGGCCGTCGACTACATCCTGAAGCCCTGCAACCTCGATGAGCTGCGGATGCGCATCGAGCGCGTCCTGTCGGTCTCGAGGCTGACGCGCCAGACCGAGGCGCTCGCCCGCGATACCCGCGAAGGAGAATTCCCGGGCCTGCTGGGTGAATCCGCCGCGATGAAGGATGTTCAGAAGCTCGTCGAGAAGGTCGCGCGCACCGCGTCGACGGTCCTCATCACCGGCGAGTCCGGAACCGGCAAGGAACTCGTCGCGCGGGAGATCCACCGGAGAAGCATCGCGGGGAAACCCGGGGAAGGATCTTTCGTGCCGGTCAACTGCGGAGCGATTCCCGAGAACCTCCTGGAGTCCGAGCTCTTCGGCCACCGCAAGGGATCCTTCACCGGCGCGATCGCTCACAAGGACGGGCTCTTCCGCGTCGCCGAGAACGGGACGCTCTTCCTCGACGAGATCGGCGAGCTGCCCCTTTCCATGCAGGTGAAGCTCCTCCGCGCGCTCGATACCGGAGAGGTGCTCCCGGTCGGAGCCCCCGGACCGATCCGGTGCGAACCGCGCATCGTCGCGGCGACCAACCGGAACCTGGAGGATGAAGTGAAGGCGGGACGCTTCCGGGAAGATCTCTTCTATCGCGTCCACGTCTTCGAAGTCCGGATGCCTCCCCTGCGCGAGCGGCGGGAGGACATACCCGTGCTGGCGCGGCACTTCGTCAATCGCTATGCCACGCGATCGCGGAGACCGATCCACGGCATTCGCGCCGACGCGCTCCGCGCGATGATGGCCGGCCCCTGGAAGGGAAACGTCCGCGAGCTGGAGAACGTCATCGAGCGCGCCGTCATCCTCTGCGAAGGCGAGGAGATCACGATGGACGATCTGCCCGGATCGATGCCCGATCCCGGAGAAACGGCCGAGTCGGGAAGCCTCAGATCGGCGGTCTCGCAATTCGAGCGCGATCATATCCTCCGCGTCATCGAACAGTGCGAAGGCGACAAGAAGGCGGCGGCCGAGAAACTGGGGATTGGATTGTCCTCGCTGTATCGAAAGCTGGAGGGCGAGGAAGAGGCTGTAAAAAGCTAAGCGCCATTCAAGTCCTAGATCCTATTTTCATCCTTCGGCGGACAACATTGGGATTTGGGATGTGGGATTTCCCAAAGGCTACATTCTCTTCGCCGCCACTAGCATTTGCCGCGTCACTTCCACCTCACCCTGCCGGGCATAATCGATCGCTTCCGCAAGAATGCGCGCGGCTTCCTGCGGCGCATGAAAGCCCATGGAGTTCTCGGCCGCGACAAAGTCGAGGCGCCACTGCGCCTTGCGATGGAGCGCGCGGGCGTCGGCCAATTGGGCGTCGGAAGCGCCGGACGCTCTCGCTTCAACCACCGCCTCGATCAGGTCGATGGTCGCTTCTTCCGCCCGGATCATCAGGGCCTTCGTTCGGTCCTGGATGAGTTCCGCGCGCGCCTTGATCTCGCTCTCGGGGAAACTATGGCACGTCTGGCAGGCGCGGGAGATGTTCAGCAGCGGACTGCGGATATGGTGATCGCTGATCTTGATGGCTCCTTCGCGCTTGTACGGCATGTGGCAGTCCGCGCAGGCGACTCCGCTCCGCGCGTGTATGCCCTGGCTCCACATCTCGAACTCCGGGTGCTGCGCCTTCAATACCGGAGCGCTGTCTGTCGTGTGGATCCAGTCCTTGTGCTTGACGTCATCATAGTAAGCCTCGATCTGCTGAACCTTCAGTCCGTTGAACCACGGGTACGTGAGCAGCTTGGTGTCGCCGAGGAAATAATACTCGACGTGGCACTGGCCGCAGACGAAGCTCCGCATCTCCTGGCGCGTCGCGTCGCGATTCGGATCGTAGACGCGGGCGCGATTTCCCGTCCGCCAACGCTCGATGCTGGGAAGATGCGGCACGGGATCGGAGCTTCCCGCGAGCGCGCGGATGCCGTTGATGAAGCCGGGGCGGGTAACACGGAGCTGCATCGTATTGGGATCGTGGCAGTCGGCGCAGGCGATCGGGTGCTGCACGAGCTTGCGGGCGTCGGAATAACGCATCGCATTGACGAGCTCGAAGCCCTTCATCAACTGCTCCTCGCTCCGCGCCGGATCGTCGGGAACGCCGGCATTGCGGCCGGCATCCCGGTACGCGGGAATGACCGAGGAGTGGCAATGGAGACAGGCTCCGGGCTGCTTGAATTTCGTGACACGCTCCGTCTGTTCCTGGTCCGAGAGCATGTAGGCGTGGCCGCGCTCCTCGCGATAGTCAATGCCGAAGGCATAGCCGCGGAAAAGCTCGCGCCATCGCGCGTCCTCATCGAGCTTCTGGAAGGCCTCGCTCCCGCCGTGACGGGTTCTCTCCAGGTCCACCGTTCGCAGATAGCCGTCGTACTGGCGCGGGAAATTCTTGCCCCAGATGGCGGGATCGATGGTCGATTCGTCAATATCGACAACGCGGAAGACGACCTGGCGGGCTTCCTCCTGGCGCGTGGCGATATTTTCCAGGAGGAGCATGATCGCGACCGTGGCCGCGGCGACGAGCGCGATGCCGCCTCCGATTCGCATTGCCATCACCCTGTTCTTCGCCTGATCCGATCCTGACATCCCGCTCACCTCCTCATTCCCTCGCTCCGTGCCCGACGCCTCTATGGCATCGGATGCAGCCCTCATCATCTTCATCGACGCCGGCGTGCGGCGTAATCTGATTTACAAGTCCCATGTGGCACCGCACGCAGTTCTGCCGGATCACCCGGAGATTATGCGGCCTCACGCGGATCGGCTCGTGAAAATCCTGCAGCGTGAAGCTCTTCGAATGCCAGAAACCGTTTTCCGCCTTGATGATCCATTTCGAAAGCCCATGCGCGGGCAGATGGCAGTCATTGCACGTGGCGACGCCGTGATGACCGGACTTCAGCCACCCGTCGTACTCCTCGCGCATGATATGGCAGTTCACGCAGGCCTTGGGATCGTTGGAGAGATACGAATAACCCTTGGCATAATAGAACGTGTATCCGCCCAGGCCCGTGCATAGACCTGCCAGGAGACAGAAGAGGCGTATTGCCCATTTATACGCGGGGCGCATGAAAGCACAATAGAGATTGCATACGGCAATGTGAAGCAAATGCTGTGCCGAATATTACAGAGCTGTGGAATGACTCGCGCATTTTCATCGTGCCCCGCTTGACATGCTCACAAGAGCCGCTCATGATTTCTCAAGTTTCAGCATCCCGGAACACGGTGACATTCCGTGGCGGACCCACCGCTGTAACCCTGGCTCGTTCCGCGAGGAGCGAGAACTTTTCGGCAGTCGCATGACCACTGGTTTTCATCGATGAGATGGAGCCGGGAAGGTCGCCGGAAGGACAGGGAAGCCAGAAGACCTGCTGAGGCAAAAGGAAGAAGGAATCCGACGGCAAAGGGTTTCGACAGGCGCGCGCTTGTCGGAACCCTTTTTTATTTGGGGCACAGGATGCTTCAGGAAGGAGACACAAATGAAGACCAGCGGAAAGAGGAGCGGCACCGGAGCGAAGAAAGCGGTAAAGAGCGGGAAGGTCATCGCGTTCAGGAGGACCTGCGAAGCCAAGGGCACGGGACTGTCGCATTACATCCTGATGAAACCCAAGAGCAAGTGAACGAAGGACGGGGCTCTTCGGCGGAGGCGCGTATGCGATCAGAGCCGTCGTGGGAGACCTTCGCCATCGGCCATGAACGATACGATTGCATCGTGGATCCGGACACGGCCTTCTGGGCGCTTGAGCCGCGCGAGACGATGCACGATGAACTCCGGAGCGTTCGGATGGAACGTGCCTACCGCAGGAAGGCCGACGAATTCGCAAAGGAGATGGACTCGCTGCGTTTCACGCGGAGGCCTTCAGCCGTGTACTTCAATCCCACGGAGCGGTGCAATCTGAACTGCACGTACTGCTACATCCCGGAGGCGATGCGCCGGGACGGGTCTCACATGTCGGAGCAGCGACTGCTGGACGCGCTTTCGCGGTTGAAGCGTTACTTCTCGCGGACGCTGCCGCGCGGCGAACGCGGGCAGATCATCTTTCACGGCGCGGAGCCTCTCCTGAATCGCGATGCGGTGAGTACGGGGATCAGCGCTTTCCGCAACGATTTCCACTTCGGCATCCAGACGAATGCGACGCTGCTGGATGATCGCACGGTGGAATTTCTCGTCACGCACGGCGTCAGCATCGGGCTTTCGCTCGATTCGGCCTCGGAGTCCATCGGAAGCCGGACGCGCCGGACATGGTCAGGCCGTCCGGTCCATGAGCAGGTGGTATCCGCCATGGACAAGTTGCGCGGGTATGCCCACTGGAGCGTCATCGCGACGATGGCGCGGGGGAACATGAAAAGATTGATCGATCTTGTGGAGTTCTTCCATGCGAAGGAGGTGCCGACCTGCATGCTGAATGTCGTCCGGTGCACGCTCGATCGTTCCCGCCGCGTCAAGCCGTCCGACGCAACCGCCTCGCGACACTATCTCGCGGCTCTGGACCGCACATTTGAGCTCTATCGCGAAACGGGTCGAAAACTTCCCGTGGCCAACTTCGCGAATATTCTCCTCGCCATCATCGCGCCGTCGGCCCGCAGGCTCATGTGCGACATCTCCCCGTGCGGAGGCGGGCGATGCTTCTTCGCGCTGGCGCCGGACGGCGATCTCTTCCCCTGCAGCGAGTTCATCGGCCTGGACGAATTCCGAGGAGGTAATCTCTTCGAAGATGAAATGAAGGATGTGCTCGTGAGTCCGGCGTTCCGCCGGGTCACGGAGAGACGCATCGAGAATTTCGAACCATGCCGGAGCTGCGCCATCCGGCATTTCTGCGGAGCCCCCTGCCCTGCCGAGGTCAGGAGCGATGGAGCCGCGCTTAACGGACGGGGCGCGTTCTGCGAATTCTACAAGGAGCAGGCCCGTTATGCGTTTCGCGCGATCGCGGACAATCGGCACGAAGCCTATTTGTGGGAAGATTGGGCAGAGGGCACACGGATCACTTTTGCCCTATGAATCAGGACGCGCACACGACTTGATTCCGGCCTGATTTTTTCGCCTGGTAGAGTGCCGCGTCCACGCCGGCCATCAATTCATTCGCGCTCTCGCCATTCATCATAGGCGCCAGCCCGATCGAGACCGTGATCCGGATCTCTTTGGGAAAGAAGTGAGCCTCGATGGTCGTGCGAATTCGCCCCGCGATCTGCCGGGCATCCTCCGCGGTGGTGTCCGGCAGGATCACCGCGAATTCCTCGCCGCCGTAGCGGGCCACATGATCGTAGGGACGGACCTGGGCGAGGATGAGACTTGCGGTCTGTATGAGGACCGCGTCGCCGACGAGGTGACCCCATTGATCGTTCACCTTCTTGAAGAAATCGATATCCACCATGAGCACGCACATTGAATCCGCGCGCGCCGCGCCCGGCTTCTTCCTGATATGGCGCGCCCTCTCCGCCTCCAGCATCTTCCAGAACGTGGCATGATTCAGGAGTCCCGTCATCATGTCGGATCGCGCATCGTGTTCGAGGCGTTGCACGAGGAGCTTCAGCATCTGCGCGGAACGGTCCCGCTGCCTCCCCAGGAAGGCAAGTGCCATGGCAAAAAGAAGCGGATGAGCCAGGAAGACGAATTGCACCGGGTGAGCGTGAAATTCGGCGACAATGCTTTCAAGACTGAGCGGTGTTCCAGTGGCCATGAGTGCGACAAGAACGGTCACCACCGGGATGGGAATTCCCCAGAGAAATCCGAAAATCGCGAATTTGCACTCGGTCTTCATAGTACAAACAATACATGTGCATCTTCCGTGCCCTGCCCTGCGTGATTAAAGGATGTGACGAACGATTACGTCGGGGATCTCCCTGAGCGACGCAGATCTCGCGGAATTTACGTGATCGACGGCGCATATGAGCGGAATGATGACGCGACTGACATCGGCACGTCTCTCCGACTATACTCCGGCCTTCATGCAGGCCATTGAACCCAGCGAAAACGACCGGCGTCTAATCGAGAGGAACGCGCTTGTGGCGCGGGAAAGATGCGCGGTCGAGTCCTTCATCGAGAGGACGTTCGACCGGACCTTCTCTCTTCTTTCGAGAATGCTCTGGGGACGACACGATATCGAGGATCTGACACAGGAGGTCTATCTGAAAGCCTGGCGAGCATTGCCCGCGTATCGCGGCGACTGCAGTCCGGACACTTGGCTCTACCGGATCGCGATCAACGTGGGACGAGACGCGATGCGCAGCGCGCAGCGAAACAAGCTGAGGATCGTTTACGACTCGGAGAATCTCGAGCGGGCGGCGGACCAAGCGGCGTTACGGACCTCCGCGCCCGAAGACTCCGGACTTTCGGGACTCCTGGAGGAAGCCCTGCAGCATCTTTCGGAGGATCATCGCGCGGCGATTCAGCTCGTTGCGATCGATGGACATTCCATCGAGGAAGCGGCTGACATCCTGGAAGTTCCCGAGGGGACCGTGAAGTCGCGCCTTCATCACGCGAGAGTGCAGATGCGCGAGTTCGTCATGGCGCGAAGGGCGGCGGCGCGATGAATTGCGAGGAAGTCCGCGATCGGCTCGACGAATATGTCGGAGGAGAACTGGACCCGGTCGCGATGACGCAGATTGCCGAGCATGTGAGCTCATGCCCGTCGTGTCGCGAGCACGAGGTCTCCGCGCGCGAGATTGCCCGGACGCTTCCTGGAATGAACATCAAGGGGCCGGCCGCTCTGAAAAGTCGTATCGTGAGTGAAGCGCTTCGTTCACCTGCGCGATCGCCCGCCTCCTGGCGCCCGTGGGCACTGGCGGCTTCACTGCTCATCATGGCGGGGATCTACTGGAGCCTTGGATCGCGGCCGTCTCCGGAACGTGGAACATCGCCATCGATCAGCGCGGTCCCAGTAGTCGACACGCCCCCCATGATAATTGCCGAGGACACAATATCCGCGGACAGCGCGCTCGCGCCTTCGTCTCGCGTCGCGCACCGGGATCACCCCGCCCCCGTACATCATGACGCGCCGGGCGATACGGCGATTCATGGTGATCTGGAAGATACGTTCACTCTGATTCCGAATTCCTCGCGAGATCCTCTGGCGGACGATCGATCCCAGGATCACGATGCGGCAGAGAGACTGGAGCGACTCCGTCAGCGCGCCCGAGAGACCGGCAATCCATGAAATATATTTTCGAGCCGTTTGAACCTGGACGCGGAAACATTCGTCGAATGGGGCAGAAGATGAAACAGATCCACACATTCCGGCCTGGACTTTTTACGGCGATGCTCTTCTTTCTGGCTTCCGCGGCAATGGCGCAAGGGCTGACGATGAGAAGCGGCGGCCCGTTCATTGTCGTGGAGATCCACGGAGCGCCCGACTATCGCTTCTCTTCAGATCGAGGATGGACACGCATCCGATTCGCATCCACCCTTCCCGACTCGGCCCGCGTCGACATCGCCATGACCGAGAGCGTCGTCCTGAAGTCGGTGCGCGGTGAGACGTATGTGCTCCAGGGTGTGTACGATTTTCCACTCTCGCGCCTCGGCATGCGTGGCGCCATCCTTCGTCGCATGCCGCGCGCTTCAGGCTTCTCTGCGCCGGTCGCGACGTCCGGTGTGCGCGGCGCCGAAGGAGGCGGTGATGCTCCCGGCAAAATAACCTACCGCACGCCAGGCGAGCTTCACGCCGCGTTCAAAACGGCCGTGCTTTCAGGAAACGGCGCGGAGTTTCCGGCGTTCTTCGTCGAGGACGTCTTCGAGGATTCGCGGGTCGACTTCCTGATCCGGTCGCTCGCGCTGCTTCTTCCCTCCCCCGATACGCAGGCGATCGAATGGGCAAAGATTCCCTCGCGCAGCCTCCTCGGTGGACCGGGCCAGACGCGGCGCGAAATCGCGGCCTGGTTCGAGCATTGGGCGGAAGCCATCAACATCGGAAGCGTTGACGAATCCGACTTCCGGTATCGCCTGTTGCCGGAATCCCGCAACAATCAATATCATTGGTATTTGAGACACGCTGCGGTCGAAACTCTTCGTGAACACATACTCGTAAAACACCTGGCGATAGAGTACTGGTGGGCGCGATACGAGATGGAGAGCCGAAGAATATGTCCGGAACTGCCTGCTCGCGAGCTGGTCGAATCGGGAATGCCCGAGGACCTTTTGAAGAGTCCGCTCGGACATCCATTGACAATTCAAGCCGATTCGCGCTGGCCCTGGGTTTTTACCGTCGAGGATTCCAGCGCGTTGGGCGATGCGCAGTGGTGGATCCACGTCCCGAACATGCTTAGGAAACGCGTCGAGCTGGAACTGCGCGGCCTTGAACGGCTGATCCGCGACTATCGCGAGGTCAATGGCGGTCGACTGCCGCAGACCCTGGAGGAAGCCTCCCGTACGTTATTTCGCGCCACCAGTACGCCGAATCCCCTCGAGGATGTTGGAGTCCTGTTCAAATACTACTCTTCCGTCATTGAAGAGCCGGACGTCCTGATCCTGGAGGATCCCTGGGGCAACCCGTACGAATATCTCGTTTCAGGGGATAGCTATGTTCTTAAATCAGCGGCTCCGACCAGTGAGACATTTGTCGTCGAGGGGCCGCGCCTGCCCCTGCGAATTGCGATCGACAGGGATTCAGGAATTGCGATCGGCAGGGAATCGAGCGGGACCATCGTCTTCTCCGTTCGTGTCGAAGACAAAGACAGTCGTGTCTATATCGCGGGCCAGTTCAACGACTGGAAAAAATGGCCGATGCAATTCGATGCTCAGACTGAACAGTGGACAATTCGAGTGCCACTTCGCCCCGGTCGATATACCTACAAGTTCATCCAGGACGATGAATGGTTTCCCGACCCCGGAAACCCCGAGCGGCTCCCGGATGGCTACGGAGGCTTCAACTCCGTCATCACGGTGAAAGAATGAATCGAGCCGCCCTGCTTTTCACATTTCTTCTTTTCCTCGCGCACGATGCCCACGCAACTGAAGTCACATTCGAATACCGGGAAACGATTTCCGAGGTGAAACCGGGCCGGATCGTTGCTCTGCGAGGCACCTTTAATTCCTGGAATCCGGAAGTTCCGATGGCGCTCGTCGAGACAGGCGTCTGGCGAACGACGATGAATCTCGAACCGGGCAGGGAATACGAATACAAGTTCGTATTGAACGGTGACGGGCCGATGGATGAATGGATCTGGGTAACCGATCCCAGTGCGCCGATCAAGAATGGAAATTCCGTGATTCTCGTTCCCGACGAGGCGGCCCCCTCCGTAAACGCCGTTTTCCAGATAGAAGATATAATCGGCGCGACGCGTGTATCCGTCATAGGGGATTTCAATAATTGGGATCCCGACGAGTTTCCACTTCACCATGTTGGAAAACGATGGCGGGGAGAACGTGCGCTCCCGACCGGAATGTACCGGTTTCGATTCGTGGTCAACTCTCAGGCGTTCATTCAAATGCCGGACGTGTCCTCCGGCTGGTATGAGGTGGATTCTCACCCGATTTTCTCGCATCTGGAGCTTGCCGAGCGAACATTGGACTATGGTCGTTCGATATGCAACGTGAAGTTTCATCGAGCTCCGACAACCTTGGCGGCAGGCCGGTATACATTTCGTCTCTTCGCACCCCACGCTGTCTCCGTGCATCTTGCCGGAGAGTTCAACAATTGGAATCAACACACTCTGCCCCTGGAAGATCCCGACGGCAATGGACTGTGGGAGACCTCAGTCGTTCTGAGTTCTGGGATCTACCAGTACAAGTACTGGATCGACGGCGAACGTTGGGTCACTTCACCCTCTCCGGAAGGTTATTGGTATGACTGGGATCCCTCCAGTTCCAGTTCCGGTAATTCGGTCGCGGTGGTAGACAGGCCGTACAAGTCGGAACCCGAGGCGGCTGATATCGAGACCAGCGGCTTCTTCAAAGGCTCTGACACCATCTCGAGGTTTGCTTATTTCTGCCAGCGAGGCAACTCACTTCTCAAGCTAGGTCTGGCCGAAGGCGCTCGCGAAGCATTCGATCGCGCGCTTTCCATCTCGGAGGAGATAATCGGGACCGACACGCGGATTTGGTATGTTAACGAAGTGATTTCCGCTCCCGCTCTTCTCGGCAAAGCCGTCTCCGAATTCGAACTTGGAAATGACGGCGAGGCGTACAAACATCTGTGGCAGGTATGGAGCTTTTTTGACTACCGCGTCAGCACAGCTCTCTCTTCACTCGATCAACAGATTGGGCCTTACAGAAGATTCAGTCGTCGCCGCCCCTTGGAATCGGAGATGCGGCGGTCTTTCGAAAGCCAAAACTACTGGGACATGAGCGGACTCCGCAGGCAGAGAAGCTTCTTTCTCAGCATCAAGGACATCGACGACTTCTTTTCGACAGTCCCCGGGTTGGCCGGTGAAATGGGGAATATGCGGATTAATCGTTCAAGACCGAGGCCCAGCCAGCTTGCGCTCGGCGGCTGGCTCCAGCACACGCTCGGTAATGACGAAAAAGCGATGCTCTTCTTCAGGAAGGCGCTCGAAGAGGCTCCCGATAACGCCGACATTCACTATTACCAGGGGCTGCTCCATCGTGATCGGGGCGAGACCGAGGCGGCTCGCCGGGAGTTTCAAGAGGCGGTTGCATTGAATCCCGATGGCGAGTTTTCGCGGTTTTTCCTCGAGAATCCCGTCGTTCGGCATGGATCGGGAAACGTACCGGGAATCTATTTTGCCGGATTGAGACAAAAAGGAAATCGGCTGCGGCACCTCGGTCAGAGCGAAGGCGTTCGCGATATACTTGCGGACCGGATCGGAGGAACCGGGCTTACGCGCTTCGTGACGCCCGACGACGTCAGCGACTACGCCATCGAGCAGGGCCTCGCGATGGCCTCGATCGAAGCGAGCGCCAAGCTCCAGACTGACTTCGCTCGCGACCGGAACGTCCCTCTCGCCGCCGCCTTGAAGATCGCCTACGAAGGACCGTCGATCAATTGCATTCTCTTTCTCGCGCCGGTCGCTGACATGCTCGCGGCGGATCCGCTCGGGGAGTATTCCGAGATTGCATATTCCACGGACTCGACATCCAGACTCTTTCACAGTGGTCCCAACGAATATTTTCGAATCGAGTGGAATGACACAGCCCGATCAATCGTTTCGCAGGCCCGCGCGAGACTCGGCCCCGTCAATGATCTGGTGTCGCGGAGATTCATCGGTGAAACTCCTTGGGGCTCCATGGGTTTTTCGGCGGGACAAGCTCTGACGGAAATCCCTCAGGACTCCGTCCTGATCGTCGAAGAGGAGAATCGCGCTCGAAACGATTTTCTGGTCGAGATCATGAGGCAGAACAACGTTCCTACTGATGAAAAAGCCAGTTTTCGTGCGACATGGATACGTACGGGGTCGTTCCAACGCTTAGTCACGGATTTGCTCGCTCGTTCGGGGGAAACGAATGTCGAGATGCCCGCCTCCAACATGCTCACCGAGAACTACTGGATGGAAGCGCGCCCCGGCAAATGGGTCGAGGTCGTGCAGTTCCGCGTCCAGGGCCGCGACCGGCTCACCGACATGGCCGATCGCGTGCGCGACGAGATCTTGAAGCACCTGCCCATCGAGGCGGAGATCCTTTCGGCGGACAACGGAGAGATCTTCTTCAAGATCGGGCAGGATCAGGGCGTCACCGCAGGCACGCATCTGGAGCACGTCAGGCCCGCGCGCGACATCAAGGACGCCGCGACCGGCGAGATCTTCCACATCGACGCGAAGGCCGACGCACGGTTCCGTCTTACCGATGTCTATCCGCGCCTGAGCCGCGCCGAGGTTCTGGATATCGACAGGTCGGTCACGCTCCAGCCGGGCTTTCGCGCACGGCTCGTGCGCGGTCGAGACGACGAAGCATTGACACGAGAAGCCGGGCGCCTCTCCATCCACTCCATCACGATGGACCCGATCTTTCCCGCCGTCGCGGCGACGGGGGCCGTAGTCGGCCGCATCGAGATCCGCAATACCGACTCGCTCGCGATCTCCAACATGAAGGTCTCGATCATGATTCCCGGTTTCATGGATCTCCCCTCCGAAGTGGTGGTCGAACGTGTGCTGCCCGATGCCTCGCTTACCCTTCACCTCAACCCCGTCTTCAACGAAGCGTTCCTTCGCAACGATCGAGACCAGGTGCGGCAGGCAAAAATCTCGGTTATATGGGAATTTCGCCGACAAAAGTATTCGGAAGAACGCGTCGTTCCGGTTCGCATCCTGGGACGGAACGCGATGACGTGGCAGAACAAGGAAATGGTCGGCGCGTTCGTCAATCCGCAGGAACCGGCGATCGTATCGTTCAGGAGCCAGATCTTCTCCCGCCCGGACACGGCGCTGTTTCCGTTCATGGATCCGGCGCTCTCCAAGGCCGTCGTCCTCTTCGAAGCCATGAAGAATATCCACTATGTCAGCGACCCGAACGCCCCCTACATCGGAACGGATACGGCGCGATGGGCCATCGACTACGTTCAACTACCCGCGGAGACGCTCGACCGGGGAACCGGTGATTGCGATGATCTGGCCGTCCTCTATTCGACGCTTCTCGAGGCGGTCGGAGTACCGACGCGTTTTCTACTGACGCCCGGCCATATCCTCGTGCAATTCAAGACCGATATCGACGCCGGCGAGTGGGAAAAGATCGGGCTTCCGCACGACGACGTCTTTCTGCACGACGGCAAGGTGTGGCTGGCCGTCGAGACCACTCTCTCAGACGGCGGTTTCCTGAGGGCCGTGAGCCGGGGGGCGCGCGAAGCCAGGGGTAACGTCGAGAATCACCTTCGCCTCGCGGACGCGTGGAGACTCTGCCGACCTGCTGCGCTGCCATCGCCCCGCGACATCGTCGCCGACTGGCAAACCGCCTGGAGCGGCTACAGGGATCGGACCAGCGAACTCCGCGTCCGACAGGACGCCGTCATTCGCCAGCTCTTCGAAGATCCGCTCGCTCAGCACCCGCGCGACACCGAACTCAGGAAGGCTTATGGCGCCTTCCTCTGGTCGCTGGGCCGCTTTGACGGTGCCGAATCCCAGTGGCTGCGTGTCGGCGAGATCCCGGAGAGCGAAGGCGAAATGAAGCTCTATCTTGCCGTCCTCGCGATGCGTCGCGGTAACAACGCCGTAGCCACCGCGCTCCTGCGAACCGCCGCGGCGGCGATGCCGGGCGATTACCGTCCGAGTCTCAATCTCGCCCGGCTGTATGCGAAGGCCAATCGGATATCGGAAGCACGCCAGGCGTTTGAGCGAGCCGTTGTATTGCGATCGGATCTCCGCGCGTTGGAACGGGAAATCTTCGGAAGCGAGGCAACATCCCGAAGCGGTGACGTTCCCTTGTGGCAATTAATGTCTGTATCGAGAGCGGGCGGAGCCGCCGGTTCAGAATCCGCGGGCGACTCGTGGTAAATGTTCCGTGCTTCAACACCATGTATCCTGACGAATTAAGGAGACCATTCGCGTTCATGGATAAGCTTTCCATGATCGTAGCCTGAATTGCAGGCAAGTCTCAACTCACATCCGGTGCAGCACACTCTCCTCCACCAGCGGGTCCCTCAGGGGGATCAGCGGAACCGCGCGGAGACGGACGAAGGTCGTCAGTAAAAAGAGCGCGGCGACGCCGCACATCGGAGCCAGTTCCCACAATCCGAGAACCGGACGATCGAAGAAGACGGGCTGGACCATCACGTACAGATCAACCCAGTGGCCCAGGAGCACGGACAGGGAAACGAGCAGCAGGATCCGCTCGTCGCGCTTGAAGGTCCGGGACATGAGGCCGAAGAAGGGAATCACCCAGTTGAGAGCCACGTTGATCCAGAAGAATGTCTCCCATCCGCCGCGCATTCGCCGGGCGAAGTAGAGGCTTTCCTCCGGCATGTTCGTGTACCAGATCAGCATGAACTGGCAGAACCAGAGATAGGCCCAGAAGGACGAGAAGGCGAAGACAAGCTTGCCGAGATCGTGCAGGTGGGCGGGAGAGATGAGCGATTCCTCCGGGGCGATTTCGCCCAGATGATCGAAGCGGCAGAATTTCGATTTGCGGAAGGACCCCTTGCGCCTGAGGAGGATGACGACGATCGTCGTGGCGGCGGAGCCGGTGAGAAAGAGCCCCGCGAAGACATAGGCGCCGAAGATCGTGCTGTACCATTCCGGCTCCAGCGACATCAGCCAGTCGAACGACGCGGCCGAGACGGTGATCGCGAAGAGGAAGAGAAAGATCGCGGAGACTTTCCTGTTGCGCACGGTGTGGATGATGAGACCGTCGTCATCCTGGAGGCGGGAGTTCCGGACGAGAAGAGCGGCGGGCAGGAGCCACGCCGCGAAATACAGGAAGGTGCGGACGGAGAAGAACGGGAGATTGAGCCAGGCCTTCTTCCCCGCCATCCAGGCATGCGCTCCGGTGAAGGCGTCCTCATGCGTCCACGAATAGAGCTCATGCACGCCGAAGAGGAGCATGGGAACGAGGAGCGCCGCCCACGCGAGGGATGCCGTCATCGCTTCCGGCACGCGGCGCAGGAGAACGCTCCATCCCGCCTTGGTCGTGTTCTGCACGGCGAGGAAGAACGCGGCGGCAAGACCGAGGTGGACGAGATACGTGACGGCGATGAGGAACGCGGGCCAGATCCGGTCCGGCGCCCACAAAAGCCCCGCGACAAAACCGGCTCCGCCCAGCAGGACGCCGGCCCTGAGCGCTTTCTCCGTCCGCGATCCGGCGGACAATGCTTCCGCTCCCTGGCATCCGGTCTGCGTTACGTTCATGGCCTGTTCACCCTGGAATCGGCGACGGTTGACGCCGAGGCAAAAGCGGCGCGCTGAAGCGACCGGATGTGAAGGATCACCTTCCATCGATCGTCGCGATCCACCTGCGAGGCCAGAGGCGGCATGTTGCCCCGGCCCCGGGTGACGATCCGGAACATCTCGCCGTCGGGAAGTTGCGCGGCCTGCTCCCCGATGAGCGACGGCGGAGGCGGAAAACCTCGCCGGGTGACGGGCCCGTCTCCGAGCGCATCCGCGCCGTGGCAGGGCAAGCAGTCGCGCTTGTAGATGGTCTCCCCTCTTTGCGCCACCGTTGCCGCGGAATCCGCGAAGGGATTTCTCATCGCGGCGAACGCAGGTGAATCCTCGGGGAGCGGAAGGAATCCGCGCGCGATCGTTCCTGCCGGCGGCAACCGGTCGGTCATGCCGTCGCTGAAATTCGGATTCGGCGACTGAGACTTGAACGCGGGGGAATGCGCCATGTCGTTGAAGATCTCGTACGCGCGCGATTGCGGATCCGGGGATGTGACGATCCGGGCCAGGAGCAGTCCCATCGCGACGAGGATCGTGACTCCCGCGACGAGGCTCATTCGCGCGGCATTCATGCTTCCTCCTCTAGGTCCTCGCGGACCTCGACCGCGCCGTTCCGTATCAACAGGGCTCGGACCGCTCCGAGTTCGAAAGAGGAATCCTTCTCGCCCACAACGAGCGCGAACCTGTCGTTCGTGACGCGAGGATCGGGCATCACGGGCTTACGGCCGGGATACAGGCCCGCGCGAAGAAGAAAGGCGGCGACGGTGGAAAGACCGGCCAGCAGAACCATCACCTCGAACGTGATCGGGATGAAGGCGGGCCAGGAGTTCCACGGCTTGCCTCCCACGTTGACGGGCCAGTCGACGGACGTCGTCCAGAACTCGAACCAGACCTTGAGGACGGCGCCTCCCAGCCCGAAGAGAAAGCAGACCCACGGCAATTGCGACGGCGCGACGCCCATCGCCTCATCGAGACCGTGCACGGCGTACGGCGTGTACGCATCGCGCAGTTCGCAACCCTTGTTCTTCACCGCGCGCGCGGCGGCGACCAGGTCATGCTCGTTCTCGAAGGACGCGATGACGACGCGCCGCGTTGCGGCGACCCTGCTCATGCCGCGTGCCTCCTCGCGGCCCGATGTCCATGCGCCTGATCGTGCGCCAGGACGGCCTTCACCTCGCCTATGGAAATCATCGGCAGGATGCGGCAGAAGAGCAGGAACGCGGTGAAGAAGAGCCCGAAGCTGCCCAGCAGCGTTCCCAGCTCGATCCACGTCGGCGTGTAGTGCGCCCAGGAGGACGGCAGGAATCCGCGTGTCAGAGAAATGGTGATGATGTTGAAGCGCTCGAACCACATCCCGATGTTGATGAGAATGGAGATGAGGAAGACGGCGAGCGGGCTCGTGCGGAGTCGCCGGAACCAGAGGAGCTGCGGCGAGACGACGTTGCAGAAGATCATCGTGAAATAGGCCCAGGAGAACGGACCCAGGGCGCGATTCAGGAAGGCGAACTGCTCGTACGGATTCGCGGAATACCACGCGATGAAGAATTCCGTGCCGTAGGCGAGACCCACGAGGCTTCCCGTCAGGATGATGATCCTGCACATCGCCCCGATATGATTTATCGTGATGTAATCCTCGAAGTGCAGGACCTTTCTCGCGATCAACATGAGCGTCAGGACCATGCCGAAGCCGGAGAAGACGGCGCCGAGGACGAAGTACGGCGGAAATATGGTCGTGTGCCATCCGGGCACGATCGACGTCGCGAAATCGAAGGAGACGATCGTGTGGACCGAGACGACGAGCGGCGTCGCCAGTCCCGCGAGAAGAAGATAGACCGTCTCGTAGCGCGACCAGGTGCGATTAGAACCGTTCCAGCCGAGGCTGGCGAGTGTCAGGATGGTCTTGCGAAGGCCGGCGGGAGCGCGATCGCGGACCGTGGCGAGATCGGGTATGAGGCCGATGTACCAGAAGACCGCGGAGATCGTGAAGTACGTGCTTATCGCGAAGACGTCCCACAGCAGCGGCGACCGGAAATTCACCCAGAGAGAGCCGCGGAAATTCGGATACGGCATCACCCAGTAAGCGAGCCAGGGCCGACCCATATGGATGATGGGAAAGATGCCCGCGCACATCACGGCGAAGATCGTCATGGCTTCCGCCGACCGGTTGATCGATGTCCTCCACTTCTGCCGGAAGAGAAAGAGAATCGCGGAGATGAGCGTTCCCGCGTGGCCGATGCCGATCCAGAAGACGAAGTTGGTGATGTCGAAGGCCCAGCCGACGGAATTGTTGAGTCCCCATGTGCCGATGCCGGTGCGAACCTGATATACGACGATCGCGGCGCCGGCGACAAGCACCAGGACCGCCGTGAGAAACGCGATCCACCATGACGTCCCGGGACGCGTCTCCATCGGCCTGCAGACATCGGAGGTCACATCCATGAGGAGCTTATCTCCGTCGATGAGCGGAGGACGGAGGAAGTTATCCATGGTTGCGCACCTTCGCCCTGTATCCGACCGCCGCATCCAGGTTCAGCTCATCGAGAATCGTGAAGTGGCGCGATCCCGCACGCGCCCGCGAGATGGCGCTGGCAGGATCGTTCAGGTCGCCGAAGACGATGGCGCGGGCCGGACAGGACTGCACGCACGCGGGCGAGATGTCGCCGTCGGCGATTTTAACTCCATGGCGAGTCGATTCCGCCTTGGCGGCCATGATCCGCTGGACGCAGAAGGAGCATTTCTCCATGACGCCGCGTGTCCGTACGGTTACGTCGGGATTGAGAGCCATGTTCTTCAACTTGTCATGGTGCGGATAATCGAACCAGTTGAAGCGGCGGGTTTTCACCGGGCAATTATTCGCACAGTAGCGCGTGCCGACGCACCGATTGTAGACCTGCTGGTTGAGCCCCTCGGCGCTATGCACCGTCGCCAGGACGGGGCAGACCGTTTCGCAGGGAGCGTTGCCGCAGTGGTGGCAGAGCATGGGCTGGTGCGCGACGCGCAGATCGTCGTCCGGACCGGAATAATACCGGTCGATCCGGATCCAATGCATCTCCCTCGCGCGCATCACCTCATCCTTCCCGACGATCGGGATATTATTCTCCGCCTGGCAGCCGATGACGCATCCGGAACATCCCGTGCACGCGCTCAGGTCGATCGCCATGGCCCACTTATGCCCGGGAGACGCGTGATCCGCGCTCCAGAGCGTGGCAGCCGCCGCGTCGTGGGAGCCGACCGTATGACCATCGTTCCCGGGCGCGAGGAGCGCGGCCAGCGTCATCTCCCGGATCAAGGGAAGCGGTTCCCCGCCTGCGAGTCCGAGCTCCGACTTGATATCGAGCGTGTGATGGCGTTGCGTGGCGGCCAATGCGTGCGACCGGCCCGTCTTCTCGATCCGAACCGGCATTCCGGCGAATCGGATCGCATGATCCGCGATTTCCAGGAATCGCGCCGCATTCTTTCCGACCGTGGCTCCCTCCTCGACCGTGAGGTTGCTCTCGAACCACTGCGGTCCGATACGGGCGAAGCGATCCGTCCCCTGGCGACCGTAACCGAGCGCGACGGCGACGATCTCATCGTGCTGTCCCGCCTGGATGAAGACGGGAAGCTCCACGGATCCCACTCGTGACGAGACGCGAATGACATCTCCCTGGTTGACTCCAGCCCGCCGGGCCACAGCCGGCGACAGCGAAGCGTAATTATCCCATGTCACTTTCGTGACCGGATCGGGCAGTTCATGAAGCCAGGGATTATGAGCATGGCGACCGTCAAGCATCGCGAGCTTCGGATACAGGACCAGCGCAAGCTCCCCTGTCGCGGGCCTCATGTGATTCGGTGATGAATGCGCCGCCGAAGACATAGGTCGAATCGCGGCAACCGGACTTGTTCCCGCCTTCAATTCCGCGAATCCATCGTGGACCGTCCGATTCCAGAATGTCTCGAACGTCAGCGCCGAGTCCTTTCTTCGTTGGAAAATCCGCTCCTTCCATGAAGCGCGAATGATCTCGTACTCTCCGCGCGGCGATCCGCTCCAGCACGCGAGACTTTCCGTGAACGCGCGGGTCAATTTCAGCGGCGCGATGAGAGGCTGCGCGATCGTCATGAGATCCGCAACGGTCTCCGCATCATTCCATGCTTCGAGCGGATGATGGGAAGGACACTTATATTCCGCGCAGGCCGATGTCTCATCGATGCGATCAGCGAAGGATACCGTCAGACCGGCTTTCTTTATCGCAACCGCGAAGCGCTCGCCGAAGGGGTGGTCGTATACCGGATTGACACCGTGAACGAACAGCGCGTCCACGGTTCCTGATTCCAATTCCGACAGAAGCCCGATCGGCGCGTCGTCATCGCCTTCTTTCTGGAAGGATGGCGAGTCGATATCGAGCGTCGCACGATAGTTTCCGAGCGCCTCATTGATGCGATTCGCAAGCACCTGTGCGCCGCGCTCGTTCGCGCCGCAGACCAGCAGGCTCTTCCCCTTCGCCGCGCCCAGTTCCGTCGCCAGCCCGTCGATGAACGCTTCCGGTACGGATGAGATGCCCGCCGAAGGCGCCGCGCCGCCCGCAAGCCGCGCGGCCAGGTGTTCGAGCAGGGGCATCACCTCTCCCGGCGCGATCCGTTTTCTCACGTCGGCATTCGAACCTGTCAGGGACACGCGTGATTCCAGATGGACATGGCGCGACATGCCGGCGCCGTGTTCGGGATCGGGCTTCCTCCGCGTGGAATATCCCGCCGCGAATTCCACCGGAGAGATCCACGTCCCGAGAAAATCCGCGTCGATGCCGACGATCAGATCCGCGCGATCGAACCGGTATCGGGGAAGCACCCTGCGTCCGTGCGACAGAACATGAGTATCGAGGATGGCCGCGACAGAGAGCGGATCGTATCGAAGAAGCTTGCCGTCCTCAAAGCGCGCGAGAAACTCCTCCGCGCATTTACGCTCCGTCATCCCCATCATCGATCCCGCGAGAATCCGGACCCGTTTCGCGTTGGCAAGCTTTTCCGCGATGAGACGATCGACTTCCGGCCAACCGGCTTCTTTACCCCGGATCATCGGATGCGCGAGCCGTTCCGCATCGTACAATCCCAGGATCATCGCCTGTCCTATCGCGCAAAGGCCGCCTTTCGAAACGGGATGCTCCGCATTGCCCTCGATCTTGACGGGACGGCCGTCGCGGACGCGACCGAGTATTCCGCAACGCGCTTCACATCCTCCGCACATGGACGAGTACCAGATCGATCGGCCGGGCGTCGTCTCCTCCGGCTGAACCAGGTGCGGAATCGCATACTTCGCCGGCCCCCGGTCGCACCCGACCGCCGCGCCCGCGAATGCGAAACCGGCGGTCTTCAGGAAAGATCGCCTATTCCATCGTTCACCGCCCGCCAGGACATCGCGCAATTCCGCATTGTCCGGCATGCCGGAGGCGGAACTCCCGACAGCCGCATTCTCGCGCTCGTTCCCGATTTTCGGGATTTCGGAGTTGGGATTCGGGAATAGCCTCTTCATATATGGCACGACGAGCAATCGATGCTCGCACGATCCAGCTTTCCGCCCTGCGCATGGAATTCCGCGTTCTTCTCCCGGTGGCAGTTGACGCAAGTTCCCATCGTCAGGTCGCTCACCTGCTCGATCCGCTCCATCGTCTCCACGGCGCCATGGCACGCGGAGCATGCGACGCCGCCGTTGACATGGCGGCTGTGGTCGAAGAAGACGAAGTCCGCGAGATTATGAACGCGCGCCCATCGTATGCCCGGTCGTCCGATTCCGTTGTCCGCCGCCTCCATCGAGGAATCGCGGCGAAGTGCGCTGTCGAGTCCCATCGCGCGGTAGATCTTCATGATCTCGCTCGAAACGATCGGGCGCGCGGGGCGGCTTTCCGCCTGCGCGCGCGCTTCCTCCACGCGGATGTCGTTCGCCGGGGCTCCGACGAATCGATGACACCCCATGCACGTCGCGACCGGAGGAAGCCCCGCATGGCGGCTCTTCTCCGCGCCCGCGTGGCAGAACTGGCAATCGATCTCCAGTTCACCCGCGTGAAGACGATGCGAGAAGGCGATGGGTTGCTCCGGAGCGTACCCCTGATCCGTGCCGGGAATCCGGATTTTGCTTTCCCGCGCGAGCGAGACCGCGCCGAAACCGAGAGCGATGGCCGCCAGGATGAGGATGTTCCGAACGAGAACGGGCATGGTTCAGGCGCCATACTCCTCGGCGGACCGCCGCATGTAGAACCACCAGCAGAGACCAGCCGAGACGAAGTAGTAGGCGATGAAGGCGTAGATCGCCGGATTCGGAGACGCCGTCTTCTCGATCGACGACTTGAAGACCATCGGGATGACGAAGGCGCCGTAGGCCGCGACCGCCGAGGTCCAGCCGAGGACGGGGCCGCGCGTCGCGAGCGTGAACTGGCGGATAACGCCGATCATCCGAAACGTCGACGCATTACCGACACCCGTCGTGATGAAGAGGAGAAGGAACAAGCCCATGAACATCGGGAACGTGCTCATGTCGCGCGGCGACGTGAAGAACGTGACGCCGTACGCGCTCGCGACCATGACGAGCGTGTTCCAGAACGTGACGCGCGCGCCGCCCCACTTGTCCGATGCGTAACCTCCGACCGCGCGGGCGATCGAACCGACGAGCGGGCCGAGGAAGGCGAACTTCAGCGCGAGGCCCTCCGGCGCGTCCGGCAGATTACCGAAGATCACCTTGATCGTGAGAGGAAACGCCGCGGAAAATCCGATGAACGATCCGAAGGTCATGGTGTAGAGCCACGTCATGATCCACGTGTGCTTCATGTGGAAGATGGGAAGCGTGTCGGAGAGCGACGCGGTGGCGGCGCGGAGATTATTCATCAGAAAGATCGCGGCCAGGAGCGTCAGGACGATCGGCGGCACCCAGACGAGCGCGGCGTTCTGGAGCCACATCTGCTTGACCGGCTGGGCGCTTGTCACGATCCATCGTCCCGTCTCGTCGAACTTGCCGGCATTCCACGCCAGGGAGTCGCCGCCCAACGACGACAGCACGGCCGCTCCGATCACGATCGGAATGACGAACTGAACGATGCTCACGCCGAGATTTCCCAGCGCCGCGTTCAATCCGAGCGCCGCTCCCTGTTTCCGCCTCGGGTAGAACGTGCTGATGTTCGACATCGACGAGGCGAAATTGCCGCCGCCGAAACCGCAGAGCGCTCCGATGATGACGAACGTCGTGAACGTCGTCGTCGTGTCCCGCAGGGCGAAACCGAGGCCAAGGCAGGGAATGAGAAGTGAGGCCGTGTTGAAGATCGTGACGTTTCTCCCTCCGAAAATCCCGACGAGAAATGAGTGGAAGATCCGGAGCGTGGCGCCGGCGAGACCGGGCACGGCGGTCAGCGTGAAGAGCTGGGCGGACGTGAAGGCGAATCCGATGTTGTTGAGATTGACGACGATCGCGCTCCACATCATCCAGACGATGAAGGAGAGACAGAGCGAGGGGATGGAAACCCAGAGATTCTTGGTCGCGATCTTTGCGCCGCGCTCGTTCCAGAATCTCTCGTCCTCCGGATTCCATTCCTCGATCCATCCCGGCGCCCACGGGCTCTTCGCGCGCGGGTCCTTCGGAGCGGGGCCCGAGACAACGGCCGTCGTCACGAAGAAATCGCCTCGATGGACGCGGGAGCCGGCGATTCCTGCCTGCGAAGGGACCGCTCGGGAAAGTGAACGTGCGCATGACCGTCCTCGATGTGCCGGATCGCCTGCGGCGCATGAGCGGCCATCAGACGGCGGATGACGAGATGCATCCAGGCGAGACTGACGGCGACGAGCGCGGCGAAGAACATCCAACAGGTGGTCCAGAGCCCGGTCGATTCGAGCATGTAGCCGAAGATGATCGGGCAGACGAATCCGCCGAGTCCTCCGATGACGCCGACGATTCCTCCGACCACGCCGACATCATTCGGAAAATAATCCGGGATGTACTTATAGACCGCGGCCTTGCCGATCCCCATCGCGATGCCGAGGACGAAGACGATGATCGTGAAGATCCAGACATTGGCCTGGAAGAAGATGTGCGTCACGCCGCGCGCGAGGAGCTGTTTCCTGACGATGACGTCGCCCGCACTGACAACAGGCTCCTGCCACGACCGGACCGCGGGCAGCACCATCATCTCCTCGGAGACCGCTTCGTTCCCGTCAAGAACCTGGGCGCGGACCGGGAACTTCAGGAGTCCCGCCTTCGTGTTGAGCTCGATCAGATCCGGAGTTGCCGAGACGACGGTTCCTCCGACATGAGCGTTGACGCCGGCCCCCGGCGTCATGATGTCCATCCGCGGCGCGAAGAGGAGCACGCAGCAGACGAGGCTCACCCCGAGCACCCAGTACATGATCGACCGCGCTCCCCATCGATCCGACATCCATCCGCCGAGAGCACGGATGACGCCCGAGGGAAGGCTGAAGGTCGCGGCGAGGAGCCCTGCGGTCGCGATCGACATCTGGTAGGCG
Source organism: uncultured bacterium (assembly GCA_964499705.1). Lineage (GTDB taxonomy): Bacteria > UBA8481 > UBA8481 > UBA8481 > UBA8481 > JBBTKW01. Next base: position 434,665 of record CAZCME010000001.1, on the reverse strand, counting down.
CTGACGTAGTAGGGAATCATCCACTGCGACAGGGCGACATAACCGCCAAAGACGAAGAAGTAATAGAGCCCGAACCGCCAGACGCGAACGATCTTCAGCGGGGCCAGTCGTTCCGAAAGAGACCGGCCCGCGCCGTTCGAAACCGTGCGGTCGTACGTCAGAAAATAGAAGACGACCGCGGTCACCGCGAGCGCCGCGGCGTAAAGCCGGGGAAGATTCCGCCATCCTTCGAGATTCGCGCCGTTCTGCGTCAGATACTTCAGGATCGAGGGCGCCGCCATGCTGGTGAAGGCCGCGCCCGCGTTGCCGATGCCGAAGATGCCGAGCGCCGTGCCCTGGTGCTCCTTGCGGAACCAGACCGACGTGTAGGCGATCCCGACCGCGAAGGCGGTGCCCGAGAGACCGAAACCCAGTCCGGCGAGAAGAAATTCGTTGTAACTGTTCGCGTAGCTCGCGAGGTACGTCGCGAACGCGGAGACGAGAAGCACGCCCGTGTACACGATCCTGCCGCCGTACTTGTCCGTCAGGACGCCGACGGGCAGGCGGACGAGCGAACCGGTCAGTACGGGAATCCCGATGAGCCACCCGATCTGCGATTTGCTCCACGTGAAGACGCCGTTCTCCACGAGAAACGTGATGAGGACGCCGTTCATCATCCAGACCGCGAAACAGACGGTGAACGCGAGGGTGTTCAATGTCAGGACCGTGACTGCTTTCCGCCGGTCGTTCATCGAGGTTCCTCCATGCGGATACGCCGCCGGTCATAATTCCACCGCACGATCTGCGGCCGTCGCCAGAGATAGGGAAACGGCGCCACGAGAAAATGGACAAGCCGGGAATACGGAATGAGCGCGAGGATGAGATAGGCGTTGGCGACGTGGAACTTGACGAGCAGCGGCATCGGCGCGATGAAGCTGATGTCAGGCCGGAGCGTCACAAGCGACCAGAGGTAGGGCGACATGGCTGAGGCGTACCACGAGGAGCCCCATCGATAGAAGACCGCGATCGAGAGGCCGGAGAGCATCTGGAAGAAGAGCACGCCGAAGAGGACGCGATCCATCACCGAGGTGACCACCATCAGCTTCGGATTGAAGAAGCGGCGGAGGATGATGTTCACGATCCCGACCAGCGCCAGCACGCCAAAGACGAATGCGGAAAGCTCGAGTATATACAACCGGAGCGGATGACCGTTCCAGAGCAGGATTCCGCGCGGCACGAGAAAGGCCACGAAGTGGCCCGCCAGCACGGTCAGAAGGCCGTAGTGAAACGGCACCGATCCCCAGAAGTGATGCCGGTTTTCGAGAAACTGCGAGGAGAGACTCGAAAACGTGAACGGGCGGCCGGCGTATCGCTGGATCTCGACGATCTGCCGGAGGACAAAAGCGACGTAGGGAAAGACGGCGAAGAGCAGAACATCGTGATCAATCGACATGAGCACAACTCCCTGAAGCCGCGAACCGGGAATGATCTCGCCGCGAACAAGGACCGGCGGGCAGTCCGGATTGATCCGACTCCGCATCCTTCATGCAGATCGTCCGGATCGCTTCCATGATCACGAACATCAGGTCTCGATAGGGATTTCCCTCCGCTTTCCTGTCTGAAAGCCCGTCCAGCATCTTCACGACGGCGGGAAGGATTTCCCGCGCGAGCTTCGCCGCCTCGTCCGAGGGCATGCGATCGATGAGAAGCAGAGCGTGCGCGAGATGGTCCGGCAGTTCCGCCGATTCCTCGATGTCAAATTGCCGCATCAAGCCGCGCATCCTCACCATGAACGCACCCCGCTCGTACTGTTCCCCGAAGAGATGCCAGCCGATCTCGAAGGAGCAGACCGGATTGATGTCGAACGTGCGCGTGAAGAGTTCCTCCATGTCGGAGAGTGTCGAGACCGCGACAATCGAGGAAAAACGCATCATGGCGGCCCGGCTCTCGTCATTGGGACATGCGTCGGCGGCCCATGCAGACGCCGCGACCGAGCCGATTCGCGCGTCCGGATATCCGATCAGCGCGGCCAGGGCCGCGAGCTTTCCCAGCATCACTTCATCCTTCATATGTCATCCTGCATCTTTCTCTCACAGCCCTCGTCTCGGGCCGTCGAAGAATCCGAATCCGACCTCCTGCTTGTGTTCCAGCGGGTCCTTCATCATCTCGATCGCCTCCTCGCGATGCGACGCCGGAATGACGAAGCGATCCTCGAACGTGGCGAGCGACGAGAGCTTGAAGATCGCGTCCGCTTCCTCCGGAGTGCACTCGGCCGCAGAAAGGAGCCGATCGGCCGTCTCCCGGCTGATGTCTCCCACGGTCACCGCGCGGCGATGCGTCCGGACGGCCATCTGCTTGCGGAGCGCGTAGCGCACGACGCCGTCGTTGCCCGCGCCGAGCAGATTGCCGAGAAAGGCCATCGGAGCGCGCGCCTGGTCGATATCGTGAAAGAGATCTTCCGAGATATTGGAGACCGTCTCGCCGTTCCGCTGCGACATGACGGGAAGAAGCGGCGGGACGTAGAAGAGCATCGGCAGCGTCCGATACTCCAGGTGCGGAGGCAGCGCGATCTTCCACACCTTGACGAACTGGTAGACAGGCGATTCCTGCGCGGCCTGGATCATGGATTCGTGCAGACCGTTCTTCCGCGCCTCGCGGATGACATCCGGATCGAACGGATCGAGGATCATCCGTCGCTGCGCCTCCACCAGTTCCTCGTTGGGCGTCTTCGCGACTTCCTCCATCATGTCCGCGTCATACAGGAGCACGCCGAGGTAGCGGATGCGCCCGACACAGGAATGAAAGCAGGCGGGCGCCTGGCCCGTCTCGAGCCGCGGAAAGCACAGGAGGCACTTCTCCGACTTTCCGGTGGACCAGTTGAAGTACGTCTTCTTGTAGGGACAGGCGGCGGTGCAGGCGCGCCAGCCGCGGCAGACCTTCTGGTCGATGAGAACGATGCCGTCCTCCCCTCGCTTGTAGATCGCTCCGGACGGACAAGCCGCGACGCACGCGGGATTGAGGCAGTGGTTGCAGATGCGGGGAAGGTAGAAGAAGACGAGCCGCTCGATCGCGGAAAGCTGCGCGCGCTGCTCGGGCGTAAGCGCCTCCAGGTTCGGATCGTTCGCGGCGTAGATTTTCGAGCCGCCGAGATCGTCGTCCCAGTTCGGTCCCGCCTTGATGTCGATCGGCTGTCCCGAGACCATGGAGATGGGCCGCGCCGTCGGCTGATCGTCTCCCTCCGGCGCGCTAAAGAGCTCGTCGTATTTGTACGTCCACGGCTCGTAGTAATCGTCCATCGTCGGCATGTTCGGATTGTGAAAGATGTCCGTCAGGGAGCGCGACTTCGAAGTGGACCGGAGCTTCAGCTTGCCATCCTCGACCTTCCATCCTCCGTTGTACTTCGACTGATCCTCCCACTTCGTCGGGTATCCCGTCCCCGGTTTCGTCTCCACGTTGTTCCACCACATGTACTCGGTGCCCTTGCGGTCCGTCCAGACGTTCTTACAGGCCACGGAGCACGTATGGCACCCGATGCACTTGTCGAGATGAAACACCATCGAAATCTGCGCGCGTACGTTCATGACATGCTCCTCATCCCCGCCTCATCCATCATCCTTCTCATCACCACACCAGCTTCGGAAGTTTCCGGACGAAGATGTGCGTGTCCCGGTTGCAGCCCGTCGGGCCCCAGTAGTTGAAATGAAACGTGAACTGCCCGTATCCGCCGACCATCAGGTTCGGCTTCAGCTTCGTGCGCGTCAGGCTGTTGTGTCCTCCCGCGCGGCGGTTTCCCCGGAGCGGCGATTTCGGCACCGACAGCGTCCGTTCCGGCGAGTGGTAGATGATGCAGATGCCGCGGGGGATCCTCGCGGAGACACACGCGCGCGTCACGACGACGCCGTGATCGTTATGCACCTCCACCCAGTCGTTGTCCGCGACGTCGATGTCCGCCGCGTCGCGGTCGTTGATCCAGAAGGGTTCGACGCCGCGCGACAGCGTCGTCATCCTGTGATTGTCGCCGTACGTGGAATGGATGTGCCACTTGCCGTGAGGTGTCAGGAAATTCAGCATCTTCGTCGGACCTATTTCCCTGCTCTCCGCGAGATCCGCATACTGCGTCGCGGACGGCTTCGGCTTGTACGTCGGCAGATGCTCGCCGAACTGGATGTAGCCTTCCTGGTCGAGATAGAGCTGCTGCCGGCCCGTCAGGGTCCGCCAGGGCACGAGCCATTCCTTGTTGTACGTGAAGGGCGCGTAGGCGCGGCCGTTTTCCGTGAGCCCCGACCACATCGGGCTGTTGAGAAGCCGGCGCGGCTGCGCCTGGAGATCCTTGTACGAAAGGCGCACGGAGCGGCTCTTCTCCGCCAGCTCGGCCAACGGCAGCCCGACTTTCTCCTCCATGTTCTTATACGACCGGTACGCGAGTTCGCCGTTCGTCACGGATGCCAGGTGCAGCACGACATCGCAAGCGTGCACGTCCTTCTTCAGGGACGGATACGTCTTTCCTCCCCACGAAACGATCGGATGCGTCTTCGTCATCGCATCGTAGAAATCATCGATGGCGTACTTCGTGCCGTGCGCGCCGAGGCCGTTGGCGCGGACGAGCGGGCCGAAGGAGATGTACTGGTTGTGGAGATTCCTGTAGTCGCGCGTCATGATCGCCATGCCGGGCATCGTCTTCCCGGGAATGGCCTCGACCTCCCCCGTGATCCAGTCCTGGATCCTCGGCTGCGCGATCTCCGCGGCCGTGTCGTGGGCGAGGGGAAGCGTCACGAGATCCCGGACGGGATCAGGAAAATGGCGCGCGGCGAGCTCGGAGAATTTCTCCGCGATCGACTTGAAGATGTCCCAGTCGCTTTTCGATTCCCAGCAGGGCGCGACCGCGGCGGAGAGCGGGTGGATGAAGGAGTGCATGTCGGTGGAGTTCAGGTCGGCCTTCTCGTACCAGGTGGCGGCCGGTAGAACGATGTCGGAATACAGGGCGGATGTGTCCATGCGGAAGTTCAGGTCGACGACGAGATCCAGTTTTCCCTGCGGAGCGATCTCGTGCCAGACCACTTCCTTCACGGAGTCCTTCGCCGTTTCCTTCGCGATGTCGTTGTGATGCGTGCCGAGGTAGTGATTGAGAAAATACTCGTGCCCCTTGGACGAGGCCATCAAGGCGTTGCCGCGCCAGATGAACCAGATGCGCGGCCAGTTCTCCGACGCGTCGGGATCCTCCACGGCAAACTTCAGCTTTCGTTCCTTCAGCCGCGCGACGACATGGTCGATCACCTGCTTGTCCGACTTCGCGCCCGCAGCCTCGGCTTCCTTCACGAGCGCCACGCTCGACGTGCCGAACTGCGGATAGAACGGAAGCCAGCCGTTCCGGACGGCGCGGACCTGCGTGTCCATGGTGTGCCCCTGCGCCAGGCTCCCGGGTTCCTGCTTCGCCGGCACCGTGTGGTAATCGGTGAACTCCTTCTCGTACCGCCACTGGTCGGTGTTGACATAGTGCCAGCTCGGAGCGTTCTGCAGGCGCGACGCGCCGTACCAGTCCTTCGCGAACGCGATGGCGGACCAGGGTTCCATCGGAGCCAGCTTCTCCTGCCCGACATAGTGCGCCAGGCCTCCGCCGTTGACGCCGACGCAGCCGCAGAAGATGAGCGCGTGTATGCCGGCGCGGTACATCAGGTTCGCGTGATACCAGTGATTGATTCCCGCTCCGATGATGATCGTGCATTTGCCGTTGGTCTTCTCGGCGGTGACCGCCCACTCCCGCGCGAACTTGATGAGATTATCCCGGCCGATACCGGTGTATTTCTCGGACCAGGCCGGAGTGTAGGGGGACGACTCGTCGTCATAATCACGCGGATAATCTCCGGCCAGTCCCCGCGACACCCCGTACTGCGCCATCATCAGGTCGAAGGCGGTCGTGACCGCGACGCGACCGCGCGATGTCTCGATGTATTTGACCGGAACGCTCCGCACGAGATCGGTTCCCTCGGAGAAATCGTCGAAGCGCACGGGAAGGACCGCGTCGCTCGATTCGAGGAACGTCAATCGCGGCGCGATGTCCGAACCGTCGCGCCCGTCCTTCAGGACGAGGTTCCACTTCCCCTTCACGGCGCCCCAGCGGTGGCCGACGCTTCCCATCGGCATCTTCGGCCGGTCGTCGCCGTCATCCCAGAAGAGGAATTTCCATTCGCCGTTCTCTTCGTCCTTGTAGGGGGCGAGCTCGCCGGCGCGCAGGAGGCGGCCCGCCGACCAGGGCTCGTCCTTGCCGCCCGGAGTCAGCTCCACGAGATGCGGCGCGTCGGTGAAACGCTTCATGTAGTCGGTGAAGTAAGGGATCTTCCGCTCGTGATGGAATTCCTTCAGGAGGACATGATTGACGGCCATCCACCATGCGCCGTCCTGGCCCGCGTTCACGGCGATCCACTCGTCGGCGTATTTCGCGACCTGGTTGAAGTCCGGAGCGAAGACGACCATCTTCGTCCCGTTGTTCCGCGCTTCCGCCGCAAAGTGGACATCGGGAGTCCGCGTCATGTTCAGGTTGGAACCCATCACGGCGAGAAACTTCGAATTGAACCAGTCCGCGGACTCGTTCACATCCGTCTGCTCGCCCCATGTCTCCGGCGAAGCGTTCGGAAGGTCGCAATACCAGTCGTAGAAGGAGAGCGAAAGCCCGCCCATCAACTGGAGAAAGCGGGCGCCGGACGCGTAGGAGAGCATCGACATCGCCGGGATCGGAGAGAAGCCCGCGATCCTGTCGGGACCGTGCGCCTTGATCGTGTGGATATTCGCCGCGGCTATCAGCTCACGCGACTCCTCCCAGGACACCCGCCGGAATCCACCCTTGCCCCGCGCGCGCTGGTAGCGGGCCCGAGACTCGGGATTTCCGACGATGGAAGCCCACGCTTCCACCGGATCGCTGTATCGGGCGCGTGCTGTCCGCCAGAGATCAAGGAGCGCGCCGCGCATGTACGGATACTTCACGCGGAGGGGGCTGTAGAGATACCAGGAGTAGGAAATCCCTCGCTGGCATCCGCGCGGCTCGTACGGCGGAAGGCCCGCTTCGAGCGACGGATAATCGAGGCCCTGCATTTCCCACGTCACGATCCCATCCTTGACGTAGATCTGCCAGGAGCAGCTTCCGGTGCAGTTGACGCCGTGCGTGGAACGGACGATCTTGTCGTGCTGCCAGCGGTTGCGGTAAAACTCCTCCCACTGCCGCGACGCCGGATCCGTGCGGTCGTCGATCCACTTGGAACCGGATGCGTTGCAACCGGAGCACAATGATTTGCGTTCGTCGTCGTTCATGTTTCGCTCCTTGAGAGGTTGCTACGAACCATAGGTTCGCGCACGGAGCGGAATCGGCGGCGCCAGATCCAGTCCATGGAGGATAGACCGGCGACGGTGGCGATGAGCCCGATGACGAGGAAGACCATCGTGGAGTTAAACAGGGACGGCGCCTGACCACTGACGTCGTGCCCGGATCCCGCCGGCCCGGCGGAAATCAAGCTCCTGCGTTCCGCCGTCGACTTGAAGAAGGAAACGAGCATCGTGATCTCGTCGTCCGAAAAGGGATTCTCTCCAAACAGCGGCTTCATCGTCGGCGACGCGGGAGACGAAAGCCAGGCTGAGAGTCCGCGCTCACCGCCAAGCCGCGAGTAGACCTCGGTAAGGTCGGGGCCGAGCATTCCGCCGCCGAGATTGCGGAGCCCCTCGATCGTGTGGCAGGAGATGCAGGGGGCGCCGGCGAGAGAAAGACGCCTGTCGCCCACGAAAATGAGCCGGCCGTTTTCGGCGGCCTCCGGAGTCAGGAGTCGCAGGGCATTCGCGGAGGCCGACGGTTCCTTACCCGATTCAGACTCGATGAAATCGAGGAGCTTTCCCGCAAGGTCCGGCGTCATGCCCGCGACCTTCTGCATGACAACACCACGAGCCTCGGAGAGAAGTTTCTGCGCGTAGACGTCTCCGGACGAAAGAAGAGCGGGAGGATCGGAGATAAAACGCTGGAGCCAAGCGCGGTCCTGTCGCTCTGTGACATTCCGGAGATCGGGACCAGTGAGCTTTCCGCCGCCGATCGTGTGGCAACTTGCACAGTTCCCCTTGAAGAAAGCAGCGACGTCCTGGGCCGAGACAGAGACGGCCGTAATGCCAGAAATGAGAATGGATGCGGCGAGGCGAGGAAGTGCTTTCGTCATGCCGGTTTACAGGGCATGGAGCGTGCCATGCCTCCCCGATCGCACCGATGCTATGAACACAGGAGTTACAGCTCCGATATATAGCAGACTGTAAACTCGACTTGGCAGGTGTGAACCGGATCGCCAACCGGAGTAGGCAGAGAAGGCGGGCGGCCTTAGGGCGGAATCCTACAAACCGCATGGCACAGTCCCTGCAGGACAATAATAGAACATGCCTGCATTGCAAACGCACGGGCGAGGAACTCTGGTCAAGTTCCTGGATCTCCGCCCCGACCTCTTCGTCATCGGCGACGAGGAGGATTTCTCGGTCAGCTTCGACCACGAGGGCCGCTGGTTCAACGCCCTGGCGGGAACATGGCGGTATCGTCGAGGCATGAGCGGCATCGTGACCCGCGTGGAACGCGCGACGCGAGGCCAGGATCCCGCGGTTCCGACGAGGATTTCCGATGCGGATGCGCTCAAGATAACGCATATTCTGCACGAACGCGCGATGGTCGCGCGCGACGAATGGCAGCGCGGATTCCGCAAGCCGCTCCGTTCCACCAGCCAGCGGCAGATCGAGGCCGGGTTCGAGAAGATCCGCGGATGGGACGAGAAACGGTATGCCCAGAACATCGCGCTCTTCAGGAAAGTATACGGCCATATTCCCATCCTGCCGCCGGACCAGTATCTCGCCCTCTATCTCCAGCCCGTCATCGGCTGCCGCTATCATCGCTGCGGTTTCTGCACGCTCTACTGGGACAAGGCGCATCATGTGCGGAGCGATGCAGAATGGCACGAACACCTGAGCGATGCGCGGGAACTCTTCGGCGCGAGCATCTCCACGCGACACGGACTCTTTCTCGGCGATGCCAACGCCCTCGACATGGAACCGGACGCGCTCGCCGACCGGCTGCTCGCGGCGCGGCACATCTTCCCGGAGATGTGGAACAGGACCGGTCCCGGGATCGTGGCGTTCCAGGATGCGTTCGGCCCGAACATTCCATCGCAGCCCGAAGGATATGCCGAGCTGATAAAGCGCGGGCTATGCAGAATCTACATCGGCCTGGAGTCCGGCAGTGACAACATCAGGAAGCTTGTCTCCAAGCCTGGTCCCGCATCGGACGTCGTCGCCGGCGTGCGCACTGCGAAGAAGGCGGGACTCTCGATCAGCCTGATGATCATCATCGGCCTTGGCGGTCGCGAGCATCATGAGGAACACGTGATCCATACGGCGCGCATCATCGACGAGTGCTCGCTCGGTGTCGACGACAAGATCTTCTTCTCCCGCCTCGTCCTCGATCCCGGCGCCCCCTACGGCCGGCTCGATCTGACGCCCCTGTCCGACACGGAGATGACCGATCAGGAAACTTCGTTGCGGAAAATTCTTCCCGGCCACATCCAGATCATCCCTTATCGAATAGAGGGATTCGTGTATTAATAATTCGTAACCGTTCACCTGTTTTATGCACCGTCGTCGATGCCCTTGGCGTTTCCGTTGACGTCGCCGTCGCCGTCGCCGAAGAGAAAACTACTCATACTTAATCCTGTCAAATCCGACGACGGCGACGGCGACGGCGACGTCAACGACTACGGCAACGGCGACGAAATTCGTGACTGAACGGTTAAAATAAATCCTAAAGTCATCCTGCGCAGGTAACTTTGGGATTTGAGATTTGGGATTTTGGATTTCTATGTTAATCTCCATCCAATGCGACCGCTCCATACGCCATCGATCGTAAATATCGCCTGCCTATTTATTCTACTGCTGACCGGTATCGCGCTCTTCTCCTGCGGAGGGAAATCCCCGCCCGTCGATCAGGCGACGGTTATTCCCGGTTCGCAATCGCCGCGCGAGGAGGATTATCAGCGGGAGTTGATCGCGGGCATGAAATCGAAGTTACGGGAACCGGCTGAACTTCCCGAAGGAAAGATGCCCGCAATCGATGTGGAGCCGTTATCAGGCGGCGGCGCGGTGCCGCTCGGATCGCTGACCAGGCCGGGCGTCATTTCCGCGCTCGTTATCTACAAGCCGAACGAGCAATCCCGCGATGCGGTTTCTCTCCTGAGATGGTTCCAGTCGGAGGGTGTTCCCCTGACACCGATCCTCCTCGACGCCGGCCGCGACAGTGCCGTTTCCGCCGATTTCGCGCGGCGGTTTGCCGGGACCCTTAAGGTGTATCGGCCGAAGGGCGATCCGGACTGGGAGAAGTGCGGGATCACCGATCCCACGATGCAGCTTCCGATCGTCCATTTCATTCGCGATGCTCCATCGGCGCATGCGAAAGCGCGCAGGCCTTTCGAGGCGGATGCCTTTCTCCAGATTCTCGCGCAGCCCGACATGATGGGAGTGGAAGCCCTGAGATGGAAATTGCGTCTTCAGCAGCAGGCGGACCAGCCCGGTGCCGCGCTGCTGTCGCTATACTTCAAGCTCTGGGATGAGGGCTCCGGAGCACAGGCTCAGTTCATCGCGGATCGGATTTCCCAGGTTCGGAGCCAGGATCCCCTGGCGATGCTTGTCTGGGCCAATGCGAGGCTCGCGCGGCATCGCAACGAGGTCGAGGCTTACATGAAGGGCGTGGATGAACGGTCCATGAAAGGCGCCGCGAAGGGAATGATGCACTATGTTCTCGCCAAGCTCGCGTATCTCAGGCGCGACTACTCCACGGCGGTGAATCATTTCACGGCGGCGATCTCCGCGGGCATGGGCGATCAGCACAATCGCACCTTGTATCAGCTGGCGCAGGCGCTCCGGTACGGAAAAAGAGTGCCGGAAGCGATCGCGGCGTATCGAAAAGCGATCTCGCTGGGATTCGAGAACGTGGACTGCTATCACTTTCTGGGAGAGACGATCGACAACGAAGCCGATAAGATACCGGCTCTTGAAACGTATGACAGAGCGATCCAGCTCGCGCCGTGGGCCGGAGAACTATATCGGCATCGCGGCCAGATGTTGCATGCGATGGATCGGCATGAGGAGGCGGCGAGCGCGTGGCTGAAAGGCACGGAAGTGGAGGATGATTACTCGCGCAATTTCGAGGAGGCGGGCAACTGCCTCCTGTGGCATCTCAAGAGAGGCGAAGAAGCGTATACCGTTCTTCGGGAGGGAATTCGGCTCAGGGGAAACGGGGTGCGCGATCGAGGCGCGGCCAATCTCTGGAATAACTTCGGCGTCGCCGCGTTTCAGCGAAAGGAACGGGAACTGGCCGTCGCGTGCTATCTCGAAGCGATCCGGATCCAGAAGAATCAATCCTACGCGTACGGCAATCTCGGCGAGGCGTATGAATCCCTGGGGCGGCCGGGCAACGCGATCTGGGCGTATGAGACGGGGATTAAGGAAGCGCCGAGATCGCCGCGCATGAGCGCGATGAAACTGGGCCTGGCCCGCGCGAAAAAGGGCGAGCCGCTTCCGAACGGAACACGCGCGTCGGATTCGACATCCGGAAGTGATTCCGCTCGAGGGGAAGTCTCCCCGTCCGACGGGCCTCCCGTCCGGGAGGCTGACTGATGCGTATCCCCGACGCAAGCGTCAACCGGGCAACCTTGATCGGTCTGCGAAGTTCAGCTTCGCTGATTCTTCTCCTCGTGATCTCGCTCGTTCTCGTCCGGCCCGAACCTCCTTCCTATCGCGCGCTTGTCGTGACAGGCCTCGGCGGCGATCTTACTCACGCCGCGGAATACGCCGCGTCGGGATCCGCGACCGTGGAGGCGCTCCGATCGATCGGTTATAACGACGCGGTCCGGTTCCTCCTGGAGGACGGACGATTCCCCGGCGCCGCATCGGGCGCCGATGCCGCGCGGCTCTCCGGGCTCCGCCTGCCGGACGGACCTGCGCGGCTGGAGACGATCGAGGCCGCGTTGCAGGAAGCGAGCGCGGCCGATCAAGCGGGCGATGTGCTTCTTCTCGTCCTGAGCGGGCACGCCGATGTCAGCGCTTCTTCCGCGCGGCCGGCCGACCGGGGAAAATGGCGGTTGCATCTGCCCGGGCCCGACCTCGATTCCGAAAAGCTGCGATCCCTTGTGTCGCAATACCCGGGCACTGTCATCCTCATCGCCGCCACACCGCATGCGGGCTCTCTTGGGCGCGCTCTCGAAGGAACCCGGTGCGTTCTCGTGACTCTCTGCCGCGCAAACCAGGGCAACATGCTCGCTTCGCCATCCGTTCTGGCTCCGGCATTCTCCGCCTCGAAGGGCTTCCCGATCGCGCGCTTCACGGAGACGCTCCGCGCCGCCGTCACGACATGGTACAAGTCCAACAACTTCGCCCAGGCCGAATCGCAGGATCTGAACGGCGATACGAGCCTCTTCCAGACTCCGCTCACCGGCGCGGCGGCGGCGTCCTGGAGCACACGGGCTGTCGCGGTAGCGGATACGACAGATCCCTTTTCGAGCGCGTTCGAAGCGGCCACAACCATCGCCTCGCACGCGCCGGATGCCGACGCGGTCGTGCTCTTCCGGATGATCGATCTCACGATGGATGAAGAAGGAAACATCACGGAGCGGCGGCGCGAAGTGGTTCGCGTGCAATCGGCGCGCGCGCGGGACGCGGGCGATATCACGTTCATCTCGGGAACGGAAGACGACACGTGGACGCTCGTCCGCGCGGAGGTGCGTCGCAACGGCAACGCCGCCGATACGGTCATCAGGATCGGCAAGGATGCCATCTTCGAAAATCCCATGGCAATGCCCGCGGAGATGATGCTGAAGACCGCTCCGCGCAGCGTGACGATCCATCCGCCGGGGATGGAAGTCGGGAGCATTTCCGACATCGAATACGTCCGGCGCGAGCGGACATTCAGCGTGAACGCGGAACCGGGAATCGACTGGCCGCTCATGGACCTGCGTCCCGTCACCCGGCTGCTCGTGCGCGTCACGGTTCCGAAGCGCATGAAACTTTCGATCGCCGGGCGCCGGCTTCCGCCCTTGAAGGAGACCGAGGACCGTTACTCGCGCACGTATTCGGTCGCCGTCGAGAATATGCCCGGCATTTCCTTCGAGCCGATGGCGCCGCCGCTGGAAGAGATTGTTCCGCGCCTCATCATCGCGAAGAAGCAGACGTGGGAGGAGATCGGGCGATGGTACTCGAGGCTCTCGGAGGGCGCGCGGCTTCCCGACAGCGGCGTGGCCAAAGCGATCGGGCAGGTTGACACCGCGCATGTCGAGTCCGACCTCTACGACTGGGTCTGCCGGTCGATCCGATACGTCTTCGTACCGCTCGGCGCGCACTCGTACAAGCCGTCCCTGCCCGCCGGCACGGTGCGGCGCGGATTCGGCGACTGCAAGGACAAGGCGTCTCTTCTCGTCTCAGCGCTCGCATCGCACGGCCGCCGCGCTCATATCGTTCTGATCGGCGCGGGACGGGGCGACGTTGTGGAGGAAGTTCCGCGCCCCGGGGCCTTCAATCACGCGATCGTCGCCATCCCGGGCGCGGAGGGATACCTCTTCACAGATCCGACGTCGGAAGTGGCGGAATATGGCACGTTGCCGAACATGGACGAAGGGCGGCTGGCGCTCGTCATCTTCGACGATTCCGGCGCGCTGGTCCGCACTCCTGTTTCGCCTCCGGAGAAGAACCGCGTGGATATCGAGCGGCGCGCGATCCAGGACAACGGCGCGCTCGTCGTGTCCGAGACGCGGATCCTGACGGGGCAAGCCGCGTTCCAGTCGCGCCAGGCTCTGCGTTCCGGCTCTCCCGATCAGCACCGTTCCTCGCTCGGCCAGCAGATCGCCTCCCGGCATGCAGGCGCGGTGCTGCTGGATTACGCCAACGAGAATTCCGATTCCGCGACCGCTCCCTTCCGCGAATTTCTCCGCTACCGGATTCCGCTCGCGGGCGGTCTTCTTCCCATTCCCTTCTCCGGAATGATCCTGCCGCCGCCTCCGCGACGCCTCCCGATCCAGCTCCCTTCGACCATGCTTCTCGCGGAAACGACGTACCTGGACCGCACGGGATTCGAGACGTCCGTCGTTCCAGCCGGAGCAGCGGCATCCAACTCCGCGGGCGAAGTCCGGACGACTTATGAAGAGCTGGCGGCGACTGATGGCGGGACGGGATTTCTCGTTGCCCGGAGAGTGCTGCGGCTCCCGCAGCGAGACATGCCCGCCGATACCTATGAAGATTTTCTGGCGCTTGTCGCTCCCGCGCCCGTCTTTCTCGGGGCGCGCATCATGGAGCAGGCGGCGACGAACTGGGGCCTCATCATCTCCGGATTGGCCGCTGCGGCCATCCTGGGGGCCGTCCTCGCCACATTACTGAATCGTAAAAGGAGAACAACATGAACCCCGAGCACATTGCCGAGCTGGCGGAACTGAAATCGCGGATCGAGACGGAGGTGCGCGAGACCGTCGTCGGGCAGGAGCAGGTCCTGTCCGAGATCATGATCGCTCTGATCGCGGGCGGCCATGCGCTCCTCGTGGGCGTTCCTGGCCTTGCGAAGACGCGCCTCATAAAAACCGTCGCCGGCTCGCTCGGGCTCCAGTTCCGTCGGATCCAGTTCACGCCCGACCTCATGCCGTCCGACGTCACCGGCATGGAAGTTCTCGAAGAGGAAGTCGGCAGCGGTCGGCGCTCAACACGTTTCGTCCAGGGTCCCGTCTTCACGAACATGCTCCTCGCCGACGAGATCAACCGCACGCCGCCGCGGACGCAGGCGGCGCTGCTTGAAGCCATGCAGGAGCGCCAGGTCACGATCGGGCGGAGAACGTACAAGCTGGAAGATCCCTTCTTCGTCCTGGCGACGCAGAATCCGATCGAGCAGGAAGGTACATATCCTCTTCCGGAAGCTCAGCTCGACCGCTTCATGCTCCAGATCCAGGTGCCGTATCCTCAGCTCGGCGAGGAGCTCGCGATCGCTCTCATGGATCCCGTGATCGAGCCCGCTCCGGCGAAGGCCGTGATCACGCCGGAGCAGCTTCTCGGTAAGAGGGATCTCGTGCGCGGCATCGTGGTCGCCGAGGCGATCGCCGCGTATGCGGTTTCGCTGGTGCGCGCTTCGCGGCCCGCGGACCCGTCCTGTCCGCACAACCTCAAGTCCCAGATCGCCTGGGGCGCGGGACCGCGCGCCTCCCAGTATCTCATCCTCTCTGCCCGCGTCCGCGCCGCGCTGAACGGCCGGATGTACGTGGCGGTCGACGATATCCGCGATTCCGCGTACGGCGTTCTGCAGCACAGGATCCTTCCCAGCTATGTCGCGGAGTCGGAAGGCGTTTCCTCCTCGGAGCTTGTCCGGCGCCTCCTGGACGCGATTCCCGCTCCCGCATGAGCCCCGATCTTCCAGGCTTTTCGCCGCCGGTCCTTCCGCCGTTCCCGCTGCGCGCGCGGAGGCTGGTCGACGGAGTTCACCTCGGCAGTCATCGCTCGCGGATCCGGGGAGAAGGTGCGGAATTCGCGGAATACCGGCCGTATCGCCAGGGCGATCCGCTCCGCAATGTGGACTGGCGCGTGTACGCGCGGACGGACAGGTTGTACGTCAGGCTCCGTGAGCAGGAAGTTTCGCGCCGGGTCTCCATCGTGATCGACGATTCCCGCTCCATGGATTTCGGATCACCGGAAACGAAGCTGCAGCGCGCCGCGCTGGCGGCGGCGACGCTCGCGCTGCTGTGCGAACGCACCGGCGACTCCTACGGCATCGACGCGCTCCACTCCGGTTCGTCGCTCCCCTGCCGCCGCGGGCCCGCGCACCGGATCGCGATCATGAAGACGCTCGAATATCTTGGGTCCTCGAAATCCGCGAACGCCGCGGACGAATTGGCGCTCGCGGGCGCCGTGGAACGGCGCAACCGTGACGGTCGAGGCGGGAGGCTCCTTATCCTCTGCTCGGATTTCCTCTGCTCGCTCGACGACCTGGCCCGCGCCTTGAGGAACTGGAGCGGACGAGGAGGCGACCTGATCGCGTGCCACTTCATCGACCGCGCGGAGCTCGACCTCGACGGCCACGGCATGATGCGATACCGGGATCCGGAAACCGGCGATGAAATGGACACGCGGCCGGACGAAATACGAGACGAGTATCTCCGCGCTCTTTACCTGCACATCGACCGCGTCCGCAGGATCATCCAGGAGCGCGGCGGAGATCACCGCCTGATCCGGAGCACCGAGGATCTGCGCGGAGTGCTCATCGAATTGCAGCGCAGGCGCGCCCGCGCCAGGGCCAGCGCGTGATCGCTTCGATCGTCCTCGCGATCGCGCTCGGCGGAGCGACCTTCGACGACGCGATGATCGACCGGCAGGGCGACATTGCGCGCGCCGTCGCCTCGCGGGAGGCGATCCGGAACGATCCCGCCAATCCGCTCGGATATTTCGGCCTCGCCCTGTCGCTGTACCAGATGGGGCGCAATGAGGAATCTCTCGCGGTCTACGACAAGATGATCGAATTGAACGTGGATGACGCGACGCCGCAATATGTTCCTTCCGATCGAGGAATCATCCTGATGCGCCTGGGTCGAAACGAAGAAGCCCGGCGCGATTTCGAGAACGCCCTCGCCGTCCTGCCATCCTTCGGGCACGCGCATTTCAATCTCGCCGTCCTGCTCGTCCGGACCGGCGGCGATCCGCAGCAGGTGCTCGATCATCTCGATCTCGCCGACGCCGACGATCCGGACAAGCAGGCGGCGTCTCATCGCGCCTATCGCGGAGCCGCGCTCTTTCGCCTCGGTCGGCTTGAAGAAGCGCGGGTCGAGCTGGAAGAATCGATCCGGGATATGCCGGAAAATTTCGCGCCGTTCAATTATCCCTCCAACGATGTGGAGGCTCTGTTTGAAGGGCGATATTACCTCGCTCAGGTGTTGAAGGCGCTCGGGCGATCCACGGAAGGAATGCAACAGCTCGAAAATATATTCACCTTGCGCGCGAAAAGACTTTCGATGCCGATCCAGGTCCGTTCGTCCAACCGGCCGACCGGTTACTGGCCCTGCTATGAGGATCCGGACCGCTTCGTCTCGCTCCTCCATCTCTGGGGTCTCCCCACACCTTGACCTTCCTCCGTCCCGAGCTGCTCCCGCTCGCCGCGCTGGCGCTTATTCCAACGCTGTATCACCTGGTGGAGCGACTCCTGCGCCGCAAGCAGGTTCTGCCGACGCTCAGGTTTCTCGCGAAGCGCGATTCGAGCGACCGCGCGCGGAAAAGGCTCGTGGAATGGCTCCTTCTTTTTCTTCGGACGGCCGCGATCCTTGCCGCCGTCGTCGCCTGGGCACGGCCCGCGCCGCCGGCGGAGCAGGCGCTGCTCGCGAAGACGCAAGGGCGCCTCGTGCTCCTGATCGACCGCTCGCTCTCCATGCGCGCCGTGGTCGGAGGAAGGTCGCGGTTCGCGGAAGCGCAGGATGCGGCGCGGAAGCTTATCGAGAATTCTCCGCGCGGCACGATGTACACAATCATCGCATTCGATGAGCAGGCCGAGCTGCTCTGCGAGAATGAGCCCGACGCCGCGCGGGCCGTCGAAATCGTCACAACCATCCAGGCGGGAACGGGCGGCACATCGACGGGCGGCGCCCTCGTCCTGGCACGCGCCTCGATCCTGGGTTCGGGCGGCGCGGCGCGCGTGGCCCTCCTTTCCGACATGCAGAAGAGCTCGCTCCGCGAGGTGGCGCCCGGCCTCTTCCAGGATCTCTCCGTCCAGTGGATCTTCGAGCCGCGCCTCATGGCGCCGGCTCCGCCCAACAGCGGCATCGGGGAGATTCAATCGAACATCTTCGACGGCATGCTGACGCTCGATATTCAGCCTTCGGGTTCGCGCGACGTTTCCGTCCGGAGCCGCAAGTGGAAGATCAGCTGGAACGATGGAGAACGGGAATGGCCGGCGAGCGATCGGATCCTTTCCGCGGGTGCGGTTCGCGAATCGGATACGATTCCTCTCTCCATCGAGCTCACCGGATCCGATTGCCTGGAGGAGGACGATCGCGCCCGGATCACGGTCGCTTCTCCCCGCCGCATCCCCGTCCTCATACGCGCGACGCCGGAAGCGCTTCCCTATCTATCGGCGGCCGTGCGGGCGATCAACGGCGTGGAGGTATCCGATCCGCGGGGCGCGGTCCTCCTGGGCGACGGCGCGGCCGGCGAAGAAGATCTCGCGGCACCCGGCCTCATTGGCGCGCTTCTCTTTCAGGCAGGCCGACCAGAAGTCGTCGCAGAAACTGCGGGCTCATGGAGAATCAGCGCGGGAACGCTGGATGTGGACGGCATCAGCGCCGTCCGTGTGCGGCGCCGCTCGAATCTAGCCGGATCCGGAAACGCACTGCTCGTTTTCGACGACGGAAAGCCGGCCGCGGTCGAGAACAAGTCGCCGGCAGGCCTTCGCGTCCTTCATTTCGCATTCGGAGCGGACCTGGGATCCGCCGACGCCGTTCTCTCCACGTCGTTCCCGATTCTTCTGCGGAAGTCCCTGAACGCCCTCGGGATCGGGCAGGACGGGCGCATCCTCTCGCGCGAACCGGAATTCAAACCG
The DNA here is from genome assembly GCA_964499705.1 of uncultured bacterium. GTDB lineage: Bacteria > UBA8481 > UBA8481 > UBA8481 > UBA8481 > JBBTKW01. Next base: position 416,079 of record CAZCME010000001.1, on the reverse strand, counting down.
GCGGAATCGGATCTCGAATGCGCGAGCCTCGACGAACTCGCGGAAAAGATCGGACCCGGCGGCGAAGCGGGCCGCACTTCGGTCTCCGCTTCGAACGTGAATGATCCCGCGCAATGGTCGTCCGCCGCGCTCGCCTGCGCATTCGGACTCCTGCTCGGCGAAACGCTCCTGGCGCGGAGAAAACCATGAGCAGTCCGCTCGATATCGCGCGGGATCTCACGCGGACCTCCCGGTCGATCAGCCTGCGCATCGTCATGGCCGGCACGTTCGCGGCCCTGGCGTTTTCGCTCATTCCCCTCGGGATGCTCGACTACTCCTTCCGATTCAACCGGAGCGCCCGTTGTGTGCTGGCGGTTATCATGATCGCGTCCGCCGTCGCCGCCTGGCGCAAACTCATCCACCGCTTCCGGCCCCTGGCGGGCGAAACAGACGCGGCGAGTTTCGTGGAGCGAGCCCGGAAGAATCTGAAGAGCCTCTTCCTGACGGGCGTGGAGGCTGAAGCGGGCCGCGCGCGGGGCGATGCGGATTATACGAGACAAGTCATCAGCGACGCCGCGCGGACGATCGGCGACGACGCGATCGGCACGATCGACCGCTCGCCGCTTGTCCGCATCATGCGTGCGATCCTCCTCGTCACGGCGATCTCGCTTGTCTTATTCGCCCTCGATCCCGATGCGTCCGCGCGCCACACGCTGAGGGTTCTCTTCCCGACGGCGCCGATCGATGCCGCGACATCAACAAGAATCCGCGTGGATCCCGGGGACGCCGTCGTCACGCGCGGAGATTCTCTCCTGATTCGCGCGACGACAACCGGCGTTCTTCCTCCCGATGCGATACTCCTCATGACGGATGAAACTGGGCTCGTGACGCGGATCCCGATGGACGTGGCGCGGGGCGACACCGCGGAACGGATCTTCGAGGCGCGGATACTCCGCGTGGACGCGAACTTCGGCTATGAAATCGCGGCGGGCGACGCGCGCACGTATCCGAAGAAGATCACATGCCTTGTGCCCCCGTCGCTCGCCGGCCTCACCCTGCGCCTCCAAGCGCCGGCCTATACCGGTCGCACTGCGGAAGAGCTTCTCGATCCCGGAGAAATCCGCCTCTTGCGCGGTACACGGGTTGAGGTGATCGTGACTGCCGACCGCGCGCTGGCCGGTGCTCGGATCGTCCTCGAGTCCGACACGGAAACGATCCTGCCGATGAGCCATGAAGGAAGCCGCGCCGAGGGAAGTTTTGTCGCGGAGGAATCCTGCACTCTGGATATTCACCTCGATGGCCGCGACGGATTTTTCGAGCGGGGCGCGAGCGCGCGGGCGCATCGCGATATCCGGATGATCGTCATCGAGGATCGACCGCCGGTTCTGCAGATTCTCTCGCCCCGCAGAACCGTCAAGGCTGTCGCCACGGAGGAGATCCCGTTCGACATCGTGGCGAAGGACGATTACGGACTGACGGGAATCAACGTGTATGTGGCGGTCGCCGAGGAGACCGAGGCGGAGTGGAGAAAACTGGACCGAAGAGGTGAAACGGCAGCCGCTTCGTTCGTATTTCCGCTCGAGGAGTTTTCGCTCGAAATCGGAGACGCGGTCCACATCCGCGTGGAGGGAACGGATGCCGCGGGCGGATCGACGAGCCGGGAGCGGATGGTCCAGATCACGGCATTCGAGCGGTATTATCGCTTCGCACATACGATGCCCGGCGGCATCGAAGCCCTGATGCCCGCGCTGAAGAAGTTCATCGCTCTCGAACAGAACGTCATCACTCGCACGACAGAATCGCTCGGCCACGGTCCTGAGGAAATGAGCGAGGCCTCCGAAAAGCAGGAGCGGGTCCGCGCGGATCTGCACGCCGAGCTGCAGGAACTTCGTGAAGTAATGAAGACCAACGACCCGCTCGACAGAAACCGAGAAGTCATCGATCAGATCTTCAACGACGCGGAGAAAGCCGCGGACGACATGGCGCGCGCCCGCGACCGCCTGAACGGTGGACGGGGTATCGAGGGACTGAGCTCGGAACGGTCGGCGCTCAATCACCTGATGAAGGCCTTTCAGAGCATACTCACGCTCATCTCGCAATCCGCGAGCCCGAAGGCGAGGCAGATGGAACAGGCGCTCGACGAGCAGTTCGAAAATCTCCCCGTGGACAGCGCGCCCCGGCAGGCGGCCAGCGGCGAGCGGAAAAATTCCGAGACCGCCCAGGACGCGAAATCACTGATGGATCGCGCCCGGGAGATGATGAAGAACGGAAACGCGGCGCCGGAGGATCTGAAGAATCTCGCCGACGACGTCGAGCGGATGGCGCAGGGCATGGAGGGGTCGGGCTCGTCATCCGGAGAGCAAGCGCAGGATGGGACTCGGACGGGAAGCTCGAACGCGGATAGCCCGGGCACTACGGGAAGCGAATCCGCACGGGACGAAGAAAGGCGCGCGCAGGGTAACGCTGGTGGAGAGGAGCGGGCGCGATCCGGCGGCGGCACGGGGGGAGAAGAGCAGCGGGGCGACGCGCGCGGAGGACGTGAAGCCCGGAATGAAAACGGCTCGGCAGGAGAAAATCGCAACGACCGGCGAGGCGGGAGGAACGGGTCGGGCGGATCGAGGAATCCCGAGGATCAGTCCGGCGGGAGCGCTTCGGGGAACCGGAACCTTGATCAGCCGGGAGATCAAGGTTCTCGTGATCAGAGAAACGGCAGTCAGGATCCCGGAAGCCAGCAGAGCGGCAACCAGCAGAGCGGCAACCAGCAGACCGGCAATCGAAGCGCTCGCGATGAACGATCCGGGCCATCGGGATCCCTGCAGCCGCAGGCCGATGAAGACAGGCCCGGGAGCATGGCGGGCGGAGCAAATGCGCCAAATCGCCGCCAGGATCGGCAATTCGCGGAACAACTTCGCGACCTCGCGCGGCAGATCCGTCAGGCTTCGGGAAGAAACCCCGGGGGCACGATCAACGCGGGCGGCAGCGGCGCGCTCGTGGATCTGCTCGGCCGGCTCGTCGATCTCCTGGAATCCATCCGCGACACGACGTCCGCGCGCGAGACGATCGCGGAACTCCTGGAGGAGATCGAGAACGATCCTGATTCCGTTCCTCCCGAGATGCGGGAGATCGTCCGCCGCTACTTCGAACTCCTTCGCTGATGCAATTCGATCTCGCGCCCGCGGAGCCCTGGTTCACGCTCTCGCTCCTCGCGCTCGCCGGACTCGCGGCATGGTCCTATCGCGGACTCTTCTCCACGCATCGACACGCGGCGGTCCTGCTATCCGTCCTGCGGGCCTTCATCCTGATCAGCGTCCTCCTCGCCCTGTATCGCCCATGGCGCGAAGAGGCCATAGCCGATCCCGCGGGACGGCGACTCCTGGTTCTTTTCGATGCCTCCGCATCGATGGGCATGTCCGGCACCGATGGCCGGCCTCGTTCCGAACCTCTCCGGGAAGCCGTGGCAAATTTCATCCGGCAATGGGACGTCGATGGAGAAGTTTCTCTCTATTCCTTCGACGTCATCTGCAGGCCGGCCGCCGCGATCTCCGAGATCGGCGACACGGGAGGAAGAACGGACCTGGCCGGAGCATTACAGTCCGTCCGAGGCGCTCTGGGCGGGATGACTCCAACGGCCATCCTCGTCGTGACCGACGGTGTATCCAATCGGGAGGGGGATTGCATGACCGCCGCGGACCGGTTGCAGGCTCCCATTTTCTTTCTGCCACCGGAGGCGGGCGATCCCGGCGCGCGGATCCTGGCCGCGTCGACTCCATCGGCCGTCAGCCTCGGCGGAAAAATTCCCGTGACGTGCCGGATCGCGGGATCCGGATCCATGGTCGTCGCGCTCTATAAGCTGCAGGGCGGCGCGGAGGAGTTGATCGAGAAGAAAACCGTGACCGCCGGCGAGCACCGTTTCTCCGTGGACGCGCGGACCCCGGGCATCGCGACCTATCGAATCCGCGTCGAGGGAGAAGATGCCTACGCTGCGGATAATTCGAGAACGCTCGCTCTGACCGTGCTTCCTCCGCGCGACGTGCTTCTCATCGCCGGACGACTCTCATGGGAATACAAGTATCTCCGCGATGCCCTCGAATCCGTCGAGGAACCGAAAGCGCACATCGTGGTCTTCGACGATACGCGAGCCGTCTACGTCGCGGGCGAAGGCCGTCGATTCGCGCGACCGCGCGACTGGAACCAGGAGCTCCTGTCGCCCATCGCCGTCCTGATCGCTCTCGACGCGGATGAGGCGATGCTGCCGGCATCCGCCGTGGAGGTCGTGGAAGAACTGGCGAGCGCAGGTCGGCTGGGAATCGCAGCGGAGGGAACGTCCCTGGCTTCGTCGTCTCCGCTCGCCGGAATTCTCCCCCTGCGCGCGCGCGATACGGCGACAAGCGCCGGACCTCTCGCGATCGAGGTCGCGGAACATCCGCTCGCCAGGAGCGCCGCGGGAATGATCGCGGGCGAAGGAGGAACCGCGCTGCAATCCGCGGCGGATGCGCATTCGCTGGCGAGCTACGCCAACGGTGGTTCCGCCCTCCTGGTCGGACGCGCCGGCACCTCGCGCGCCGTTCTCGTCGGATTCGAGACGTGGAAAACGGCCTGGCTCGGAGGAGACTCCCGCGCGGTCCGCTCGTTCTGGCGCGATGTCATCGACTACATATCGCCCTCCCCCGCGCCTCGGCTGCGCCTGGCGGCGCCGAAGCAGCCGGTCCTGCCGGGCGAAGAAGCGCTGGTCGAACTGCGCGGCGAAACATCGATTCGGCGCGCCATAGTGCGGCTCGACGGCGCGGGTCTCTCCGAAAGAAAAATCCGCGACGACTTCAAGGAGATCCGGCTCGTGCCGAAATCAGAAGGCGAATGCCGGATATCCGTCATGGCGGAGGACGATTCCGAAGCGCTGGCAACGACCTATGTCGCCTGCGTCGAGCGCGGATTGGAATACAACGGAACCGACAGCGACCCGGCGCTCATGTCCGCGATCGCGACCCGAACCGGAGGGAGAATCGTGGACAGAAACGATCTCGGATCGATCTCCTCGTCCGTCGCGAACCGTTCCACGATCATTCGGCGCCGACGCGTGGAACTCTGGGACCACCCGCTGCTCCTGCTGCTCCTGGCCGCTGCCCTGGCCTCCGAATGGGGCATCAGGCGCAGGCTGGGTTTCCGGTAGCAACAAGCTGTTGGAGAATGTCCTCTATTTGCTGATCGTCACGTAATACGACGAGCCCTGGAAGCGGATCAGAAGGAGATGCCGGCCGGACTGGGAGAGAAGTTCCTCGAAGTCCTCGACGGATTCCAAAGCCGTTCGGTCGACTTCCACGATCCCCATGCCGGGCTTCAATCCCTTCCGCTCGGCGATCGATCCCTCTTCCACCTCCGTTATGACGACGCATCCGTCCGAAGGTAACCCGAGTTTCTTGGCGTCGCGTCCTTCCACGTACCGGACGCTGAGGCCCAGTTCACGGATGGAGGACGCATCGTCCTCTTCACCGCGCGCCCTGGCCTCGATATTCGCCGGCCTTTCCGCGACGGTCACCTCAACCGTGCCGGTTTTTCCGTTGCGGAAATATTTCAGCTCGGCCTTCGATCCCACCATCGTCCGGGAGACGGCATCGGTCAGCGCGGAAGAGCTCCGCACCTGCCGGCCGTTCCATTCCAGAACGACATCTCCCCTCTTGATGCCCGCCTTGTCCGCGGGGCTGCCGAGCACGACTTCACTGACGAGCGCGCCATGGCTGTTGTCGAGCCCGAGGCTCTGCCGGAGCTCATCGTCGATGTTCTGGATCGATACTCCCAGGTACCCATGCACGACTTTGCCGCTCGTGACGATCGACTCCAGGGAATACCGCGCCGAGTTGCTGGGAATGGCGAAGCCGATCCCGGCATTCCCGGAACCGCCGCCTGTCACGATGGCGACGTTGATGCCGACGACTTCGCCGCGGAGATTGACGAGCGGGCCGCCGGAGTTGCCCTGGTTGATCGGTGCATCGGTCTGGATGAAGTTCTCGACCTGCTCGATTCCCAAGCCGCTTCGGGACAGCGCCGAAACGATCCCCATCGTGACCGTCTGGGACAGATTGGGATTGAAGGGCGTACCGATCGCCAGGACGAACATACCGACTTTCAGGTCATCCGAATTCCCCAGCGCGGCCGTGGGAAAATCACCGTTGCCTTCGATCTTGATGACGGCGACATCGAGTCGCTCGTCCGTTCCCTGGATCTTGGCCGGGTATTCCTTGCCGTCCGCCATCCGGACGACAATCTCCTGGGCGCCCTGTATCACGTGAAAATTCGTGAGCACATACCCGCGCGTATCGACGATGACTCCGGATCCGAGCCCGCGCTGCTCGTGCTGCCTCGGTTGTCCCTGCTGGAACATGTCGTCTCCGAAGAACCGGCGGAAGAATGGATCGTCGGCGAAGGGATGGCGGAAGGGCTGTGACGTGATCGTCTGCTTGGTCTCGATGGAAACCACGGCGGGCATGACCGCTTCCGCCGCAGCGACGATCGCGTTTTCCGATTCGATGACCGACATGTTCGGCATGAGCGGCGGACGCGAAGCGGCCGAGGCGTAACGGGGACGCGCGAAGAATTCGAAGTAGGTGTAGTGCGCCGCGAAGGAGAGAACAAACAGGAATGCTATGATAAAGACCGCCGCCGTGAATCGCATGATCCATTTCATCATTGTTGCCGCACCTCCGCTTTGGTTGGTTACATTATGATCCAGGCGTTAGACCGGAATCAATGGGGCCGGGTTCCCTACTTCACTTCAAAATCAGCGTCGACAACCTTCTCGCCGCCGCCCTTGGAAGCGGGTGGCGGAGAACCGGCGCCCGGTCCCTGTGCGGAGCCGGAATCGCCTTCAGGCGCAGATCCGGCGGAAGCCTGGTAGGCCTTGGAGACCGCCTCGTCTCTCACCTTGCGAAGCCCATCCAGGGCGGATTTCACGTCGCCGACATTTTTCGCGTCGACGGCTTCCCTCAATTTCTTATTGGCCGACTCGATCGCGGACTTTTCATCTGCTCCGAGCTTATCGCCCATCTCGCGCAAAACCTTCTCCGTGGAGTAATGCTCATGCTCGCCCTGGTTGATCGCCTCGATCTCCTCGCGGTTCTTCTTGTCTTCCTCCGCGTGCGATTCCGCTTCGCGCACCGCTCGTTCCACTTCGTCCTTGGACATGCCGGAGGATGCCGTGATCTTGATCGACTGTTCCTTGTTCGTCGCCTTGTCCTTCGCGACCACGTGGATGATGCCGTTGGCGTCGATGTCGAAGGTGCATTCGATCTGGGGAACGCCGCGGGGCGCGGGCGGGATTCCATCCAGCTTGAAGAGGCCGAGCGATTTATTGTCGCGCGCGAGAGAACGCTCGCCCTGCAGGACGTTGATCTCCACGGCCGGCTGGCTGTCCGCTGCAGTCGAATAGACCTGGGCTTTCTTCGTCGGGATCGTCGTGTTCCGGGGAATCATCACGTTCATCAGGCCGCCTTCGACTTCGACTCCCAGGGAGAGAGGCGTGACGTCGAGGAGCAGGATGTTCTGGAGATTGGAGTCGCCGGAAAGAACTCCGCCCTGGATCGCCGCGCCGACCGCGACGACTTCGTCGGGATTGACCGACTTGTTCGGCTCTTTCCCGAAAAGCTCCTTGACTTTCCTCTGGATGACCGGCTTCCGTGTGGAACCTCCGACGAGAACGACCTCGTCAATGTCGGACGCCTTGTATCCCGCATCCGACAGGGCCTTCCTGCAGGGTTCGGATGTGCGCTCGACGAGATCCTCCACCAGCCGCTCGAACTGCGCGCGGGTGATGGTCTGAACAAGGTGCTTGGGACCGGATGCATCGGCTGTAATGAACGGGAGATTCACTTCCGTCTGCGTCGAGGAGGAGAGCTCGATCTTGGCCTTCTCCGCGGCTTCGCGAAGGCGCTGCAGCGCCATCCGGTCGCTCCGGATGTCGACGCCCTGGTCCTTCTTGAAGGAATCCGCGAGAAAATCCATCAGGCGGATATCGAAATCGTCGCCTCCGAGATGCGTGTCGCCGTTCGTGGATTTGACCTCCACGACCCCGTCGCCGATCTCCAGGATCGAGATGTCGAACGTGCCTCCGCCGAGATCGTACACGGCGATCTTCTCGTTCTTCTTCTTGTCGAGCCCGTAGGCGAGCGCCGCGGCGGTCGGCTCGTTGATGATTCGTTTGACATCGAGCCCGGCGATGCGCCCGGCGTCTTTCGTGGCTTGGCGCTGCGCGTCGTTGAAGTAGGCGGGGACGGTGACCACGGCCTCGGTCACTTTTTCGCCAAGGTAATCCTCCGCGGTCTGCTTCATCTTCTGGAGAATCATCGCGGAGACTTCCGGAGGACTATAGCGCTTGCCGCGAATCTCGACATGAGCGTCCCCGTTGTCGTGCGCGACGACCTTGTAGGGAATGCGCGCGGCCTCGGTGCCGATTTCGTTGTGCCGACGGCCCATGAAACGCTTGATGGAGAAGATCGTGTTCTCCGAGTTGACAACGGACTGGCGCTTGGCGGCCTGGCCGACGAGACGCTCGCCGTCCTTCGTGTAGGCCACGACAGACGGAGTCGTGCGACCGCCCTCCGAGTTGGCGATGACGACGGGCTCGCCGCCCTCCATCACCGACACGCACGAGTTGGTTGTTCCCAGGTCAATTCCGATGATCTTCGACATTATCGTCTCCTTCGGGGCGTGGGACCATGCGGCCCTTCCCCTGCTCCGTTGCTCCGATTCGAACTGAATGTCACCGTGATCTCCGTCCCGATCGTCCGGACCACGATGGATGTTTCTTCGCCGATCAAGTCGGCGACTGCCGCCCTGATCCGTCCCACATCGACGGGCTTGGAGAAAAATCCCTGCGCGCCCTCCGCGATCGCCTTCTCTCGAAGTCGCTGATCGGTGGAGGACGTCACGATGAGGATCGGAATACTGACGTGAGAGTGTCGCATCTCCCGGAGCACATCAAGTCCTCCCATGCCCGGCATATCGTGATCCAGGATTCCGAGCGTTGTGGGTCGTGTTCTCACATATTCGATCGCCTCGATCCCGTTGGAAACGGCCACGACACGGTACCCCTTGCGCGCAAAAGTCTCGCAAAGAACCACGCGGTTCGGTTCCTCATCATCCGCAATAAGGATCGATCGGATCATATTTCAGCTTTCCAGATTGAAATTGTTGCACCCTCCATGCCGAAGGTCCCGTACGATAACTTTCGTTATTTCAGGCTGATGATCACCATATCGTGACATTTTGACCGTATCAAGATCCGAGGCAGTGACAACGAAGTCATGTCAATGCAGTTACTAGGACTAATACCGTCCGATTAATCAGATTGACGAGCCGCCGAATATTTCTGAAACTGTGAGAAATATCACCACCTTGAATTCTCAAGAGTGGATCATCGAGGAGGAAGAAATGAAGTTACATGTTCCGATCAAGGCGAAGGCGATAGGCGTGCTGGGTTTGTCACTCGCCGCGTCGATCAGCCTCATTGTCGCTTACGGCAATGTGGACGCATCCGACCACGACGACGGGGAGGCGCAACTGAAGTCGCGGGCGCTCAATCTTACGGACCTCTACGTCTTCAAGGAATCGAGCATCAATGCAGCAGTCGCGAGCGACACATCTCTCATCTTCATCATGGGAACGAATCCGCGTTCCGTCGCACGCACCCAGTATGCCTTCAATCCGAATGCTTACTATCAATTCCACATCGCGCGACGAGACACGATCACCGCCGCTCCCAAGGGAACGGAAGATGTCATCCTGCGGTTCCAGTTCTCCGATCCAGCGACGACCGCGGGCGGAAGGCAGACGATTACCGTCACCTACATCAAGGACGGCGTTGCAACATCCGGGAGCGCGACCGGTCTGACAAGCCTCATTTCTCCGCCGGCCGGCGCAGGCGCCGCAGCGGGCACCGGTGAAACCACCGTTACTTCCATCTCCTTCGGCACGGCCACGGAGAGCACGACGATCCAGGTCTTTGCCGGTCTTCGGGAAGATCCGTTCTTCTTCGACGTGGAGCAGTTTCACCGCTCGCGCAACGGCATCATCCAGGCGATCAACCCGGGATTCCAGGCAGGCGCACCGCTTGTGGGGATGAACCGCCGCCCTGACAGCACTTCGCTCGACTTCGCCAAGGGCTACAACATCAACGCGATTGTCGTTCGTGTTCCTCGCGCGATGCTGCAGTCCACATCCAACGAAACCGTCTTCGATGTCTGGGAAACTATTTCACTCTAAAAAGGAAAGGACCTGAAAAAATGATCGACTTTATCCAGAAGAACCACATCAGGATCGCTTTCCTGATGCCCATTGTGACAGTCTTGTCGCTGGGAACTATCAGCACCATCGGCTGCGACGACAACATCGCCGCCATCACGACTTCACGCACCCAGGTTGAAAAACTGGCCCGGCCTGGCATCGCTGAAGGTCTCATCATCAGCGACACGGCCTTCGCGGCCTGGCACGCGGCAACGCCGGCGCAGGAAACCGGCACGGTCGCTCTCGCGGAAATCGCGAAGACGCTCGGCGCCATCAACCAGGCGCTGGGACAGACCGCGGCCTACAGCGCGTTGCGCGTGGATTCCACGGCGCGCGCATTTCTGCCCGACGTCATGCGGATCAACACCGCCATCGCCAGCGGCTACGCCAACCAGGTCGTGAACTTCGACTCCGGCTACACCACGCTCTCCACCGGAGGGACGGCGGCATCAGGAGTCGGTGGCACGGCGCAGGGCGCTTACGGCGGCGGCATCGCCCGCCCCGTGGCCGGCCGACTTCCGGAGGATGACGTCATCGACATCACGCTCCTCGTCCTCACGGACATCAACCGCGCGGGCACCGGAGCATCCGGCTTCAATTCGGACAGCATTCCGTACAAGCCCGAGTTGAATGCAATCACAAACGACGACACGAACGCAGGAATCGGTCACCATTTTCTCATGGGTGAAGACGCCGCGGAAGCGGCTTCGGTCTTTCCGTTCCTCTCCGAGCCGAACTAAGTTTCACCTCTTTGGCAGGGACCTTCGGGTCCCTGCCTTTTTTTTATATACTCCCCTATACTACGCGTCATGATTTCTCTATTTCGCCGAAGCGGCCTCATGTTCTTCCTGCTTTTCATCGCGGCCATGGGAACGCCGGCGCAGGAAGCCCCCGTTGGAACAGACCAGGCTCAGCTCGATAACGAGATCTCCTTCTATCTCAAGAAGACCGCCGATGCGCCCTCCGACGCGCTGCACTTCGCTTACCTCGCCGAGGCCTACATCAGAAAAGCCCGCATGACCGGAGAGGCCGACTGGTACGATCGCGCTCACAAGGCCGCGACAACATCCCACCGGTTGAATCCTTTCGATCCCTCCGCAAGGACCGCGCTCGCCACCATCGCGCACGCGCGGCACAAATTCGACGAAGCACGTCACCTCCTGGACGATGTGCTCGCCGACCACCCCTCCGACGCGGGCGCTCTCGGCGCATCCATCATCGTTCATCTGGCCCAGGGTTCCGTTACCGCCGCCGGGCACGATGCCGAACTTCTCCTGGCAGCGCTGCCTCAATCACCCGGAGCGCTCACCTACTCCGCGCTCGTCCTCGAATCCCAGGGGCGCGATGCCGAGGCGGACTATCAGTATAGGGAAGCCTTGCGTCGCCTGGAATCCGACCTGGCCCCTGCATCCGAGGCGTGGACGCGGTCGCTCTACGGAAGATTTCTCTTTCGAAAGGGACGTACGGCCGAAGCGCGCGAAATGTATTCCAAGGCGCTGCGCACGCTTCCGGGATATCACCTCGGCCTCTTCTGGCTCGCGCGTCTCGAGATCGCCGAAGGAAATTACCGGGAGGCCGCCGATTACCTCACGCAAGCATTCAGCCTCTTTCCGGCCCCGATCTACCTCTTCGAAAAATCACGCGCCATGCGGAGCGCGGGAGACCAGAACGGAGCCGATCAGACCCGCGACCAGGCCGCGCGCATGATGAGGTCTCAGCTCGATGCCGACTCGACAAGCCACCGCGTGGATCTGGCTAGGGTGCTCCTCGACAAAGGCGCTCCCGAGGATATCCGCATGGCACTTCTTCTCCTGCGGGACGAGACAACCGTGCGCCGCGATCACGAGACGCTCTTCGCGCTCGCCACGGCTCTCTACAGGAATGATGAACGGACGGAAGCGCGCCGCGTTCTGCAGGAAATCTTCCGGACAGGAATACGGATTGCCGACTATTACCATCTCGCCGGCCTCATCGAACGAGGCGAATCCGACCCGGATCGAGCGCGCTCCTATTTCGAACTCGCGCTGGCGACGAATCCGGAATTCGAGCCGGCGGCGCGGGACCCGAACGACGCGCGGAAACCGCGCTGGTCGAAGACGGTTCGCCTGGCCGTCACGGTCGCCACCATAATGTCACTCCTCATATTCGTGATGTATCTCCGCTCGAGACGAGCGCGCGAACTTTAGTTCCAGGCAACTCCTCATGATGAAATCACGAGAAAGAACAGGCCCTCGATCATCAGGTGAAGACCAAGCGGCACCCAGAGGCTCCCTGTCCTGAAAGCCGCGATGGAGAGAAGCGGCGAGGCCAGCAACATGCCGGCGGCCTCCATTCCGGGTTTTGTGAAGTGGAATAGCACTTCGAAGGTCGCCGTGACGCAGACGGCCATATGGCGTGACAGATCCTCCGGTATCCCGCCCATCGCGCATGCGCGGCGCAGGCCGAAGAGGAGAAATCCCCGATGCAGAAACTCCCACCCGAGCAGCGACGAAATGGTAAAGAGCGAGAATTGTTCCAGGCGAACGGCCAGTGGAACGGCGGCATTCCGCCATGTCGCATACCGCGCCAGGTAATCGGGAGCCAAACGGATCACGGGGATCACGCCGCATATCAGGATAACGCACGCCAGGATGAACAGGAGCGATCCGCGGTCGAGGCGTGGCCGCGAAAGCCCCAGGTCTGCCGCAGACCAACCCAGGGCGAACGCAAGCGCGAGCGGCGTCAGCAGGCGAAGAGCAAATCGGAGCCCGTGGAAGTGATCATGCCATAGCCAGACATGCGGGAAATAGCGGCAGATCAACTGCACGCCCAGAGCGGTGAGGAAGATGAGAGACAGATCGCGACGAGCTCTTGAAGACATGAGCGAAGCATAACCTGTTTTACAGTATCGGCGACTCGTTTCCCGGGCTTTACTCGCGCCGCCTGACGGCCGATAATTCACGAGAGCGTGCTCTGGTGTTAACGGCGCGCTGTGTGATTTTTCTCGATGGAGCGATCATCGTGCGCGCGCGATATACAACATTAATCATCCTGATCGGCCTGCTTCTGCCGGTGCTGACCTTCGCGGCAGCCGGTCCCGCGGGAGCGTATCGCCGCAGCGAGGTCCGTAACGCGTCGTCGATGGCCCCGCCGTCGCGCACTTCTCCTATTCAGGCGCTTCGGTCCGGAGCGGACGGATTAGTCGCCAGCGCGGAGGAACTTGAACAGTCGCTCGGCCGACGTCCTGATTTCTACACGAACTTCACGTTCTTCCTGAATCACAAGGACACCATCATCGCGTCCAACATCCTCCGCGAATCCGCCGAAGACAGCCTGGCGCAGGGGCTGCTTCTCCTCGAAAAACAAACTCCTTCCATGGCGGAGCACCCGGTCCTCCGCCAGGTCCGTCAGCTCCTGGCGCAGCAGAAGGAAACGTCCGCGCGCCTCAAGGTAAAGCGGGGCCGCATGGATCTCGGAGGCGTCATCGCCGAGCTCGGCTTTCGCGCGGGCCTGATGCGCCGCACAGCGGCGGAAGTGAAACGGCTCGTGGCTGAATTGGCGCGCGCTTCGGGTTGAGTCAACAGGCGTTGATCGCGGCGCACCGTAAAATCCGCGCTCGAGCTGTTCCGGCTCCATCCTGATGATCAGGATTCACCTCAACGGATTCGCGGCCTTGGGTATGCGACGGGCGGCGCCTGTGGCGATGGCGGCTCGGGCCGTGGCCACCGCCACCCGCTCGGCCACGCGCCGGTCGAATACGCTCGGTACGATGTATTCCGGCGAAACGCCGTCTCTCCTCACGATCTCCGCGATGGCGCGGGCGGCCGCCAGTTTCATCCGTTCGTTGATCTCGCGGGCATGCACCGAGAGAGCGCCCTTGAAGATTCCGGGGAAGCAGAGCACGTTGTTGATCTGGTTGGGGTAGTCGCTCCGCCCTGTCGCCACGATGCGAATGTTGCCCGGAATCTCCTCGGGCATGATTTCCGGCGTCGGATTCGCCATCACGAAGACCATGGCCTGGCGAGCCATGTGCCTCAACCACTTCGGCTCCAGAGTGCCGGGCCCAGAGAGACCGAGTAAAAGATCAGCGCCTTTCAGCGCATCCCGGAGCGATCCGGTGAAATTGGCCGGATTGGTCATGCGGGCGTAGGCGATCTTCGCGTCGTTCATGTGCTCCACGCGCCCCCGATACAGGACGCCGGCGCGGTCGAAACCCAGGATGTTGCGGACTCCGGCGTGACGAAGGATCTTCGAGCACGCCACACCCGCGGCGCCGACGCCCGTCACCACAACCTTCAGTTCGCGCAGGTTCTTCTTCACGACGCGGCATGCGTTGTGAAGCGCGGCCAGCACCACGACGGCGGTGCCGTGCTGGTCATCGTGGAAGACCGGAATGTCGAGCCGCTTCTTCAGGCGCTCCTCGATCTCGAAACACCGGGGCGCGCTGATGTCCTCCAGATTAATACCGCCGAAAGTGGGCGCGAGAGCGGCCACAATATCCACGATCTCGTCCACGCTCCTCGTGTTCAGGCAGATCGGAAACGCGTTGACGCCTCCAAATTCCTTGAAGAGCATCGCCTTTCCTTCCATCACCGGCATCGCGGCCTCGGGCCCGATATCGCCAAGGCCCAGAACGGCCGTGCCATCGGAGACCACCGCGACGGTCGAACCCTTGATCGTCAGCGACCAGGCCGCCTTCGGATTCTCGTGGATCGCGGCGCAGATGCGCGCCACGCCCGGCGTGTAGGCCATGGAGAGATCGTCGCGCGTGACGAGAGGCTTGCGATTCTCCACGGACAGCTTCCCCCCCAGGTGCAGCAGAAAAGTCCGGTCCGAAACATTGACGATGCGGAATCTCTTCTGCGCCCTGATGGCGGCAAGAATCCGCCTGGCATGCGTTTCATTGCCGGCGGCGACCGTGACATCGCGCACCGTTCCAAGCGGCGAAGTGGCGACAAGGTCAATGGCGCCGAGATCGCCGCCCGCTTTGCCGATGATGGCCGCGAGGCGCGCGAAGGTTCCGGGTTTCGACGGCAGTTCGACTCGAAAGGTGAAGGAATAGGACGCATTGGGATGGGAACGGTGGGGATCGCTCATGATGGACCTTTCTGCAAACGCGGAATGCAAGCCGTGGAACTGTACCGCCGTATCGATCCCGAATCCATCGGCGCGTCAGGCGCCATCTTTTCCGCGGATCTCCAGGTCCTTCCTGAGGGGTTCCAGGACCTTTCTCGCCCGCGCCGCCAGTGCACGGAGGCTTTCGATCCGGTCGCGGTAATAGTCCGCGGCGCGCTTCACGGAGGGAGCGTCCACCTTCCTGAAGAATTCGTCGAGGCCGGCGAGCACTTCGGTCAGTTCGTCGACGTCGGCGATGATCCGTTGCCGCTTCGCCAGGAACTCGTCGATCAGGGCGACGACGCGATTCAGTTCTTCCTCGGTCTCGGGCATCCGGAGATTCCCCGGCGCGGTGATTTCCTCCACGCTTCCGGTCGTCTTCTCGATGGCGTTCATCTGCTTCAGGGTGCGGACGAATTGATCGTAGAGAGCTCGGTAGGAGGCTTGCTCCAGGGAGACGATCAGCACCGTCATCCTCGGCTGCTCCTCATTCGTCACCCGGTTCCAGAGCTGCTCGACGTCTACCGGGAAAGACGGAGCGGTTGTCCGCGGCGGCGCCTGGGCTTCCGGTGTTGCCGGGACCGCGATAATCCGCTCCTCGCGCTTTATCGACAGCGCGCCGCTGGCGGGCCTGGATTCACCACCGGGCGAGGTCGTATTGTCCTTGTCGAGAATCGGCAACGCTTCGCCCGTCAGCCACGCGGCACGCGAGCGAATGGCGGAATAGAGGGCGAGTGCGGCCGGATCGGTCAGGGCATCATGCTTCCGGAGAAGAGCGGCGGCCCTTTCGACGGCGCTCTTCGCGCGCGTCGGTTCGTCATAGCCGGGAATCAACTGCCGGACTTCAGCCTCCAGGAGAGCCAGTTCCAGAAGCACCTGCCTGGTTCCGGCCGGCAACGATCCTGTTCGTTCGTTCATAACAGGAACCGTCACATGCGCCAGGGTCGAGAGGCGTTTGAGCTTTTCGTCCTGGATCCTGTTGAGTGGTTTCTCGATGGCCTCGCGATTCGAATTGGCCCAGGGTCTCGCCAGGATCGCGTTCGCCTGGTTCGAAAGCCTGTCGAGCTCCTCCGTTGTCGCCGCCTGCGATATCTTCTCCGCGAGCTTCTCGAGATCTCTCGCGCACGCCTTCACGATCGCGACGCGGAGCGGCTCGGCGGTCGTCGCGGCCAGATCGCGCCTCGCGTCGAGAATATCCCGCATCTTCATGAGCGACTCCATCGTCACGCGATATCCGTTCTTCGCGTTTCCGATCCTCAGGAGCGGCTTCAGCTTCGCGATCCTCGCGTCTAGAAAATCGTCGTCCTCGGATCCCGCGTGCCCCAGCTCGCGGTAGATCGCCTGAAGCGCCGGCCATTCGCTCCGTTCCAGCGCGCTCGTCATCGATCGGATCTGGTCGATTCTCGATCGGACTGGCTCCATGAGAGCCATGACCTTCGCCTGGTCCGCGCGGATGGCCTGCAGCATCGCCGGAAATTCCGCGATCCTCCTGTCGAGCTCGGCGAGGAAGTCGATCTGTTCGTCCAGGGAAGCTTCTCTCGTCTCGAACGCCTTCGACTCGATCCTCTCGATCGCGGGATGCTTCATGCCCGCGGCGATCTGTCCCTGCGAAGCGGGAAGTATCGACTCCAGGTTCCCGTTGATGACCACGATCCACTTCTCGTTCTTCGCGTATTCCTCGCTGTATTTCTTCAGGGCCTGCTCGTATTCATTCTTAAGCCGCCCCGCCTCCGCGAGGTGCATCGCGTGCACTCTCGTCGCGATATCCGACCGGATCTTCTGGAGCGTCGCATACGCATTCTCCAGGTCCGCGACGGACCGCACGACAAGGACTCCACTGCCGTCGTCGAGAAAGCGGAGAACGCCCGACACGGAGAAGTGGATCTCGCCGACCGCATTCGCCGCGTCCGACTGCGCTTTCGAGAAGACTGCGGGATCCGCAAGCCGGTCGCGGGAAAGCTTCGTCATGATCCCGCTCGGACCGAATATCTCGTTCTCCCTCCGCTCCACCTGCTCCCGCAACATTGTCATGGTGGAGTAGATATTGAGAAGATTCTCCCGGAGCGTGCGGCTCATCGCGATCGCTTCCGCCCAGCTCCACTGCCGCCACTCCGGAGCCCCGAAGTCGAGATGAGGAAACTTCTGATTCGGAAGCTGATATCCTCCGCGCTTCCACTCGTCCCACGATTGTTCCGGCTCCTCCGGTTCCGGCTCGCCGTCCACTTCGCCGCCGGCTTCCGCGTAGAGATTCTCCCATTCCTCTTCCCATCCCGCCTCGACGGTGTCCTCCAGCGACGGATCTTCGATCTTCTCGCAACCGGCGAGATACCGTTCCCACGGCCCCGTCTCGATTTGTCGTTCGGCCCAGATTGCCTGGAAACCCGGAGGACAGGTCTGCGGCTCCTCGATCGGCTCGTCCATGGGTGTCGGCTCATCGCCTCCGGGTGGCTCGCCGCTTGGCGGCTCCGACGACGTCTCTACACCACCTCTCCCACCCGGAGGTTGGGCGACGGTTTCGGGCCGGGGAAGCTCGGGCCTGGACCCGCGCAGCAGTTGCTCCACCAGCTTGAGGATGCTCGCCGGCGGAAAGCGCCCTTCCGGATAGTATTTCTCCACGATCTTCTGCAACTCCGCCACGCCTCCGCGTGCGCTTCTCAGCTCCGTGATGCAGGCGATCTCCGTGACGTCGATCGGCTTTCCCCGGCCCTCATCATCCTCGTCATCCCCCGCGCATTGCCTGCGGAGCAGATCGATCCGATCCACATTGGCGAGAAACTCGTTCGCGGCCTGCTCCAGCGTGCCGACCAGTTTCTCCTGCACACCGTTCGCGGCCCTGATGAAAAAATCCTCGCGCGCATTCGAATCCTTCGCGTCGGGCGAGTTCGCCAGGCCGTTCAGATAATCCTTGCTGACATTGATGCCGTCCGCGATCACGCCGCTCAATTCTCCGACCGCGCCCATCGCGATCAGCGGTCCCATGAAGACTCCGACGAATTGCTCCGCGAGAAATCCCTCGGCTGCCGTGAACGCCTGCCCGATCTTCTGCCGCTCCAATTCCTTCAGGTGCGCCACGATATTCTGCATGCCTTTCTGGAGCGACCTGGACTTCGTGAGCAGCTCGTTCAACTCCCTGCACGCTTCCGTGACCCCTTCCCTGGCCGCGCCGACATCCGGCAGCGGCTCCTCCAGCGCCTGCGTGACGCTCGGCGACAACCGCAGCGCGATGCGTTTCTCGGCGCCCCTGCGGATGAGCTTCTGCGCCTCGGTATTCTCCTTCCAGAAGCGGGAGAATTCCTCGCGAGCGGGCGAACCGAAATGCTGGAAGAAGTTGGTCGGCACACTGAGATAACCGATATAGCAGTTCACGAGCAAGAGCCGATTTTCGCGATCGAGCTTGTTCCAGAGTTGCGTCGTGGCCGCCTCGCCGATGGGAAGCGCGCGGAGCTCGCTCACGGTCAGAAGCCTCCCGCCCCACTGGATCCGCGCGTCATAGCTGAGCGATTCGATCACCTCCGGAGTTCCCCTCATGAACGAATACGGGTCCGAATCGTTCGCGGCGTGCGCGGCGGGCGCCAGCAACGCGAGACAGAGAAAAAGTGCCGGCGATGATTTCACGTTTTACTCGCCCGGAAGATTCCGGGTGCCGTCGGGTTGATAAACGAAACGGAAAACGATCTGCCTGTGCGGTCCGCAGTTCGATACGAGGAGCTTGGCAAAGCGCATATCGGCGGTCTGGACCATGTACACATGTCCGATCTCCATCCTGTCGGGGAGATCCTTCCGGTAACCGGATTCCGGAGCCGTCGCGAAACTGGAGAGACGGCCCGCACCCATGTCCAGGAGCCCTGCTCCGCCCATTCCATGCAGAGCGTCGCCTCCCCAGGAGAAGACATCGCAATCGGAGGATCCCATCGGATCGACGCCGTTGACTGTACTCTGCGTCGAAAAGAGAAATCCGTCGAACGGCCAGAGCGATGCGTTACCCGTGACGGTCGCGACGGTCGGCGGCGGCGGGGGCGGCGCGGTCAGAATATCGCCGGTGCGGAACGTGAAGTCCAGTTCCCGGTCGAGCGGGATGCCGAACGCGCTCATCGCTTCCCTGGAGAGACGCACGCGGATCGACGCGTTCGACGGCCAGGATGTCCGAGGCCGGATCGTCAGGTTGAATCCGAAGTAATCGAGGTTCACATCGGTGCGCGGTTCGATCGTGAGCGCCGCGGAGATCGACGCCGCATCCATCGTCTCGGAAAAGTCCACCGTCACCTGCTCCGATGGAGGCACGTTCGACTGCCCCTGTGCGGGCGAGTTTGAAACGACCTGCGGCGCGGAAGCCCGCTCGGTTCCGATGCCGAGGAACGGATCACCCTCCGCATCCATGATCAGCCATTGATCGCTCATGCCTCTCTCGAAAATCAGCTTCGATCGCCCCGTCCGGCTCGCGGCGGCGCCACCCTTTCTGTACAGCGATTCGTTCCTCCACTCGAACTCGACCTCCGCTCGATCGCCCGTCGCGTTCACGAACATCGGCTGGATCGTCAGGATAAGAGAGGAAAAGAGCCCGAAATCCTTGTCGAGCTGGACGCGGAGATTCTCCCATCCTCCCCGGAAATCGCGGGCGAAGAGTTCGAGGACGCCGGTGGCCTGGCGTTTCCTGTATGCGTCGGAGAGCCGATCGAGCTTTCCGCGGATGACCGCATCGAGCGTCTTCCTCTCCGCGGCCTGGTCCTTCGCTTCCTGGATGTAACGGTCGATCTTCGCTTCGAGAGCCGCGAGCTCCGTCGTCGTCCGGGTGAATCCTTTCGTCGTTTCCCGCATCTCCCGCCGAAACTGTTCCAGCCGCGCGCCGCGCGCTTCCGCGTCCACGAGCCGCGTCATCTCCAGTTCGCGTTCCAGTTCGAAGATCTTCAGAAGCTCCGTGGTTCTTTCCTTGTTTTCCCTCTCGCGCTCGTCCTCCGCCTGCTTGCGCTTCAGCGCGAGCGTCGCGTCGATCCGCTTTCCCAGCTCCGCGTATTCCGGGATCGCCTTGAGCTGGAGCGCGCATTCCTGCCCGCGCTGGAGCCGGTTGTCCATGAGGAGATCGACGCCCGACGATGCTTTTCTCGCTTCCGCGATCATCGAGTTGAGCGATGCGGGGGGTATGGCCGTGAGTCGCGCATGAAAATCCTGGAGCTCCTTCTGACGGATGAGGACCATCCGTTCCCGCGTTCGCGTGACAGCCCAGGGAGCCTCCAGAAGTTTTCCAAGGCCCAGGTTCGCCTGCACGTCGATCTCTTCCAACCGATATTCGCTCATGATGTCCTTCAGCTCTTCAGATCCCAAGAGAGGAAGAGAGCCGTCTCCGCCATGGCTGGATGAAGCGACGATCATGCCCGCGACCAGGCGGCCCGCTTCCAGCTCTGCCTTCCAGAATCGTTCGTACAGCATATTGATGTAGTCCAGGTCGTCCGACACGCGCCGGTTATTTTCCTCCGCCGTCTTCACAAAGGTTTGCACTTCTTCGGACGAAACGCCGGGATTGAGAAAGGCGGCGGTATAGATTTTCGCGCCGGCCTGATACTCCTCCAGGTTTTTCATCATTGCCTCATACGACTCTTCGAAGGATTCGGGAATCTCGTCGTGGCGATCCTCGATGAAGCGGACCGCTTCCGCGAGCGCGTCCTCGATCAATTTCCGCTGCCGCGCGAATTCCCCCTTCTCGACGTATTGAAGCGCCGGCACGACATTCTTCTCGAGCTGCGAGATGTATCCGATGAATCCGCCTTCGGGAGAAACGATGGAATGTTCGAGCGGAATCCGGAGCGCCGCGACTTTTTCCGCGTAGGCTTTCGAGGCGTCGCGCAGCTCCTTGAGGCGCTCGCGGAACTGTGTCAGGGGTGTGGAAGCGGGATCGAGCGCCAATTTCGACTTGAGATAATCGTTGCCGGTCGTGCCCGCGTACGTCGTTCCTCCTTTCGCGAGGAGTTCTCGCAAGGCGCGGACGTCATCCTTCGACAGGAGCGAAAAAGGCGGCTGGAATGCGCCGACCCTGGCCAAGGCATCGGCAGCGGTCGACTGCAGGAGCGCCGTGACGTTCGCGAAGCGGGCGCGATACATCTCCGCGTAGTTGACGAGGCGCTGCACGATCTCGTTCGCTTCCCCCACATCAAGAGCCGCGTACATCTCCACCTCACGCATGACGGCCTTCAGATTCGCCCCCAGGATTCGCTGTTCCTTCTTCAACACCTCGATCTGTTGAAGGAGCGCGTATCGCCTCTGGTATAGCGAAGTGGAGAGGCGCCCCTCCGCCGCGGCAATTTCGGCGTTGGTGCGCTCCAGATCCTTGTTGAGAGCATCCATTTCCGCCCCCTGCTTTTCCGCCACTTCATCATATTTCTTCAGGTAATCCGATTTCTCATGGTCGAGCCTGTCCGATTCATATTCTCCCTGGAGTTTCGCCGCCGCATCCCGCGCGTCCTGGATGATCCGTTCCGATTTCATCCGCTCGTCGACTTCCCCGTTCTCGACGATCGACCGCATCTCTCCGGCGTAATCCTCGTATTTCCGTTCGAGCTTCCGACGCTTGAACTGGAAGTGCTTCATCACGGCATTGTCGGTCGCCGCTTCCGAAACTGCCGCTTGCGGATTCCACGGGTCATGCTCCGCCAGCGCTTCCTGCTCGATCGCTTTCTCCTCCACTTTCGCCAGTTCCTCGATCTTGTCGCGGGGAATCGAATTGATGAGAGCGAGCAACTTCCTATAGCCGCCTTCCAGTTTCTTCAGGATCGCTTCGCGCTGAGCGCCGAACTTCCCCCGGGTGGGAAGCCCCTGGATAATGCGCGCCCAGCCGCGAAGATTCTTGATCTCGCCCGGAATGACGCCGGTTCGAAACATGAGGATCCGTCTCGCCGTCGCATCCTTCTTCTCGATCTCCGCCTTGAACTCCTTCACCTTCTCGTCGAGCCCGTGATTCGCATATTCCTCCGCGCGCGGAAGTTCCTTCAGCGCCTCTCCCGCGCGCGCCAGGGCGGCCTGGAGCTGCGCGGGCGTGAAACTTCCATTTCCGGAGGCGCCTAGTTCGCGCATCTTCTTCGCGTCCACGACCGCGGCCTCGCGCGCCTTCGCGTATCCGCTGATCTGGTCCAGAAGCGCGAGGATGTGACCCTTCAGGCGGCGTTCCTCCTCGATGATCTTCGCCTCCGCGGAAATGCCTTTCATGCTTTCCCATGTCGATGCTTGCGGCCAATCCTGGCCCAGCTCGCTCACGACATATGTCTGGAAAAGCTCCCGCCACGTCGAGTCGATGAGAATCCGCGTCCAGATATATTCGCGCGCCTTCGCGTCTTTCCGGATGGGCTCGCCCTCGCCGAGCTTCCGGCCGGGCGTCTTGAGATGCGGATCGCGTTCAATGGAACCGTAGAGCGATTCGATCTTGCGCCCGGTTTCGTTCTGCACCGCGAGCTTGTAGCTCTGATACGTGATCTGCAGCGATGTGACGAGCGCTCCGATGACCGTGAGGTTGATGGCCGCGCTGGATGCGCCGAACGAGACCGTCAGGTTCTCCATGCCCGACGCGCCCATGACATCGAGCAGAAGGCCGGCGCCGTTCAAGCCGCCGGAGATCGCCGCATCGAGATTGTCGCCGGCGTCGATCGCGTTGGCGAAGGAGAGAAGATTGACGAGGTGGCCGGGAAACTTCAGCAGATTATTGTAGAGCTTCAGATCCGAAGCGGGCGTGCCGGGGCAGATCTGGTGCAGGTCGTCGATCTTGCCGAGCATCGCATCGTAGAACGGAGGAAACGCCGGTAGGAAGAAGACGTCGAGCGCCCCTGGCTCCTCCGATTCCGCCGCCTCCGCCGGAAGAAACGGCCCGCCTGCCGTCAGCGCGAGAAGAAAGGCGAGAGAAAGATACCTTACTGCCACGGTTGTCGCCCCGGCGCTCCTGTCAGTTTATAGCCGGATGCGGTCCTGCGAAAACGCAGCACCGAAGTGCCGCTTGCCAGCGTCTCGGCGCCAGTCTCCTGCGACCGCCATCGGCGATTCCAGCGGAAGGACGTTTCCAGGACGTCGTCATCCATGATATCCCGCCGGACGTGCGCCTCGATCCTGATGTCCTGGTAGGCGTCTAGAGCATCGGTGAGTTGAGCCAGGAGTCGCTCGCCATCGCCACCGAATTGTGAATCCACCGCATCGCGCAGTGCCAGCATGTTCCGGTCCTGGAGATTCCGGAAGAATCCGTCGAGCGTTCGCTGGGCCAGGCCGGGATCGAGCGTATTTTCCGACGAGGGCACGCAACCGGCTGTCTGCACGGTGAGGAACGTGAGGACCGCCAGGAGGAGCGCCTGTTTCAGCAGGCCAGCCTGATTCAAAACCTGAACTCGAGCTCGGCTTTCCATGTGATCTCCTCGAAACTGTTCGCGACCTGGTCCTCCGATGTCTGCTCGTTGGTGAAGAGAAGCGAGAGCTTACCATCCTTCGCGATGAACTGGTCCGAAGCCAGGGCCACGGAATACCGGCCGCGCGCGATATTCTGGCCCGGATTGGAATTCTCCGTCAGGTTGCGGCTGTATTCGCCGTCGAGATGCAGATGGGGCCAGCGAGCGAGATAATTCTGCGAGGAGATGGCGATCGACCGCTGAGCGGTGCGCGCAAGGCTGCCGTCCTTCTGGACGCTGAAGTTCTTCTGGACCGAGAGGTTGAGGCTCGATTTCACCACGTGCAGGTCGAGTTCACGCAGCCCGTATGAGACTCCGGCCGCCTCATCCCGCCGGTTGCCCGTGCCTCCGGCCTTGTTGCCCGCGATCCCGTATCGGTAAAACGCGGTCATATTGTGCCGCCCGTGGCGCGTGGAGAGCGTAAAGTCCTGGCGCTCGTTGATGCCGTGCAGGGTTCCCGAAGTCGCGCGGCGGAGCGTCTCCACGAAGGAGACGGCGACGTTGACGTTCCTGAGGAATTCGATCTTCGCGAAATTTCGGAGCGGCTGCCAGGACATGCGGTGCGTGTACGTCGTCAGGTAATTCGTCGATGTGAGTTGTCCCTGCAGGTTATTCCGGCTGTGCGACGCTTCCTGCCTCAGGGTGAGATTGGCCCGCGGCACGGAAACATCCAGCGAAGCCCGCAACAGACGGTTGTCGGGATTGCCGGCGCCTGTCACCGAATTGAACTCCGGTTCGACATTTTCATACGCTCCGGAGAACCGGAATCCCTGGAACGGCCCCCATCTCTGGACGAGCATTCCGGAAAGAAGCGCGCGATACGCGTTGCCGGTCTGCGGGCGGGCGGAATTCAATTGATCTTCATCGTGCCGGCTGCTGGCGGCTTCGAGATCGAGCATCCACCCGCTCCAACCCAGTTGCGCCGTTCCCGAATAGAGCGTATTCGTGAGCGCGCGCAGCGTTCCCCGCTCGCCGGTATGAAGGCTCCGCAGATCGTCTTTCGTCTGGACGACGTTCACGCCGACCTGTTTGACGAGCGCGATGGGAATCTTCGGTTCGACATGCGCTCCGTAAGTGGTCCTGCGGAACTGCGTGCCGGGTATCGCCCGCCGAAGCTGGGCGCCGATCAATTCGAATCGCTTCACGACGCCGCCCAGGTTGAGGCGCGAGAATTTCAGATCCTCCAGCTTGAGATGCGCGCCGACATCCGCGCTCTGGCCGAAGCTGTACGATGAGAAGTTCGCCGAGACGTTTCCCAGCCTCAGGCTGTACTTTCCCGCATTCGCGAATTCGCCGTAGGCTCCGAGCGTCTCGAAGACCTTGTCAGGCTGGATCTGCTGATCGGTTGTGGCGCGGACATCTCCATAGAAGGCGAAGCGTCCGCCCGAGACGCCGTAGTTCTTCTCCAGATTGAGATTCAGGCGCTGCGTCAGATGAGTGCCCTCGTCCTTGAAGGAGCGGCTCACGTTTCCCTTCACGTTCTGGTCGTACAACTGCGAATTGACGACGAAGTTCAGCCGGTCGAACTTCAGAAATTGTTTGAAGGCATCCTGCACGCCGACAACCGGGCGCGACCAGGCGGGTGCCCGATAGGCCAGGGAAGCTTCGACATTATTTCCATTTTCCCGCGCGTTGGTCTGGACACCGTCGTTTCCGGAATATGAAGTGGGGCTGTTCCGGGTCCCATCGGAGTATTCCACGTCTAGAGCGCGCGACGGCGGACCGGCGAGCAGCAGCAGGGCAACGACGGCCGTGAAGAGAAGAGATCGCTTCATTTCGGCGTTGCGCTCGGGTTCGTGACGGTGTTCATCTCCGCGTACTGGGGCGGAGCCGAGCCGGAGTTCGGGATCGCGGTCGAAAGATCCACGCCAGCCGCGCCGTTATTTCCGGAGAGATAGCAGTCGTTCATCGTGGCGACGCCGCCGCCGCGGATGCCCGTATCTGTATTCTGCATGATATTGGAACTCGAGACCGTCATCGTCGCCCCGCCCACGTTCCAGATCCCGTGCCTCGTGTTCTGGTTGATCTGGCAACCGGTGAAAGTGTAACTGGTCCCCATGGCCATCTGGACGTTGACGCCGTCGAGCGTATTCTGCGTGAAGGACGTCGATGTGAACTGGTACGTGCCCGGCCCGCCCTCGACAAAGAGCGCTCCCATGCGGCTCACGGTGAAGAAGTCGCTCGTGCTCGTCAGCGTCCCGGTGAACGGCGCGGCCATCTCGATCGAGAGCGCCGCGACACCGGTGGAGTTCTGCACGGTGTTGGAGGACATCGTCACCGTGCCGGTGCCACGGAGCCGGACGCCTCTCTGCGTCCCGCGGATCGTATTGCTCTGGATCGTCGACGTGCTGTTCTCGCTCACGATCGCATCTCCCGTCACGGTCACCTGGCAACTCGAAATCGAGATGGCGGTGACGCTCGAAAGATGGATCCCCGTGTCCGCATTCTGGATCGTGCAATTCAGAAGCGAATTCGCGCCGCCCGTATTGGAGAAGAAAAGTCCGTTCCAGTTTCCGCCGCCCTGGTTCGTGAAGGTGGCTCCGTGCGCATTCAGGACGCCTCCGTTGGCGACCGTGATCCGCACGCCCGCGCCGATGCGCACCTGGTCTCCGCTGTTCAGCGTCCACGTCTGCCCCGCTCCGATCACGGTATCGGCGTTCAACGTGTAAGTGACCGCGCCCGTCGCCGGCGGCGTCAAACCGATCTCCGTCGGAGGCACATCGGGAAAATCATCCGCATCAGCCGTGTCCTTCCGCTGGTCGTCGTCGATGGCGATGGCCGTATCGAGCCGGACGTTGTCGAGCGTCCCGTCCTTCACGAGCGTCACTCCTGAATAACTGGATGAAAGCCCCGTGATCGGATCGCCGTCGATGCGCGACAGGAGAAAACGTCGATCGCCGTCGGAACGCTCGAACGTCAGGATGCTGCTCTGATCCTTCACGAGCCATTCGCTCCGCGTCGTCGCGATCGTCGCGCGCCTGTCCCACAGCAGGCGTACGATCGCATGATTCCCCGAGAACTCGATCGATTTCACGCGCAACCGGTAGGCGACGTTGTCGAGGTGATCGAAATCCTTCTGGACGGAAATGAGGAAATCGTTCCGGCCGTATCGGAACTGGTTGCGGTCGTTATTGAAGAAGGATTCCGCGACGCGTGCTTCGACGTCGCCGATCTTCTCGGTTTCGAGCGCGACGAAGAATTGCTCCAGCGTCCGCTTCACGAACTCCGCAATTTCCGAGGCTGCGAAAGGATCGACGGGTGTCGAAAGATCCGGCGTGACCGGGATGACTTCCTCCGGCGCGCGTATGCGGCCGGATACCGTGTCCCCGGCGATTTCGCTGAACCGCGCCCTGGCCGCGAACGCGTCATACCGCTCCACGATCTTCTCGATCTGCCGGATGGTCGATCCCGCCAGTTTCTCATAGGCCGTTTCATACCGCAGTCGAGCTTCGCTCACGGCGCCGACGGTCTGCTCGCGAAGGAGGTCCAGGCTCGCCGCCTCCTGCCAGTACGATCTGTTCTCGCCGAATTCGGACTCCACCTCGGCCAGCCGCGCATTCGCCCGATCGATCACCTGCTTCAGGATGAAGAGCGCACGGAAGGCACTCGTCAACCGGAGAAGCGACGCGTCCTCCTTCCGCGGTATCTGGTCCAACAACCGCTTCATCCGTGACATCTCCACCGTGTTCACCAGTTCCTGTAGCGCCTGCTTCAGGAGATTCCATTCCTCATCCGGAATCGCCTCGCGCACGGGATCGCCGGTGCCGATGAGCGCCTGCTCGCGCACGCCGAGGAGAAGCGGCGTGAAACGTGAAGGCAGTGCCGCCGCATCGGGAAAGTCGGATGCATCGGGCGCGGGCCCCATATCCACGGAACCCGCCGCGACGCCGACGCCCGCGAACGGACCATCCGCGCCAACGGCGAAGGACGTCCCCCGGACACCGGCCACGATGACGGGCGTCCGGACTTCGAAGCGGGAATTCCGGGAAAGCTCCTTGACGTTGATCCACGCACGCCCTTTGCCCAGGTCGAGCCGCGAGTTCACGGTCGGTCGCGCCCGGCCGGCGTCTGTTACGGCAAGAGAAGTAACCCTCAGATCCGCGTCAGGCCCGATCCGGACCGCCGCAACACCTCCGAGGTCGAGAAAGACTTCGCCGCCTCCGGGAGTTCGGATGCGTTCGTTGGCGGAGACCGTGTCCTGCGCGGCGAGCTTGCTCCATTCTCCCGCGCGCAACACCTGAGCGGAGCCCACGATGCGAACGATTCGGATTTCGGGAGGAGACGCGGCGGCCGCAGGAATCACCCCGGCGACGAGCTGAATCAGGAACAGGAGGAAGGGCAGCGATAATCGCATGACGGACGATGATTTTCCGGGCCACCCCATTCCGAAAAACATTGAACCACATTAAGGATGCCCGGGGACATGATCCATGTCACGACCATGAAAATAAATAGCAAGATCACCAGGCTCCGGCGGGCCTGTCCTCTTATCTCGGCTCGCTCATCGGAGGCGGCGGATCACTCATGGGCTCACGAAAGAAGTCGATGCTGATGCTGACTCCTGCCCGGTCGAAGCGGAACCGATCCTTGCGCTCTGTTATGACATCCTCCATCCGGTTCCCATTGGCGTCGAACGTGAGACGGACCGCCCTGCGGGAGTCATACAGATAATCGGCCTTCAGCAACTGAAATCCGGGCGGCCGATCCTCGAGCTTGCGAAAGGATACGGAGTAGAGAAGCCTTTCTCCGTCGAAGGTCTCCTTCAAGGGAATGCCCACCGCGGTAAAACTCGACTTTTCGATCTCCCTGATGTCCACCTCCACGCTCTTTTCATCCCGCACTCCCTCCCACGTGATCGTCAGGTTCTCAATGACGGTTCGTTTCTCATTGAAGTTTCCCTCGAGACGAACCCGGGCCGGACATCCTTCCCTGTAAACTTCGAAATACTCCGTGACGAAGGTGTTATCCTTCCACTCATATTTCAAGTCCGAGCCGCCCATCGTGAATTCGATCCTTGCCGGGGCATCGATTTTGTCGTCCAGGCCGCGCTTATTGATGACGCCCTCCCCGGAGATGCGGACGGAACAGCTCATGAACGGATACTCGAAATCCGGCTGCGCCGCTTCGACGAGCACATCGATTCCGGATTGCAGTTCGAACTTGCGGGACAAGACCTGGCCGATCCTCGCGTTCGCCGCGCCCGCGTTGATCTTCACCGCGAGCGTGACGGCGTGCGATCCGGCCGTGTCGAACTCGTAGATGCGCTTCGTCTTGTCGGATGCGGCGCGCCCCCCCTTCCACTTCCACTCCACATCCGCGAAGACTCCTTCCCTGTAGAGGATTGTCAGGATCTGTTTCGCTCTCGCCAGCTTCTCGGCAAACTTCGGATCCGCCATCTCCGCGGCCACGGTCACGGTCACCTTCTCCTTGGGTTTCACGCTTAGGGGAACAGGTGCGTATTTCAGCAGGACGGGCGCGTGCTCGAGTTCGTCCATGATCGCCGTGTATTCGAGCGTGAGCTCCTCGCGGCGCTCGCGCCAGGCATCACGAATGATCGGCCAGCAGCGGGCGAAGATTTCATCCCCGACCTTCTCGTCGGTCTTTCCCGTCTCGGCTCCTCCGAATCCTCGGCTCGCGGCGTTCCTGGCCTTGGTGTAAACGACGGCCTCCAGCTTCTTCTCGTCGTCGATCCTCGCGACAAGTTCATCGAGCGTGTACCCGCGATCCTCGACGTCGGTCCGTCCGACCGCGGTGTGAATGCCGGCCATGAGATCCCACGCTTCCTGCGTGGAGGCCGCGAAGGCATAACCGTTCGCCTTGGCCGATTCCATGACCCAGTTCGTCATGTCTCCGACAAAGCCGACGGGGAAGGAAGCGATACCGGCAACGCCTGCCAGTGCCGACGAGACGGCCTGATGATACTCTTCTTCTCCGGCGAATTTCGCCGTCTGCCGCACTTGGAGAATGACAGAGATCGCAGTGAGCGCCCGCTCGAAGGTCACGACCTCCCCGGCCTGCGTCAAAATCTGCGAGAACCGTCCGCCTCCCCGCAATTCTTTCAGCGCGTTCTGCAGAATTTTCCGCTCCGCCGCCGGCGCACGCGTCATGCGAGTCAGGAGCGAAGCCTCCCCCCGGCTTCTCGCCAGAACCGCATTGATCTCTCCCTGGAGCTCGCCGGCCTTGCCCGGATTCCTCTTCAATGTCTCCGCGAGCTTCTTCACCTGCTGCCGCCAGGCGGGATCGAGCTCGACCCTCGCGAGGCTCCGGGCCTTGGCGAGATCCCGGTCGAGCCGTTCGAGATACTTCGCCACTTTATCTCCGCGACCCTCGTGAAGTTCCTCGACGATATGCTCGGCCCACTGCGTCGATGTGTTGCACATGCCCGCCACGTCGTATCGCGCGATGCCCTCCGACATGTGCGTGAGATCCGTAAAGCCCGTGAAGACCTTGCCGTCGCGCGCATAGAAGATCCGGCCGGCCTGCTGCTCGTATGCCTGCGTCCACGCCTTCGCCCCGGAGCCGTAGAGCCCTTCGGCGAACTGGGCGGGCGCCGCCGCAACGGCGCCGGTGAATCCGAGATTCGGAACATTGCCGAGTTTCCTGAAGCGCCCCAGCGCGTCCGATGCATCCTCCACGCCGCGCATGAGCTGTGAAGGCGGATAGAGGTTGATGCTCTTCAGGACCTTGGCAGCGTCCTTGCCGAATTCTCTCTTCACCATGTCCGAAAGCGTGGCGCGGGCGCGAATCCATTCGCGCTGAGCATCGGCGGGCGTCAGCGCGTTCGAGATGAGGCGGATATCGTGATCGGATGCTCCGCCCGCAAGGACATCGGCGTAAGTTTTACCCGAGATCCACGAGCCAAGACCAATCGCCTCCTGCCCCGACGTGCCGACGAACGCCTTGAGGATGTTCTGCACGCGGACGTTCGTGGCCGGAGAGCCGCCCGAAACCGCGGCGGCGGGCGCGAGAGCACCCACGATGAGGAGAAGGAGGAGTCCCACCCCGAAGTTTGCGCTCACACCGAACCATGAGGCAAGGTTCGCTCGCGGTCTTGTCCGGCAATCCCGTGCATGAATCAGGGCTTCCGAGCATGAAACCGGATCCGGCAACGATTCGCTCGATGGCATAGATTTTGTCCTGGTGGGAACCATTCGATGTAATCATAATTCTTTGCGTCAGGCGCGCTATGTTATCGGTCACAGGGATAGGATCCATGACAGAACGGAAGACAAGATCGCCCCACTTGCGGCTTCTTCCACAACCGCACTCCGTGGCAAAACGTCTTCGACCGGCCTCCGCTACCTCTTGAGGAGCGTCCAGATATTCGCGTCGAATCGGTTGGCGGAGATGAGATCGACTTTGCCGTCGCCGTTCACGTCCGCGACCCGGACCGCGCGCGGCCCTCGCCCCGTCGGCATGTCGACGAAGGGATCGAACGAGCCGTCGCCGCGCGAGAGGATGACGGAGAGGCTCTTCGAGGTTTCATTCGCCGTCACGATGTCCGCCCGTCCGTCGCCGTTCACGTCGGCGATCGCGATGGCGGCGGGCGTCTGGCCGCAAGGAAGATTCGACGCGGCCATGAACGAACCGTCTCCATTCCCCGCGAAGAACGAAACGGTGTTGGCTTTGCCGTTCGAGACGGCGATGTCGGGCTTGCCGTCGGCGTTCGCGTCTCCGATCGCGATTCCCCACGGAAAAGCGCCCGCGTTCAACGTCGCGGCGGCGCCGAAGCCCCCGGTCGCCGTGCCCTTCCGGATCGTGATGGTCGAAGCTCCGGAGTTGGCCACAACGAGATCGAGCCGTCCGTCGGCATTGATGTCGCCCAGCGCGACGCCGCGCGGATTGGTTCCGGTCGCCAATGTTCCGGCCGCAGTGAAGTTGCCGTTGCCGGTCCCCTTCAGGTAGGAGACATTGTTCGAGCCGTGGTTCGTGACGACGAGATCGGAGATGCCGTCGCCGTTTACGTCTCCCGCCGCGACGGAATGCGGCTGCGTCCGCACCGTCAGATACGTGAACGTCAGGAAACTGCCCGTGCCGTCACCCATGAGAATCGTGACGTTGTTGCTCGACATGTTCGTCACCGCGAGATCAAGATATCCGTCGCGATTGAAATCCTGGAGCGCGACGTCGCACGGATTCGTTCCCGAGGAGGCCCGTCTCGTCCCGGAGAAACCGCCGGAACCATTTCCGAGCGCGATCGTGACATCGCTCGAGTTCCAATTCGCCGTGACAAAATCGACGAACCCGTCCTTGTTGATGTCGCCCTGGGCGAGCGCGATCGGCTCCATGCCGACGGTCGCCGACGACGAGAAACCGAAGTCGGGAGGTTCGGGTGCCTTGACCTCGATGCGCACTTCGGCCATGTCGCCCACGGCATCCGTCACCTTGATGACATCCGTTCCGGCCTTGCCGCCGGCCATGTAGAAGAATTCATTCCCGCCCTGATCGAATCGCGCTCCGGTCGTGTTGGTCACGATCCAGAACTTGTAGGGCTCCGTGCCGCCAGATGGCGTGAACGTCTTGCTCTGGCCGAAAAGGACCGTGACGGACGACGGGCCGAACGAGAGCGGCTTCGTCACGGTGACCGTCGCCTCTCTCATGTTCCCAAACGAGTCAGCAACGCGCACGACATCTATCCCGGCATTCGCACCTGCGGTGTATGCGCCCGTCGCCGCGTCGATCGTGGCTCCCGAATTATTCGTCGGGAGCGAAAACACGAATCCGCCCGCTCCGCCGGTCGCCGAAAATGTCCTCGTCGCTCCCGCCGAAGCGGTCACCGTCTTGGGAGTCAAAGTGAAGGTCGGGAGAACCGTGATCGTCACTTCCGCGGTCTCCCCCGCCGCGTCCGTGGCGCGGATGATATCCACGCCGGCTGTGCCCCCCGCCATGTAGAAGAACTCGGTGGCGCTCCCGGTGATCGAGCTTCTCGAACCGTCCGCGACGCGCAGATACTTGTACGGCGGTGTGCCTCCGGTCGCCGCGAACGTGATATGATCGCTCATGAAAACAGTTCGCGTCGCCGCTCCCATCGAGACCGGAGCGGTTACGTTGATTGTCGCCTCCTTCGTATTACCGAGCGCGTCCGTCACGCGCACCACATCCTGGCCCGCCCGGTCGCCCGCGCGATAGTCCCCGGACACGGCGTCGATCGTCCCGCCCGAATAGCCGTTCGAGAACGAATAGGTGTATCCTCCCGCGCCGCCACTCGCGACGAATTTCCTCGCGCTGCCGGCCGATATCGACCCGGAGGCGGGATTGAGCACAAGTTCCGGAATGACCGTGATGGTCACCTCCCGCGTGTCTCCCGCCGCATCGGTAACGCGGATGACATCCACTCCGGCGACGCCGCCCGCGAGGTAGAAATATTCCGTCGCGCTCTTGTCGGTCATGCAAAGCGAACCGTTCGCGACACGGAGGTATGCGTAGGGAGACGTTCCTCCGGTCGCCGTGAACGTGATGGGTGTGCTCATGAAGACGGTCCGGTTCGGCTCGCCCATCGAGAGCGGAGAGGTTACATTGACTTGAGCGTCCCTGGCATTCCCGAGCGAATCGGTGACGCGAACGACGTCCTGTCCCGCGTTTGGACCTGCTGCATATTCGCCCGAGGAGGAATTGATCGATCCTCCGGAATAGTTGGACGTGAGCGAGAACGTATAACCGCCCGCTCCGCCCGCCGCCGTGAACGTGCGCGCGACTCCGGCGGAAATGGAACTCGAGGCGGGAGCGATCGTGAATTTCTCCAGCACGGTGACGGCCACATCCGCGGTGGCGCCGGCCGCGTCGGTGACCCGGATGACGTCCACGCCGGTCTTTCCGCCGGCGCGATAGAAGTATTCCGTCGCGCTCCTGTCGGTCGCTGCGCTGGACGCGTTCGTGACCAGGAGATACGCATAAGGAGACTTCCCGCCGGTCGCCATAAATGTGATGTGATCGTCCATGAACACGGTGCGATTCGCCTGGCCCAGCGACAACGGTTCGGCCTTCGGCTCCGTGATGACGACGACACCGCCGGCCCCGCCGCCGTCGATATCGTCTCCGATGCAGAGTCGCGCCTCCGTCAAGAGTTGCTCGGCGCGCTGGCCGTAAATGCGAATCCAGAAGATTTCCGAATCCCGCATCGGAATGTTGTTGGCATTAATGGCGGCGCGCAGGAGATCCGTATGTTCAAGCGAGCTCCGGCCGGTAACATCCATTTGGTTCAGTTTGTCATCGAGACATGTCACCTTGATGACATCGCGCTCCTGGCGGGCAAGATCAAGCAGCGCGCTGACATCCCGCCTTTTCTGCGCGATGCCATAATTGATCTGATCCGCTTCCGCTATCAGTTCGGCGTTCGTGGGGCCTTCGGCGGCCGCGGCTCCCGGAACGACCGTCACCTTCGTCCTGGCAAGATAACCGTTCACGTCGTGCAGGGCGATCACGTCCGTTCCGGCATTCGGTCCCGCCGTGTACTGTCCGTCGTACGATCCGATCCGGCCACCGGATTGGTTGTCGACCATCATCCAGCTCCGCCCCTGCGCGTCGGGAGGAAAGATTCCTCCTGAGAAGGAGAACGCGACCTGCTGATTGGATTCGACAGTGGGATCCGCCGGCGAAACGACGGGAGGAATCGCGACGTCGATCTCCACCCGCGCCTTGTTGCCCGCCGAATCCGAGATCTCCACGACGTCCTTCACACCGGAAATGGTTCCGGCCTCGTAGATCTGCTGGTAGGCGTATCCGCCGTACGGATTCTGCTTCACGCTTCCGCCGGAACGATTCTCGACCACCGTAAATGTCCATGGGCCGTAGTAAGGGCTCACGCCGCCCGATGCATTGACGTACGTCGATTGCCCGGGATAGACGGAGGACTGATCAGCGCGCGCCGTCATCGCCGGAAAAACGCGAAGCTCCGCTGTGTCGACCTGGCCTTTCGCATCCGTCACGGTGAAATACTGCAGCGCCTGATTATCGGCCTGGTGGATGCTCCAGAGCCCCGGCGTGACCGTGCCGGTCGCGGCGTCGAAGGTCGTCGGACAGTAGCCTTCCGGCTGACCGTTCGGAACCATCGCCCACAGGAACGGCGCTTTTCCTCCGCTGACGGTCAGCGCGACAGGGGTTCCCGCGGGAACAAGCGCGGACTTCGGAGCGACCTTCGGCTGCACGTAGTCGGCGATCTCCGGAGCGAAGTCCGGATCGAAGAGCTTCACCATTCCGCCGCCGGCGAGCGAAAGCGTCCAGAGCCGACCGTCGGCCGTCCACTCGACTCCGACCGGTCCTCCCAGGTATCGCTCGTCCGGATCCATCGCGAAATCGTTGGCAGTAAAATCCCGCTGGCCGAGGACGATATCGGCGGATGCGCCATTCGCGGCGGGGATCGAGTTCCAGATGAGGACGCGGCCGTTGATGTAATCGGCGACCGCGATTCTTCCGTCGCGACTGACGGAAGCGCCGATCGGATCGTTCAATCCGTTCGCGCCGGACCTGCCGTCGTGATCGGAGAAGTTCGGCTGACCGAGGACGACGTCGGCGGGCGCGCCGTTCGCGGCGGGAATCGTATTCCAGATCATAACGCGATTATGACCGGAGGAATTCGACTGGGGCACGATGAGTTTTCCGTCGGTCGAAACGGCGATGCCGCGCGGCGCGCCCATGTGGACGTTGTCGAAGACATTCGAGAATCCTTCGTCGAAGGATGTCTGTCCGACGACGACGTCGGCGTTCTGCCCGTCGGCGAGCTTGCCGATCCGGCAATCGTTCCATATGAGAACGCGGCTGTTGTTGCGGTCGGCCACGAGAAGCTTCGTGCCGTGCACCGCCACACCTTCAGGACACTCCATGCCGTCGCGCGTCCTGCGATTTCCGCGCGTCGTCTTGTCCGGCTCCCCGAGGACCAGGTCGGCGTCCTCCTGGCCCGTCACCGGCATCGTGTTCCAGATGAGAACGCGATGGTTGTCGCGATCGGCGACGATCAGCTGACCGTCAGGACCGACGCACGCGTCCATCGGATCGTTGAAGGAATTCGCCTTGGGTGTCCCATTGTCCCGGTTCGGCATCGTCGAGGCCGCATCCGCCTGGCCGACGATGATGTCCGGCGTCGCATCGTTCGTCGACGGAGCGGTCTTGAAGATGAGAACGCGATGATGCTCGCGGTCCGCGACGATGAGCATCTCCGATCCGAACGTGGTCTTGTCCGTCACGAAGACGTTGCCGCCCGATCCGCAATCCAGCCCGACGGCTCCAGCGCGTGCGGCCGTCGTGAACATGTCCTTCTGGAAAGCGACGACCCTGGCCGGATGAAAATTGCGGAATACGCCCGCCGCGGACGCATTGACCGAAATGAGCGCCGAGAGAATGACCGTGATCAGAACGAATGAGCGAACCGGGCGAGAAAGCGACATAAATCCTCCAATGAAGCTGATCCGTCGCATTCCGTCGCGGCGGTATGACATGGATCACATGCCTGATAAGGATTATTCGTGAGGTAAGCCGGTTTCGCAATGGCTGAAAATGGTGAATTTAATCACCTTGGAATCGGTCGGGGAGTCATGAAGATCGAATTTCCGATCAATCACTTATTGATTTACGAGATATGTCCGCTCCCGGTGATACGGCTGACCGCGGCGATGATGAGCGCCCACTGGGCGTTCGCGAGCTTGTACTGCAGGTCGTAGTGCCTCAGGCGCAGCTTCAGCATCGCGAACCGGACGCCGTATCGGCGGATCGCGGAGCGCTGCAGAGCGGAGATCCGGCGTCGAGCTTTCTGGCAACGGCGGGCGGTCTCCTCCAGATGAAGCCGCGCGGCTTCCAGGCGCGCCTCCATCCGGGCCGCCAGGGATTCCGGAGCGTTCACCAGCAGCAGCTTCGCCCGCTCCATGTCCGTCTCGATCCGCGCCTTCAGGATGAGCTCCTCGCGGATCCGCTTCTTCTCCGACACGAGGCCGCACGCCTGCATCGCGTTGATCCACCACTTCGTCAGGTCCCAGTGATACCATCGGATGCCGTTACGATAATCGGTCGGAAACCGGTGGTGGTAATTGTGGTATCCCTCGCCGTAGGTGACGAGGGAAAGCCACCAGGAATCGCGCGCCGTATTCGCGAGCGAGTAAGGCCGTGTCCCGACGAGGTGCGCGACGGAGTTGATGCAGAAGGTCGCGTGATGAACGAAAACGACGCGGAGGAGCCCGCCCCAGAGGAATCCTCCCAGCGGGCGGTCGACCAGCCAGCCGAGGAGAGCCGGCAGGAGAAAGCCGACGCCGAGAGCGATCGGGAGGTAGTGCCGCTCCTGCCACATGACACGGGGATTTTTCACAAGATCCGGCACGAGGGAGAAGTCGTCGTCGCGTTCGGGATTCTTGTAGAAGATCCATCCCATGTGCGCGTAGAAGGCGCCACGCATGATGCAATAGGGATCCTCGTCCTTGTCCGTCTTCTGGTGATGGATCCGGTGATCGCGGGACCAGCGGAGCGCGGAGTTCTGAAGAGCCGCCGCGGAAAAGAGAAGGTAGAGAATTTCGAGAGGAGGTTTGCAGTTGTAGCTTTTGTGCGCGTAAAGACGATGGTAGCCGCCGGTGATTCCGATGCCCGTGAAAAAGTAGAAGAGGATGAAGATCGCGATGTCCATGGGGTGGACTCCATGGAGCATGCTGTACCAGGCGATGCTGCCGAAGGCGACGATCGGCGAGAGCGTCAGAAAGAGAATGTTGGTCCAGTCGTAGGGTTTCTGCTTGGCTTCCATAGGGCGCCGTCTGGCGGAAGTGGAGTCTCTTTTCGGCCGACGACAAACATATATTACCGGTTCCCGTGCCGTCCGTCAAATCATTACCTCCTTCTCTCATGGTATAGTTTTTCACAGGTCATCCGGCCGCGGTCGGCCGCGACCCGGGGGAGGCCCTTTCACGGGAAGTCACGCTGCAGCTGCTCCATGCGCCGTGGGAATCGACATCGGTTCGATTTCCGTCGCGCTCGCTCTCCTCGACGAGGATCGCGTCACTACCCGCTGCGACTACCGGTTCCACCGGGGAAACGTGACAGCCACGATCGAGGCGATGATCGACGATCTTCCGCACCGGGCGACGGTTGCCCTGGGGGTCACGGAAAGGGGACGGGAACGCTTCACCTCGGGCGTCGAAGTCAACGAGCAGGTCGCGCTCATCGCGGGAATCCGCCGTGTGTCTCCCGGAGCGCGGACGATCATCACGATCGGAGCGGAGACCTTTGGCGTCATTCTCCTCGATGAGGATGGCCGCTATCGCAAGGTCGTCTCCAATTCGCCCTGCGCCGCCGGAACGGGCTCCTTTCTCGATCAGCAAGCCCTGCGTCTCGGATTGGAGGATAGCTCCACGCTTTCCCGGCTGGCTCTGACCTTCGAAGGAGATCCTCCGAAGATCGCGACGCGCTGCGCCGTCTTCGCCCGCACGGACCTGATCCACATCCAGCAGCAGGGCTGCAGTCTCCCCGCCATCGCAGCCGGTCTCGCCCAGGGTGTAGCCCAGAATATCCACGACACGCTTTTCCAGGGCATCGATCCCCTCGATCCCTTCGTCGTCACAGGCGGCGTGAGCAGGAACCAGGCCGTCGTGAATGCTCTCGGCGCACTGTTGAATCGTGAACTGAAAGTTCCCGGGAGAAGCGAATGCATCGGCGCCATCGGAGCCGCGCTCACGGCGGCGGAACAAGTCTCCTCGGTCGAACACCTGCCGATCCGCGATTTTCTCCGTCGCACGCCATCGACCCGCTCCTATTTCTACGCTCCCCTCGCCCAGATCCCGCTTCAACCCCCCGATTTTTCCAGCCGCCTGACGACATGCGAGGGGGGCGTGGAGACGGATCTGTACGAGGAGATCGCGGCCGGAAGCGACGAAGATTGCTTTCTCGGCATCGACGTGGGCTCCACAAGCACCAAGTCCGCGCTCGTGCGACCGGACGGAACGGTGCTGGCCGGCTTCTACGCGCGCACCGAAGGACAACCGATCGCGGCCGTGCAGAAGCTGACGAGAGCCATGCGGGCGCTGGAGGAAAAATGCCGGGTGCAATTCCACCTGCGCGGGACGGGCGCGACCGGATCCGGCCGCCGCTTCATCCAGCGCGTGACGCGGACTGACATTGCCGTCGACGAGATCACGGCGCACGCGCGGGCCGCGTTCCATATCGATCCCAGGATCGACACGATCATCGAGATCGGAGGCCAGGACGCGAAGTTCACGGTGATGGAGAACGGACACGTGACCTTCGCCGTCATGAACCACGTCTGCGCCGCGGGAACCGGAAGTTTCATCGAGGAGCAGGCTCAACAACTGGGAGTCGGGCTGGAGGAATACGCGTCGCTCGCGATCGACTCGCCCGCGCCGCTCATCAGCGACCGTTGCACCGTCTTCATGGCCCGCGACATTCATCATCTCCTGGGACTGGGGTATCGCCGGGAGGAGCTCCTCGCGGCGGCGCTGCATTCCGTCCGGGACAATTACCTCTCCAAGGTCGCCCACCCCGACAAGATCGGCCGGCATATCGCCTTCCAGGGAGCGACCGCGAAGAATCACGCGCTCGTGCGCGCGTTCGCGCAGAAGCTGGAAAGGCCCATCGCGGTCTCGAAATTCTGCCACATCACCGGCGCGCTCGGCGTTTCTCTCCGCCTGATCGATTCCCGCGCCGCTTTTCCCTGCCGGTTCCGCAAGTGCCTGCACACGGAGGAGGTGACGATCAGCGATTACGTCTGCGCCTACTGCAAGAACCACTGCAAGATCAAGTGGACGGAGATCGACGGAGAGACGGTGGGATGGGGTTATCTCTGCGGACGCGACGAGAGCGACACGGGATTTCGCAAGAAGGATGCCGAGGGTTTCGACCTGCTGCGGGATCATCGCAAGGTCTTCGCCGTCCGTCCCGCCGGCCGGGATGCGACAACGCCCGTCCCCAACCTCTTTCATGATTTTCAGTCCGGCGGGATCCGCGCCGTCATCCGGCGCCCGGAGTTTTCACTGACGCGCCTCCGCAATCGCATCCAGTTCAACCTGCTCGACCTCCGAAACGAGCTCTTCACCGCGGGAATCGAGGCCCGGGCTGTCGAGTTCGAACACGCGCCGGTGCCGCGCATCGGTTTGCCGGCCACGATGACGCTCTTCGAATTTCTCCCGCTCTGGCGCCTCTTCTTCCAGAAGCTGGGGATGAATCCGATCGTCTCCGAAAGCTCGACACGGCGCGCCGCCGATGGAAAGCGACTTTGCGGAGCGGAATATTGCGCGCCGCTCCTGGAGTTCCACGGACATGTTCAATCCCTCGCCGACCGCGTCGACTTCATCTTCTATCCCCAGCTTCTCGAAAACGCCCGGGGCACCGAAAAGGATTACTACTGCTATTACTCCCGCTTCGCGGTGCCGCTCATCAGGAACATTCCCGGCTTCTCCGTGAACGACAAGCTCTTCACGCCGGTCCTCAACATGCGGGACGATCCCGACAGCCTCGCGCGATCACTGTATCTGGGTTTTCCCGATGCGCTGAGAGAACGCGTCGCGTTCGCGGAAGTGGAGGAAGCTCTTCGGCTCTCGCTGGAATGGTTCCGGGAACGGAGAGCCGATCTGAAGGACCTCTTTCGCAACCAGTTCGGCGCGCGGCGCGACGTTTCCATTGCGCTCCTCGGGCGCCCCTACCTCGTCCTCAATCCTTCCCTCAACAAGGGCATCCCCGACATGCTCGCCGCCCGGGGCGTCCAATCCTTCTACATGGACATGATCCCGGTCGACGACCGCGCGCTCGACGCGGCGCGCGATTTCCTGAAGTGGAATCACTGGCACTTCGGCAACTCCCTCGTCCGCGCCGCGGAGACCGTCGCTCGGACGCCCGGTCTCTTTCCGATCTACGTGACCGCTTTCCGCTGCTCGCCGGATTCCTTCATCCTTTCGTATTTCAAGAGGATCATGGATTACTACCGGAAACCCTATCTGATCCTGGAGATTGATCAGCATGAAGCCGGGGAGGGATACGAGACCCGCGTCGAAGCCGCGATCGAGTCGTTCCGCAATCACGTGCCCGACGAAACACGCGGGCCGCGACCGTCCATTTCGCTCTCCCGCGACCTGGAGAACAAGATCTACTTGCTGCCCGGCCATGATCCTCTCTGCGCGCAACTGGTGAAGGGCGTCTTCATCAGAGCGGGCTATGAATCGATCGTCATCGAGGATGCCGCCGGTTCGGGCCTCCGGATCAACGACGGTCAATGCCTGCCCGTCAGCCTCCTCTCCCTGGGCATCCGCCACACGATCCGGAAGCACGAGCTCGATCCCGCCCGCGTCGCGGTCTACTGCAACTCGGACGCGCGGATCTCCTGCAATCTCCCGCAATTTCCCGTCATGATCAAGCAGCAGCTCGAACGCATGGGCGGCGGCCTGGAGCACGTGACCGTGCTGGTCGGAAAATACCTCCCGATCGACCTGCCGCGCGAGATGATGTACGAGTGGTACATCGCCACACTCCTCGGCGGCCTCGTCCAGAAGATGACGTTGAAGATCCGCCCGACGGAGACACGGAAAGGACGGACGGATGAAGTCCTGCGGAACGCATCCGAAAGGCTTTTCCGGTGCTTCGCGGAGGGCGGCTCCGAGGAAGAAGCGTTCCGGGAGGTCGTGGCGGAATTCGCCGGCATCGAGAGAAAGCATCGAACTTTACCGCAAGTCGGAATCGTGGGCGATCTGTACGTGCGGGAGAACGAAACGCTCAACCGGAATCTCATCCGCGAGATCGAGCGCGCCGGCGCCGAAGTCGTGACCGTCCCCTTCATCGAGACGATCCACCTCACATCGCATTCGTATTTCATGAACGAAAAGCTCGACGGCCGGTACCGCGATTTTCTGCACGACAAGGTGACCTGGAACGCCCTGCGGCTCCTCACGCAGAATCTCATCAACATCGCGCGGCCGATTCTCGGAGAACGCGCGCTCGACGCGGACCATCCGCCGCACGAATACCTGCGCCGCTACGGCCTCTCGGACCGGCACGAGGGAGAGATGCCCGAGAATATCCTGAAGGTCTTCCACCTGATCGAGCACTGTCCGAACTTGAGACTCATCGTGAACCTGAACCCGATCTTCTGCTGCCCCGGGCTCATCAGCGAAGCGCTCTACCGGAAATTGGAGAAGGACATCGGCCTGCCGATCGTCTCCATCATGTACGACGGCACGTCCACGGACCGGAGCGGGATCCTGACGCCGTACCTGCATTATCTTTCCCGACCAATTTCCGATCCCGACGCAAGAAAAGGCGTTCCCGTTCCCCTTGTCCCCGCGTGAAAGGTCGATCCCCTCTATAATCCTCCGACTCCAGGCGAGAACATGGATTCCTTACAGGCTACGGCCTCGCGGAATTCTTGAAGAAGTCCCAGATGATCCGGGTGCCGTCGATGTCGCGCGTGGTCCTGCCCACGACTTTTTCCGGATTCATCTCTCCTCCGCCCGGCCATGTGTGCCCGCCGCCGTCGATGGTGTAGAAGGCCACGGAAGCGTTTTCGGAACCGGGGCCGTAAGAATCCACGGTCACGCGCGTGCCATCGCTTGGATCCTTGTCCTGCAGGTCGGTGTGTTTCGGTTCGCCGGAACATTGATTCCTGGCGATCCAGTAGTCCCTCGTCTCCTTCGCCGATAGAACCTCTCCCAGCTTCTGAAAGTAAAATCGGACGGTACCGCCGTTCCAGGGCATGAGAGGATCTTTCGTGCCGTTCAATATGATAACGGAGACGGGCCGGGACGGCCGCGCGGCTTGCTGAAGCTTGACGGGAAGGTTTCCCGCGACCGATCCGACCGCGGCGAAATTCTCCGACGCGTCGCATGCGAGGCGCAATGCCATCATCGCGCCATTGGAAGCTCCCACCGCATAGATCCGGGAAGCGTCCAGGTTCAACGGCTTCGAGAGGCGCTCCAGAAGCGCCTTGATGAATCCCACGTCGTCGATCTTCTCCTTCTGGGATCGATACCGCTCCAGCTCACGACCGTCATTCCAGTAATTCTCGATCGCCTCCGGGTAGATCGTTATGAATCCCTCCCGATCCGCCAATGCGTCGAAGCCGCTCCCGTCGCGGATCATTCCCACGAGGTCGGCCCTGGCCCCGCCGCCGTGCAGAATGACCACGGCCGCCGATCGGCGCGACCCATCGAATCCCGGCGGAATGTGAACCTGATACTTGCGCGTGAGTCCCGCGTGATCCATCGTGAGTTTGTAGTCGCCGGGTTTCCAGCTTTCGCCCGCCGTCGCTTCGGAGCCGTCTTGAGCTTCGCCGGGCTGCCCAGCGATACCGCATCGAGTGTTCCATAGTTGGAAGATTCGGGGCGCATCCTTCATGTTCGCCTGCGGGAAAATGATGCCTCCGTGGATATTCCTCTCATCGTAATCAGCCTGTCCGGCGCCGATCTTTGAGAAGAGAAAGGACTCATCGGGCCGGATCGCTTTCACAACGGCCGGTATTCCCTGGCCGTTCATCTTCAGTCTGCCCTTGGAGATATCGTCGAATTCGAAGAGGAACGTCCCCTCGTGCATCGCCTTCGATCCGTGGGGGGAAGCCATGAGATAGGCCGTCCCGTTCTCCAGGACCAGGCTGGATCCATCGAAGCTCCTCATTCCCATGGCGCCCGCGATTTTCGCATCAAGAAGAGTCGCCACGAATTGCCACGTGCCGCCGTGATCGAGCGACTTCAGAAGGATGATGCTCTGAGGTCCTCCTCCGCCGATAACCGAGAGGGACAGGTAGAGCTCGTTGTCAAAGACCAGGGCGCCGGGTTCGGAATATGTGATCGCGTTCTTCAGATCCGGGCTCAGGGCATTGAGGTCGATTTTCGGGCGGTAGGGATCCGGCGGGAACCTGGTGGAGCCGAACAGCGCGACGGGAGCCGACCATTCCCCGTCGGGCCTCGACGCCGTCTGACAGGATATCCATCCATATTGAGGCATCCTATCCTTCTCGGCGTTCCAGAAATAATGATGCGTGAACAATTTCCACTCCCTGCCATGGTCCTCCGGATCGAAGACGAGGCTGGGAACTTCATCACGCCAGTTGCCCGACAACTTCTCTCCTGCCTCCGTCGTGATCTCCGCGGGTTCTATCGGCTTCAACACTTTCACGAATTGCCAGGTTTTTCCCTGATCCGTGGACCTGGCGAGATGCGTGCCGATCAGATCGCGAATGAAATCCCTCGTGCTGTCGACGGCGGAGTAGGTCAGCCAGCCCACGGCGCCATCAGCGTCGTATTCCACCGAAGGGTCGTAGATGCCGTTGCGCCCCTCCGGTTCACCCGTGACCTGAAGCGCTTCGTACGGCGGATTCGCGAACGGGTAGGAATCAGGAATGTTGCGAGGGGTGTGCGACGCGCGCCTGTCACGGCGCAATAACGCCAGAGCACTGTCGAGGCATGCTTCCGCGCTGACCTTGTCGCCGGATTTCATGAACCTGGAAACTTCGCCGGCCAGCCTGATCGCTTCCTCAGGAGTTTCACCGCGTTCGAGGGCCCTGTGGACGAGTCTCTGCACCTGACCGCTCTTGAACTTGATGCGCGCCACCTGGC
This sequence comes from uncultured bacterium, assembly GCA_964499705.1. Taxonomy (GTDB): domain Bacteria; phylum UBA8481; class UBA8481; order UBA8481; family UBA8481; genus JBBTKW01. Next base: position 371,801 of record CAZCME010000001.1, on the reverse strand, counting down.
CGAACATGGCTCCCGTCAGCGTCAATCCCAGGAAAAGTGGAACCGCGACACCCAGAATACGCTTCATCAACCGACGTGACATACCTTCCTCCTGCTGAATATTGAAATACGGTATCGCGCTGCGCGCCCGCCGGTCAATAGACGCCGTCGATCCGCGGAAGTTCCCCGCGGTGGCGGGAAATTAACAGGATGGGCAGGATGGGCAGGATGGGCAGGATTTGAGATTGATAGAATCCGCAATCGTAAGAAATGGGAAGATTGGATGGTGTTCATCCTCAATTGATCCTGCCCATCCTGCCTATCCTGATAAATATTTATTGATGGGGATCTACTGGTCGCTCCGGCGTTCCCTGCGGTGGCGCAATGTGGCGCAAGGCGGACGTCGAATTGTTTTGATTTTTTGCGCGGAAACGGGAGAGTTCTCCCCATGATTCGCATCACGGAATTCCGCATGCCGCTCGATCATGCCGAGGCCGATCTCCGGATTCGCCTGCAGAAGCTCCTGCGCATCGAGCCCGCGGATCTCATCGGATACACGATCCGCCGCCGAGCGCCGGATGCGCGACGGAAGAATGCGATCGAATTCATCTACACGATCGACGCCGAAGTGAAGGACGAAGCCGGAGCACTGGCTCGGTTGGGGAACGATCGCCGGATCGCGAAGGCGCCGGAGATGATCTATCGATTCGTCACGCGCGCTCCGGACAATTTGACGCGGAGGCCTGTCGTCGTGGGAACCGGCCCCTGCGGTCTCTTCGCGGCGCTCGTCCTCGCCCAGATGGGATTCAGGCCGCTCGTCCTGGAACGCGGCAGGATCGTGCGCGAGCGAGCCCTGGATACCTTCAAGTTCTGGAAGACCGGGCATCTGAATCCGGAATCGAACGTCCAGTTCGGCGAAGGCGGAGCGGGCACGTTTTCCGACGGCAAGCTCCACAGCCAGATCCGCGATCCGAAACATTACGGCAGGAAGGTTCTCGAGGAATTCGTCGCGGCCGGCGCCACTCCTGAAATTCTTTACGTCAATAAGCCCCATATCGGGACATACCGGCTCGTGCGGATCGTCGAGCGGATGCGCGCCTCCATCGAAAGTCTCGGGGGAGAATTCCGTTTCGAAAGCCGCGTCGAGGACCTGGATATTCATGATGGAACAGTCGCCGGGCTCATCCTGGACAACGGCGAGCGGATCGAATGTCGACACGTGCTCCTGGCCATCGGACACAGCGCCCGCGATACCTTTCACATGCTTCACGAAAGAGGCATCCCGCTCGAGGCCAAGCCCTTCTCGATCGGGCTCCGGATCGAGCATCCTCAATCGCTCATCGATCGGTGCCGTCTGGGATCCCACGCGGGACATCCGGCGCTTGGCGCCGCCGACTACAAGCTCGTTCACCATTGCGGTAACGGACGATCCGTCTACAGCTTCTGCATGTGCCCGGGAGGCACCGTCCTGGCGGCGGCGTCGGAGCCGGGCCACCTCGTCACGAACGGCATGAGCCAGTATTCGCGGGACGAACGGAACGCCAACAGCGGGATCGTCGTCGGGATCACGCCCGCTGATTTCCCGGGCGGACCTCTCGCGGGGATCGCGTTCCAGCGCCGCTACGAGGAGATCGCGTTCCGGCTGGGAGGAGAAAACTACTGGGCGCCGGGCCAGCTCGTCGGCGATTTTCTGGAAGGACGCGCCTCCACGAAATTCGGCTCGGTCATACCGTCCTATCTGCCCGGGGTCCGGCTCTGCGACCTCGCGCCGTGCCTTCCCGATTTCGCCGTCGCCGCAATCCGGGAAGCGCTCCCCGCCTTCGCCCGCCAACTCCGGGGTTTCGCCCTGCCGGACGCGGTCCTGACCGCCGTGGAGACGAGGACATCCTCGCCTGTTCGGATCCCGCGGAACGACCACTGCGAGAGCCCCGGCGTCCGGGGTCTTTATCCTGCGGGCGAAGGAGCGGGATACGCGGGCGGAATCCTCTCGTCAGCGATCGACGGAATCAAGGTGGCCGAAGCGCTCGCACTCGATATCGTGCATACTGCCGGTTCCAATTCCTGACGAAATCCTGAATTCCAATTCCGAAAGCGCGACCTCGCATTCAACAAGAATTATGCGAAGCGAGCTGTGCTCCATGTCGCGGGACTTTAATTACATGTTGATGCAAGGAAATTCGAAAACGGCCGGACGCCTTTTCGCGGTCCATAGATTTTTGTCCAATCGACGCGCTAAGATCATAGCGGGAAAATCATGCTGTTGAAATCGAGCGCCTTGCATCCCGGCATCGCCGTTCCGTCGCCATCGGGCGGAAAATCGATCGCCCGACCCATGATGAATTATTACGAGCTGCTGCAGGTGGATCCGGCCGCTCCCCGCGAGGAGATCACGAGAGCATTCTGGGCGCGGACCGAGGAGTGGCATCCGAAGCGAACCGACAGGCCGGACGCTCGGGCGCGGTTCATCAGATACTACGAAGCCCAGATGATCCTGCGGAGCCGGGCCCGACGAAGAGTCTACGATAGGCTGAGGGTCATCGAATCCGAATTCCGGCGGTTGCGGGATCCGGAATGGTCGCGTTACGCGCGTTGGATCGAAGCCGCTCGTATCGAGGGGGAATCGCTCGCCGATTCCGATTTCGAGTTACTGGCGGAGAAGATTCGGAACGCCGACACGATGCATTTTCTGCGCGTGATCGCCGTGGGAGAATCGACGCCCGACGCGGCCCGGGCCTGGGCGCTCGTCCTCAAGATGACCGGCCTGGCCGCTCTGCTCTTCTTCGCCGTGAATTCCGCCGAGCTCGTCTCCGCGATCGCGAAGATCTTCTTGCCCGCCGAATGGAACGAGCTGGGCGACTCCGCTCTCGACCGGAAGGTCTTCGGATTCATCTCGATCTTGACGTTTTACATCACCTTATCCGGACTGCTTGTCCTGACCGCTTCCCGCGCCGGCGCTTCCGAGTCGTTTCTCAAGCGCGCAGCGGTAGGGATTCCCGAGTTTTTCTTCACACATGACTACGAAGTGTTTCCTGTTCTTCCCGCCGCCATAGTCTTCGCCTCGGCGTACTCCATTCTCGCGGGAATTCTTTCTTAGGTGCGGTCCGGGCAAAACTCGGCAGCCCTGACGGCGTCACGATGAGCAGATACTCCTTCATGTCTCGCCCGTCTTATCGAGGATGGCGCTTGGCGATCTTCGCCAGATTCTGCCCCGGCTCCGGAATAATCTCCTGAGCGGCGTCAGCCGGTCGATGCGTTGCGCGCGCGCACTTTTCTCCCGTCGGGCCTGCGCTGTCTCCCATTCCAGTTTCGAAGGCGCGGATAGTGAAAACTCCGCGTTCGCTTTCCTGATCGACTCCTGCAAAAACCATACAAGTATCGGAAATTCCCACATGATTCGATTCTCCTCAAGCTTCGCTTTCCAGCCCCTACAGTCTCCTCTTTCATGGTCCCTCCATTACAACGGATCTTCATTAACGGGATGTTTGCATCTGATGTGCTGACGATGAGATATGAGCGGCAAACGACACGCACGGTTCGATCCACGACGCGATGCGAGGTGCGCGACCGTCCCGGGAAATGAGATCCGGCATCCCGGCCCGTCGTTCCTTCGGCGACGAGGGGATTCTTGAGAAAGGTTTCCATGAGATGACGGGAAGCAAGCCCCATGCCGTCGTTCCATTTGTTCGAGTTCGGCGCCGACGCTAAAAAGGCATTGATGAAAAAGGAGGGGCGCGGCGTTCAGAATTGACAGTGTCTCCCCTCATTCTTGTCGTAAGAGGGCTCTGTCGGAGCGTTTTCTCTTCATCGCTGCGCGGGTTCGCGGCATAATCGCGCGATGCCGGCTGGACCAAAAACGATCGGATTCCTGACCGAGGATTTCAGCGCTCTCGATGTCTCCTGGGATAACTCGCTCCTGTTCGGAGCGGAGTTCCGGCGTCGCGGCCACCGCGTGCTCTTCGCCTCGTGGCGGACGATGTGCCTGGCGAACGAGGGGCTGACCGCGATCTTCCACGAAAGCGCCTATGTCGGATCCGGCGATCCGCTCGCGCAATTCACGGACCCGCGTCCGCTCGATTTCAGGGAACTCGACCTGTGCCTCCTGCGGATGGATCCACCGGTCGATTCTCGATATCTCGTGGCGACCCATATGCTCGATCGAGCGGGCACGCTGGTCCTCAACGACCCTGTCGCCATCCGATCTTATAACGAGAAGCTCGCCATATTCTCCTATCCGGGCGGCATCAGCGTTTCCCGCGTCGTCATGTCGGAGGAATCGGCGATGGACGCGCTTCGCGGCGCTCCGGACGTGCGCCAGTGGATCGCCAAGCCGACCAACGCCTTCGGTGGGATGGGGGTCGTGAAATTCGCTGCGGATGATCCGGAGCAGGCGAAGGGCCTGATGCGCCGGTCGTCCGAGGATTGGCGGGAGCCGCTCATGCTCCAGGAATTCAACGAGCGCGTTCGCGAGGGCGACAAGCGGATCTTCCTGCTCGAAGGCGAGCCGATCGGCTGGGTCAACCGCATCCCGAGGGAAGGCCAGTATCTCGCGAACATCCATGCCGGCGCCGTGACCGTTCCCTTCGAGCTCTCCGAGGCGGATCGGGCCGCCTGCCGCCACGTGGCGGACACGTTCCCAAAGGATCGGCTGCCGCTCATCTGCATCGACATCATCGGCGATCACCTGAGCGAGATCAACGTCACCTGCCCTTCCGGGCTCATCCAGATCAATCGCGCGATGGACCGGCGGTGCGAATTGCCCATCATCGATTATTTCGAGAGGCGCATCCGGATGCCCAGAAGGTAGCCGAGAACCGTAACCTGATTCTGAATCGTGACGCGAATCGGTCCGACGCGTTGCCAGCGCCGCGCGGATGTGGTGACTCTCGCGTCGAGCAGGCTGAATTTGCCGTGGCGCCGGATCCGACGCACGAAGTCGAAATCCTCCATGATCTCGATCTCGCGGAATCCCCGCATCTTCGCGAATGCCGACCGCGAAACGAAGAGAGCCTGATCGCCGTACGGCAGGCCGAGATAACGCGAGCGGATGCGGACGGCCGTCTCGATCGAGCGATAGAGAGGGTTCGGGGCGTCAATGGCGAGTGTGAAGGCTCCGCCCACGGCGCCGCCGTCGATCGCGTCGCAAATACATGCGGCATAGTTCGTGGGTGGATGCGTGTCGGCATGGAGAAAGAGGAGGATCTCGCCGCTCGCCGCGGCCGCTCCGGCGTTCATCTGACGAGCGCGTCCTCGCGGCGCCGTGATCACGCGGGCTCCCGCCGCCCGCGCCACATCCCGCGTGCGATCGGCGGAACCTCCGTCGACGACAATGATCTCGTCGCGCGTTTCGTCGAGCCGCTCGAGCGTGGCGGCCAGGTAATGCTGCTCGTTCAGCGTGGGGATGATGATGCTGAGGCGCCGCGCCGTGTCTTGCGTTGCGCCCTGGCCGCTCATCGCCGGACACCGTCGATGAGGAGATAAGTGTCGTCTTTCAGAAAGCGCGTCGATGTCACCTCCAGAACGGGCGTCGAACGGATCAGATCGAGCGTCCGCCGGTCGAATCGCGCGCCGTAGAGGCGCTCCACGACCGGCGCCAGAAATTCCTGCTGACGCCTCTTCCGTTCATTACGTGAATAGATGATCTCGAGAAGTCGGAAGCGGCCGCCCGGCTTCAGCACGCGCGCCATCTCAGCGAGCGATCCGGTCTGCAGATCATCGGGCAGGACGCAGTAGAGAAACGTCGAAAGATACGAATCGACGGAGGCGGATGACATCGGCAGCCGGCACGCGTCGCCCTGAAGAAGGTGTGCGCGCGCGTCGGCGGGGAGTCGCCTGGACGCGCGCGCGAGCATGACCTCGGAAAGGTCGAGCCCGACGACGCGCTGACCTCGGTAGAATGGAAGGTTGCGTCCGGTTCCGACACCGGCCTCCAGGATGGTTCCGGCGAGATCGCCCACGAGTTGCGGCCGCCAGCGCCGATAGATGCGCTCCCACGGGACGTCGAGGATGTCGTATACGAGGCCTGTGAAGCGGTAGCGAGCGCGCAGCGATGCTACGGTCTCGCGCCTGTTCATCGTTCCGCGCGCCCAAGTTCGCCGAGTGCGCCGACGGAACAGAAAAATGCGCATCTCCTGAAACCCTGGATCGTTTGTCGGGGCTCGCCGATCACGTTCACATATTGATGCCTTCCCCGGGATTTGTCGTCCACGAAATTAATGCAGAGGTTCCCAACTGAAAATCATTAACCACGAACCACACGAACCACACGAACAATGCCTTTCGATGGGATGAAATAGAGTCAGCTGTCGCGGAGGATGGATCTGCAGCGCGAGAATGTTTTCTCCCCATCAACCGGTGTTCTCCTCAACCGCATCCATAAAGCGACATATCTTCCCATAATTTCGTATTTTTCGTGTGGTTCGTGGTTAATGATTTTCAGTTGAGAAGCTTCTGCCCTGGCACAACGTGCCTGCCCCATCAGCGCTAAAGTGTGATAGCCTGCCCGCATGATTCGTGCCGCAATCGCCTGCGCCCTGATCGTCCTTGCCTCCTGCGGACGCCCGGAAGCGCCGCAGCCCGTCGTGGGCACGTTGGAACTGGACCGCGTCGAGTTGATCGCCGAATCTTCCGATCCCATCCTCCGCTTCGGCGCGGCGGAGGGCGACCGAATCGAGTCCGGAGCGATCGTCGTCGTGCTCGATACCTCGCTGCTGCGGGCTCGGATCGATCAGGCGGAAGCGGCCATCGCGCATGCCGAAGCGCTGCGCGACGAGGTGAAACGCGGGCCACGACACGAGCTGATCGCGGAAGCGCGGGCTCGCCTCATGACCGCCGAGCGCGCGCTCTCGACGGCGCGCGCTGATCTCGTCCGCTTCGAAAAACTCGCGGCCGAAGGCGCCGAATCCGCTCAGCGCCTGGATGCGGCGCGCCAGGCGCGCGATGCGGCCGAAGGGCGCCGCGATGAGCTCTTCCAGGCGCTCGCCGCGCTCAGGAGGGGTTCCACCGAGGAGCAGATCCGCGCGGCCGATGCGGCGGTGGAAGAATCCCGCCGAGCGCGCGATGAGCTTCACGTCCGCGCGGAGCGCAACATCGTTCGCGCGCCGACAGCAGGTCGCATCGAGGTGATACCTTTCGACCGCGGTGAGCGACCGCCGGCTGGCGGAGTCGTCGCGATTCTTCTCATCGAAGGTTCGGCATACGCCCGCGTCTATATACCTGAGTCTCTCCGGGCCGGCATCGAGCCGGGCGCTCCCGTCTCCATACACGCCGACGGAGTTCCGTCGCCCTATCGGGGCCGCGTCCGCAGGATAGCGCACGATCCCGCTTTCACTCCTTATTTCGCTCTGACGGAGCGCGACCGGGGACGCCTCAGCTACCTTGCCGAGATCGAGATACTCGACGCGAAAGACCGCATCGCGGCCGGTTTGCCGGTACAGGTCTCCTTCGAGAAAACTTCACCCGCACCCAGGTGAATTCCGAGCTCGCGATCGTGGCGCGAGGATTGACCCGGCGCTTTGATAAAGTGACGGCGGTCGACCACATCGACCTCGCCATTCCCGCGGGTCGCATACACGGATTTCTCGGTCCGAACGGCTCCGGAAAATCCACGACGATCCGCATGCTCTGCGGCCTCCTGAAGCCCAGCGAAGGCGAAGCCACAGTCCTCGGACATCACGTCCCACGCGATGCCGAAGCGCTGCGAAGCCGCATCGGATACATGACGCAGCGCTTTTCCCTGTACGAAGATCTTTCCGTCCGGGAGAACCTCGAATTTCTCGCCGCGATCTACACTCTTCCCCACTCCAGACGCAAATCCCGCATCGATTCGCTCCTCGATGAATACGAGCTCGCCGATCGACCGCACCAGCGCGCGGGAACGCTCTCGGGCGGCCAGAAACAGCGGCTCGCCCTTGCCGGAGCCGTTCTCCACGAACCCGAGCTTCTCTTTCTCGACGAGCCCACGAGCGCCGTAGATCCGCAGAACCGCCGCGAATTCTGGGAACGGCTCTTCCTGCTCGCCGATGCCGGCACGACGATCCTGGTCTCGACGCATTACATGGACGAAGCCGAACGATGCCACGGTCTCGCCATCCTCGATCTCGGTGTCATCGTCGCGAACGGTTCGCCTCGGGAGATGATGCGTGGAATCGACGCGACCGTCCTGGAGATCGAAGCCGAGGAGATCCGCGCGGCGCGGAGCGCGATCGGTTCCGTGCCGGAGATCAAGAGCGTCGCTCAGCTCGGCGTGCGTCTTCACGCGCTCGTCGATCGTTCGCTTTCCGATCCGGTCGCAAGGCTCGAACGCGCGCTCCGCGAAGCCGGGATCGACGGCCGGGTCGTCCTTGCCGCGGCCAGCCTCGAGGACGTCTTCGTCGCGGCAACAGGCGCCGGAGTCCTGGATCACGAGAAGCGGCGCGGCGGAGCATGATATGAAATTTCTTCCGCGTGTTTTCGCTATCGCCTGGAAGGAGCTGCGGCAGCTGCGCCGCGACCGCTTGAGCCTCGGGATGATCGTCGGCATCCCGCTCATCCAGATCACGCTCTTCGGATATGCCATCAACACCGATCTCCGCCACCTGCGCGCCGCAGTGGCGGACATGAGCGGCACGGCCTCGTCGCGCGCGCTGACCGCCGACCTCGCGGCGTCGCAGGTGGTCGATATCGCGGGACGGGCCGGCAGCGCGAAGGAACTGGAAGACATGCTGCGCCGCGGAGAAATCTCCATCGGCCTCTACATCCCTCCCGACTTCGAGCGGCGGCTCCTTCGAGGCGACCGCGCCGCCGCGCAACTGCTGATCGACGGCAGCGATCCCCAGGTCTCCTCCGCCGCGAGCGGCCTCACGTCGATCCCCGCGGTGGAGCGCGGTTCGCGCGTCGCGGCGTCGCGCGCGATTTTCGAGCGGCGCCTCTACTACAATCCCGAGCGTCGCTCCGCCGTCAACATCGTCCCGGGATTGGCCGGCGTCATCCTCACGATGACGATGGTCCTCTTCACCGCCATCGCCATCGTCCGCGAACGCGAGCGGGGCACGCTGGAAATGCTCATCACGACTCCGGTCCGCACGTCCGAGCTGATGATCGGAAAGATTCTCCCGTACATCTTCATCGGCCTTGTCCAGATCACGCTCGTGCTTGGCCTCGGCGTCTTCCTCTTCCGGCTCCCCATCCGCGGCGACCTCCTGCAGTTCTACGCCGCCGCGCTCCTCTTCATCGCGACCAGTCTTTCGCTGGGGCTTCTCATCTCGACGCTCGCGAAATCCCAGTTCCAGGCGATGCAGATGACGTTCTTCTACTTTCTCCCCTCGATACTTCTCTCGGGTTTCATGTTCCCCTTCTCCGGCATGCCCCCGCTCGCGCAAGGCATTGGCGAAATCCTTCCGCTCACGCACTTCATCCGACTCGTGCGCGGCATCATCCTGCGCGGAGCGACGCTCGGCGAGCTGGCCGTTGAAATGATTCCGCTGGCGATTTTTCTCGCGGTGACTCTCTCGCTCTCGATCCTGCGATTCCGGAAGAGGCTGGATTGAAGACAGGACTGTCCGGCCCGGGGTATTTCTGACGTCTTCCCGTGGAGCAGAAAGTTGGATTCCGTGGAATTGAAGTTGATCCAGCTGATTCCACTCGGGAGCTGATGGCATCCGTTGAACGCTGCGGCGCACCCCTGGATGCTGCTGACGTTTCCCAAATTGATCGAGCCGAGAAATGACGAGAGGCCGCTGGACCGAGAGCCGACATTGTTCATTCCGCTTTAGGTTCTCATTGATGCCGTCAAAATGAGAATTGCTGGTTTCACGATCGCCGTCCGGCTCAGGGGCTGAGCGTCGAACTCGTCGTCTTCCCTTTCACGATCGTGACGGTCTGGCTCATGCCCAGTGCGGAGACCGTGTAGGTGCCGGGATCGAGATTGTCGAATATCGCTTCGCCGGAGCTGTTGCCCCAGCCGGTCGGAGCATTCTTCGCCAGGGGGCCCGCGATGGAGACGCTCACGCCCTGCGCGTTCACGAGCTTCCCCTTCTCGTTGATCTGCTTCACCTTCACCTTGAGGATGCCCTTGTCCGGAGAGAGCAGCAGGAAGTTCGCCTGGCTGGATTTGCCCGGCTTCAACGTGATCGTTCGCGTCTGGGATTTGTAATCGTCGGCTTCCGCCTTGAGATGGTACGTGCCCGGTTCGAGCTTCGGAAAGTCGAACGTCGTCCCGGTGCGCGTTAGATTCAATTCCCGGAGCGTCAAAGTCGCGGAGACATTCACGGTGCCGGAAATAACGCCGGCGACGGGGGCAGGCGGAGCCGCGGCCAACGCGAAGGAGTTCCACTTCAACGTCGATGCCGCTACCTGCGCGGAGGCGGATGTCGGAAAATAGCCGTTACCTTTTCCCGTGACGGTATACATGCCAGGCGCGAGATTCTCGAAGAGGTAGACGCCCGTGGCTGAAGTCATCACTTTCGCTCCGCCGGGATTGATCGTGACCTCGACGCCGGCAAGCCGCGCGGAGGTGACCTTGTCCGTGACGACACCGGTGAGGCTGCCGGGGCGCGCGACGGGCGTCACCGCGATGATGAACGGCGCGACGGGCGAGCCGGCCGGAAGGCGTCCGAGATTTCCCGACTTGTCCCGGGCTTCGATGTAATATTCCACACCCGCGGCGCCGATCGAGCTCGCGGCGATGGAGGCGGTGTAGACTTCGCCAGGGGTCCGCGTCATCGTCTCGCTCACGAGAATCGCGCTCCCCTTCCTGCGGTAATACAGCACGACGTTATCCACGCCGGAAGCGTCCGTCACCGTGGCGGTAATATTCACGGATGTCGCTTCCAGCACCGATGACACAGGCGAATGCGAGATGACCGGCGCTTCGTGATCCTGAGAAACGGTCTTGCCGAAATGCTTCATCAGGCCCTTGAAGATCGCGTCGGCGCATCCCTGGATGTGCTTCGCGGTCTTCAACTTCGATTCCTCGCCCGGATTCGTGACGAAAGAATTTTCGATCAGCTCCGCGGGCATCAGCGACTCCCGGACCACGTGGAAGTTATCCTTGTGAACTCCGCGCAGATTGCAGTTCGTCGAGACGACTCCGCTCTGGTGGTAGAGATCCTCCTCCGTCACAGTCTTCCCGGCGAGGTCGAGCGACGTCGCCGACGCGGTGAGATAGACATGAGAGCCGGTGTAGTTCGCCGAGGCCGAAGAGCTCGCGTTCTGATGGATGGATACGAACCGGTCGACGGCGAGCGCGTTCGCCATGGAAGTGCGCGCGGGAAGCGAGACGAAGGCATCCGCGTCGCGGGTCATGTAGACCGTCGCGCCCTGGGCCGCGAGCATGTCGCGGACCTGGAGGGCGATGGCGAGCGTGCAATCGGCCTCCCGGACACCGGTCGGCCCGAGAGCGCCGGGATCGCCGGGGAGACCGTTGTATGTTTTTCCCGCCTGACCGCCGTGGCCAGGATCGAGAATGATCTTCGTGCCCGTCAGGGATCCGGCTCCGCATGGAGGCATAATGGAAAGGAGTGTCGAGAATAGGATGAGCACGAAGAGGAGTATGCGAGACATGCGATTCTTCATTTATTATTCGCCGCCCGACAAAGCGGCGCTCCGAATGCTTCCATCATTTCGCACACTGAACAGTATACGATTATTTTTCGGCCAGGAAAGCTCCATCTCGATCTCGTCCGGAGTCCGCGTCAGGCGCTTCGGCTCGGCGTGTTCCGCCGCCAGCTCGATCGTGAAGATGTCCGCCTCCTTCGGGTCGCCATGGCCGTCGTCCTTCGCGACGCAGAACGCGATTCTTCGCCCGTCCGGCGACCAGACGGGCCCGTATCCATGTGCCGCCAGCCTCGGCTCCGACGAGTCCTTCTCGTTCGCCGGTGCGACAAAGATCGCATCGCTCCATTGATACAGGATCGTGGATCCATCGGGAGACAGAACCGGCGCGAATCCGCCGCCGCGCGAGACCCTGCGGGGCAGATCCTGGCCCTTCTGGATCCAGACATCTCCCTCGCTTTCGTAGACGAAGAGATCCGAGCCGGCGCCCGTCATGGTCGAGTCATAGACCTTTCTCACGAGCCCCGAGCTGGACCATGCATACAATTCCATCCGCGCTCCGGAAACTTTCCACGTGGGGCGTCCCAGCCCGGGCAGAAAATCCGTGATCTTCTCGATACTCTTCGTAGCCGGATCCGCCACCATGAGAGCGAACGCGCGAGGCGTCTCCTCCGGAATTTTCTCCGCTCGGAAAGCGAGATATCGACCGTCAGGCGACCACGAGAGCCATCGTTCCCCCAGCTTCCCGTTGTACGCCCGCCACATCTCGCCGTCCGCCGACCTGATCGCGACGCCGGGCTGATCGACGGACGTGAATGCCAGAGCGCCACCGCCCGGCGCCATCGACGGCGCCGCCCATATTTCGGTATCGCGGGCCGCGACAAGAGTTTCCACTTTTTCGATCTTCAATTCCGCCGGACGAGGCGCGCGGTAATGCCAAAGGAGAAAAAGAATCGCCGCCGCGCAGAGCGCGAACGGGATCCATGCTTTCGTCCATGCGGAGTTCGTGGTCAAGGTCCATCGACAGTGTACCGAATCTCGCGCGCCATCGTGAGGGAATCTTCTCACATTTCCGCGGACCCCTGAAAGTTCGCCACAACGTCGCGGAGATAAACAATATTTTTTCGAACCCTGTGCCGCTGTGGCCAATGATCATGATGATAATCGCTGAAGGCCCCAGTCCGTCGATTCCCCCCACCCGCGAAAGACTGAAAACGTGGATTCATGACTCGTTCCGGAATCCGTCCGCGCCCTGATCGCTCTCGATCCTGCGATTCCGGAAGCGGCTGGATTGACGACAGGCCTGTCCGGCCCGCGGAGTAGCTGACCTCTACCTATTAAGCAGATTGTTGTATTCCGTGGGATTGAAGTTGATCCAGCTGATTCCACTCGGCAGCTGATGGAATCCGTTGAACGCCCCGGCGCATCCCTGGATGCTGCTGACGTTGCCCGAATTGATCGAGCCGAGAAATGACGAGAGGCTGCTGGACAGCGAGCCGACATTGTTCATGCCGCTCGAGATATCGCGAAAATCGCCGGTTGTGCGATCCTCGTTGGTGGTGCGGTTAAGCAGGTTGTTGTAGAACGCGTCGAGATCGCGGCGTTGCTGCTCACCGTGCTCTCCCATGTTGTCGCGGTTCAGGTTGATATTGCCGGTCAAGGGATTGGACCCCGGTTCACCGGAGAGACCAAATCCCCCGGGCATAGGAGTGAAGGCGAAGTTCATGACGTCGCCGGGTCCCATGATCGTCGTCGGCCCGCTGACGGGAAAGATATCCACGCTGCCGTCGACGACGTTGAAGAGAACATTGCCGCCTCCGCTCTGGTCGCCCAGACTTGTCAGGTCGAAGGCTTGAGAGCCGAAGTCGACGAAGTCCTGAAAGCGGCCGGTCGGTACGCCGCGGCCGGTGGTCTGCGTGCCAGGTTCGACCCTGAGCCGGTCGCGCCCTTCATTGCTTACGGTCAGGCTGCCGCTTCCCGAACCCTGGTTGTCGGGACTTCGGCCGCCGATATTGCCTCCGGGCTCGGACGTGCCGGATCCTGTTCCGAGCTGATCGTCGCCGCCGGTTCGCCGCAACGGAAGATTCCAGGGGTCGCCTAATATCGGATTCACCACGCCCCTTTGAATGCCGGGATCTTCGACCCGAATGCCGGGGTTCCCGCCGCCGGAAGAGTTGCTGCCGAGCGGACCTGAAGCCAGGAGGTTGTCGAGCGCGTTCGATGTCGCGGGATCAAGCTGCACGTCCGATCCGAACTCCGTGCCCCGCACACCCGCGACCGCGACGGGTGTCATGACCTTGTAGGAGGAATTCCGGATCGATAGAGCCTTCAGAACATGATCCATGCGGCCCCGTAGCTGCTGGATCTGAACGTTGTACTGGCTGGCCGCACCGCCGCCCACGGTGGACTGCTGGATCAGGATGACGCTGTTCTCGCCGAGGATGATGTTGTTGCCACGCGTGTGCTTCAGGATGGCTCGCGAGCCGGCGCCGGTTCGGAAGAGGTCGCCGGGATACAACGGCATCCGCTCATGAGCGCGCGTCCACGATGTCTTGCCGGCCGATCGAACCTCCGCCGTGCCCTTCAGAGATTCCAGAGTGAGCGGCTGGACGCTCGCGGAGACCGCGATCGAGATGATGAGCGTGGCGGCGATGCTCGCTATGAACTGAAGCAAAATCCTGTGTCGGGTCATGATCGCTCTCCTTTAGAAGCCGACGACGATCTGCGCCGCGATTCCATCATTGGGCAGACCGCTGCGACCGGGGTAACTGTGTCCGGACAGTACTTCCTGGTTGAACTCATATTGCGTCATGATCTTTACCTGATCGGTGAACTGCCAGTTCGCTGCCAGCGTGAAGCGCTCGCGATCCCACGACGCGGGGACGGACGGAGGACGCAAGGCGGCGTTCGTCGCAAGCCAGTCCCATCCGGCGACGAACTCCCAGTCGCGCCACTTTCTCGCGGCGGATATATTGTATGTGCGGAGAGTCAAGGCTCCGAGCTCGGCGGCGGCGTATTCACCGAAGAGCCGATAATCGCCGTATGTGTAATCCGCGGCGAAATCCCACTCCTGACGGGTGTAGTCGGGCGGGATGATGTCAAAGAGGCTGATTGTGGCAAGAAGCGTTGCGTCCTGGCGGAGCAACTTTCCGCCGGTGTACATGAGGTTCATGTTGAGACTTCCCCATTCGCCGCCGAAGCGACGCGAGAGGCTGGCGTAATACTCTTTGAGATGCTCGGGCATGACAATCCCCGGCGGGATCGGCCGCCCGAACGCAGGCGAGCCACTGATGACGGTGCCGACCGCGGTCAGCGGATTCGCGTTGGCGACGCCAATTTCCCAGTTCCAGAGCCCGCGCCCCATGGAAACCTTGGCACCGGTGACCGATGATGTGTGGAAGAGCAGTCCGGGATACGTAAGGCCGAGCGTCAGGAGAGGCTCGCCGAGGGGTTTCTGAAAGCGGCCGACGGTCAGTTCGCCATGATAAGGGAGCCCGTCGAACGAGAGCCACGCCTCGGCGATCGTGAGTGCTCCCGCGGACGCGTTGATACGCGCCTTCGTGATGATCCCGTCCGTCGCATAGTGGGTCAACGAGAGCGAGCCCGTCGGATTCTCGAACTCGCCGTGAAACTCGCCCGGCAGGAGGTACGATGCGCCTTCGCGATCGGAATAACCGTGCAGAAACGTGCCGTTGATGTCGAGCGCTCCAACATTCACGGCGGACAGAATCAGACAGACGGCCAGCATCAGAATCCGGAAATGGCGGGTTTTCATAAGAGTTGGCTAAATCTTCGGCAGAACGGAAGAAGTCGTCAAGCGGAAAAGCGCCTCGTATGACGATGCTCTGATTCGCATGAAAGTGGGAACAGGCTGCCTTGCCGCGGCTGAGGTTTCACCAGCGCCGCGGAGCGTTCTCCACGACACGCAAGGTATCTCGCGCGATCAGGAGCTCCTCGTTCGTCGGGATGACGAAAGCTTTCAGCTTCGAATCCGGAGTCGTGATCTCGAACTGCGCGCCGTCGATCGCGGCCGCGTTGGCGGTTTCGTCGATGGTGAGACCCCGGTACGCAAGGCCCGCGCAGATGCGCGAGCGGACCTGCGGAGCATTCTCGCCGATGCCGCCGGTAAATATGATCGCGTCCGCTCCGCCCAGGAGTGCATCGTACGCGCCGATGTATTTCTTCGCGCGCGAGCAGAAGAGGTCGATCGCCAGGCGCGCGCGGCGATCCTGGTGCTCGGCTTCCTCCGCGAGGAGATCGCGCATGTCGCTCGTCAATCCCGAGACGCCCAATAAACCTGACTGCTTGTTCAGGAGATTATCCGTCTCCGCAATCGACATGCCTTCCTTGTGCGAGAGAAACTCGATGATCGACGGATCGATGTCGCCGGATCGCGTTCCCATGAGAAGACCTTCGAGGGGCGTGAATCCCATCGACGTGTCGAGGGAGGCGCCGTCCTTGATCGCGCAGGCGGAGCAACCGTTGCCGAGATGGAGCGAGATGATGTCGACTTTTTCCTGGGGAATTCCCAGCATCGTACGATAGCGATACGCCACGTACCGATGCGATGTCCCGTGGAATCCGTATCGGCGGATCTTATGCCGGCGATACAGGGGATACGGTATACCGTAGAGGTAGGATGTTTCCGGCATCGTGCTGTGGAAGGCCGTGTCGAAGACCGCGACTTGCGGAGAACCCGGGCCGAGCAATTCCTGCGCCGCCCGGATTCCTTTCAGGTTCGCCGGATTGTGCAGGGGCGCCAGCTCGATGCAGTCCTCGATTCCTTCGATGATCTCCTCGTTGATCTTCACCGACATCTTGAACCGCTCGCCGCCGTGAACGACACGATGTCCGACGGCGTGGATATCGGAGAGGGACCGGATGGAGTCGATGCGGGAATCGTTCGCGATGACCCACCGGAGGATCGCGTCGATCGCCGCGCGATGATCGCGGATCGGAGTATCGGTGATGAGGGGCGGCTGGCCTTCCGCGCGGAACGTGCAGAGCGCGTGTCCCCCGACACGCTCGATGATACCGCGCGCCAGCCGCCGGTCGCCGTCGGCGTCGATCTTCGCCAGGTCGGTTTCGATGATCTGGAACTTCACCGTGGAGGAGCCGCAGTTGAGGACGAGAACGTTCATGCGGAGGCATCATCCCAGCGGGAGGTTGCGGAATCAAGCGCGATCATCGCCGGCTTGTACGCATGATCATTGGCGCGCTCACTGCCCGGAAGCCGCCCGACTTCGATCTGCCCCAGCGCGAGCGCATCGTCACCCGGGGAATAGTGGTTCGCCTGGTGCACTTTGAATCCCCGCCGTGAAAGTCGCAGATGAATTTCTCGCGACAGGATCGCGTTCAGAAAGCATCCTCCGGACAGGACCACTCGATGCTCCTTCTCGCCCGCACTCTCCACCACAAGATCAACAAGCCCTTCGATGTATGTCTCGTGGAACGCGGCTGCGAGCCTGCTCATCGGCGCGCCGTTCCGGCCAAGGCCGCCCCGGACAAGTCCGTCCCGGGCGCGTTCGGCAAGTTCATGCATCGCGGGGGCAAGATCCAGGACGCCATCCGCCACGGAATACGCAAGCCGATCGCCGGGCCACCCCTTGGACGCATACTCCTCCAGGTCCCGCGCGGCCTCGCCTTCCTCCTTCACCCGCATGCGAAGACCCATGATCGAGGCCGCCGCGTCGAACGCGCGGCCCGCCGAAGTCGTCACCGGCCGGCCGGACCTGATCTGCGCCAGCGCCGACCCCATCCGCTCCGATCCGATGTTTCGTTCGAATATGGTAATGTACGGATTATTGATATCGTCCACCGTAAGCCATGCCAGGCCCATCCGCCAGATCTCGCGAGCCGCCAGGTCGCCGCCGGGGCAGACCACGGCACGCAGGTGGCCTTTGCGCGACCATCGCCCCTCCTCGATCCGCAGGAGCTCGCACCCCCAGATCGTGCCGTCCGGGCCGTATCCGGAGCCGTCCATCACAAGGCCCAGGTAGGATCCCTGAAAACCATGCTCCGCTCGCACGGCCTCCGCATGCGCCACGTGATGCTGAACCTCGATCAGCCTCGCGCCGGTGCGTCGTGACAAAAGCCGACCGAAATGATGCGAGCGATACAGAGGATGAGGATCGACGATGATCATTGCCGGAGCCTCGCCGTCGAGCGCTTTTTCAATGGCATCCGCCCAACGGTGGAAGCATTCCGCGTCGGCCAGGTCGCCGAATCCCTTTTCATACCAGGTTCTCGTTCCCCTTCGGATCGCGAAGGAGCCCTTGAGGTCGGCCCCGAGCGAAAGAATCATCGGAGTTACGATTCCTCCCAGATGACGCCCTCGAACTGGATTTCATCGCCCTCGGGGCGCACTTCGTTTTTTCCGCAGCCCGGGCATTTTTCATCCATCGAGTCGCCGGAAAGAGGCTCGCCGCATTTCGCGCACACGAGCACCAGCGGCCTTTCCGTCACCTGGAATCGCGCGCCGAAGAAGATCGTCGCCGGCGATTCCTCCTCCAAACCGTGCTCCAGGAAATGCGGATCGATCCCGCTGCCTTCGCGAACGGAAAGATGGAGAAGCCGGGCGCGCGATCGGGCATGCTGCGGCCTGAAGCGACGTTCCAGCCGGTCCAGGACGTCGCGCGCCACTCCATGCTCATGCACGTTCCGGGCCCACCCATTCCATCATGTTGACGAGCTGAAGGCTGGTGTCCTTCAATCGCAGCGTGATGACGCGGCTGACGCCGCGCATCACATCGAGCCCGGCGGCCGGTTCCTTCTCGAAGACCTGGTCCAGGATCTTTCCCGGGATCGCGATGACCGCGGACGATTCGACGGCGCGGGCCGATGCCGTCATGTGCCTCGGCGGCACGAGCGCGGACCAGCCGAAGAAATCTCCAGGCGAGACGGTGTGAATCATCGCGCGCTTGGAGCTCCCGATCTCGATCTCGATCGCCACGTGCCCGGTCTCCAGGAGATAACATTCCTCCGCCACATCGCCCTCGCGAAACAATACCTCGCCGCGTTCATAAACGCGCCGCGTCGCGGCGGCGCCCACGATCGCAAGCCCTTCCTCGGACAGGGGCCGCAGCAGCGGGCCCAATGTCAGCAACGCCACGTCAATCATCGTCTCTCCTCCTGGACCGGTTTGACGAGCCGCTCCGCCTCTTCCGTCCGCGCCAGCATCACGCCCAGCCGATTCTTCACTTCTTTCCTGATCGCGAAATACCGCGCCGCGATCTCCGGAGAAAATCTCCGCTCCCTCTCCACGCTGGCCGGCTGGATCCCGACAATCTCGATCCGCACGTCCGGATGGAGCTTTCGCGCGAGCGTCACTGCGGACGCGAGGTCGAACTCGTGGCCCGAGAGCATCGGCGTGGAACATTGCGGCACGCACTCCGCGTCGAAGACGCGGACATCGCCGGGAGAAAGCTCCATCTCCACCGCATCGATGATGATGACCCGCCTTCGTTCCTCCAGTTCCGCCACGAGCGCGCAGGCATCCGTTCCGATGTCGCGCGCGTCTCCTCCCCTCTCCTCGATCCAGGTCGCCAGATCATTCACGAGCCGCACGCCGAGCCCGTCGTCCGCGCGCAGCGGGCTTCCCGCTCCCGCCACAAGATCGCGCATCATGACGGCGGAACCGCGCCGGCTCCGTACGCCCGCCGGGATTGGCCGTCGTCGAAGCAGACCGTCAGCATGTGCGTCGAACAGGAGATGCAGGGATCGTACGCGCGCACCAGCATCTCGAATCCGAGCGTCGCCTTCTTCTCGTCGCCAAAGGCAAGAGCGATCGGGACGTAGGCTTCCATGTCCTTCTCGATGTGATGGAGATTCTGACCGGTCGGAATGATGCAGTTGGCCTTCCGGATGAGTCCCTGGTCGTCATACTCGTATTCGTGAAAGAGAGTTCCGCGCGGCACTTCGACGACGCCGACGCCGCGCCCGGCCCGGGGTTTCACGTCCGGAATCTCCCGGGCGATTCCTCGATCCAACAGCATGCGCAGGCAGCCGAGCAGATCCTCGAAACAATGCACCGTCTCCACGACCTGGGCGATATTGTTCAGGAACGTATTGCACGTGCCCGGCACGAGCTTCAAGGCGCGGGCCGCTTCCTTCGCGCGCGCATGAAGAAACGCCCCGTTCACTTCGAATCGGGCGAGCGCGCCCACCATGTAGGCTCCATACCCGCCATGAACATGCTTGGCGGTGGAATGGGGAACCGGGTACTCCCGAACCTTGCTCTGATACTCGGAGAGAAGCGTGTCTTCGCCATAGGTCGATCTCAACGACTCGCCCGCGCCGCCAAGAAACGTGTATTCCCCGTCGCGATGGAGCGCCAGGTATTCCGTCGCGCGCGTGAAGTCGGGCATCCTGATGGCCGCGAACGTCTCCACGGTCGCGGCGATATCCGGCCGCGCTTCTTCGATCAGCTTCAGGAGTTTCTCGACGTCGCATTCCTGCGGCAGCGAGGAGAATCCTCCCGGAACACTCGCGATGGGATGAATGTGGCGGCCGCCGAGCAGGTGGCAGACATCGTTGGCGAGCCGCTTGAGCTTCAGAGCGCGCTTGACGACGACAGGATGGGATCCCGCGAGCGGGATCACGGATGGGGCTCCGAAGAAATCCGGAGCGGCCAGGAAATACGTGTGCAGCACGTGCGACTGGATCGTCTCGCCATGAAGAAGCGCGCGGCGGATCAGCATGGTCTGGGGAGAAGGCGTGATGCCGAAGGCGTCCTCCGTCGCGCGGATGGAGGCGGACGTGTGGCCGACTGAGCAGATACCGCAGATGCGGCATGTGATCCCGGCCGCCTCCTGCCAGCTCCGCCCCCGCAGCATCGCCTCGAAATAACGCGGCGCCTCGACGATCTCGAGCCGGCACTCCCGAAGCTTTCCTTCGCGGACATCGATCACGATGTTGCCGTGGCCCTCGACGCGCGCGAGATGATGAACATTGACGAGCATATCCTTCATGCGTTCGCCTTCTTTCGGGATGCCATCGTGTAGGCGTTGAAGAGATTGAGGCGGTGATCGAGCAGCGACCTTTCAGCGCCCAGCCGTTTCCAGGCATACGCGATCCCGGCGATGTTGGCATCGGCGAGAAGGCCGCGGCATCCCTCGCAGGACCGGCCGTATCGCGTGCAGATCGCTCCGCACCCGCACGTCGTCACGGGTCCGAGGCAGGGTTGTCCCAGGACCATGCGGCAGACGACGCCGGCCGATTTGCATTCGGAACAGACCGGCCGCTTCGGCGCGGGAAACGGAAGATCCCGCAGGAGAAATGTGAGGAAGCGCAGGAATTCGACGCGGTCGATCGGGCAACCGCGGAGCGTGTAATCGACCTGCGCGATGGCCGCCACCGGCCGCGTCGGAAAGGTGTCGTACCAATCCGCGCTTTCGCCGTAAACCTCGGTTCTCGACTCCGATAGCGGCCTGAGATTCTTCATCGCATTGAGCCCGCACGTCGCGGCGCATGCTCCGAGCGCGACCAGGACTCCGCATCGCCTCCGGATCTCGCGCACTTCCTCCGCATCCTTCTCGCGCGTCACGGATCCTTCGACGAACGCCACGTCGAGATACTCCTCCCCGATTTCCCGCCCTTCGTATGAGGACGCCTCCCGGAACCGGACGATCTCGACGCGCTCGAAAAGGGCGGGCAGCTCGCGTTCGCACTCCAGCACCGCGAGCTGGCACCCTTCGCAGGAGGCGGTCGAAAAAAATCCCACGCGCGGCCTGGCCTTCGTCGTCATAGAGCTTCCTCCCGGCCGCCGAGATCCGCGACCGAAAGAACCGGGCCGTCGCGGCACGTGAGGAGATCCTCGATCTGGCATTGGCCGCACTTGCCGATGCCGCAGAACATCCGACGCTCGAAGGAGCACCAGATATGCTGGTCGTCGAGACCTTTCTCGCGGAGCACTTCGAGGACGTACTTGAACATCACGGGCGGCCCCACCACGACGGCGCTGGTGCGCTCCGGATCGAGCTCCAATCGCCGCAACGGAACAGTCACCGGCCCGATCTGACCTGTCCAGTCGCCGGACGGAGCGACGTCCACCGTCACGATCGTCCGCATCACGTTCTCGTGATACCACGCGTGGACTTCATCGCGGAACAGCAGATCGGCGGGCGAACGCGTTCCGTACACGAGCGTCAGCCGTTCGAACCTTGAGCGATCTTCGAGAACGGCCTGGACTAGAGACCGCAGAGGGGCCATGCCGAGCCCTCCCGCGACGATGATGAGATCGCGGCCGAGGAATTTATGGAGCGGGAATCCGCGGCCGTACGGACCGCGGATCCCGAGAGAATCGCCGGGCTGGAGCCGATGCATCGCGCGCGTCACCAGGCCGACGCGGCGAACGCAGAGCTGGAACCGGCCGTCGGCGCGCGGAGCGGAACAGATCGAGATCGGGCATTCGCCGACTCCGGGAACCGTCACCTGGACGAACCGGCCCGGTTCCGGATGGAAGGCGCCGACGTCGATCGAGAGCTCGAAGAGTTTCTCCGCCGCCGTGAGCGTCTCCACCTTCAAAAGCCGCGCCGGGCGCGGTAGATACACGCACGCCTCAGACATCGATCGCCTCCCCGCACGCGCGGCGGAATACTTTCCACGGCGAGATCTCCACGGGACACGTCGTGACGCATCGGCCGCACCCGACGCAGAACGGGATGCTGAAGCGCTCGTTCAGCCAGTTCCCCTTGCGATTCATCCTGTGGCGGATCCGCGCGTATCGATCGCGCCGGAAATTGTGCCCGCCCGCGACCTCCGCGAAGGGCGCGAACATGCAGCCGTCGGTAACGCGGCAACGGATGCACTCCTTCATCTCGAAATCGCATTCGTCCGTCATCGCGAAGCAGGTGCACGTGGGACAGACCGCCACGCACTGTCCGCAGTCGAGACATCGCTCGGCCATGTCATGCCACCAGGGTGCATGAAAGGCGCGCTTCATGGCGGCCGGCAGCTCGTCGATCCGGAAGGGATGCGCCGTGCCGCAGCGGCTTGAACCGGCGAAGGCTTTCTCCGCGGAAGCCAGGATCTCGACATGGCGCTTTTCGGCGGACGCATCGGAGAAAAGGATCCATCGATTCCAAAGATGGAGCACGTGGCGGCCGTGGTCGCTCGCGGCCTCCAGGAGATAGCGGTCGCCATCGTCGGTCATGAGGATGTCGAACGCCCTCGGTCTCCATGTACCCATCGCTCCGCAGAAGCAGTCCTCGCCGCAGGGCTCGGCGCACTTCAACGCGATGATGGTGACCGCGGATTCGGCGGCATCATACCGGTCATCGGGAACTCCTTCGTTCATCCAGAGATCGAACGCTTCGTGCGCCCAGACATCGCAGGGATGAAGACCGAGGAGAAAGCGGGGCGCATCCAGCGGAATGGTTTCCCAGGTTGCTCCGACCAGATCGAAGCGGAGGAAAGGATCGCGCGCGGGCAGAAGAGCCGTCTTGGCGGAATGGAGCGTTCTCTTCGCATCCAGCCTCGCTTCCGTGGAATCGCGAAGGCGGGCGAAGATCGCTTCGCCGTCGCGTTCGATCGGCGCCACCACCCCGCCCTCGTCCATCAATGCGCGCACCGCCGCTCCGGCATTCTCCTTCGGCAGGATCGTCAGCATATGCGCGGGAGTTCCTCTCCGTAAGGAGGCACGAGAATCCTCCGGCCGCCGGTGGAGGTCTCCAGTTCGGCGTGGCCACGCGACATGTCGTTACGAGACAAGTCGCCATGATTTGAGCCGTCGAGAATCGAGCCGATGATGGCCGCTTCACGCCCCGCCGGGTCGCTCCTCAGGGCCTCCAGCGCGAAATTCGCCGCGGTGCCGGGAACGATGGCGATGAGCACACCTTCATTGGCCACATCGAGCGGATCGAGCCCGAGCAGTTCCAGCGCGGCGCGCGTCCCGGGCCGGATGGGCAGAGCCGATTCCCTGAGCCGCACGTTATGCTCGGTGGATTCCGCGACTTCGCACACGACACCGGAGACACCTCCGCGCGTGGCATCCCGGAGGAAACGCGTGTCGGGAACGGCACGCAGGAATCCCTCGACGAGGCCGTTCAGGGGCATGGCGTCGGAGGAGATATCCCCGGAGAACCCGATGCCGTCGCGCGCGGCCATGATCGCCGTTCCATGATTGGCGATGGACGCGGTCACGATGATGGCGTCGCCCGGCCGGATTTTCCGCAGGGATAGATTTCTTCCGGAAGGGATGACGCCGATCCCGCTCGTCACCGCGAAACAACCCGCGTCGCCACGGCTCTCGATCACCTTCGTGTCTCCCGTGACGATCTCCACTCCCGCTTCCTCCGCCGCCGATCGCGCGGAATCGACGAGCCTGCGGAGCGTGTCAAAGGGAAGACCTTCTTCAAGGATGAGAGCGAGCGAAATCGCCTGGGGACGCGCGCCGCTCACGGCAAGATCGTTGACCGTGCCGCAGACCGCGAGCCGCCCGAGATCGCCGCCGGGAAATTCCAGCGGCGTCACGACAAACGCGTCGGTCGTGAAAGCCAGCCGCTCGCCGGGCTTCAACTCCGGAGACCACACCGCGGAGTCGCCTCGTTCGTCCAGGCGGAGATTCGACAGGCGAGGAAAGACTATTGCCTCGAGCAGATCGCGCGTCGCGCTGCCGCCGCCGCCATGCGCACGGAGGACCCGGCCGTCGAAGCCCTCGGTGAGGGGCCGCGCTGGCCGTTTCAGGTCGAGGATTCTACCGTTCATGCGGTCGCTTCCGATACCAGTGAACCGATCGAGAGCGGCGCTCGCCTGTATCGAAACGCCGCCGCGCAGGCGCCTTCGTTCGAAACCATGCAGGGGCCGACCGGCCGCGCCGGAATGCAATCACGCCCAAAATGAGCGCACTGGTCGGGTTCCTCCGCGCCGCGCAGTATTTCGCCGCAGCGGCAGCTCGGCGGAGGCATGATCCGCGGAACGACGATTCGGAATCGCCTCACCGCGTCCCGATGGTGATGCTCCCGGCGAAATCCCAGGCCCGATTCCGGAATCACTCCGAAGCCCCGCCATTCGGCGTCCTCCGGCTCGAAGATCTCGTCCATAAGATTCCTCGCGCGGAAGTTCCCCTCATCGCGCACGACGCGGCCGTAGGAGTTCACGACCTCCGCGCGTCCCGCGACATGCTGTTCCAGCAGCGAGCGGATACCGACGAGCATGTCCACCGGTTCGAATCCCGCGATCGCGCAGGGCACTCCGAATTCGCGCGCGATGAATCCATAGACCAGGGATCCCGTGATGACCGAGACGTGACCGGGACAGAGGAGCCCGTCGATCCTGACATCGCCGGAATCGAGAATCGCCCTGAGCGCGCGCGGCATCGTCTTGTGGGCGGGCAGCACGCTGAAGTTGGTGATGCCTTCCATCGCGGCGCGCCGGACCGCGGCGGCAACGGTGGGAGCCGTTGTCTCGAAACCCACGCCGAGAAAGACGATTTCGCGGGAGGCATCGCGCCGCGCGAGCGCGAGAGCATCCAGCGCGGAATAGACGACGCGGATATCGGCGCCGGATGCGCGCGCACGTTCCAGCGAAACACGGTGGGCGGGCGCGGCGGCACCCGGCACACGGACAAGATCTCCGAACGTCGCGATCGTGATACGGCGATCGCGGGAAAGATCCACGGCGGCGGCGATAAAACCTGGAGAGGTGACGCAGACCGGGCAACCGGGGCCCGACGAGAGGCGGACGGAATTCGGCAGAAGATCATGCAGACCGGCGCGAGCCGCCGACATCGTGTGCGTCCCGCAGACTTCCATGAACCGGAGCGGACGGCCCGCCTCGACGGCGAGCCTGCGAATCTGCGAGAGGATTGTGCGCGCAAGGCGTGGATCACGCCAGGCCGCGATGGGATTCTTCTCGTTCGAAACCTGAATTCCCGATTCCAGAGCCGGAAAGATCACGATGCGTCGTTCGCATGAATCGGAGCCAATTCCGGATCGGCTCCTTCTTCCCACCCTCCCGAAAATCCCTGCGCATCCGCCAGCGCTCGCAGAGCTTCCTCTTCATCGAGCAGCGCGATAGCATATCCCGCATGCACAAGGACCCAATCGCCGGGCCTGGCATCGGGCTGGAGCGCCAGCGATGCCGCACGCCGGACGCCGCCAATCTCCACGACCGCGTCCTCACCACTGTGATGCGCGACACGCGCGAGTACTGCCAGGCACACGTTTCCGGCACCTCCCGCGCAATAAAGACTGCAGGAAATGTTCCGCCGGCAACTCTCATAATTTGAAATGTGATATATCGACCCCGTCTCAAATAGGGTGAAAGCATTCACAAAGCGTTTTCGAGAATGGGAATCGATGTGTGAGAGCGGACACGGTGAAACGCATTTCAAATCCGAAATCTTAAATCTGAAATCCGAACAAACAGAAGTTCCCCATCCACAAAACCTGAAACCACGAACCACACGAAAACCACGAAAAGAAAAGTGAGAAGAGGTAAAAGAATACTCTCCGCGACCGCGGACTCAATTTTATCCCATCGAAAGGCCTATTTTCGTGTGGTTCGTGTGGTTCGTGGTTAAAGATTCTTCAGTTGGGGAACCTCTGCCAAACGAAGTCCGATATTCCGGATTTCGAATTTTCAAGGGTTTTCACCACTCCATCTCCTCGATCCGCAATATCATTCCACCATGATTAAGCCTTCGACCTCCGTTATGTCCGCGCTCACGATCCTGATCGCGGGTATGGCGGCCTTCTCGAGCGTCCGGCAGGGCAACGGCGGACGCCCTTTCTCCGCGAGCGGTCGCGATTCCTTCTCGGTCGGATTCGAATCGCCGGATGATTACGCCGGTTCCTATATCACCCGCAGCGGACAGCTCGGAACGACGTTCCACGAATTGTCCGGCGACAAGGTGCGTTCAGGGGCTCGAGCGCACAAGGCATGGATCCGGGGATCGAACGGCTTCTGGAGATTCGACCAGGACGGGCCCAATCACCGGGGATATCCGACGTTCCAGTTTCATCGATCCGGAGGCGGATTTCGAGGTCCGACGCTCATCACGCTGTGGGTCTGGCTCGATGTTGCGTTGAAGCGCGGCGAATGGTTCAGCTTCGCGACGCTCTCGGCGGACGCCTCCGACCGCTGGAAACGCGTCGTCTGCGTGAATCTCGACGATCACGGCTTCGTTCATCTCATGCATGTGCCCCGGCACGGAGAAGGACAGCGCACGTTCCAGACGACGTCGACGCGTTTTCCACTGCGGCAGTGGGTGAAACTCTCGATGTTCATCGATTTCGATTCGCGCGCTGGCCGCGCCATCGTCTGTCAGGATGGCGCGCTCGTCTCGGCGGCCCATGTGGAGGGGGGGCGGGGAGTTCTCGAACAGGCACATTTCGGGATGTATGCGGCGCCCGGAGTGGATTCCGGCGTGGTGTACAACGATGATCTGGAAATCAGGAGCGCGCCGGATATATCCGAGCCTCTTCCTGGATCATGATCCCGGAAATTTCGAAACTATTTCCCTGATCACATCATTGATTCTTCTCCCCATGCCATACTGATGGAGAATCGCGACAAGTAATCGTCGATCAGGTTGCGTTCCATTACGTGCCGCAGAGTTCTGCAAGGGGGGCGTCATTCACAGTTGTCGACAAAGGGAGTCGCTCATCACCATCGTCATGCGCCGGGAGAACGGTGAAGTCCGATGAGAATTCTTGATGAAATACGGCCTCTTGCATTCCTGAACGCCATACCGGACGGGATCGTCGTCCTGGATTCCACTTTTCGCATCCTGTATCAGAACGCGACCCACGAGGACATCTTCGGCAGGCATGTGGGACGAAAATGCAAGGATGCCTACGAATGCGGACAGGTCATCTGCGATCGATGCCCTCTGGAGTGCGCCCTGGAGGACGGGGAGCGGCACGTCTCCACGCGTCGCATTCACCATCCGAACGGCGACCGGTACGTGGAAATCGCCGCATCGACCATCCGCAATTCGTGGGGCCGGGTCGTCGCGGGCGTGGAGCTCGTCCGCGACATCACCGAGCGCGTGCACGCTGAACAGGCGCGCGAGCGGCTCCTGGAGCGGGAGAAGAATTCGCGGGCGGAGGCGGAGAACGCGTTGCGACATCGCGACGCGCTCATGGAGACCGTCGCCGATGAGCTGAAAGCGGCGACCCTTGCAGTCAGTTATCAGCTGCAGGGCCTTGCCCGCGCGGCCGTCGGAGAATCCAAGGCCGACCTGGGCGCCGATGATGTCGCCGGCCTCCTGCAGGTCGCCAGCCGCCAGGTCGAGCTGCTGGCCGAAAAGCTCGATCGCTCTCGGTATCGGGCGCGCGGCTCGAAGGAGAAATCCGGCAAGCCGACGGACTGTTAATCGTCGATCCCGGCCCGGCCGATCCGCGCGTCACAACTTCCGGCATTCGATCCTGTCATAATGGATATGCATCTGTTGTCGACTTATATCGCCTTCCGATGCGATAACGGACCCAATTATCGTGATGCGAGTAGATTGTTTTACGGAAGGGGGGAAGCGATAATTCGCGCGCATTGTGAAGGAAAATCCGCTCATACTCGCGTTCGGACGAAGGATGAGACATCTAAGGGGTGAGCTCGGCCTGACGCAGATCCAGATCGCCGATCGAGCAAGCCTCGATGTTCGTTATTACAGCAGGATCGAAAACGGCAAGGTCAACATCACCCTGACGACGCTTTATCGCCTCGCACGCGCCATGAAATGCCCGCGCCTTCTGTCGCTGGCCATATCTCCCGCGGAAGAACTGGAGGCCGGAGTCTGCTCTTCGCTCTGCGCGATGGCGCGACGCGGCGAGACCGAACACCTCCACCAGGTCGACAAATTCGTCCATCATGTCCTGGGCGTTCGTCCCGATTCCCATGCCAACGGCTGCCTTGCCGCCATCATGGTGAAGAATGCTCCTCGTCAGAAGAGAATTCCTGCCCGGAACGGCGGAAGCGGAAGAAGTCGCTCGAGCGCATGAGGTGAGATAGGGCGATGAGAGTTCTCGATGAAATCCGACCCCAGGATTTCCTGAATGCTCTGGCCGACGGAATCGTCGTCCTCGATGAAAATCTCCGCATTCTGTACCAGAACGCGCAACATCAGAGCGTGTTCGGCAGTCATGTCGGCCGCACATGCCACGATGCGTACGAATGCCGCCAGGTCGTCTGTGATCACTGTCCCCTGGAGAGATCCCTGAAGGACGGCGGCAGTCATATCTCCACGCGCCGCATTGACTGCAAACATGGTGACCGGTATTTCGAGATCGTGGCCTCCCCTCTCCGCAATTCCATGGGCCGGATCGTCGCCGGTGTCGAGCTCGTTCGCGACGTCACCGCGCGAGTCCTCGCCGAGCAGGAATGCGCGCGACTTCTGAAATGCGAGAAAGTGGCGCGCGCCGAGGCGGAGGAAGCGAAGCGCAAGCACGATACGTTCGTGGCGATCGCTTCGCATGAACTGAAGACACCTTTCAGCGCGCTCCAGTTCCAGCTCCAGGGGATCGCACGCATGGCGCGCGGCAAATCGAAGGTCGCCATCTCCGAAGAAGGATTCGCCCGACAGATCGAGATCGCCGAGCAGCAGGCGGAACGGATGGCGAGGCTCATCGAGAATCTGCTGAGCGTTTCGCGCATTGCCTCGGGCGACCACAGGCTGAACCTCGAAGAATGCGACCTCCGGAACCTGGTTCATGAAAGTGCCGCGCGCCTGGAGTCCCCCCTGGCGCGCGCGGGTTGCACGCTCAAGGTCGACGCGCCGGAACCGGTCACCTGCCTTTGCGACCGGTTGCGCATCGAGGAGATCATCGTGAACCTCCTGACGAACGCGATCCGGCACGGCGCGCATGCCCCGATCGAGCTGATCATCCGCGGCGATGAAGTCCACGCCACCCTATCCGTGTCGGATCGCGGCAAAGGGATACACCCGGAGGACCGGGATCGGATCTTCGGCAAGTTCGAGCGCGGCCAACATCATGACAAGCAGGGCGGGCTCGGCCTGGGCCTCTACATCGCGCAGGAAATAGCGTCGGAACACGGCGG
>CAZCME010000001.1:317411-342196 GCA_964499705.1 uncultured bacterium | reverse complement strand
GGATTCCCCCTGTAACATTTCTCACATTTCGGAATCACCTTCCACAAAGTCGTGCTTGTTCATGCGTAACGCCACGGCACGACTCCTGCTTGATTCATTCCTGCCATGCTTCCATCGATTGCCACAGCCAACCCGCTCCGGGTGATATCGCGCTCCCCTGCGCGCGCGCAATCCTTGACGCACGCTCCCTGCGAACCCTATCGCATCTTCTTTCCGCTCGGTGTCCTCCTCGGGATCGCCGGCGTGGCGGTCTGGCCGCTCTATCACTATGGATTCCTCGAAACGTACTCGGGACGCGCGCACGCGATGGTCCAGATCGCGGGATTCCTGTACAGCTTCATCGTCGGATTCCTGATGACGGCGCTTCCGCGCATGACCCGCACTCCCCTTCCGGGCACCGCTTTCAAGACTTCCGTCGCGCTTCTCCTCGTCGCCGATACGATGGCGTTCGAGCTCTGGTCGTTCCGCTGGGGAAATCTCTTCTTCCTCACCGCGCAGGCCGTCGTGATCGTCGCGGCCGTAGGGCGTTTTCTCCGGCGCAGCCATAATCCTCCCGACACGTTTCCGCTCGTCGGCATCGGCCTTTTCTTCGGCTTCACCGGCACCACCATGAACGCGCTGGTGGATTGGGAAGTGATCGAGCCGGTCTGGAGCATGCTGGGGCTTAGAATGCTTACCGAGGGCATGGTGCTCTCGCTCGTCATGGGCATCGGCGCGTTTCTGGAACCGCGCCTCATGGGGCTCGTCCTCTTTCCCACGGACGCGGACGGTCGCCCGATCCTTCCGCGATCGAGCCGGATGCTGACGGGCGCCGCGATCGCCTCGGGCCTGGCCGTCGGCGCGACGCTCTACGCGCAATACATCCTGGACCTGGCCGCGGCGGCCTGGGCCCGTGCGGCGGTCGTGACGGTCTTTCTCGCCCTGACCGTTCCGCCCTGGCGACTGCCTCGGGCGCAAACCACGCTCGCCAAGACGATCTGGATCGCCAATCTTTCCATCCTCGTCGCGCTCTGGGGAGCCGCGATCTCGCCGGGAATCGGCATCGATCTCCTGCACTTCATGTTCATGGGCGGCTTCTCTCTCCTCATACTCGCGATCGCGACCCGCGTCGCGCTGGCGCACGGCGGATTCAGCCTGGAGAAGGAATCGAAGTCATGGCCGTTGCGGATCGGAGGATTCTGCATCGTCTTCGGACTTCTTTCGCGGATCGGAGCGGCCTTCGTCATCGATTCCTATTTCGAGCATCTCGCGCTGGCCGGGATCTTCTGGATCGCGGGCATCGTGATCTGGGGAATCTTCATCACGCGGCTCATCGCCAAGCCCGCCGCCGCGACGCCCCGCTGATGAAACATGTGGAACCGATGAAACCGGCGTTCCGAGGGACGCTACGCGCGCTTTCTGCCCTTCCGCATCGTGCCGCAGACGTCGTAGGCATGGCAGAGTTGGGAGAAGTTGGACTTCTTGAGGATCTGCTCCCGGATCACCTTGCAGGTCTTGTGGAGAGGGCAGAAGGCGACCTCGCTGCACGGGCGCGGCTCCAGGACGCACTGCCGGTATCCGTCGACCCGGTCCATCGCTTCGACCACGTCGCCGAGCGTGATCCGGTTCGCGGCCCGGGCCAGCCGCACGCCCCCTTTCAGGCCCTTCGCGGTCCGGAGAACGCCGGCGCGGGCGAGCTCCCCGATGATCTTGGCCAGGTACGGTCCGGGCAGGTCGGCCTTTTTAGCCAGGTCCCTGATCCGCATGCCCGTCTCCGCCCCCGCCGCCTCCTCCCGGGCCAGGGTCAGGACGGCCTTGATCGCGTAGGTGCACTTGGCGGAGAACATGGCCGTATTGTGACGGCCGGACAAAAGACTATCAAGTCTTTTGTTAACATTAATCTAATAAAAGACTTGACGGTCTTTTTATCTTTTTGTTAAATCGAGGAGCTATGTCATACCTTCACGGAGCCCGATGCTGATGTTCAAATACCTGCCGGAGAATATCTCCACGTTCGGAGGCGAGATCGACAGCCTCATCTTCCTCATCTACGGCATCGTCGGTTTCTTCTTCGTCGTCATGGAGTCCTATCTCCTCGTCGCCGTCCTCCGGTTCCGCCGGACGAAGGGGCGAGCCGCGACGTTCCTGACGGGCGAGTCGCGCGCGGCGGTCACGGGGATCCTCGTCTTTGCGGCGGTCGTCTTCACGATCGACCTCGGGATCGACGTGAAGGGCGCGCGAGCCTGGGCCATGGTGAAGGAAAATATTCCCCGGCCGGATCTCGTCGTCCGCGTCCGCGCTCAGCAGTTCTACTGGGATTTCATCTACGCCGGTCCCGATGAGAAGCTCGACACGAAGGACGATGTCACGATCCGCGGTTCACTCCGCGTTCCCGTCGGGAAGACGATCAAGCTGGAGCTCGAATCGACGGACGTCATTCACAGCTTCTTCGTCCCGGCCGCCCGCTTCAAGCAGGATGTGCTCCCGGGGAGGAAGATCGGAGCGTGGTTCTCCCTGACGAAGACCGGGACCTATCCGATCGCCTGCGCGGAGCTTTGCGGATTGGGGCACACACGAATGTTCGGCGAGCTCATCGTCCAGACTCCGGAGGAATTCGAGGCGTGGAAGAAGGAAGCCGTCGGCGAGGAGATCGTCTGGTGAAGACAAGGCTCCGGCATTTCTGGTTTCATTACCTCTTCTCCACCGATCACAAGATGATCGGGAAACAATACCTGCTGCTGGGCCTGGCCATGGCCCTGGTGGGCGGCTTCACCTCGTTTCTCATCCGGTGGCAACTCGCATGGCCCGACCGGCCGACGCCGTGGGGCGCCGAAGTGACGCCCGACATCTACAACGCGATGGTGACGATGCACGGCACGATCATGGTCTTCTTCGTCGGCATGCCCATTCTCGTGGGCGCCCTGGGAAACTTCTGCATCCCGCTCATGATCGGAGCCCGGGACATGGCGTTCCCCCGCATCAACATGCTCTCCTTCTGGGTCACGTTTCTCGCGGCCCTCGTCATCATGGCCGCCTTCTTCGTCCCCGGAGGTCCCGCCGCCTGCGGCTGGACCGCTTATCCTCCCCTCTCCGCGTCCAGCCAATACTCCGGAGTCGAATGGGGCATGACGCTCTGGATCCTCTCGCTCGCCCTCGTCTTCGCCGCATCCACCATGGGCGGCATCAATTACCTCGCGACGACCGTCATGATGCGCGCGAAGGGGATGACGTGGTTCCGGATGCCGATCCTCGTCTGGTGCCTCATCGGCGCCACGCTCGCTTTCTTCTTCTCCGTCGGCCCCCTCATCGCCGGCGCGGTCATGCTCCTCCTGGACAACGTCGCCGGCGCCGGTTTCTTCATCCCCAGCCGCGGCGGCGATCCGCTCCTCTGGCAGCATCTCTTCTGGTTCTTCGGCCACCCGGAGGTCTACGTCATTCTCCTGCCCGCGATGGGAGTCGTCATCGAGATCCTGCCCGTCTTCTCCAGGAAACCGGTCTTCGGCTACCGCACCATCGTCTGGTCGATGCTCGTCGCGGTCGCGCTTTCGTACGTCGTCTGGGCGCATCACATGTTCATCAGCGGCATGAATCCGCGCCTCGCGATGCCGTTTTCGATGGCGACGATCCTCATCTCGATCCCGTTCTCGCTCATGGTCATCTGCATGTTCCTCACGGTCTGGCGCGGCTCCATCGAGCTGACGACGCCGATGCTCTGGGCGCTCGGCTTCCTCGCCACGTTTCTCATCGGAGGCCTCACCGGGATCTTCCTCGGAGCCGCCGCGTCGGACATTTATTTCCACGATACGCATTTCGTCGTGGCTCATTTCCACTACACCTTCTTCCCCTCGGTCTTCTTCGGCGGTTTCGCCGCGATCTCCTACTGGTTCCCCAAGATGTTCGGACGGATGTTCGGAGAAAAGCTCGGCAAGGCGCACTTCTGGCTCACCTTCATCTTCTTCAACGGCGTCTTCTGGCCGATCTTCCTCATCGGAGCCGCAGGCATGCCGCGCCGTATCGCGGATCCCTCGCAGTACGCCATGCTGGACCAGGTGAAGGGCTTGAACGTCCACGTCACGTACGCCGCGATCGCGCTCCTCGCGAGCCAGGGGCTCTTCGTCGTGAACTTCTTCTGGAGCATGATGCGCGGAAAGGTCGCGGAGAATAATCCGTTCCACGCGAACACGCTCGAATGGCGGACGGCTTCCCCTCCGCCGCACGGCAACTGGCCGGGCAGCCTTCCGGTCGTGACGGAAGGCCCCTACGTCTACAGCCGCCCCGATCTCGGTGCGGCGGATTTCCTCCCGCAGGACGGACATGTCGAACTCGGCGCGGCGCCCCTGTGACGATGTCTCACTCCGCCGCCATCGACATCCACGCCGCCGAACATTCCTCCGGGCCGGCCGGGCTCTCCTCCGGCAAGCTCGGCGTCTGGCTCCTCATCTCCTCGGAGATCATGATCTTCGGCGGATTGATCGCCTGCTATGTCCTCTTCCGGCTGGCGCACCCGGAGTGGGCGCACGAAGCCGGGCACCTGAGCGTCACGCTCGGAACGATCAACACCATCATTCTCCTGACGAGCAGTTACACCGTGGCGCGCGCCTTCGCCGCGCAGAATCGCGGCGAGTCCGGAGCCGTGATCCGCTTCCTGGCCGTCACCGTCATCCTGGCCGTGGCTTTTCTCGGCATCAAGTCGTATGAATACTATTCCAAGATTTCCATCGGGATTCTGCCCGCGTCCGGCACCTTCTGGTCGTTCTACTTCTTCATGACGGGCTTCCACGCGCTGCACGTGATTGTCGGAGCTCTCGCGCTTTTCATTCTCATGCTCTACGCCATCCGAGGAAGGCTGGCGCCGATCGGGCACCGCGTGGAGCTGTGCGCTCTGTACTGGCACATGGTGGACGTGGTCTGGATCTTTCTCTTTCCGCTGCTCTATCTTTCAAGCTCAGGAGGTTGACATCATGACGGAAGAATCGGGACACAAGATCAACTACACGGGAATCTGGATCGGGCTCATGATCCTCATGGCCGTCTCCGTGGCGGTCGGCGCGTTTCACCTGCCGGCCGCACCGGCGGCCGCCGCGGTCTTCAGTATCGCCGCGTGGAAAGCGACGCTCGTCATCCGCAATTACATGCACGTCCGTTCGGAAGGCGCGCTCGTCGCGTCGCTCGTCGTCGTCCCGATTCTTCTTCTCGTCATCCTCGTCATCCTCCTCCTGCCGGACATCAGCTTCGCGGATAATTTCATCCGGTCGGCGGAAAAATAATCCATGCCCGCGACCGTCGCCTGTCTCGATCCCGGCGTCCTGGATGCGGCCTTCCAGGATGACTCGCATGCGCGCGCCGATAACGCGGCGCGCTTCGGAATGATTCTCCTCATCGGCGCGGAGATCATGTTCTTCGCGGGATTCGTGAGCGCCTTCATCGCGTTCCGGGCGGGAGCGGAATCGTGGCCACCCGCGGGACAGCCTCGCCTGCCCGTCTTCGTCACGCTCTTCAATACGGCATTTCTCATGGCCAGCGCATTCACGATGCGGCGCGGCCTGCGGAGCATACGGAGCGGACGGACGGCGGAACTCGCGCGATTCATGACGGCGACTGCCGCGCTCGGAGGACTCTTTCTTGTCCTTCAAGGATACGAATGGATCGGGCTCCTGCGGCATGGAATGACGCTTTCGTCCAGCATCTACGGAGCGATCTTCTACACGATCATTGGAACGCACGGACTTCATGTCGCGGCGGCGATGACGCTGCTTCTCTTCGTGCTGTCGCGCGCCCGCGCCTCCCGCTATCACTCGACCCGTCATCTCGGCGTGGAGCTCTGCGCGATGTTCTGGTACTTCGTCGTCGGAATATGGCCGATCCTCTACGGCCTTCTGTACTGGTCGTGAACTTCCTGCGCCGGATCCTTGCCGCGGCGCTCGTGTCCGCCCTGTGGGCGGAAAATGCCGCGGCATGCCCTTCGTGCGTCGTCACGGCGACGAACCAGGCGGGCATCTGGAGCGCCGTCGCGTTTCTGTTTCCCGTCCCCTTCCTCGTCGTCGGCGCCATCGGATTCTGGAGTTTCAAGAAAGGCCATTTCAACCATGACAAATAACTTCCCTACACATTTCGCAATATCATCAGAGAAGGAGAAAGTTCCCATGAAGTTCAACAACCGGTCCCGTCTATCGTCCCTCGCTGTCATCCTCTTCGCTGGTCTTTCCGCCTGCGGCGGTCAGCCTCCGGCCAGGGTCGAACCCGCGGCGCCGAAACCAGCGGAGCAGGCGCCCGCGCCGGTCGCAGCCACGACAACCACGGGCAATGCCTCGGTTTCAGGCGTGATCAAGTTCGACGGCGTCCCGCCGAAGATGCCCGTGGTTCCGATGAACGCCGATCCTGTCTGCGTGGCCAGGCATAAGTCGCCGGTCGTCTCGGAGGCCCTGGTGCTCGGTGAGGGCAACACGATGGCGAATGTCTTCGTCTCCATCACCGCCGGGCTGCCGAACAAAACCTGGCCCGCTCCGAGCGAACCTGTCGTCCTCACGCAGGAGGGTTGCCAGTACAAGCCGCATGTCATGGCGCTCATGGCAGGACAGACGCTGAAGATCCTGAATCCCGACGGCACGCTCCATAACGTCCACGCGATGCCCAAGGTGAACGCGGAGTTCAACATGGCGATGCCGAAGACGCGCACGGAAGCCACGCAGGTCTTCGATAAACCGGAAGGCATGTTTCCCATAAAGTGCGATGTCCATCCGTGGATGGGCGGCTGGGCGACCGTCATGTCGCACCCATTCTTCGCGGTCACGGGTACCGATGGGGCTTACAAGATTTCAGGATTGGCTCCCGGTACCTACACGATCGAGGCATGGCATGAAAAACTGGGGACGCAGAAAGCCACCATCACCGTGGCGGCCGCCAATGACGCACTCTCCCAGGACTTCCAATTCACGAAACCGCAGTAGGGCTTCCGGGGGGTCAGGTATCCCTGACCCCCGGCCCCCCTCTTCTCCGAAACGTGAGAATTGTTCCTGAGATATTTCTCACGGCTCGGAATCGGATGAACCCATAGCCACCCTATAGGCATGGGGACGGCGGCACGCCCTTTGCTTTATTACCATCCGACATGAACGTCGGGATCATCGGAGCAGGAATCAGCGGACTCGCAGCGGCGTGGCGCCTGAAGAAATCGGGATGCCACGTGACGGTGTATGAGGCGGGAGATCATGCGGGCGGCGTCATCCGCTCGATACGCGAGAACGGATTTCTCTCGGAGTCGGGACCGCACACGCTGATGGACACGGGCGACAAGATCACGCAGTCGATCCGGGAGCTGGGTCTTTCGGATCAGAAGATCGTCGCGAATCCCTGCGCGAAGCGCCGCTATATCGTCCGCAACCGCAAACCCGTCGTCGTTCCGGACTCGGCGGCATCGTTTCTCATGACGGAGCTCTTCACCACGGGCGCCAAGATGCGGCTGCTCGGGGAGCCGTTCATCGCTCCGCGCACGGACGCCGAGGATGAGAATCTCGCGCACTTCGTACGGCGGCGGCTCGGAGAAGAAATTCTCGATTACGGAGTCGACCCGCTCGTGGGAGGAATCTACGCGGGCGATCCGGAGAAACTTTCCGTCCATCATGCGTTTCCGAAGATCGACGCCATGGAACGGGAGTACGGCTCGCTCTTCAAGGGCGCGCTCGCGGCCCGGAAGAATCGCGCCCGGAATCCGTCCGTCGAATCCGCGGGACGAACGACGATGTATTCCTTCCGGGACGGGCTCGGCGCGCTCCCTGGAGCTCTCCACGCGAGGCTGGCCGCGGAAGTCTTCTTCAACACGCCGGCGACGTCCCTCTCCCACGATCTGCACGGCTGGATCGTCGGTTGCTCCGTTCACGGCGTGGAGGAGCATTTCCGGCACGACGCCATCCTCGTCACGACGCCCGCGTGGCAGCTCCCTAAGATCACGTTCCATGGCGATGCGTTCCGGGCCATGTCCCTGCTGCGGCTCATTCCCTATCCGCCCGTCATCACGGTCACGCTCGGCTTTAATCGGAACGATGTCCTGCATCCGCTCGACGGCTTCGGAATGCTTGTTCCCCGCGTGGAAGGTCTCGCTCTCCTGGGAACCCTCTTCACGTCATCGCTCTTTCCTAATCGCGCTCCTGATAATCACGTCCTCATCACGAACTTCATCGGCGGAGCGAGAAATCCATCCGTGGAGCATAAATCGCTCGAGGCGCTCCTGGAGCTGACGCTGCACGATCTGCGGATTCTGCTCGGCGTGACGGGGCATCCCGCTCACGTCCACCTGGATCGACACTCGCACGCGATCCCCCAGTATGAAGTCGGATACGGAAAATTCCGGGGGATCATGAAGCGGCTGGAGCGAGAGAATCCGGGATTTTTCATGGCGGGTAATTTCCGCGACGGCACGTCGGTCGGGCAGACATTCGGATCGGGCTGCGATGCCGCGGACCGGATCCTCACATTTCTCCGGGCCAATCGCGATCGCGCCCTGAGGTCCGCATGAATTCCTGTACCTGCAACCTGATCGGCCGCCACGTCGCGGCGGCGTCCCTTCTGGCGGGCATCTTCATGTCGCTCGGCTATGCTCCGCCGATGGCCGGCCCCGACGGCACACCGCTCGGCGATGCCTTCCGCATCTTCTACTTTCATGTGCCCGCGGCGTGGATCTCCTTTCTCTGTCTCTTCGTCTCCTTCGTCGCCGCCTGCGGATATCTCCGCAACCGCAGCCCGCGCTGGGACGCCCTGTCGGCGGCCACCGCGGAAGCGGGCTGGATCTTCGCCTCCATCGTCATAACGACCGGTCCCATATGGGGACGCGCGGCCTGGGGCAGCTACTGGACATGGGAGCCGCGCCTCACGTCGTTTCTCGTCCTGTGGCTCATGTATCTCGGCTACCTCATCCTCCGCACCGCG
Source organism: uncultured bacterium (assembly GCA_964499705.1). Classification (GTDB taxonomy): domain Bacteria; phylum UBA8481; class UBA8481; order UBA8481; family UBA8481; genus JBBTKW01. The sequence goes on along the minus strand of CAZCME010000001.1, from coordinate 333,295 downwards.
ATCGACGATCCCGAGAAGCGCGCGCGCTACAGCGCCGTTCTCTCGATCGTCGCTTTCCTCGACGTGCCCGTCGTCTTCTTCTCGATAAAGATCTGGGGCGCGATCGGTCATCCGACATCGGGCGGAGGTTTCTTCAGCGATCCGGCAATCCGGAATACCGTCTTCGCCAACACCGCCGCGTTTCTCATCCTCGCTTTTTACTTCGCGAGGAAACGCATGGGGAGCATACATCATGACAGTTGATATGCAGTATCTGACTATGGCGTTCATCTGCGCCTACGGAATTATTCTCGCTTACGACATCTGGCTCGACTTGAAGGAGGAAGGAAAAACATGTTCAACCAACCCATCGGACGTCTCGTGAAAAATAATACAAGCTCGGGTGACTTTCCTCACAGCTATCAGGGCGTGCCCTACGCCACAATAGGACGAATACAAAATGTGGCGAATGAGGATGGAGGAATCTGGAGGGATCGCGGCGGACGGCTTTTCGAAGCCCATCCCGCCTCCGATGGTTCCTTCTCCCGCCGAACCGCCGTCATGGTTCAGCAGGGAATCGAGGTGTCACATGGATCGTTCTAAGGCCGCCGACTTCCCGCTCTTCGCGAATCTGACCGAACAGGAACAGGGGCTCATCCAGTCCCTCTGGAAGGAACGGCACTATCAGAAGGGGCAATCGCTCTTTCTGAAAGACCATCCCTGCAGCCACTGCTTTTTCATCCGCTCCGGAAGCGTCAAGCTGACCCTGTTGTCTTCCACCGGTAAGGAACAGATCATCGATACCCTGGGACCCGGCGATACCTGTTCCTGCCATCCTCCCGAGATGAACGGGTGCGACGGCGGAAGCCTCTGCTGTTCCGCGCACGGCGAAGCGCTGACCGACTGCCATGTCTTCGCGATCTCCAACGACAGCTTCGCGCGCCTCTTCGCGACGATCCCCTCTCTCCCCGGGCGTCTCTGCTCGCATCTGGCGCACAAGGTCCGCTCCTGCACCGCTCTTATCGAGGATATTTCGCTGCGGCCCAGCTTCGAACGTGTGGCGCATTTTCTCCTTAATAACCCGGTAAAGTTCTCGCAGGAGGAGCTCGCCCGCCGCCTCGGAGTGGCCCGGGAGACCGCCAGCCGCCATCTGAACAAGATTAAGCGGATGAATCTGATCGACATCAAGCCTCAGGAGATCGTCGTCCTGGACAGGAAAGGTCTGGAGGAGCTGGTCAATGGAAATAACTATGTCGAGGCTGCCGGATAGCAAGTCGCATCATCCCTGCAAATGCCGCGAGGACGAGGTATGCTGCCCGCTCGTAGGCCACATGACGAAGATGGAGCTGATCGAAAATGAGATTGTGCTTCACGTGGATACCGCTCCGCGCAACAAAATCCGCGTGTATGGAGCCTTTCTCTGCCCGTGCCTGGAGGCTTTTGTCGAGCTCCTGGGCGCCCGCGCCTTTCACTCCGCGCTGGAAACGCGCGAACTCAGGAACTGCTGCATCAACGGCAGCTTCGAGACATGCGCCCGCTATCCCGATCGCTGCCCGCGCGTGCTGTATTTCTTCGACGGGCTGGACGAGGAATTCTCTTCCGAAACCTGATACCTTGTCGCCATGAAGAGAGGCAAGCGAATCCTCATCGTCGGAGGCGTGGCCGGCGGCGCATCCTGTGCGGCCCGCGCGCGGCGTAACTGCGAATCCTCCGAAATCATCCTCTTCGATCGCGGACCGCACGTCTCGTTCGCCAACTGCGGCCTCCCCTATTACGTCGGCAAGGTGATCCATGAAGAAGCGAAACTGCTCGTGGCGACACCCGAGCTCTTCCGCGACCGATTCAATATCGAAGTGAGGACGGAGCACGAGGTTCTGGCGATCCATCGCGCGGAGCAGATGATCGAGGTAAAAAACCTCAGGACCGGATCCGTCGCGCGGGAATCCTACGACGCCCTCGTTCTCTCCCCCGGCGCATCCCCGATCAGGCCGCATCTCCCCGGCATCGACCTCCCTGGCATCTTTTCGCTCCGCACCATCCCCGACAGCACGCGCATCCGGTCTTGGATCGATGACCGCGCGGTGAAAAAAGCGGTGATCGTCGGAGGCGGTTTCATCGGCCTGGAGATGGCCGAGAATCTCCACGGCCGGGGCATTGCGGTCCGGATTCTCGAAGGAGCGGACCAGGTGATGCCTCCACTGGACCCGGAGATGGCTGCGCCGGTGGCGGAGCGGATCCGGAAGGCGGGCATCGAACTGCATCTGGACGACGCCGTCGCATCCTTCGAAGCGAGCGGCAATGCGCTTGTCGTCCGAACAAAGTCCGGCATCGCGCTCGACGCGGACATGGTGATTCTCGCGATCGGCGTCCGCCCCGAGACGACGCTGGCGAAAGCCGCCGGCCTCACGATCGGCGAAAGGGGCGGGATCCGCGTTGACGAGAGAATGCAGACGAGCGATCCGGCCATCTGGGCGGTCGGCGATGCCGTCGAGGTGAAGGACATCGTGACCGGCACATGGCTCGCCCTGCCCCTGGCCGGCCCCGCCAACCGCCAGGGCCGCATCGCCGCGGATGTGCTCTGCGGGAAGAATCCCCGTTTTCGCGGCGTCCAGGCGACCGCGGTCTGCGGCGCCTTCGGCATGACGATCGCCATGACCGGAGCCTCCGAAAAATCCTTGAAGCGCGCCGGCATCACGGATTTCGAGAAAGTCTGGCTTCATCCCGGGCATCATGTCGGCTACTTCCCCGGCGCGCGCCCGATCCACATCAAGCTTATCTTCCGCCGTTTCGACGGCCGCATTCTCGGAGCCCAGGCGGTCGGTGAGGAAGGTGTCGAAAAGCGCATCGATGTCATCGCCATGGCCATCCAGATGCACGCGACGGTCTACGACCTGGAGGAAACGGAGCTCTGCTACGCGCCGCAGTACGGCGCCGCGAAGGATCCCGTCAACATCGCGGGCATGATCGCGTCGAATCACCTCCGCGGAGATCTCCCCCTCGCCTACTGGGACGACCTCGACGCCAGGCGCGCCGTGGGCGCCCTGCTCCTGGATGTGCGCGAGCCGGGCGAATTCGCGGCCGGATCGATCGACGGCGCCGTCAACATCCCGCTTCCCGAGCTGCGCGGAAGAATGAACGAGCTGCCGCGCAACAGGGAGATCGTCGTCTTCTGCCAGGTCGGCCAGCGCGGCTACTACGCCACGCGCGCCCTGTTGCAGAAGGGCTTCCACGCGTCGAACCTGGCGGGCGGATACAGGACGTGGATCGACATGCCGGGAAGCGCGCAACCGAAGACGGATTCGAAATCCTGAATTCGAATCCGTGTCCTCGAAAATAGCCTGGAATATTCAATCTGTCCGCGGGCTACCTGCTGAAGTTCGCCGCCCGGCATTCACTCCCCATCCCAGTAATTAACGCCCCCGCTTTCGCGGCCGATGTAACGAAACATCTCCGGGGTCCCGTCCGGTCCTGACGGGCGCTCGGCGAGGACGCCGAACTTTCCGGAGTCGGGATAGTCGCAGACTTCAGGATAGATCCTTGTGCTGACAGCCAGATACTTCAGTTCCGTCGTTCCGGAGTTGATCACCTGATGAGCCGTATCCCGGCCGCCCGGCGGGAACGCGACGAAATCGCCGACGCGGATCGGATGGGTCGCATCCCCGATGCGGACTTCGCCGGCGCCTGCCAGGACGAAGATCATCTCCTCGTTGGCGAGGTGATTGTGGCAGGGAAATGCCCGCTTGCCCGGCGGAACGGCGGTGACGTTGTATCCCAGCTTCCGGGCGCCGATGCGCGGCGCGACCATCCCCATGCGCGCATCGTATTTTCCGGCGGCCTCTCCCGTCGCCGCCATCGCGGCAGGCCGCGGCTGAAGCTCCACTTCCGAGATGTTGATGACCGGTTTGACCATGTTGTCCTCCTGTATGACCACGCGGATGTTATCGGAGGACGCGCGCGACATCGAAAGCTTTTCTCGACATGACGAATGAAGCCTTCCGACTCTCACATGCGTTCCCGGCGGGAACGATCGACGGAGGCCGTCAGATTCCTGCGGTGATGAGGTTTTTCCTTTAGACCATCCGCCCCGTGGGGTCGGGAGTGACGGACTGGAGCATCTTCATGTAGTTCGCGCGCGTGAACGCGGCGGGCTCCGCGACGTGGCCGAGGCTCATGCTGCCCTGCATCTGCCTGATCGAGTAGTAGTCATGCTTCGCCATCCATTCCGCGATTTCCGACTGGAGCGTTCCGATACGGGCGATCCCGTTTTTCAGCAGCGCGGACACAAGAAGTGTCGCGCGGGCGCCGGCCATCATAGCCTTGATGACGTCCTCGGCGGAATGCACGCCCGTGGAGACGGCCAGATCCGCCTGGACGCGGCCGTAGAGAACGGCGATCCACCGCAACGGCAACAGCAGCTCGTTCGGACTGGAGAGGCGAAGGTTCGGGACAACGCTCAGATCCTCGAGATTGAAATCCGGCTGGTAGAACCTGTTGAAGAGAACGAGTCCATTCGCGCCGGCGTCCGCCAGGCGCCGGCAGAGGTTGGCGGGCGCGCTGAAATACGGGCTCAGCTTCACGGCGACCGGAATTTTCACGGCGGCGCGCACGTCCTTCACGACATCGATGGTCACATGCTCCACTTCCGCGCCGGAAATGGAATCCTGCGTCGGGATGAAGTAGACGTTCAGCTCCAGCGCGTTCGCGCCGGCTTCCTCGATCCGCCGCGCGAAGTCGACCCATCCGCCCGTGGAGACGCCGTTCAGGCTGGCGATGATCGGGACCTGGACGGCCTCGCGCGCGGACCGGATCAGTTCCAGGTATCCGTCCGGCCCGACGAGATATTTGTCCGCCTCGGGAAAATAGGATTGGACCTCCGGAGAGCTGTCGCCGCCGTAGGTGAGATAGTGGTCGATGTAATTCTCCTCCGCCGTGAGCTGTTCCTCGAAGAGCGAGAACAGGACGATCGCCGATGCGCCCGCATCCTCCAGGCGGCGGATGCCGTCGAGATCGCGGGAGAGGGGCGACGCTCCGCAGACGAGCGGGTGCTTCAGTTTCAGTCCCAGGTAATACGTCGAGAGATCCATGTTATTTCTCCTCGGAGGGCTTCAGCGACGCGAGCGCGGAGTATTTCTTCCAGCGCTGCTGCGCGCCTTCCTGGCTCAGGGTCACGAATCGTTCCATGGCCTCGGGATTCGATTTTCCGAGCATCGCGAAGCGCGCTTCATTCGCAAGATAGTTCCGCACCGGGATCTTCGGCTCCGCGTAATCGAGCTTCATCGGATGCGCTCCTCGATCCGCCTGCCGCGGATCGAACCGGTACAGCGGCCACTGGCCGGATGCGACGGCGAGCCTCTGCTGGTCGAGCCCCTTGGAAATGTCGATTCCATGGGCGATGCAGTGGCTGTAGGCGATGATGAGCGAGGGGCCGTCGTACGACTCCGCTTCCTGGAACGCGAGCACGGTCTGGACGTCCTTGGCGCCCATCGCGACGGATGCGACATAGACGGAACCGTAGGCGATCGCCATCGCGCCGAGATCCTTCTTCGGCCTCAATTTGCCGGCGGAGGCGAACTTCGCGACGGCGCCGATCGGGGTCGCCTTCGAAGCCTGCCCGCCAGTGTTGGAATAAACCTCCGTGTCCAGGACGAGGATGTTGACGTTCAATCCGCAGGCGAGCACATGATCCAGGCCGCCGAAATCGATATCATACGCCCAGCCGTCGCCACCCACGATCCAGACGCTCCGCTTCACGAGCGCGTCCGACATTCCCAGCAGATCGCGCGCGGCGGGCTCGTCCAGGCCCTTCAGCTTCTCCTTCAGGTGCGCGACTCGAATCCGCTGCTGCTCGATCTCCTGATCGTTCGCCTGGCGATTTTCCAGAAGACCCGCGGTCAGCTCATCGCCGAGGATCGCGCTGTATCGCTTCACGAGCTCGCGGGCGTAATCGGACTGGCGGTCGATCGCCAGTCGCATTCCCAGCCCGAACTCCGCGTTATCCTCGAAGAGCGAATTGCTCCACGCCGGCCCGCGTCCTTCCGCGTTCTTCGTCCAGGGTGTCGTCGGGAGATTGCCTCCGTAGATGGAGGAGCACCCCGTCGCGTTCGCGATGACGGCGCGATCGCCGAAAAGCTGGCTGAGAAGCTTCAGATACGGCGTTTCGCCGCAACCGGCGCACGCTCCGGAGAATTCGAAGAGCGGCCTCAGCAACTGGACGTCTTTCACGTTGTTGTATTTCAATTCGCCGCCGGAGAGTTTCATCTCCGGCAGGTTCAGGAAGAAGTCCCAGTTGGTCCGCTCGGATTCCACGATGGGTTTGACGTCCGCCATATTGAGAGCCTTGCGGGAGACATTCGACTTGTCCTTCGCGGGGCAGACCTCGACGCAGAGCCTGCATCCCGTGCAATCCTCCGTGGAGACCTGGATCGAGTACTTCCTGTCCTTCAGCTCCGTCCACTTCGCCGGCATGTGCTTGAAGGTCGCCGGCGCGTTTTCGAGATGCTTCGCGTCGTACGCCTTCGCCCGGATGCAGGCATGCGGGCAGACGAGGACGCACTTGCCGCACTCGATGCAGAGATCCGTCTCCCACACCGGCACTTCCAGCGCGATGCCGCGTTTCTCCCACTTCGTCGTCCCCGTCGGGAATGTGCCGTCGACCGGCATCGCGCTGACAGGAAGCTGGTCTCCGAGGCCGGCCACGATCCGTCCCGTCACATCCCGCACGAAGGCGGGCGCGTTTTCCGGAACCGCGGGAATCAGCTCGATCCGGCCCGCCGCCTCCGCGGGAATCTCGATCTGCGAGAGGTGGCTGATCGTCGCATCCACGGCGTCGTAGTTCTTCTTCACGACGGCCTCGCCGCGCTTGCCGTACGTCTTCTTGATCGCGCCCTTGATCCGCTCGATGGCCTCCTCGCGCGGCAGCACGCCGCTGATGGCGAAGAAGCACGTCTGCATGATCGTGTTGATCCGGACACCCATTCCGGTCCGCTTCGCGACATCGTAGGCATCGATCGCGTAAAGCTTCAGTTTCTTGGCGATGATCTGCTGCTGGATCGGGCGGGGAAGATTATCCCAGACCTCGCCGGCGGGAAACGGCGCGTTCAACAGGAGCACGGCTCCGGTGTCGGCGAGATCGAGAACGTTATAGCGCCGCAGAAATCCGAACTGATGCACCGCGACGAAATTCGCGCGCGTGATGAGGAATGTGCTCTTGATGGGACGCGGACCGAACCGCAGATGCGAGATGGTGACCGCTCCGGCTTTCTTGGAGTCGTACACGAAATATCCCTGCGCGAAGTTGGGAGTATCCTCGCCGATGATCTTGATGGAGTTCTTGTTGGCGCTGACCGTCCCGTCGGCGCCCAAACCCCAGAAAACCGCGCGCACGACGTCGTCGGCGCCGATGCTGTACGTCCGCGGACAGTCCAGGGAGAGGCGGGTCACGTCATCGTGGATGCCGACCGTGAAATGCTTCTTCGGCGAAGGAGAAACGAGATTATCGAAGACGCCCTTCACCATCGCGGGCGTGAACTCCTTGGAGGAAAGCCCGTATCGGCCGCCGGTCACGCGCGGCATCGTCACAAACGGCAGGCGCCACTCCTCGGCGGATTCGGCCAACGCCGTCACGACATCCATGTACAGGGGTTCGCCGGCCGCGCCGGGTTCCTTGCACCGGTCGAGCACCGCGATGCTGCGGACGGATTTCGGCAGGGCTCCGATGAGAGCCGATGCGTCGAGAGGCCGGTAGAGCCGGACCTTCAACAAACCGACCTTCTCGTTGTGCCGCGCGTTCATGAACGCGACGGTCTCCTCCGCCGTCTCGCATCCCGAGCCCATCATGATGATGACACGCTCGGCATCCGGAGCTCCACAGTAATCGAAGAGCTTGTAGGCGCGGCCCGTCAACGCGGCGAACTTGTCCATCACGTTCTGCACGATCCGCGGCGCGCCCGTGTAATATCCGTTGGCCGCCTCGCGCGCCTGGAAGAAGACGTCCGGGTTCTGCGCGGAGCCCCGCAGCACGGGCCGGTCGGGCGTCAGGCCGCGTTCCCGATGCGCGCGGATCAGCTTCTCGTCCATCATCGTCAGGAGCACGAGGTCGTCGAGGAGCTCGATCTTCTGCACCTCGTGCGACGTACGGAATCCGTCGAAGATATGCATGAACGGGACGCGCGCCTCGAGCGAAGCGGCCTGCGCGATGCACGCGAAGTCCATCACCTCCTGGACGTTGTTCCCGAAGAGCATGCCCCATCCCGTCGAACGCGTCGCCATGACATCGCTGTGATCTCCGAAGATCGAGAGCGCATGCGTCGCCAGGGCGCGGGCCGCGATGTGGAAGACCGCGGATGTCAGTTCGCCCGCGATCTTGTACATGTTCGGAATCATCAGCAGAAGGCCCTGGCTGGACGTGAACGTCGTCGTCAGGGACCCGGCCTGAAGGGAACCGTGGACGGCGCCCGCCGCGCCTCCCTCGGACTGCATCTCGATGACGGAGGGCACGGTGCCCCAGATGTTCTTCTGGCCGCGCGCGGAATATTCATCCGACAGCTCGCCCATCCCGCTCGACGGCGTGATCGGATAAATGGCGATGACTTCGTTCGTCCTGTGCGCCACATACGCCGCTGCTTCATTCCCGTCGATCGTGACCATTCTGCGAGCCATAACTGCCCTCCGTATTCGATTGCCCCTCGGAGTAAGGTCTGCAACATTCGGGCCGTATCAGCGGGACTCTCACCGCCTCATCTCCCGATTTTCCACCGCGGATTTCCTAAAAGTAGAAATGCGGGAGGGGTGAGTCCCCGATGTTGGGAAGGGAGTTGTCATGGAAAAATTCAAAACCACGAAACACACGAAACACACGAAAAAACGTGATTCCCATGAACTCGTTACTTCAAATCGATTTCGGCCGTAAAGAGCTCGGAATTCGAACAGATATATTATGTATTCATGGCCATTTGTGGCCAATCCAGGCCAGGCAAACCTCCCTGCAAACCCCGACTTTTCTTTCGTGTGTTTCGTGTATTTCGTGGTTTAATCCTCGACGATCAGGGAATTCTGAATTCTCGAATCCTTTGACATTCCAAGCCCTCCGGGTTTATGCTGATCGGCTCCATGAGCGCAGCACTTGTCGTCGTCATCATCGTCGTCATCCTCGCCATCGTCTTCGATTTCCTCAACGGATTCCACGATGCGGCCAATGTCGTTGCGACCATGATCGCCTCGCGATCGATGACGCCGGAGGCCGCTCTTTTCATCGCCGCCTCCTGCGAATTCATCGGTCCTTTTCTCTTCGGCACCGCCGTCGCCAAAACCATGGGCAAGGGAATCGTGGATGCCAGCGTCATCACGGTCTGGATCACCTTTGCGGCGCTTTCCGGCGCCATCGCTTGGAACCTCATCACTTGGAAGTGGGGCCTTCCCTCCTCGTCCAGCCACGCGCTCGTGGGAGGTATCGTCGGAGCCGTCTGGGCGGGGGTAGGATTCGACAAGCTGAAGCTTGACGGATTGATCATGATCATCACGGTCCTCGTCACCTCCCCGCTCATCGGACTCGCCATCGGCTACGTCTGCAAGAAGTTCATCGCCTTTCTCTGCCGCGGCCAGGGCCCCCGGATCAACGTCGTCTTCAAGCGCGCGCAGCTTGTTTCAGCGGCGGGACTCGCGCTGTCTCACGGAGCCAACGACGCGCAGAAATCGATGGGCATCATCACCATGGTCCTTGTGACCTACGGTTACCTCGCCGAATTCATCGTTCCCTACTGGGTCATCTTCTGCTGCGCCACCGCCATGGGCCTGGGAACGGCGTTTGGCGGCTGGAGCATCATCAAGACGGTGGGATCCGGAATCTACCGGCTCCGTCCGATCCACGCCTTTTCATCGCAGGTGACCTCCGCCACGGTCATCCTCGGCGCGGCCCTCATGGGCGGTCCCGTCTCCACGACGCACGTGGTCTCCTCCAGCATCATGGGAGTCGGCGCCGCGGACCGGATGAAGGCGGTCCGGTGGTTCAAGGCCATCGAGATCGTGACGACATGGTTCGTCACGATCCCGGCGTCGGCGGCGGTCGCCGCGGCGACGTATGGCGCGCTTCATATCGCGCGATCATTTTTTTAAAGGAGTCACAAAGATGGGCTTCAGAGAATTATTCTTCCCCCCGAAGCGCGATTTCTACAGAATGCTCCGGGACCAGGCGGCCAAGACCGAGGAAGGCCTGATCGCTCTCCACGATTACATCCTCGATCCGATTCCCGACAAGGAAAAACGCGTCGAGATCCTGGAGATCGAAGCGGACGAGCTGAGGCGCACGCTCATCGTGGAGCTGAACCAGTCCTTCATCACGCCCATCGACCGCGAGGACATCTTCGCGCTCTCCCGCGCCATCGACGACATGATCGACTACGCCAAGTCGACGGTGGAGGAAATGCTTCTCTTCAAGGTGAAGCCCAACGATTTCATCACGAAGATGACGGGCGCGCTGGCGAACGCCGCCAAGGAGATCAGCCTGGCGGTCGCGCTGCTGGAAAAGAAGCCCGCAGACGCGGCGGAACACCTCATCCGCGCGAAGAAGGCGGAGAATTTCGTGGAGCACCGGTATCGCGAAGCGCTCGCGCACATGTTCGACACGACCGACGTCGTGGAGATCATCAAGATGCGCGAGATCTACCGGCATCTCTCCAACTGCGCCGACCGCGGCGACGAGGCGGCGGACATCATCGGCGACATCATCGTGAAGGTGACCTGACAAGGATAAAGGCCGCGGACTGACGTGACAAGTTCAGGGGCGCGCGCCGAATCGAGAGCGTAACGACTCCAACACCAGGCTCCTTCCACGAGTCCGTCCACATGGCCCACGCAAAGATTTCCTCACCTCCCGATTTGGTGTACGCTCTGGACAATTTCCGTGCCTGACACCCACCGCATCGAAACCGGCCCATTTCCAGGAAGGAATCGAATCCTCGAAGGCGCCGCCGTCGCAGTCGTTTTCACGATTAATGTGTTCCTCTGGGCCACGTTCCGCCCCGCCCTCATGTCGCCCGATTCGCTGACCCAATATGAGGAAGCCGCCACTCTCGTCTTCTCGGACTGGCATCCTCCCCTGCCGTCGATCATGCTGTCGGCCGTGATGCACGTCGGAGGCGACATCGACACCCTGATGTTTCTCCAGTGCATGGCTTTCGGTTTCGGATTGTACCTGCTCCTTCGGGAAATCACCGGTCACCCCGTCCCGGCCCTGGTCTCTCACCTTCTTCTGGTCGCCCTGCCGCCGCTCGGCTTCTACATGATGACATTCTGGAAGGATTCCTGGATCGCGGTCGCCTTTCTCTGGGGAGGCATTCTGGGCTTGCGGGCTGGGGGCGCGCCGAAGCTTGCGGCCGGCATCGGAGCCCTGGCTTCGATTCTTGCCTGTTTCGTCCGCGACAATGCCGCCATGCTCCTGCCCTGGTCGGGTTTCCTTCTCTGGAAATGTTTCGGGCTTCGCGCGCGCCACGCGCTCGTCATGCTCATTCCGATTCTCCTGTATCTGCCGGCACGCGCCGGCATCTACTCCGCATTTCATATCCAACCCCTCAACAAGATCACGACCCTGCAGGTATACGATCTCGCGGCAGTTTGCCATATGCGGCCGGACGTGGCCGATCTCATTCCCTATTCACGGGATGTGGTCGCCCCCATATTCGCCGGACCGGGCGATTTCTTCGAACGCATTTTCTTCTACGGCTTCTCCTTCCCGTGTGATCAGGAAAAGGTCAACAGGGATTATCGCACGCTCATCATGCACGCTCCGATGGCCTTCCTCGGCGTCAAACTGGCTTCTTTTTCCAATGTTCTCAGCTGGGAAAAAACGACGCTGTGGCATCTGGAGGGTCTGGGCAACAATCGTCTCGGGCTGGAAATGAACGGCTCCATGGAGCCCGTGAGGAACCTGATCATCGAGTATTCTCACGTGCTTTCGCAATATCGATGGATCCGCATCCTCCTCGCCACTCATCGACCATGGTTCTGCCTCAATGCCGGCTGGGTTCTCTGCGCTCTCATTCTTTACAGGAAAACAGGGAAACCGGAATACGGGCGCCAGGCGGCGCTTCTGACCTTCCCGCTTCTCTATTACTTTTCCTACCTGGCCACATCTCCAGCACCGGACTTCCGGTACATGTACCCATCCACGCTTGCGTTGCAGGCTGTCACGGTCGCCGCCCTCGCGCGCCTCGCCAGCCGACGAGCGACGATGAGGATTGTTTCGAACTCATGAAGCGCATGCTGGTGGAGGGAATGCTCTTTGTCCTGGCCGCCGGTCTCATCGTGCACGTCCTCTACGGCAACCTCGGATTCTGTCCCACGGACGAGGGTTACATGCTCTCGGGAAGCCGTCGCATTCTGGACGGTGAAATCCCCCACAGGGACTATATTTCGCTCCGCCCGGTCGGCACGCAGATTCTTCACGCGCATTTGCTCCTGTGGGCCGGCGAGAATCTCATCTGGTGGTCACGGCTGCTGACCTGGTTCGAGGTCGCGGCGACGACCTGGCTCTGGATTCTCATAGCCCGCCATTTCAGCACGGAATTTCAATGCGCCCGGCGACGCCTCATCGTCGCCGCCATCGCTTTTCTCGCCGCCACAAATTCCTTCCCCATCATGCCCTGGAACACCTATGACGCGCTCTTCTTCCTGTCCCTGGGTATCGTTCTCCACCTGTTTCAGCCCCGGCTCTCCTGGCTGGGGATGATCTTCATCGGCATGTCCACCATCTTTCGCCAGAACTATGTCTTTCCGATCCCGCTGCTTCTCCTGGCCCTGGGAGAATTATTTCGTCTTCGATCCTGGATCCTCGTGGCGCTTCCGGGAACCTTCTACCTCGCGGCCATGGCCGCGACCGGAGGCCTTCATGACATGGTCGTTCAGATGACCAGTCACAAGGGCAGCCTCGTCCCCGCGCTCCTTCCTTTCCTGGGATTTCCCATGCCCTTCCTGCAGGGTCTCCTGATCGGCGGCGCGGCCGCCGTCGCCGGCAACTCGAAGCGCCCCACGATCCGGCTTTTCGGAAATCTTCTCCATGCGCTCGCCCTTCTGTACAGCGCATTCATTCTTCCATTCACCGACACCGAATCCAGCATGGGCTGGTTTCTCTTCGGCGTGCTGATCCTGGCATTGCCGTTCCTGTTTCGGCTATCGACGTCCCTGTTTCGCTTCCTCTCGCTGGTCCTCATCATGGGCTGGGGAGCGGCCATCTCGGAAGGCCATCCGCAGCCGTCGCTCATCGCATCCGCGCTTGTCATAGCCCTCGCCGCCTGCATGATGGAACTCGAGCGGAAGCGCACGGGATCAGGCGTGCCTGTCTTCCGTCGCGCGATCGTCCTGTCGCTTCTCGTCTCCCTCTACGCTTTTCATCGCGGGCGCGTCGCCCAGATCAACTGCGACCTGAACGCGGAATACCTGACGCATGAACTCGGAGATGCCCTTCCGGGGGCAAGGCTCATCCGGACAAATCCGAACACGCATGCGTTTCTTTCCGACCTCACGCGACTGACCGATTCGCTCCGCGTCTCCGGTCGTCGTTACGCTGTCGTCCCTGAGTGCACGCAGTTCTGGGTGACGAGCCCGCAGCGTAATCCGCTCTCCACCGACTGGCCGATCGATCCTGAGCTTCGCGGCGAAGCGCTGATGAAGCGCGTGCTGGATGATGTCGATTCCATCAGGGGCTCCGTGACTTTCATTGTCCAGAAGCACTGGGTTGTGCTCCTGCCGTTCCAGCGCGCGCTCATTCGCGAAGGAGAATCGGCCGTTGTCGACCGCATCAGGAAAACGTGCCGAAAGACGGGCGAAACGGAATTTTTCGAGCTCTATGAATAGAACCGTTCTTCTACTGGCCGCCCTGCTCGTGGTCGCGGCCGATCTGCGCATGCATGGCCTCCACGACCAGGGCTTCTTCATGTTCGACGAGGCGCGATATCTCCTCGAAGCGGGAACTCTCCGCGAGCAGATTCGCGAGGTTTCCACGCGCGCGTCTGCCGCGACGCCGACGTCCCCATCGGTCGTGGAAGGGATGGCCAGGCCCCTGCATGTCCTGATTCTGGCTGCGGCATCGTCCGTGCCTATGGCGCTCTGGATCATGGCCGGTTTCGGCCTTGCTTCCGTGATCCTCGTTCATGAAATCGCCCGGCGGGCCGCGGTCTTCGACGAGCAAGGATCCGCCGGTCGCGTCGGACTGATTGCCGCCTTCCTTCTCGCGTTTTCTCCCTCCCACATCTTCCACTCCAGGACGCTCCTCGCGGAAGTCGACGCGGTCTTCTTCCTCCTCCTGGCGGTATGGATCTACCTGGGTGATTCCGCCCGCCCGCGACTCTTCCTCTGCGGTCTCTCGTTCGGCCTGGCTATCATCGCGCAATCCCGCATGGCGATGTCCGTTCCGTTCTTCCTGGCATGGGATGCGGCAAAGCACCGCTCCATCCCGCGCCTCGCGTTCCTGGTCGCGGGCCTCTCGCTGCCCATCGCCGGGGTGGAAACCTTCTACCAGGTTCTCCGCGCCCTGCTTCACATCGCGGGACAGGGCGAAAGTTTCATGACCTACTTCGAGCAATTTCTGCACCGCCACAAGACCGACATCGGTCATATGGCGTTCAACCGCCCCTGGTTCGGCCTGAGCTTCCTTGTGCACACGGAATCGCTCATCATCACGATCTCGTTTCTGGCCGGTCTCTTTCTCGCGTTGAGGCGTCGTTCGCCCCATGCTTCGCTTCTGGGACTCTACGCCTGCTTCGTCCTCGCGGTCGCATCGCTCTATGACCAGGACCATCACAGCGGCTTTCGCTGGGGGCGCGCGGTCGCTCCCGCGCTTCCCTTCGTCCTGATCCTCGCGGCCTTTTTCCTGGATCATTGCGCCCGGCGCTTCCGCCGCGGATCCGTCCTCCTCGGCGCACTCCTGACGATCACCCTGTTGATCCGGTCAGGCACGCTGATGGAATTGAGGACGATGCACTCCGATCAGCAGGAGATCCTGGCCCGCGCGGTGGACCGATTTCCCGCGCCTCATTATTTCTCGGAAGAACCGCTTCATATCCGCTACTTCCTCGGGGGAGAGAAATTGCCGCGCTCCTTCATTCCCCGCGCCGATACATTGACCGTGATCCTCTTCGATCCCGGCTACGCGCGCAATTTCGGTTTCACGTTCTACCTGCCCGACTCGCCGACGCATGTCATTTCGAACAGGAGCCACCGCCCTTCCAGGCTGATGCTCGCGGAGACGGTGGGGAGAGAGGACCTCACGCTGGAGCCGATGCACGTGCCGGACGCCTTGATCTACGTCCTGCCGCCCGCCGACACGCCGGCGGGCCGGCTGCGCAGGATGTTCTGACATGAGCCGGCGCGAAATCGTATCGCTACTCCTGATTCTTTCCGTCTCGGTCTGTCTCAACGCGCCGGGCCTGACAGAGGATTGCTTCGCGGACACCGATGCCGCCGTTCACGCGATGGACGGAATCTTCTTCACGGACCTTCTGCGTGACCATCCGGCCCCCTCGCGATGGAAGGAATACGCCATCGAATATTTCGCGCGTTATCCCTCCCTGGGACTCGTCATCTATCCGCCGCTCTACCCCCTGTCGCTCGTGCCCTTCCACCTGCTTCTCGGCGATTCCGCCGCGGTCGCGCGCGGCCTCGTGCTTCTTTACGCGATCGCCCATCTCCTCGCGTTCCATGCTCTCATCCGCCGGGAAATGGATGAACGCGTCGCGTTCTTCGCGACGGCGTTTCTGGCGACCAACATCGAGGTCATCCGCTGGTCGCGCGAAGCCATGCTGGAAATTCCATCGCTGCTGTTCATGAGCCTGGCCGCGATGGCCTGGATGGAATTCACCGGGCGAGGACGCCGCTGGTGCGCGCCCCCCCCGGCGGGGGCGCGGGGCGGCGCGGTC
>CAZCME010000001.1:0-317401 GCA_964499705.1 uncultured bacterium | reverse complement strand
CAGCCGCGCACCTTGGGGGCGGGACCGCCGGGGGGGTCGCGCTGGCCGGAGCGATCCACGCCAAGCAGCCCGCGGGTTTCCTGCTGCTGCCTCTTGTCGCCCACGGCCTGTTGAGCATGGGGCCGCGCGCTTTCGTCCGGGACAAGTCTGTCCGGTTTTCCGCCGCGCTCTTCTCGGTCCTCATGGCGCCGCTCGCGTTCCTGACCATCCGCCACGGTCACTACGGAACCGTTCAGTTGACTCCCGGAACCTACGGCTATGCCATGAACACGCTCGATTACTGGCTCGAATGGACCCGTTCCCTGTCCGTCGCGATTCATCCCGCCGTCATCACCCTCGCGCTCCTCGCCGCGATCATGTCCCTTGTTCGACGACGAGATGAGCGCGCGCGGGAATGGCGGTTTCTTGTCTTTCTCGCGCTGTGGGTTCTCTCCTGGTACATCACTTTTTCCTACCTGCCCATCAAGACGATCCGGTTCGCCACCTTCGTCGTGCCGGCGGTCTCAGCGCTGGCCGGGATCGCGGCGGCGCGCCTGGATGGCGTCGTCGTCCGCGTCGCCGCGGCGCTCATCCTGGTCATGCTCCTGGTGCAAGGCGCCCGCGAACCGATCGCGTTCATCGATGGGTATGATGACGCCGCGCGTTATTGCGCGGAGCAAGGCGACGGAAGGCCACTCCTCTTCGACGGCTACCACAGCGCCAATTTCGTGTTTCACATGCGAAGGGCCGCCGGAGAACGGAAAGCCATCGTGCTCCGCGGCAGCAAGATGCTGACGACCACCGCAAGCGGCGCCCTCGCATCCTACCCGCTCATCACGACCGAAACGGAACTGACCTCGATGTTGAATCGTTACGCCGTCGCGCGCATCGTGATCGAGGACGAGGTGGAGCCGCGGCTCAGCCTGGCGCACACGAGATGGTTGCGCGACTTCCTTCGGAACGGCCCCTTCACGATGGAAAAGAGGTTTCCCATCGAGACCAACATCGCATCCTTCGAGAACCGGTCCCTGCTCGTGTACCGCTACGACAACGCGCCGGCGCGGCCGGAGGACGGTTACCTGGAAATGCAGGTACCCTCGGCGGGCATGACGATCCGGGTCAGGATCGGAGCGCCGTAGAGAACAGGGCGGCGACCCGCGCGACTATTTTCGCGCGGGGAGAACGACGCTGTATTTCGCGGGCTTCAACGAGGGCGCCGCGCCGCGGGACACGACGAAATCGGCGATATGAAATGCCCAATCGAGATTATTCTGCGGCGGAACGAGTCCCCATCGACCGAGATGAGTCCGGATCATTCCGCGGATGTGAGGCCGATCGTTGAATATATTGTTCTTTTCGTACCATTGCGCGGCGAAGGTCGCATGGTCCTCCCCCTTGGGGATATTGCCGTCGATGCCGTATTTGAAGGAATCGTGCAGGAGTCCCGTAACGATGAAGTCGTCCGCATATCCATCCAGTCCGTAGGGTTCCCCGATTCTCTGAGCGACGCGGGCGACTTTCTTGGAATGGCGGATCAGTCCTCCCATCATGTTGTCGCTGCCGATGTCGTGAAAGCCCATGATGGACGCGGGGACATGCCAGAAATAGCGGGGCATTCGTTCCAGGAGCCGGTACATGAAATCGCGGAGCCCCTGGTTCTGAATCATGGCGAGCTCATCGCCGACGGCCTCGTGAATGTCGACCGCGGCGAGCTGCTGGCAGCCGTCGATGACGATGCGCTTCAATTCGCTTCCGTGGATTTTCTTGCCGGCGAGATCTCTTCTAAGAACCCGGAGTGTCGTGTTGTTCAATCTTCTCCTCCAAAATCCGCAGGAATTCATCGACCTGCGAGGAGGATATCCGGGCCGATCCCGCCTTTTCGTGTCCCGTTCCGTCTCCCGAGCCGAGACGTGTGACGATTTCCCCCAGGATTCGTCCCACGTTGACGCCTGCGCGTCGCTGTCTGACGGACAGCCTTGAAGTATCGTCGGATTCCTCAATGACGACAACACATTTTGAAGGATGCCGGTCGGACAGGCGATTCGCCAGAGGTGAAGCGATCCGGAATTCACCCGCCCGCGTCCGCGCCACGACCAGGCCCGCTTCATTCGTCGCGTTCGCCATCGCGTCAGAGATCTTCCCGGCAAACAGGATCCGCCGCGAACGGAAAGGCTCCGCCGCCAGGAGCTGATCCGGGGAAGGCATCGTCGCGATGAGCGCGGCAAGTTCCGTCGTGAACGGCAATACGTACTGGGATGCGAGAAAGGTGTCGCGGAGCTCGTCTATTTTTAGAAGATGCGCCGCCTCGCGACTTTCGAGCGGGCGGGCGGGAAGTGGACAATAGTCGACGATGGACGCGAGCGCCGCAAGCCATGCCGCGCCGTGAGGAAGCGCGTCCGACAGAAGCTCATAAATCACGAAACCGATCGCGGGATTCGGCTCGATCTCGAAGGTCCGTGGATTGAGCATTCTCGAAATGATCGGCTCGGGAGGATGAGGATGATGATCGATGTTCAGGAACTTCGCGTCGAACCGGCGATATTCCGGAGGCATCCCCTGGGCCTCGACAAAGACGCCGGTCTCGCAGGCGCCGGACTCCTCGTGAAAATAAGGGTAGTCGCCGGATCGGAATTCCGCCGCGGAGGCGTATCGCACGGCTAGTCCGCGGTCGCCGAGATACCGGCCGAGCAGGCCGCCGCCGACGATGCCGTCGCAATCGCCATGATGAGCCACGAGAACGGTACCCCGCATCGAATCGAGCCGGGCGCGCATGCCCTGGCAGGCATCGAGCCAATCGGCGATGCGACCCGAAGTGTACTCGCCGAGCAGCTCGATCGTCATCTCGTCCGTTTCGCGCGCACGCGGCCGGAACGGGCGCGGCGCGGTCGCCAGTTCCCCGCGAAAATCATCCGCACCGCCGCCTGAAGATTTCGCTCGATCGCATCGGGTTTCACCAGCCAATCGGCGAAATCGGGATTTTTCTGCTGACCCGACAACACGAGAATCGACGGGCACCCCGCCGCTCCCGCGGCCTCGATATCCGTCCGGCTGTCCCCGATGAAGACAACGTCCGCCGGCCTGAACTTGTGCCTTCTCGCGGCCTCGAGGATCATGCCGGGTGCGGGCTTCCGACAGCGACATCCCGCATCCGGCTCATGACAGCAATACTTGACCTCCCTGATCCGCCCCCCCTTTTCCTCGATGGTCTTCAGCATTTTGCGCGTCACATCATCCAGTGTTTCCCGGCGCATGAGCCCCTTGCCCACGCCGGCCTGGTTGGATATCACGACGATCCCGATCCCCTTTTCGGTCAGGCTCCGTATCGCCGCGAGCGAACCGCGGATGAACTTCAGATCGCCGGGACTGTTCACATATCGTCCCGGCTGGTATGTGTTGATGACTCCGTCGCGATCGAGGAGCACGTAGCGTGGCAACATGTTTGCATTATCTCAAAAAGTCGCGACAGTTTCATCACTCATCCTTTATAGTGGCCGCATGCCGCAGCCGACCGTCACTCTCTTCGTCCCGACTCTGAACGAGCTCATCGGCATGAAGATCCTGATGCCCCAGATCAAGCGCGAGTGGGTGGACCAGATACTCGTGGTCGACGGCAATTCGACCGACGGCACGGCCGAATACGCGCGCGAACAGGGATACGAAGTCTATATCCAGAAGAAGAAGGGCATTCGTTTCGCCTTCATCGAAGCCTGGCCGTTGATCAGGAGCGATATCGTCATCACCTTCAGCCCCGACGGCAATTCCGTCCCCGGCGCGATCCCGCAGCTGATCGAGAAGATGAAGGAAGGCTATGACATGGTGATCGGATCGCGGTATCTGCACGGAGCCCGGAGCGAGGACGACGGAGTCATTACGGGATTCGGTAATCACATCTTCACGGGAACGGTCAACCTCCTGCACGGAGCGAATTATACGGATGCCATGGTCATGCTCCGGGCCTACCGCACGAATCTCTTCTAC
The DNA here is from genome assembly GCA_964499705.1 of uncultured bacterium. Taxonomy (GTDB): domain Bacteria; phylum UBA8481; class UBA8481; order UBA8481; family UBA8481; genus JBBTKW01. The sequence continues at coordinate 313,444 of CAZCME010000001.1, read as the reverse complement.
GAGCTCGATCTTCATAAGGACGAAAGTTACGCGCCGGAGAAGTTATGGTTCACGGTCATGGGAATCGAGCCGCTGCTTTCCGTGCGGGCGGCCAAGCGGAAGGTGAAGATCGGCGAAATTCCCGCCGACGAACCCAGGCGCATCGGCGGCGTGGCGAAGCTGCAGGTGATCCGCTGGGGTGGCGCTTACATGACCCAGTTCTTTCGCGAGCTTTACTATTGGAAGTGAAGGGGCGATTTCGGGCCGGCGAGATCGGCGCCACCGTATTGCTGGGACTGGTGGCGGGGCTGGCGTATGAGCGGCTGCGCTACGGAGTCAATTTCACCGACGAAGCGTATTATGCCGTGCTGGCGCAGCGATTCGCCCTGGGCGATCAGCCCTACATCGACGAGGTCAATCTCCGGCAATCCGCCGCGCTCCTGACCGCGCCGTTCTACGCGCTGTATCTCTCCATCCGGGGTTCGACGGATGGTGTCGTGTATTTCCTCCGCCACCTGTTTTTCCTCCTGCAATGCCTCGTGGCCCTGGCGGCATTCCGGTTGGTTCGCCTGGCAAAGCCGGACGGTTCGAAATCAGCGGCATTCCTCGCGGCCGCCCTGCCGTTGACCTATATCCCCTTCTCCATTCCCGCCTGCGGCTACAATAATCTGGGCGCGTTCTTTTTCGCGCTCGGTTCTCTCATCGGTCTCCAGCGGGTGCTGTCGGACGTTTCTCCGCGCGTCATGACGTTCTCGGGATGCGCGCACGGCCTGGGCATCATCGCTTACCCTCCCATGATCCTTCCCGTTCTCGTTTTTCACGGAGCCGTGGCATGGCAAAGGGGCGACGGCGACGCGCGTGCGCGGGTCACATCGCTGAAGGCGTCCTTCGCGGGTCTCTTCATGGTCGGAATTCCCTTTCTTCTCCACGCCGGTTCCGGCCTCGTCACCGGAATTCCCCGGGCCTTCGCCTACGAGCGCATGTTCACGCGGCCGCGCGATCTGCACAAGGTTCTCGATGTCGCAATCGGCGGGTGGCGTCAGTCATGGCCTGTGCTTATCGTCATCGCCGCCTCGACTCTCGCGGGGTGGCGATCAACGCCCGGTCGAAAGCACGCCCTCATCGCCGTCATGATCGTCTCCACCCTGTGGTGGTTCTGGTTTCCGCGCGCGGGACATTTCCTCTTCACCATGCCTCACGATCTTTCTTCCAACGTGATCATCGGCCTGGCGTTCCTCTCCGGCGCGTTGCTCCTCTTTCAGCCTGCCGAATCGCGCAGGACCCTGTTCGCCTGTGCGCTCCTGCCGTCGCTGCTGGCCGGCGCGCTCATCGCCATGGCCAGCGACGCTGGCTGGACCAATTCGGCGCTCGGCCTTTTTTCAGCCGCCACAATCCTTCCGCTTCTTGTCGCGTGCGTGGGCGGCACGGTCCGCGACCGGTTTCCCGCGTTCCTGGCGCTGGCCCTCATACCCCTGGCCCTCACGAAGATGAATTACTGGGCGACGTTCAGCTTCGACGGCTCCACGTTCCGGCAGACCCGCCAGGTCGCCGTCGGACCTTACCTGGGGCTATACACGACCCCGTCCAAGGCGGCGCACACGGAAGAACTGACGAGCGTGATGCGGACACTCGCGCGGCCGGGCGAGCGAATCCTCGTCGCCTATGACCCCGGTCCCTATCTCTGCCAGGCCGTCCGACCGGGACTGGAAACGGCCTGGACCGATGACAGGGCTCACCTGGACAAGCTGCTTCCCTATTACCATTCGAAACGCTCGGGCGAAGGAATCGTTCTCCTCATGGGAAAACACAGTGTCTCCCGCCTGCTGGAGAATCTCGTGGAGGCTCCGGAACGACTTCTCTGGGAATCAGGCCCTGTCCGCATCTATCGCGAGCCGCCGCTCACTTCTGTTTCAGAACGAAATTGACAATTGGCCCGCCGCTGCGGATCATTAAGAGGTCGATCATGAGATCATCGCACGGCAACGTGCCCGAAAAGAGACTGTCCCCATGAACAACGATTCCCGCGCCGATGTGCTCATCGTGAGTCCGGGTAATAATCGCGTGATCTACCAGGATCTGGCGACGGATTACGCGGCGATCGAACCCCCGATCTGGGCCGCGCTTATGGCCAACTTCCTCCGCCGGCGCTCCATCGAGGTCGCCATCGCCGATCAGGAAGCGGAAGGTCTGTCGCTCGATCAGCTCCTGTCTCGCGCCGAGGAACTGAAATGCAAGGTCGCCGCGATCGTGGTGTATGGCCAGCAGCCATCCGCATCGACGCAGAACATGACCATGTCCATCGAGATCGCAAAGGCGTTCCGTAAGAATCTCCCTTCCGTCAGGACGATCCTGATCGGAGGTCATGTCTCCGCCCTGCCCCGGGAGTCGCTTCTGGAAAGCGAAGCCGACTTTGTCTGCCAGGGCGAAGGCCCCCTGACGCTGGAAGCGCTTTTGCAGCTGAAGGACCTCTCGGATGAAACAGGCCTCGCCCGGGTTCCCGGTCTCTGGTATCGGTCCCAGGGGCGCCCCGCGTTCGCGGGCGAATGCGCTGTTATTCCGGAAAAAGATCTGCCGTCCGTCCTGCCAGGCATGGCGTGGGATCTCCTGCCGATGAAAGCCTACCGGGCTCACAACTGGCACTGCTTCGAGAACATTCATGACCGCCAGCCGTACGCGTCGCTGTACACAAGCCTCGGATGTCCCTTCCGCTGCACGTTCTGCTGCATCAACGCGCCCTTCAGCAAGCCTTCCATCCGTTACTGGGATCCGCATTTCGTCATCACGGAGCTCGACACTCTGGCGACGAAGTACGGCGTGCGAAACATCAAGATCGCCGACGAAATGTTCGTCCTGAACGAAGAGCACGTGATGACGCTGTGCGACCTCATCATCGAGCGCGGATACGATTTCAACTTCTGGGCCTATGCGCGCGTCGACACCGTGAAGGATAAATTCCTGGACAAGTTGAATCGAGCCGGATTCCGATGGCTCTGCCTCGGAATCGAGTCCGGTTCGAAGCACGTCCGCGACGGCGTCCTCAAGGGCCGCTACAAGGAGGACGACATCAGGACCACCGTCCGGCATGTGAAGGACGCGGGCATCAACGTTCTCGGCAATTACATCTTCGGTCTGCCCGACGATACCTACGAGTCCATGCAGGATACGCTCGATCTCGCGGTGGAGCTGAACTGCGAGATGGCGAATTTCTATTCCGGCATGGCTTATCCGGGATCAGGTCTCTTCCAGACCGCGAAACAGAACGGCTGGGCGCTGCCTGGAAAGTGGCAGGATTTCTCACAGCATTCCTATGAGCAACTTCCGCTGCCGACGGAGCATCTCACCGCGGGAGAAGTACTCGCGTTCCGAGACAAGGCCTGGCAGGTCTACTTCACGAATCCAGCCTGGCTTAACCTTGTGCGCGAGAAATTCGGCCAGGATGTGGTGGACCATTTCGCGAAACTGTCCCAGGTCACACTCAGAAGAAGATACGCCGCGCCGCTCCTGCACGAACCCAGACTTCCTCTCCTGTCCGGAAATTTGAGCCCATTAAAATCATAACTCCTTCATCCCCAATGTTGCAATGTTGGAGAATGTCCCCTATGGAATCCGAATTCGGACTCCGCCCAGGTCGAACTCCACGCCTGGCCTTTCCGGATCGACTCCCTTGCGATAATACTTGTCGCTCGGATTCGAAATCGCCGAACCGGTCACGCTGAAGGAGATGCGGTAGTCGCTCTCGTCGGATCGCCGGAGCGCTGCGGCCTTGACATAGTAGGTTCCCGGTTCCGCGTACTCGACGCGAGCCCGTTCCAGGCGCGAGCCTGGTTCGCGGCTTGTGGCGCGAAGATTACCGAGGTCATCGTAGACCCAGAGGTCGATGTCGCTTCCCGGACTCGATCCCATGAGCTCCACGTCGATGACACCCTCGCGGATCACGCTGATGGAATACCAGCGCGGATTGAAGTTGTCCTCCCCTGCGCGGTCCGTCGTGGAAAATCCGTCCGACACGGGAACGGCTCGCCCGTTGGAAGGATCGGCGCGAGACGTGAAGACGGAGACGCGGTCGGCGAAGATGCGGAAAGGAGCCTCCTCGCCGCGCTTGAATCCGTAGACTCGCGCGTAAAGGATGTCCCCCGGCTGGACCCGGACCACGGCCTGTTCCGCGAAACTCCCGTCCTTTTCAGACAAGCCGCGTCGCCTGCCATATTGATCCACGATCTCCATATCCAGGTCGATCTGCGGTCGATCGCCGAGCAGCCGAACGCGAACAGCGTCATCCCGATCGGACGAGAGCGAGGAAGACGTCATGAGCCGCCACAGGGATTCGCGAACCGCGCCGTAGCCCGCGGAACCGGCGATCTGCCGGCCGTCGAGATCGAGCGGAACAGCGCCGGCGAAGTTGACGTTGGAGGTGGAAAGGCCCGAGGCGGAGTTCGTGAAGGGATTGTAAGCGGAATATTCCACGAAGATTCTGATCGCCCGGCCGTTCGCGTAGATCTGTTCGTCGGAGCGGGAGAGGATTTCCGTATGCATTTCATTCGCGTTCTTGCGGTCGAAGCAGAAGAGGATGTAGTGCGTGCCGGGCGTCGTGGGGGCATAGAGGTCGAGAGAGACCTGCGCGCCTTCCGCTCCGCCCGCGGACGTCATGAAGACGCGCATGGCTCCTCGGGACTTGTCCCAAGATGGAATCCAGACTCCTGTGTGGGTGCGGAAAATCGATGAAGAAGAGGTCGTGACGGAAACGCTGCCGCTGATCCGTTCACCGGGTTGAACCCTGATGTCGCGCGATGAAAAACCGTTCAGGTAGATCCCGTCGATCGAGAGATCACGTTCCGCATGGCCGGGAACCAAGCATGAAAGCAGAAGAACGATGGTGAGAAAAGCGGATCGCTTGATCATGAGATGACTCTGCATGCTTAGACGGGAGAATTGTAAAAGAGTTTACGGAAAAATGCAATATTCGGTGAAATTCGAAATGTCGGTGCTTCCCGCTTCTCCTACGCCGTAGTATTGACGAGCGCTCCTACGCCAAACCGTGCTGCCGCCTCGGCGGACTGCTGTTCCGCCGGCGTGGGCTCGCGGGGAGGAACGCTCTGCGTGGGCGGGGGTGCGGCGGGCGGCGGCGGCGCGGCTTCCACGGCCGGGAGCGGCGGTGGAGGCAGTTGATCGATTCGTCCAGCCATATGCCCTCCCTTCTTAAGCCTGTCTCAGGCGCTCGACTTCATCTGCCGCTCGTTCGAGAACGTGATGATCGGCTGGCCCTTCTTCTCGATCACATCCTTCGTGATCACGACTTCGCTGACGCCTTCGCGCGACGGGATCTCGAACATCAGCTCCAGCATGACATCCTCGATGATCGACCTTAATCCTCGCGCGCCGGTGGCCCTCTTGATCGCCGCTTCCGCAATGGAATTCACCGCGTCGTCGGTGAAGATGAGGCGGACGCTCTCCATGTTGAAGAGCTTCAGATACTGCTTCACCAGCGCGTTCTTGGGCTTGGTGAGGATCTCGACGAGCTGGGGCACGTCGAGCTTGCCGAGGCAGCCGATGACCGGGAGCCGCCCGACGAACTCGGGGATGAGGCCGTAGCGGAGCAGATCCGTCGGCATCACCTGCGTCAGGATATCCAGCAGCTTCTTCTCGTCCTTGGTGCGGATATCGGCGGAGAATCCCATCTGGTTCTTGCCCATCCGCTCCTCGATGATCCGGTCGAGCCCTTCGAAGGCTCCGCCGCAGATGAAGAGGATGTTCGATGTATCAAGCTGGACGTAATCCTGGTGCGGATGCTTCCGGCCGCCCTGGGGAGGAACGTTCGCGATGGTGCCCTCGAGGATCTTGAGAAGCGCCTGCTGGACGCCTTCGCCCGAGACGTCGCGCGTCAGGGACGGCGAATCGGTCTTCCGAGTGATCTTGTCGATCTCGTCGATGTAGACGATGCCCGACTCGGCTTTCTTCACGTCGTATTCGGAGTTCTGTATCAGCCGGAGGAGGATGTTCTCGACGTCCTCGCCGACATATCCGGCCTCCGTCAGCGTCGTCGCGTCCGCGATCGCGAAGGGGACATCGATGATCTTGGCGAGCGTGCGGGCCAACAGGGTCTTGCCGCTGCCGGTCGGGCCGATGAGGAGAATGTTGGACTTCTCCAGGTCGACTTCGTCGCCGGGATTCTTCGGAGCCCTGATTCTCTTGTAGTGGTTGTACACGGCGACCGCGAGGCTCTTCTTCGCGTTCTCCTGCCCGATTACATAGTCATCGAGCGCCATCTTGATCTCGACGGGTTTCGGCAGCCCCTTCGGCGCGTTCTTCGCGGCGTCGTCGGCTTCTTCATGGATGATCTCGTTGCAGAGGTCGATGCATTCGTCGCAGATGTAGACGCTGGGACCCGCGACGAGTTTCTTGACCTCTTCCTGGCTTTTGCCGCAGAAGGAGCAGTTGAGCCGCTCCTTGTCGCTCCCGAATTTGAACATTACTTCATCTTCTCCGTCTTCTCGGTCTTGTCGCCACGGACCTTCGCAGATCCCTTCCGCTCGAAAATCACTTCATCGATGAGTCCATAGGCCTGCGCCTCTTCCGCGGACATGAACTTGTCGCGGTCGGTATCCTTCTCGATCTGCTCGATCGTCTGCTTCGTGTGCTTCACGAGGATCTGGTTCAGCATTTCCTTCATCCGGAGAATCTCCCTCGCCTGGATCGCGACGTCGGACGCCTGGCCCTGCGCGCCGCCGAGCGGCTGGTGGATCATGATCCGGGCATGCGGGAGGGCATATCGCTTGCCGTTGGCGCCGGCCGCCAGCAGGAGGGCTCCCATGGAGGCCGCCTGGCCGAGGCAGATCGTGGAGACATCGCACTTGATGTACTGCATCGTGTCGAAGATGGCGATCCCGGCCGTCACGAGGCCTCCGGGAGAATTGATGTAGAGATAGATGTCCTTATCCGGATCGTCGGATTCGAGGAAGAGGAGCTGGGCGATGACAAGATTGGAGAGATGATCGTCGATCGCCTCGCCAATGAAGATGATGCGGTCCCGAAGGAGCCGGGAGTAGATATCATAGGCCCGCTCGCCCCGCGCCGAGTGTTCGATGACCATGGGTATCAGTGACATGCGGCCTCCGGTTTTCCAGTTCTAGCTCTTCTGCAAGTCGAGACCTTCCGGTCAAGACCACCTGACTTTAAGACTGTTGAGCGGGAGATTTCCCCTTGATCTGGGCCACCTCGTCCGCGCTTCCCTCAATTTCGGCATGTTCAATGATAAATTGTAGCGCCTTTCGCTTGAGAATATCAAATTTAACGAGGTCGATCCTCCCCTCCTCCGCAATCTGCCTCGCCAGGACCTCGGGCGACATTTCTCTCTGGGCGGCCATGTATGCGATGCTATAGCTCAATTCGTCATTCGAAACCCCGATCTTTTCGGCCCTCGCGACGGCGCGGAGCACGAGGGAGCTGTGGACCGTGTCCCGGGCGGCCTGGAGCATGTTGGCTTCGAGCTGATCGGGAGTCTGCTTGGAAAGCTCGAAGTATTTCTCAGGCGTCAGGCGCATGTTCTTCACCATCCGATCGAAACCCTCGCGCCGGCGCTGCATCTCCGCTTCCACCATCACGGCGGGCAGCTCTTCCAGGGGATTGGCCTTCCGGAGCTGGTCCAGGAGGTCGGCTTCGAGCTCTTCCCTGTTCTCGTGGGATTTCTGCTCGTTGAAGAACTGAGAGATCCTCTTCTTCAGCTCGTCGAGATTTTCCGATTCGACGTCCTTGGCCAGTTCATCGTCGATCTCCGGCATCCGCCGTTCCTTCACCGCGGTGACGGTGATATCGATCGTCGAGTTCTTGCCACGAAAATTTTCCTTGGGATAGTCGTCGGGAAAGCGAAGATTGAGCGTGCGCTTTTCGCCGGGCTTGACTCCGACGAGACCGTCTTCAAAGCCGGGGATGAGGCGATTGGAGCCCAGCACCGCCTGGTAGTTCTGTGTCGGAGTTTCGGTGATGGGCGTTCCATCCTCCAGTTTCCCCTCGAAATCCATGATCACGCTGTCGCCGGTCGCGGCGGCGCGATCGACCGGAGCGAAGAAGGAATGTTCCTGGGCGATCCGCTTCAGCTCGCCTTCGATCTCCTCGGGAGTCACCTCGGAGGGTTTCAACGCCAGCTTGACCGCCTTGTAGCCCTGGGCATCCAGGGCGGGAATGAAGTCGATGCGCGCCTCGATTTTCATGGCGGCGTCCGGAGAGAAATCCGACTTGTTCGAAACGCTGGGGCGCGTGAGAAGGTCCTCGTCCTTGAGACCGGCCTGACGGATCGCTTCCCAGATCGCTTCGGACAGCACGCGCTCCTCGGCGAGATCGAGGATCTGGGCGCGAAAACGTTCCTCCACCATCTTCGCGGGCGCCTTCCCTTTCCGGAATCCGGGGATCGATGCGTTGCCCGCGTAGCTGTTGACGGCTTTCTTGTAACCCTTGGCCGTTTCCTCGGCCGGGATCTCGAACTTCAGGGCCATGACGGCGCCTTCCGTCCGATCGGTCGAGAGATTATTGAGATTCATGCTGCCTCCTGAGGGGAGAGAGTATACACGGGAACGGCGAAAAGCGGTTTCTATTTGTCATTGATTAATGGCGATTTTCCATTACCGTCGCGTGAAAGGAGCCACGTTCCCGCCGGAAATCAGGGACGCGGCTCGCAGGGAGGCATCATGAGCACGATAGGTCATTACGCCATTCGCAAACTCGTCACGGCATCCACGGGAACAAGCGTTTGCGACGTGGCGGCCACCATGAACGGGCATAACATCGGCGCCGTGATCGTGACGCGCGACGGGGAGATCATCGGCATGATCACGGAGCGTTGCATCTGCCGTCAGATCGTGGGGATGAAGATGTCGGCGGATACCGTCATCGATGATCTCGTGGAACAGGTTCCCCGGATGAGTCCGGCGACGTCGGTTCAGGACGCGGTGGAGACGATGCGCAGGAGCGGATCGCGCTACATCTTCGTAACGAATCCGGATGGCAGGACCGACGGCGTCGTCTCGATGCAGGACCTGATCCGCGCACTCTCGGAACTTTGCCAGGCAGAAGCGGAAGCATTGCGCAAATACGTCAGCGGAGAGACTTAACCTCCCGTAATTCAGCATCCTTATCGATCTGTATTTTTTTTCACATTCCAGATTTTTCCAACCTATAAACCATGCATACTGTGCATATAATGTAAATCATGCCGCCGAAGAAGTATATTGGAACACTGGAAGCATCCAAAATTCTCCATGTCGATCCTAGCACGATCCAGAGATGGATTGATTCGCAACTGATCCCATCCCATCGGACTGCCGGAGGACACCGTCGCATATCCTTGGATGACCTGCAGAAATTCGCGGCCGCGCGACATGTCCCGATCGATATCGCGCCGGACCGCCCTCGGATTCTCATAGTGGACGATGAGCCGGACGTCCTGGAAACGCTGCGCGTGCGCATCGCCGGATTCCGCCCCGACATAGACGTCCTGACAGCCGACCAGGGCTTCAAGGCGGGATTCGCCGTGCATCAATATCGGCCCACACTCGTCTTTCTCGATATCCGCATGCCGGGTATCAACGGCGTACACGTCTGCAAGCTCATCAAGACCGATCCATCCACGCGCGACATCATCGTCGTGGGAATCACCGCCTCCCGCGATCCTCACGAGATCGAGGCGCTGCTGCGGGCAGGCGCATCCTCCGTTCTCCTGAAACCCATCGAGACGGACGACCTCAAGAACGTGCTGGCTCGCACGATCCCGCTCGCGCTTCTGCACCCGAGTGACGTTCATCGGGATCGCCCGGAAGCGGCAGCATCATGAAGAGCCGGATGATGAAGATCCTGGTGGTCGACGATAACGATGACGATCGCATTCTCGTTCAGGAAGCGATTTCCAGCAGCCAGGAACCCTTCGAGATGATGACGGCACGAGACGGAATAGAGGCCATGGACCTGCTCCGCATTCCCGGCAACGGCTACGCGACCGCGCTGCCCGATATCATCCTGCTCGATGTGCGCATGCCGAGAAAAGACGGATTGGAAGTTCTCCAGGAGCTCCGCGCGGATCCCGTGCTGCGGACGATTCCCGTTCTCATGCTGACTTCCCTCTCCGATGCCGCCTGGATCGAGGAAGGTTTTCTGCTGGGAACGAACGGCTATCTCACCAAACCTGTCTCCTCCGCGCCGCTCATGGAGGCCATCCTGACCGTGCGTTCGGAACTTCGCTCCGATACGCCGACGAACGGCTTCAGCGAGAGCCGGCCGATCGTCATTCTCATGGCTGAAGACAGCGAAGACGACGGGATTCTGATGAAGGAGGCGCTCGACGCATCACAGCTTCCTCACGTCACTTACGCGGTCCGCGACGGCGAAGAGGCCATAGCCTTCCTGAAGCATCACGGCCGCTTTCGTGATGCGCCGCGGCCCGACATCGCGATCCTGGACCTGCGGATGCCGCGACGCGACGGCATCGAAGTGATCCGCGCCCTCCACCAGGATCCCGTCCTGAAGAAGATTCGCAGCATCATCGTGAGCGGCAATACACCTCGCGGCTGGATCGAAAAGGAATGGGTCTGCTGCGCGGACGCATTCCTGAACAAGCCGGTCTCCGCCTTCGCCCTGCACGAGACCATCACATCCCTGCTGGGCACGGAGAAAGAATGAACAGGCACTGGATCCTCTACATCGAGGACAACGAGGATGACCTGATCCTCGCGCGCGATATCCTGCCCCGCGCGCGGTTTCCCGTCACCTGGGCGGCCACCGGAGAAGAAGCTCGCAAGCAACTCGCCACGACAAAATTCGACCTGGTGCTCCTCGATCACGGACTGCCCGACACGAACTGCCTCCTGTTTCTCGACGAGATCAAGCGCCTCCATGCCGACCTGCCCGTCATCATCCTGACCGGCCGGGACGACGAGGCGCTGGCTGTCTCTTCGCTCGAACGAGGTGCCGCCCATTTTCTGCACAAGGCGCGCATGTCGCGCGAGCTCCTTCCTCTCATCACCTCCGTCCTGGAAACAACCCATGGGAACGAACAGAAGCCCTCGATTCTCCTGAAGCGCTCGGAACGCCTGTATCAGACGCTGCTCTCCATCATGACGGAAGGCGTCATCCTCGTGGACACCGGGGGAGCCATCATCTTCGCCAACGATTGCCTGGGCCGGATGACAGGCGAGCCTACCGCGGTTCACTTCGGCCGGGATGCCTCCCTCCTCTTCGACTCGCCTTCTCAAATCCGCTTCAAGCAATGGCTTCTTTCCTTCCGGGCCGGTAACGTCACGGAATCCGCGCCCTGGGAAGGGCGGCTTCGGCGCGCCGGATTGGTGAGCGGCATGGATCAGATGCCTGTGCTCATCACGGGCCGTTCTGTCACCGACGAGCTGGGCCGAAGCGAGGCCTGCCTTGTCACGCTCACGGACATCTCCGAACTCATCCAGACACGCCACCGCCTGCAGCAAAGGCTGGCGGAAATGGAACGCTTCCAGCGATTCTTCCTCGACCGCGAAACCACGATCATCAATCTCAAGATCAAGATCCGCGAATACGAGAAGATGCTGGGGATCGAACGCGCCTCGCTTTCCGACGAGACGCTCCGGAAGCTGGAAGAGCGATTCCACTCGCAACCCGGCCCGCCATGACCGGCCCGCTCGATATGCGCCAGGAAGGCCGAGCGGTCGTCCTGACGCTGTCGGGCCGCGCTCCGATCGCCGGCGACCCGGAATTGCGCGGCCGTCTCATGCAGGCCATCCAGAACTCCAAGTTCATCGTGATCGATATTTCCTCGCTCGAATCCTTCGACTGGGAAGACCTGGGCGTCCTGGTCGCTCTCAGGAAAGCGCATCGGGAACGATGGGGCGCTCATATGCACCTCTTCAAGATCGTCGTGCCGCGCGGAAGGCATCGCGTCATGGTGGAGTCCATGCACATGGAACATATCCTCGCGACATATCGATCCCTGAGCGAAGCGCTGGCCACATTGCCCCAGCGGCGGGCTCTGCACATCGAACCGGCGGACGACCTGGCGAATGTCGTCGAGATCCTCCTGGAAGCGAACGGTTTCGAGGTGACGCGATGCGCGCACCCGGACTCCCTGTCGGACCGCGATCAGCTCGGCGATTTCGATATCATCCTGACGGAGCTCCGCTTCGGCGCCGAAACCGTGCCCGATCTCGTGCGCCGGCTCCGGCTCGAGTTCGCGGCGCCCGTCGGCGTTCTGACCGCGGACCCTCCGGAGTCCGTCCTCGGCGCCGCGTTCGTTCTGGCCAAGCCTTTCATCCCGGGAGCTCTCCTCGGACAACTCGTTCGCGCGATGGAGCTCCCCTTGCATCAATATTATCAGTCCGTGTTCGACTCCCTTCCGACCCCGATCTGCATCGTCTCCTCCCAGGGGAATCTCCAGCGCTTCAACACTGCCTGGTCCGATCTATTCCACGTGACGCCTGTCGCCGCGCGCGACTCGGATCTCCGCCACGCGTTGCCGCCGGAATATCCTCACATGCAGGCGCTTCTGAAGAAGATCATGAGCATGGGGCAGGGCGATGAGGACGCCGATCTCTTTGTGAAAGCCGTCGATGGAGCATGCCGGTTGAACGCAATGCGATTCCGTTTTGCCAGCGTCGAATCGGGTTCCCCGGATCCCCACATTATTGTCGCGGTGGCGGACGCGAGCCTCGGAGGCGCATGGGAATCGCCGGACAGGCCGGGCGACCCGAGGATGTGGAACGCGATGCTTTCGCTGCTGGAAGATCTCGACGCGGCGAGAACGGAGCTTTCCAACGCGAACATCCGGTTGATGGGACTGGACCGGTTGAAGGGCGATTTCATATCCACGGTATCTCATGAGCTCAGGACGCCGATCGCGGCCATCAAGGGGTCGATCGAGAATATTCTGGACGGTTACCTCGGCGAGGTGGCTCCGCGCCAGCGCCGCGCCATCGAGATCGCGCTCCGCAACTCCCGCCGCCTCGCCCGGCTTATCGAGAACCTTCTCGATCTCTCACGGCTCGAAACCAGCACGCTCGTTCTCCGGAAAAAAATGACGGATCTCCGCGAATCCCTTCAAAGCGCTGTGGAGGAAGTTCAACCGATCACGGAAAAACTGGGCGCCGTCGTGGAGCTCGACCTGCCCGGCGATCCGGTGCTCCTGGATGTGGATCCGGATCGCATGGGACAGATCATCATCAATCTCCTGGACAATGCGCTGCGGTTCTGCCGCGGTCATGTCAGGATCTCCCTGGCAACCCAGGGGCACGCTGCCGTCATCAGGGTCGAGGATAACGGAACCGGAATTCACGAAACGGACCTGCCAAACCTCTTCGATCGTTTCTCGCAGGTCCGATCCGATACAGGACGCTCCCAGACAGGTCTCGGCCTCTCCATAGTCAAAGGCATCGTCGAAGAACATGGGGGGCGAGTCCAGGCAACCAACAGGAGCTCGGAGGACGGAGGCGGCGCGCGGTTCGAAGTCATTCTGCCGCTCGCCGGACCGGTCGTTTCCGTTTCCGTTCGCGACACGGCGGTCATGGAATCGTGAACACGGAGTCAGGCGACATTCTCGTCGTGGACGACGATCCGGATCTGCGCTCCACGATCGCGACGCGGCTTCGCGGAGGGGGTTTCAGGGTCATGGAGGCCGACTGCGGCGAATCGGCGCTCGCGGCCGCCTCAAGACGCGACTTCGACCTCCTGCTTCTCGATATCATGATGCCCGGCCTTTCCGGACATGACGTCCTGCGGCAAATGCGAGATCGGGCGGATACGCCGCCCGCCGTCATCTTCCTCACCGCGCTCGGTTCCTCGGATCAGAAGCTGAAGGGGCTCTATGGAGGCGCGCAGGATTATCTGACGAAACCGTGCGATCCCGACGAACTCCTGGCCCGGGTCTCCGGCGCCATCCAATTTCGCCGCCTCCTGGTGCAGGCGCAGACGGAATCCTCCGTCGATCCCCTCACGGGAATCGGGAACCGCAGGAGTTTCGAAGCGATGCTGGACAGGGAAATCGCGCGCTGGAGGAGGTACGGTCACCCCATCGCGCTCATCAGCATCGACGCGGACGGGCTGAAATCCGTGAACGACTCGTTCGGACATGGCGCCGGCGATGAATTCCTCAAGGCCATCGCGCGCGCCATGCGCGCGGCATGCAGGTCGACGGACATGCCGTTCCGCATCGGAGGCGACGAGTTCATACTCCTTCTTCCGGAAACGGATCGCGCCATGGCGGATTGTTTTCTAGGGCGCCTGAGAGAGACGCTTGCAGAAGAGCGCTTCAGCAAGGGTGACAAGGTCATCGCGCCCGAAGCGTCCTGCGGCATCGCCGTGCTGCCGGTCGATTCGGAGGAAGCGGAAGGACTGCTGAAAGCCGCCGACCGCGATCTTTACCGAAGCAAGGAAGACCATCACCGCCGCAACCGGGAAGTGGCCTGATGTCGATACGACGGCGCTGACGCGATGCATTCCCGGTCGGGTTTCACGCTGCTTGAGCTCCTCATGGTCCTTCTCATCCTGAGCATCCTCGCCGGTATCGCTCTGCCGAAGCTTTTCGATGCGCTCGACACGACGCGGCAGTCGCGAGCCATCGCCGACTTGAAAACGCTCCAGAAACAGATCGACATCCATAAATCCGTGAACGGGAAAATTCCGGACACTTGGGACTCCCTGAAGGCCGGCCCCATGCCCAGGGACCCCTGGGGAAATCCTTACGTCTACAATTCGCATGGCTTCGTTCTTTCGCTTCTCTTCCGTACCAACGGCATTCTGATTCCCATCAACACCGATTATGATCTGTACAGCAAAGGACCTGATGGAAATTCCGTCCCCAATATCCTGCTCCTGCTCTCGCAGGACGACATCGTCCGCGCCGATGAAGGCGAATTCATCGGGCTCGTGGAGGATTACTGATGCTTCTGTCCGACGACGTCCTTAAGTCCCGGCTCGGCCGCCGTATCGTCCTCCTCATCATGCTGGCGGGTCTCCTGCCGCTCCTGCTCTTCGCCCTGCCGATTCACTTCGAGACGAAGGACATCTTCACCGAGGAAGCGCGCTCATCCCTGGAGGGTCAGGCTCAACTCGCCGCGGATCATATCGTGCGCACGCTCGAATTGGCGGAAGCGAGGCTGAGAGAGGCTTCCGCGCGCCCCGTCGATCCCGGAGGAATTGTCGATCCTTTCCGCCGCATCGCGCTTTTGGACAGGAATTTTCAGCCCAGGGACGGCGCGCCTCCGTTCGGCTTCCGCGTTCTCGACGACGAGCGAAAGCGACAGCTTCTGCAGGGACGACCGGTGCTGACTCCGGCGTATCTCATCGAGAACACAACCACCGCCACCGTGATCGTCCCGCTGAAAAACGGCGACTATATCGAAGGCGAACTCGATCCCTATCGGTTCTGGGAAATCACGCGGGGCACGTTGTATGGACCGTCGGACGTCTTTCGCGTCATGGATCTCCGTAAGCGTGTCCTCGCATCCTCCCTCTCCCACGTCCCGCTCGGCGTGCCGCCGGGGCTCGAAGGCGAATGGCAGCTTCCCCAGGAGCCGCGCCGCTCCGGCACCGGTCCTCTCGAAGGCCTCAACTCGATCATCTGGGTCTTCCAGGAGATTCGATCGCCTCTTTTCCCGGAGCAGGAACGCTGGGGAGTGCTGATCACCAGGAAGGCCGACGCCGCCCGGGAATTCGAAACACGGCTCCTGAAAAGTCTGCTTCTTCTATTCCTCCTCGCCTTGGCCGTTCTCACGCTCCTGGCGCTTCGCGTGGCCCGGAACATCCAGGGTCCGATATCGGATCTCGCAAGGACGACGCGCGCCCTGGGTGACGGCGACTGGACAGTCCGATCACGATGCGCGAACGACGACGAGATCGGAGATCTCGCCCGGGCGTTCAACCGGATGGCGGAGGACATTCGCCGGACTCACGAATCGCAGATCCGGCTGGAAGGCGAGGCCGTCGTCGGGCGCCTGGCTTCCCAGGTCGCTCACGAAGTGAACAATCCGCTCGCCGCGATCAAGACCTGGATCAGCCACCTCCGGAAACTCCTGCCGGCGGACGAGCGAATTGTCGTGTCCCGGCTCGACGATCAGATCAACCGGATCGCCCGCACGGTCAAGTCGCTCCTGAACTTCTCCCGTCAGCGGCAGATGCGCCACGAGAAGGTTCCGATTTCAAGTCTCCTGGATGTGATCGCCTCCCTCTTTCACGCATCCTTCCGCGGCGCCGGCGTTCATTTCCTGACGGACGTTCCCGAGAACCTGCCTCCTCTTTCCTGTGACGCGGACCAGATACAGGAGGTCATCATCAATCTCCTGGAGAACGCGCGGGCCGCCGTCGCGCCCGGGGGAATGGTGCGCCTGAGCGCGGCGGAGGTCATGCTGGAAGGGAATAAGCGGCCGGGAGTCAGGATCGTCATAGAGAATGACGGCCCCGGTCTCGGAGATAATCCCGAGATCGTGTTCCGGCCGTTCTACACGACGAAGACGACCGGAACCGGGCTGGGACTTACTTTATCGAGGAGGATCTGCGAAGAGCACGGAGGCACGCTCCACGGAGAAAACCGAGAAGCCGGCGGAGCGAGATTCGTGATCCGAATCCCCTGCGCATCCGTCGGTCCGGCGCGGGAAGAAATGAATTCGGATGCCGGCGACGCCGGCGTCATGGAGACGAAATAGACCTGTCTTTCGCCTCACCGGCTCGCGGCCAGGATATGCGGAAGCGCGTGATGGTTCGCCCTTCGTCATCGCGCGTTCGATGGCACTTGATGGCGCCGCCGAGTTCCTCGACGATTCTACGGGAGATGGCAAGTCCCAACCCGCTTCCTTCTTCCTTCGTCGATACGAACGGTTCGAAGAGCTTGTCGGACAATTGCTGCGGCCATCCCGGCCCGTTATCGTCGATCTCGATCCAGACGCAGGGATCTCCGAGCCGAACGCGGAGCGCGACAGCGCCCGCCCGGCCGGCGGCTTCGCGCGCGTTCCGAAGAATATTACCGACGACGCGGTCGAACAATGCCGGATCGCCCTTCAAGCGCACGGTCACGAGGCCGGCCTGGAGCGGTTCCACTTTCGCGCGCGGCGGGGATATATTCTCCGCGTCGCGCGCGATCTCCGCGCGCTCGATTTCCGCCCAGGTCTCCGCCAGCGAGAAATCCGCCGCCGTGCCGGGAACAGGGCGGGCGAACGCGAGAAGATTCTTCACGATTTCCTCTAGCCTTCGCACGGCTTTCTTCGATTCCGCGATATAGCCGGCGATTTCAGGCGACGCCTTTCGTTCCGCAAGCCCGAGGAATCCGAGAATTCCTCCCAGCGGATTCCGGATTTCATGCGCGACGCGCGCCGCCATCTCCCCGACCGCGGCGAGCGCCTCGGAACGGCGGATGAGCGCCCGGAGGCGCCTCAATTCCTTCAGGTCGTCGAAGACCACGATGAATCCCGCGATGCGGTCGGATGCGTCGCGCCGAGGCATGATCCTCATCTCCACGGGAATCGTGTCGCCCTTCGAAGTGCCGACCTGCGTCTCCCTCGGCTCCGCACCGAACTCCGCAGGATGCGGCACCAGGTAGGGCTGACCGAAGACAGTCGTTCCGACCAGGCCCTCCGTCGGAAGTTCCAGGATCTCCCCCGCCCGTCGATTCGCCGTCGTCACGATGCCGTCATCCGTGATCGTCAGGACCGCGGAGCCTATGGAATCGAGCACTTTCTCTTTCTCAGCGCGCGCCTCGGCGATGGCGACCTTGTCCAGGAGGTGCATCCAGATGAGCTGCATCTTGTCCGCGAGAATCCTGACGATGCGCATTTCATCCTGCGTGAGCGGTTCGTGCTTGCGGACGATGACGAGATCGCGCACCTCATGAGCCAGTTCCACCTTGAGGCGCGATTCTCCGGTAAGGAAGTCGCCGTCGGAAGCGCGACCGCACCGGTTGACGATCACGGGGCCGTCCATCAGCGCGGCTCCGTCGGCATCCAGCAGCCGCACCGCCGCGTCAAGCCCTGCCTCGATGACATCCGTCGGCTGCGAAAGCTCCCGCATGAAACGCGCGATCTCGCCGAGTGAGGCGAGCCGGATGCCCTGGAGCGTTTCGCGCCGCTCCACGCGCCGCTTGGTTTCCGCGAGGAATCCGACCATCAGGGAGATGATGGACAGGATCATCATGTTCACGAGATAGGCCGGAAAATCGTAGGCCGTCTCGATGAAGGTGGAATACGCGAGCGCGATCAGCCCCGTCACGGCGATGGATCCGGAAAGGCCGTACGACATGGCGCCCGTGAAGACGACGAAATAGTACACGAGGAAGAAACGGCTGGTCAGGCCTCCGCTGACGAGCAAAAGGATCTGCGCCGCGATGAGGTAGACGGCGATCAGGGTGATGTTGGCGACGGCGATCGAGAGACGTTCCTTAAGGAAGGGATCGAGCAGCCAGAAGATGGCCGAAAGAAAAATGAAGACGCCCGCGAACGGCAGGATGTCATACCCGATCGATTCATAGATTGTGATGAGAAAGACGAAAAGCGTCAGGGTGACGGCGAAGAGCGAGAGAAAGAGCGGAAGGCCCCAGAGTTCGCTGGAGAAGTATTTCTGCCCGCGGAGAGAGGCCGGGAGGCGCGCCTTCAGGTTTTCCATGGACTCAGACATGGTGAAGTCGAACGCGTCCCGGAACCGAAAGAATCAAGGCGTGATGCTCCGGGATCACAAGCCGCTGGACGCGATGACCTCGTCCGGAAGTTTTTCCCTGTACAGGCGCACGGAGTTGTAATCGGCGTCCGTCGCGGCGACGAATCGGCTGACGCCTTCTCCATACTTGGCGATCGCCGCGGCTCCTTCGGGAGTCTGGTGCAGCTCCGTCATGACGCGCACGATCTTCTCCGCAAGCTCCGGATTGTCCTTCCTGAATTTCGGGCTGATCGCGATCGGTTCGTTGTAGATCGGATCCGTCTCCGCAATGATTTTAATCTCCCCGGCCCGGGCCTTGCCGTAAGTCTTTTCCGCGCCCTCGTAGCAGGCGCCCGCGTCGTAGGAACGGGACAGGACGTTCAAGACCACGTTATCGTGCCCTTTCAGGAAGAAGGGTTGAATGTCGGTGAGGGAGATTCCGTTGGCGGCCAGGAGTCCCAGCGGGAAGAGATATCCGGAGGACGAACCCTGGTCGACAAAGGCGATGCGCTTGCCCCGGAGCTGTTCGATGGACGTGATTTCCGATTTGGCCGTGATGAGGAGCCCCACGTAGGTGTCGGCGCCGTGCCGGATCGGGCGTAGAACCGCTTCATAGCCGGCCTTCTCATGAGCGGCGATATACTGAAACGGCGCGCAGAACGCCATGTCATACTCCTGGCGTTCCATCTTCCCCGTGAATTCCTTGTAATCCGTCGTGAAGCGGACCGCGACTTCGACGTCGAGCTTCTGCTCGAGCAGTTGCTTCAGAGGGTCCATCTTCTCGGCGATGTCGATCACGTTGCCGGAGGGAATCCGTCCTATGACGATTCGCTGGCGCTGGATCGTCGTCGTGACCTGCTGTTGCTTCTGCTCCTCGTCGCCGCCGCAGCCGAAACATCCCATCACGAGAAAACAGAGGGCGAATGCGAACGAAGAGAACAATTTCATACCCGTGCGTCGACCTTCATCCTTCATAATTCATCCTTCATCCTTGTCTTTTTTCAAGCCTTGACGTGGCTGCCCATGTCGAAAAGCGGCATGAAGAGCGCGAGCACTATAAAGCCGACCGTGACGCCCATGAAGACGATGAGCGCGGGTTCCATGAGCGAAGTCAGGCCCTTGACGGCTTCCTCCACGACCATGTCATAATTGTCCGCGATGCGCATCAGCATCTGGTCCAAGGCGCCCGTTTCCTCGCCCACTGCGATCATGTTGGTGACCATCGGAGCGAAGACGCCTAGCTTGTGGAGCGGGCTCGCGATCGGCTCGCCTTCGGTAACGGCGGCGATGACGGAATCCATCTGGTTGCCCACCACCACGTTTCCGGTCGTATCCTTCACGATGGCCAGGGCCTGGAGAATGGGAACGCCGGATTGAATGAGCGTGCCGAGCGTGCGGGTGAACCGGGCCGTGATCATCTTCCTCGTGAGCTCGCCGAAGATCGGCAGCTTCAGCATCATGCCGTCGCGCCATCGCTCCCCGGCCGGAGTCTTGAACCAGGCCTGCGAGCCGAAATGCATCCCGCCGATAGCGGCGAAAATGGCCCACCAGAAGGTCTTGATGACGTTCGAAATGCTGATGAGGACGCGCGTGGGTAGTGGAAGCGTGGCTCCCATGGAGCCGAAGAGCTCCGTGAACTGCGGAATGACGAAAGCCATGAGAATCGTGATGACGATAACGGCGACGAGAACCATGATGGCCGGATAGACCATCGCGCCCTTGACCTTCGTCATGAGCTGCGCGTCTTTCTCGGCGAATTCCGCAAGGCGGTCCAGCACGACTTCCAGGACGCCTCCGACCTCGCCGGCTTTCACCATCGAGACATACAGCTTGTTGAAGACGTCCGGATATTTGGCGATCGCTTCCGAAAAGGAGGAACCTCCCTGGACCGAATTCTTGATCTCCTCGATCATCTGCTTCAAGGTCGGGTTCTCGGATTGCTCCGTCAAAATCGTGAGCGCCCGAAGAAGCGGAAGACCGGCCTCGATGAGCGTCGCGAGTTGGCGGGTGAAGGTCATCCGGTCGGAAGCCTTGACCTTCTTCTTCCTGAATTTCTGCATGAATTCGCCCATGCCGCCCTCGGCGACAGCGCTGATTTCCAGCGGGCGCAAGCCCCGGTCACGGAGCTGCTGCGAGACCAGTTTCTCGTTGGCGGCGTCGATCCGCCCGGACACCTCCTTGTTGGCGGTGTCCATCGCCTTATAGGCGAAAGCGGGCATCAGCGGGACCTCAAGGATCTGACTCTCATCCGCCGCTCGCCATCTTCTCGAACTCGTCCTTGCGGGCGCATTTCTGGAGCGCCGCTTCGTATGTGACGAGTCCGCGCTGATAGAGCGTCAGCAGGCCCTGTTCGAGCGTCTGCATCCCCATCTTGCCGCCGGTCTGGATGGCTGAGTCGATGTTCATGATCTTGTTATCCTTGATATTAGCACGAACGGCGTCACTGGCGAACATAATTTCAAAAGCGGCGACGCGGCCCGTGCCGCGCGCCTTGGGCAGGAGCGTCTGGCAGATGACGGCCACGAGCGAAACCGCGAGCTGGGTACGCACCATCTCCTGCTGATCGGTCGGAAAAGCGTCGATGATCCTGTTGACCGTTCCCTTGGCGGTGTTCGTGTGCAGCGTGGCGAAGACCAGGTGTCCCGTCTCCGCCGCCGTGATCGCCGTCGCGATCGTCTCCAGGTCTCGCATCTCTCCGACCAGAATCACATCGGGGTCCTGGCGGAGCGCTCCGCGGATGGCCATCGCGAACGACGGCGTGTCGACTCCGATCTCCCGCTGCGTCACGACGCTTGTCCGGTGCGGATGATAGAACTCGATCGGATCCTCGATCGTGATGATGTGCGCGTCCCGCTCCACGTTGATGTAATTGATCATCGACGCCAGCGTGGTGGACTTGCCCGAACCGGTCGGTCCGGTGACAAGGACAAGCCCGCGGGGCGTGTACATCAGCTCCGTGATCCTGGGATGCGTCAGGCCCAGCTGCTCGAAGGTTAAAAGCTTGGAGGGGATGATGCGGAGGCAGAGCTGGTACATGCCTTTCTGCTTGAAGGCGGAGACGCGGAACCGGCAATAGTCGCCGAAGGGATACGCGAAGTCGGCGCCGCCCACTTCCGCGATCCGCTGGAGATAGACATCGGCCGTGATCGTCCGGACATAGCCTTCCGTGTCCCGGGCCTCCAAGACCGGCGCATCGACATTCTGCATGTCACCGTCGACACGGAAGACAGGAGGACGTCCGACGGTGAGATGGATGTCCGACGCGCCCCGCTCATACGCCATCATCATCAGTTCCTGGATATCGAGCTTGCGGCCGCCGCCCGTCTCGACCGCCGCCGGTTCCGCGTATGTCTCCCCGTAACTCACGCCGCCTTCTCCTCCGGTTCCGCCTCGCCGGCGTCATCCCGTTTCTCGGTCTTCATGGAGAGCTCGCTCGGAGTCACCTTCATCACTTCGACGAACGTCGTCATGCCGAGCTCGATCTTCAGGAGCCCGTATTCACGGAGCGTTCTCATGCCCTTTTTCCTCGCGACTTTCCTGATTTCGCCGGCCGAGGCGTTCATGAGGATCAGGTCCTTGATCTCGTCGTCCACGGTCATCAGCTCGAAGATAGTAGTCCGTCCCCGATATCCTGTCATGTTGCATTCCTTGCATCCCGCGCCCTGCAGATACGTCTTCCCCGCCATCATTTCCGGCGTCAGTTCGAATTCCGCCATCGTCAGTTCGTCCGGTTTCATCTCCTGGACGCATTCCTTGCAAATGCGCCTCACAAGCCGCTGCGCCATGATCGCGTTCACGGACGAGGCGACGAGAAAAGGATTGATGCCCATGTCGATGAGCCGCGTGATGGCGCCCGGAGCGTCGTTCGTGTGGAGCGTGGAGAAGACGAGATGGCCCGTCAGCGCGGCGCGGATCGCGATCTCCGCCGTCTCCAGGTCGCGGATTTCTCCGACGAGGATGACGTCGGGGGACTGCCGGAGAAGCGAGCGGAGCCCTTTGGCGAAGTCGAGGCCGATGTCGGAGCGGATCTGGACCTGGTTGATGCCGTCCAGCTGATACTCGACGGGATCCTCCACGGTGATGAGCTTGCGATCGGGCGTGTTGAGCTTATTAAGGGCGGCGTAGAGCGTCGTCGTCTTGCCGGATCCGGTCGGGCCGGTCACGAGGATGACGCCGTTGGGTTTGGCGATCAGGGCGTTGAATTCCTCGATCGTGTGCGGAAGAAAGCCGACCTGTTCGAGCCCCAGCGAAACGCCGGACTTGTCGAGAATTCGCATGACGACCGATTCTCCGTAGAGGGACGGCAGCGTCGAGAAGCGGAGATCGATATTCTTCGTCTGCTTGCCCATGCCCGTGGGAACCTTCATCTTGATGCGACCGTCCTGCGGTATGCGCCGCTCCGAGATGTCGCAGCTGGCCATCAGCTTCAAGCGCGAGAGAATGGCGCCCTGGAGCCTCTTGGGGGGCACGAGGCGGTCGTGCAGGACGCCGTCGACGCGATACCGGATCACCATCTTCCGTTCACGGCATTCGATGTGGATGTCGGACGCCCGCTCGTTGATCGCCTGGAGAATGATCTGGTTGACGAGCTTGATGATGGGCGCGTCTTCCGCGCCGAGCTCCTGGCCGACGTCGCTCTCTCCCTCGACCGCGAATTCCGTCAGCGCGTCGTCGAGATTCATCGCGTCCATGCCCGCGGCATCCATGCCCGCCCCGTAGTATCGCTCCAGGGAGACCGTGATCTCGTTCGGCGTCGCCAGCATCGATTCGATATCGAGGCCGGTCAGCACGCGGAGCTCGTCGAGCGCGCGGAAGTTGGTCGGGTCGTCCACCGCGACCTTCAGGCTCCTCCCGTCCTTCCAGACCGGAACGACCCGGTTCTTCGTCGCGAATTCGTCGTCGATCAGGGCGGATAATTCGGCGGGAATGACGGCCTCCGCAAGGCTCACCGTCTCCATGCCGAAGTGGAACGCGATCGCGTTGAGGATGTCGTAATCGTGGCAGCCGGTGATGCGCTGGATGACCTCGCGGAGCGGTTCCCCGGTGATGGCGACCTCGCGCCGCGCCTGCGCCAGATGGTCCTCGTTGACCAGCTGGTAATTCTGCAGGGCTTCGATGAATGTTTCGGGCTGCTCGACGTCGATCATCCGCTATTTATCCATCGGCGCGACGCGCTGCACTTCTTCCAGCGTCGTCGATCCCATCAGAACTTTTTTCCATCCGTCTTCCGCCATCGTCTGCATGCCGTACTCGCGCGCCTTGGCGTGGAGCATGTTCGCGGGCGATTTCTGCAGAACCATCTCCTGGATCTCCTCGGACATGATGAACAACTCGAATATTCCCGTTCTTCCCTTGTATCCCGTTCCCGCGCACTGCTCGCAGCCGCGGCCCCGGTAGAGCGTGGCCTTGGCGGGGTCGAAGCCCTTGGGAGCCACGGCCTTGATCCGCTCCACGGGCATCTCCACGATCTCCTTGCACATCGGACAGATGGTCCGGATGAGCCGCTGCCCGCAGACGCCGAGGATCGTCGACGTCAGCAGGAAGGGCTCGATGCCCATGTCGATGAGTCGCGTGATGGCTCCGGCGGCCTCGTTCGTGTGCAGGGTAGTCAGGACGAGATGGCCCGTCAAGGAGGCCTGGATGGCGATCTCCGCCGTTTCCACGTCGCGGATTTCACCGATCAGGACGATGTCGGGGTCCTGGCGGAGAATGGAACGGAGCGAGGCGGCGAATGTCAGGCCCACTTTTTCGCGAACCTGGACCTGCACGAGTCCTTCGACTTCATACTCCACGGGATCCTCGACCGTGATCATCTTGTCCTCGGGATCGTTCAGCTTGTCGACGAAGGCGTACAGCGTGGATGTCTTGCCGCAACCCGTCGGACCGGTGACGATGACGACGCCGTTCGGATTGTTGATGATTCCTTCCGTCTTCTCGCGCACTTCCAATTCCATGCCGAGCTGTTCGAGGGTCAGGATCTGCGCGGTGCGGTCGAGAAGCCGCAAGACGACGGATTCGCCGAAGACGGTCGGCAGCGTGGCCACGCGGAGATCGATCTCCTTGCCCGCGATCTTCAGCTTGATGCGGCCGTCCTGCGGGAGGCGCGACTCCGCGATGTTCAGCTCCGCCATGACCTTGATGCGGGACGTGACCGCGTTTTGAACGGCCTTCGGCGGAGCGGGCATCTTGTGCAGAACGCCGTCGATGCGCTGGCGGATGACGAATTCGTTCTCGAAGGGTTCCAGGTGAACGTCGGACGCGCGGTTCTTGATCGCTTCCAGGATGATCAGGTTGACATACTTGACGACCTTGTTCTCCTCGACGTCTTCACCGCCGCCCGTCCTCGTCAGATCCGCCTCGTCCTTGACAAGCTCCAGGTCGTGCTCCGTGATGTTCGTCAGAATGTCCTGCACCGATTCGGCGCCGCCGAAGATTTCGTCGAGGTGCCGGAGAAGCGGAGCCTTCTGGACGAGGACGAGATCGATTTCCTTCTGGAGCATCATGCGGGCGTCGTCGATGCCCTGGAGATTGATGGGGTCGTTGACCGCGAGAACGACCCGCTCGTCGGCGACCTCGATCGGGAGGATGCCGTGGCGCTTGGCGAGACGGGCGGGCAGAAGGAGCGGAACTTTCGGGTCGATGATGATGTCGTCGAGGCTGATGATCGGGATGTTCAGCTGCGCCGAGAGCGCGTTCAGGATGTCGTCCTCGGTGACAAGACCCAGCTCGAGCGCCAGGTCGCCGATCCGGATCCCGCGTTCCTTCTGGAGCTCGAGGAGCTCGTTGAGCTTCTCATCGTCCAGGAATCCGGAATCGATGAGGATCTGACCGATCCTGGGTGTCTCAACACCGTACATTTAGCGTGTCTGCTCCATCCGGCACGAAGGCCCGCGGCCCAGGCGACCGCGGCTCGATCGCCCGCGGCGCAAGTGCCTCATTTTGTTTTCGGCAATGTATCCGGGCCGCTTGACGAGCGCATCGACAAAGTATGCGCTCCTGTCCGTTAGAGACCCCGGATTTCTGTATTTTTTCAGATGTGGCTCTGCAACCCGTCCATGGTATCAGCGGGCGCTTTTATCTGCAATATCGACAGTGCAACCGCATGCGGATTTATTTGGGAAGTTTGAACATCACGGCGTCGGCGATGCGGGATGCGAAGGACGCCGGATTCGATGCGGATCCGTAGACTTCGACGTTGGCGATCGGAATGCCGGTGGCCCGGTCCACGATCTTGCCGTAGACGACCGTCGAGCCGTCATCGAGATCGGCATAGGTCGCGTCGAATCTGTACTGGGCCGTGGAGGCGTCCGTGGAGAATCCGAGACCGACGAGCGCGTCGCGGACGGCGGTCGTGAGCATCGAGGATCGAGCCGAGGAAACCGCATTGCCGTGCTCCATGATCGTCGCGACCGCCACGCCCTTCCGGGGCGCGGTCGAAGCGGGGCTCGGCGGGAGCGGTGTAGACGCCGTGTAGGCAGGTTGGGACGGAGCCGCGGGAGCGGGTGGTCGGGAGGCCCAGGATGGAGCGGGCGACCATTCGGAGGACTGCGGCGCGGGCGCGGGAACCGGCGCGGGTGCGGAGAGGACGCCGCGCTCGCGCAGAGCATCGTTCAATTTCTGAAGAAGAGCGGTCCAGACTTCGAAGGGCTTGTCAGCGTCTCCGTTCGCATCGGCCGCGTACCGGAATCCGTCGCCCGACAATCTGGCGGAGAGAATAAGGTTGCGCCCGACGATCCAGAATTCACCCTCGACCTGGAATCGCGCCGAGCTCATGGCGGTGTTCAGGAGCCCGCGCTTCTTCCAGTCTTTGGCAAGCACGTCCGCCGTCGCGCGGCTCATCCAATCGTACTCCGGAGGGCCGGAACGGTAGGCGAAAGGCGTGACGGAAACGCCCCAGGGTTGAGCGGCCGGCGCCGTTGTGTACATCGTGACAGTGGAACCGGCCGCCTCGCCCGTCGCGTAGGGTGTGGACGGCGGCGGCGCGGAGACGGATGCGGGTTGAGTCGGAGAGGGTTCATAGCGCGTCATGGTGCGTTCCGGCGGAACTCCGCGGGGGGCTCCGAACTGGTAGGCGAGCGAGATGAGATTCTGGTCGCCGAGATCGCCGAAGGGCACGTAGGCATAATCCAGGAGAATATCGTTCCACTTGAATCCCGCGCCCACCGTGAATCCGCTCCCCGCGTCGTTGGCGGAATTAGCTCCGGCACGGATCGCGATATGGTCTTCCCAGACCCACCATTCGCCGCCGATCTTCCCTTCCACATCCTGGTTCTTGACATAGACGAGGTCGCCCTGCAGACCCCAACGGCGGCTCGGCGGGCGGTATCCGGCTCCGAAGCGGATGCTGATCGGAAGCTCGTCGCCCGAGGCGACGAACTTCAGGTTCGAGCCGAGATTGAGGACCGACAGGCCGACTGTCAGGCCCTCGACAGGAGGCCGCCACTTGGCTCCGAGATCCACCGCAACGGCGCTGGCGCTGTAATTGTCCAGCGTCTCGTGTATGACTTTAAGGGTCCCGCCGAGATCGATCACTTCCGAAAGCGTTCGTGCGTAGGTGAGCGAGAAGGAGAGATCATAGGCGGAGGCGTTGCCGAGGGCGCCGGAAGGGCCGCCACCGGCGATGATCTCGCGCCGCTCGACGTCGCCGAGATCGACATAGGTGCCGCTGACGCCGATGGAGGAGGCATCGCCGAGCGGATGGACGTAGCCGAGATAATTGTAGTCGAGATCCAAAAAAAGCGTGTTATGCGCGAAGCCGACTTCCTGCCTCCGGACGGTCGCGATGCCGGCCGGGTTGAAGTACATGCCGTAGACATCGTCCGCCCACGACGTGTTGGCCTCCCCCATCGCCGCGGAACGGGCTCCGATTCCGATCTCGAGAAATGTCGCGCCCGTCGTGCCGGCGCCGGAAGCGGTGGCGGCGAAGGCGCTTTCCGAGGCGGAGAGCAGGAGGAACAGGCAGGAGAACGCGTGGCGAAGCCTCGGCATGAACCTCATCTTAGCACACGCGTCGGAAGAATGAAAACACTTTTTTGACCTTGCGCAAGCGGTTGCATTAGCATGTTATGAAAACGCGGCTTTTCCCGGTCCGGGCGACGAACTCGATGCTTCGTATTCTCCCCCGCCAGGGGATCCCTCACTGCGTCGGATCCCACCTGTAGGAGGGTGTCCTGTAGGAACCGATCGGGGTCGTATGCGCGAAGATACTCGCGTCGGCGACCTCCATGGTCTCGCGCCAGTACAGGATATCCGCCTTGTCGGCGTCCGTGTACCTCCGCACCACCGCGATGATCCGGTTCTGGGCCACGGGGGTGTCCGTGTACGGATTGGCGCCTTTCTGGAAGGCGAATCCGGTGCAGTGGATCGTGAAGTAGTTCGTCGAAGCGCAGCTGAAGGCGCGGGTGATCCGGTTGTTGTTGATGGCCCACTGGAGCTGAGCTCGGTCTCCGGCGGTGGCTGCTACCTTCAGGATGTCCGATTCGCGATAAAGGACCGTGTCGTTGGACCGGGTCGTATCGAGGCCGGTGAGATAACGGAGCACGCTGTCCGCGAGGACGCGCGCGCTGTCACGCGCGGTGTTCCAGTTGGAGATCGCGAAGGTCGAGCCCACCGAATCGGTCAGGTTGAAATTGCCGATCAACGCCCAGATGAGCGCGGCGCGGACGACGGGCAGATCCGCCATGTTGATGTTGACGGGAAAGACCAGGGCCTCGTTGTAGCCGTAAATCGAGACGAAGGGTATGTATGTGGAATCGAACCTGCGCCCCCGGCTCGTGGCGGATGTCCCTCCCGAGTCCGAATGGATCATGTATGCGGACAAGGGCGTGATCAACGAATCGTTCGTGGACCCGTTGGGGAATATGCCCCCGCGCATGAGATTGTGCGCCATGCTGTCCGCATTCCTCGCGGCCGCTTTCTGCGATGCGGCGGAATTATCCCAGTACGAAGAGGTCGTCTTGAAAGCCGTCCCCGAAGTCTCACAGAGGAGATTAATGAAGACGTGCGATTCCCAGGATGCCGACGTCGGCCTGTGATGCAGGTAATTGATGTTCACCTTGGCGCCTTCGTCGAAGATGCGCACGCGATAATAGATATCATATGTCGACGTGTCATGCTTCACGAAGGAATCGAACGCGAATTTATACCACGTGTCGGTCGCGCCATCGACCCCCTGCCGGGATGTCGATATGATGCCTTCACCCGGAGTGGGAGCCGCCCGATTCCAGGTCGACTCGTTCAGGTCGCCGAACCAGAGCGGCGGCGTGGCGGAATTATCGATCGTATCATCAAGATCGTTGTTCTTGTAACCGGACTTCTGCCAGCTCGGCCAGGATGTGAAGCCCGTATTCTGCTGACGCGCCGAATCCGGTAGCGGCACACCAAACCAATAAGGCGCGGTTGTTTTCGGTTTTCCGCCGAAACCGATGATCACGGTGCAGCCGGTATCGTTCAGCATGCTGTTATTGTAACTGTCGAATGTAATACCCCCCGAATAGGTCGTGTAAGCCTCGCCCAAGGTATGAACAAAGCTGTCGCCGTTCTTTCGACGGAGACCGAACCATTGGATGGATGAAGGTTTCTTCCCCATGAGCGCCGCAATGGAGACCGTGTCGGCATCGTCGACGACGATCACTCCGACAGCTCCGACTTTCAACGTGGAATCGCTGGCGAAGAAGTTCGAATCCGTGCCCCAGGGATCGTCGGTGCCGTCAGAGTTCCCCGGGTTCTTGCAATTGTCATAGCTCATCGGATAGATGAAGAGCGTGTCATTGCCCCCCGTATTCGGACTGCCGATGCTGCCCGGACCATTCCGGACCGCGATCCAATACGCGGTATCGGGACATTGGTTGGTATCCACGCCGAAGGTGTGATCGACCGTGTCGCAATTCTGGATCTCGATATACTCATACCTGCGGACCGTGGCGGGATTCGTGTCTCCGTAGGAGATATAGGCATCATCGATCATGATATCCACGGCGGAAAAACCGGCGGTGACATAGCGGGGCGTGATAAACAGCGTGGCTCCCACAGTGTTGGCAGGAGCCAGCGAAACTCGCTGCTCCAGCTTCCGCCATGCGCCGTGAGTGTCGAGATCAAAATCTTTTGTTACTGAACCGATCACCGTCCCCTGAGCGTCTCTCCACTGAAGAATAAGCCGCATCTGATGATCGCTGATTCCCGCAGTATAGTACCAGCAACCGAAATTAACCGTATCGTTCGGGCTGACGGCCACAGTGCAGGAACGAAGCCACCTGTTGGATCCCGATCCATCCGTGGCAAACGTAGCTGTCATCGCCTTGAAATTAAAGACCTTGGCTCCTGTAACCGCATCTATCCCGCCGGTTGACGCGACATAGGTTTCCAGACTCGCATCCAACAGGGTGCCACCGCCCTTGATCCATAATGTGTCGTTTCCGCAAAACTCAAACGAGGTATCGAATGTATTGCCTCCCGCTCCAATAGAGGTGCTATGAAGCGGCAGCAGATCCCGAATGTAATCCTGTGGCCTGTTCTGCACTTCCGTGATGATGACTCCCGGCGTATCCAGTAGTCCGCTGGGGCGGTCGGCGATCAGATACGCGATCGCCTTTTCTACTCCGGAGTGCGCGGCGATCCGGGCTTTCGCGTCCGCGCCGATGCTGGCGGCAAGGCCGATGTTGCCGGTGATGAGCGTCGCGAGGGTGGTCACGAGCATGATGCCGATGACGGTCATCCAGATGGCGGTGATGAGCGCCACGCCGTCTTCCTGCACGGATCGCCGGGCGCTCCGCTTCCTGTTATTCATCATTGCGTGATATACGTCCCCTGGGCTCTCGGATGCACCACATACGCCATCGTCATCGCGGCGCCGCTCTTGGTGGATTGAAGCGTGACGCGCACGAGTTTCGGCAATTTGCCCTGCGTGTTGGTGCTCCAATCGTCCAACCAGGTCGCGCCGTCGTAATATTCCACGTTGAACTTGGATACGGAATAGGCGAACTCGTCAAAGATCGAAAATCCATAGGTGATCTCGGGACAGTAATCGCTCGTGTCCGCGACGTCTCGGCCCTGCATGAGAATTGTGTCATTAGTACTGTCGCGGCGCATCCAATATCCGCGCTTTGCCAATTCATTTCCGATGCGGGCAGCGGCGCTCCACTGCTGGCCGTTCGGGCTGTTGAACTGCCCTTCCTTACTGGTATACGTGGGGCAATGGAACACAAGTTCGTCCTGGATCGAATTCGTCAGGTCAGGATCCACGGTCGAACCCTCATCCTGCCCCAGGAGATATATATCGCTGCAGGTATCGTAGGGCGGCAGGGCGCTTCTCAGGTCGCTGGCGATGATGTCGAAGGCACCGGCCAGGTTCTGGATGTTGCCGAACCGGCCGACGGCGTTGAACCACGCCGTGATCGAAAAGCGGAAGAGTGATGTGAAGCCGAGCATAAGGATCGAGAAGATGAGGGTGGCCACGAGCATTTCGAGAAGGGAGAGGCCGGAGATGCCTCGATGCCGGCGGAGCGCCCTGCGAGATATCCCTGTCATTCTAGTCATCTCCCTTGTCCGCCATGTAGAAAACATACGTGTCCGATTTATCGCTGTCATCGCCCCATGTGATGACAAGCGTGACGCGCTTCAGGAGATCCGTGGGTAGATTATCCGTCGTGACCTCGGTCGCGGTGTATTGATATTCAAAATTGTAGGCCTCGGGCACATCGGGCATGAGCTCGGTGAAACTTCCAGAACCCGATGTAATAGTGGAATAGGGAGACGCCATGATCTCGTCCATCTTCGACATCCCGAAGATGTAGGACATGTCGCGGGAGGAACGGGAGTATCCCGCCTCGATCAGCTTCGGGAGGACCGTGATCATGACAACCGCGCCCGTGAACATGATCGTGGCCGCGACCATGACTTCCATGAAGGTCATACCCGCGCTCGTGCGGCGACGACGATAAGCAGCCGGCCGGATCGTCAATTTGTCAGCTCCTTGCACTTGGGCCACCCCCACGAAGTCGCCCAATTCGCCGTTCCCACGCACCCGGAGTTGAACCACTCGGCCCGGCCCGGAGCGTTCAGCACGGCGATCGTTTTCATGTTCAGAGCATTATTACCGCCGGAGGCGTACACATCGGACGTTGAACCGATGTGGAAAATACCATCCGGCCCATCCATGTTCTCTGTAATGGACGTGCCCCGATTATAGTACGTGATAGTGCAGCTTCCCGTCGTCTTCGTCACCCCGGCGTCATTCCATTCCTGGAAACCCTTGATGTCGCACTTGGACGACGGCGCGGAGAGAGCGCTGCCATACTGAACTTTATCGACGGAGATCCATACTTTTTCATTGTCGAGGTCCACCACCACGTTGACGTTCTTGCCGAGCGCCTTGCTGAGGTTCTTCGCCTCGCGCAACTTGGTCAGGATCGATGTGGAGAAACCCTTGATCGTGATCCGGTCGCGAAAATCGGAATACTGGGGAACCATCAACGACAGGGCCAGCAGGATGATGATGATGATGACGACCGCCATGAGTTCCACAAGCGTGAAGCCGCGACCTTTCCCGCGGAACTCAGAAGCCATCGTGCGCATCGCCATAATGCACTATCCCAGAGCAAGGCGCGTGCCGTCAAGAGATGCTTGATAAATATTCACTTAGTCTAATTAATCCTATGTCAAAGCGAGAGGCGGCAAAAAATATTGCAGCCTCGCCCAACCCATGATTCTCGTGACGCGATCGCGAGAAATATTAGAGATTCGCGAAGAGCTCCCGCAATTTCCGCAGGCGATCCTCCCGTTCCAGGAGAGTCGATCGAGTGGCGGAGACGACATCGGCCGGAGCATTCGTCGCGAAGTTGTCATCTCCGAGCCTCGCGCGCGATGACGCGATCTGCTCTTCGCATTTCCGAATTTCTTCCTGCAGGCGGGCGCGTTCCTTTTCGAGGTCGATTCTCCCTTCCAGCGGAATGACGATCTCCACTCCGGAGGCGACGGAGGAAGCGAAGTGATGCCACTCCGCCTTGTGAGCCACAACTTCCGGAATTACGCCGGCCAGCTGGGCGATGATGACCCGCGACGCTTCGGGCAGATCGGATGTCACGAGGAAGACGGGGATCTTCTCGGCGGGAGCGATGCGGAATTCGGCACGGAGGCGTCGAATCTCGGTCACGAGCGAAATCGCCTTTTCGATCAGCGCTTCATCGGATTCGAATATCCGCCCGGCAACCGGGAAATCCGCGCGATCGAGTATGGAAGTCCCGCCCATCCGCTCCGCAAGCTCATCCGTCACGAACGGCATGAAGGGATGGAGAATCCGCAGGCTCGATTCCAGGATCTCCCGCGCCACTCCGCCCGCCGCGGGATCACCTTCCCGCAGCCGAGGCTTCGCTATCTCGAGATACCAGTCGCAGAACTCATGCCAGAAGAAGTGATAGATAGAGTGCGAAGCCTTGTCCAGCTCGTATGCGTCGAGGCTCCGCCGGACCTCCGTTACGCAGCGGGCGAACCGCGACCGGATCCAGTTGTCCTCGGGGGAAAAGGTTGAAGGATGAATTGTGGAGGATGCAGGCCGGGGCTCTGTCAGCACCAGTCTTGCGGCGTTCCAGATCTTGGTGACGAAGTTGCGGTACCCTTCGATTCGTTTTTCATCCAGCTTGATATCGCGCCCCTGGACGCAGAAGGCCGCGAGCGTGAACCGAAAGGCGTCGGCGCCATGATCGTCAATCACGTGCAGGGGATCGATCACGTTGCCCTTGGATTTGGACATCTTCTTGCCCTCCGCGTCGCGGACGAGCGCGTGGATATAGACGTCGCGGAACGGGACGTCGCCCATGAATCGGACTCCCATCATCATCATGCGCGCCACCCAGAAGAAGAGAATATCGAAGCCGGTCACGAGAAGGCTCGTCGGGTAGTAGCGCGAGACCTCGGGAGCGCGGTCGGGCCAGCCGAGCGTGGAGAAGGGCCAGAGAGCGGATGAGAACCACGTGTCGAGGACATCGGGATCGCGGATCAGATCGATACTCCCGCATCGGGGACACCGATCCGGACGCGCCGCGGAAACGATGGGTGTCGCGTGACTGGAGAGAATGTACATGGGCTCCGCCTCATCCCGGCTCTCCACGTTCGTGCCGGTTGATACGCTCGTCATGTTGGCTCCGTCGCAGGCGCGGCAATACCACGCGGGGATCCGGTGGCCCCACCAGATCTGGCGGGAGATGCACCAGTCGCGAATGTTGCGCATCCATTCGAAGTAAGTCTTCGACCACTGCTCCGGCACGATCCGGGTCCGGCCCTCCTCGACGGCCTTCATCGCCGGCCCGGCGAGCGGACCGGTTTTGACGAACCACTGCGGAGTCAGATGCGGTTCGATCACGGTCTTGCATCGATAGCAATGACCGACCGAGTGGCGGATCTCCTCCACGCGGATCAAAAGCCCTTCCGCCTGCAGGTCGTCCACAACGGCATCGCGGCAGGCCAGGACCTTCTTCCCGACGTACGTTCGCGCCCGCAGATCGCTCGATGCACCTTCCATGATCCCGGCGGCGATCCGTCCGTCATCGGTGAACGCTTTAATGACAGGAAGCTTATGCCGGAGACCGACTTCATAGTCGTTCGGATCATGACCGGGCGTAATCTTGACGGCGCCCGTGCCGAATTCACGGTCGACGTACGCGTCGGCTATGACGGGTATCCGGCGCCCGAGGAGCGGCAGGATCAGGTCTCTCCCCACGAGAGACCGATATCGTTCATCCTCCGGATGAACCGCGACTGCGGTGTCGCCGAGCATCGTCTCGGGCCTCGTGGTCGCGATCTCCAGGAATCCCGCTCCATCCGCAAACGGATACTTCACATGCCAGAAGGCGCCGTTCCTGTCCTCGTGTTCCACCTCGATATCCGAGAGCGCCGTGCGGCAACGGGTGCACCAGTTGACGAGCCGGTCGGCCCGATAGATGAGTCCGTCCGCGTGAAGACGGACGAAAACCTCCACGACCGCGCGCGAAAGCCCCTCATCCATCGTGAAGCGCTCGCGGGACCAGTCGCAGGAAGCGCCGAGCCGTCGAAGCTGCCCGACGATCGTTCCGCCGGATTCCTCCTTCCATTTCCAGACGCGCCGGACGAACTCCTCGCGACCGAGATCATCGCGACGGACGCCCTCCTTCGCCAGCATCTTCTCCACAACGTTCTGGGTGGCGATCCCGGCATGGTCGGTGCCGGGGAGCCAGAGCACGTCGAAGCCGAGCATGCGGCGGTAGCGGGCGTAGATATCCTGGATCGTGTTGTTGAGAGCGTGACCCATGTGGAGAGCGCCGGTGACATTAGGCGGAGGAATCACCATGACGAAGGGCGCTTTCGGCGAATCCACATCCGCCCGGAAGGCGCCCGCTTCCTCCCATTGCGCATACCATTTCGTCGAAGCGGCTTTATGATCGAATCGGGTCGGAATTTCCGCGTCAGTTGTCATCGCGCCGTATTTAAGCCGAAGGAATCGCTCAGGGGAAGGGATTAATGATTTGTTCCGGTCGGGGAGCGCTCCGCATCCACACTTTTCGCTTCGCGCTCCGAAATAGTTTGACACGCGCCGCGGAGTTCTGTAACATCTCGACTTATATAGAAAGCTATTCGCAATCGCTTGCATAAGCAGGTAGTGGGGAATCAGCGGATGGCTCCGGAAGGAGCGGGCGTGAGCACACTCAGGAAACGGATATCCCTATCATCAACGAACGGTCGAGGTTTTACGCTGATCGAGCTGCTCGTCATCGTGGCGATCCTGGGAATTCTGGCGGTTGTCATGTTTGCCAACCTGAAGAGGGCTCTCTGGAAAGCCCGTGAAGGCAGAACCTATGAGCACCTGCAGACGGTGCGCACGGTGGTGGAGCTTTTCCATGCGCAGAAGGGCATGGAATACAACTACGAGATCGACTCCATCGCCGCTCATCACACCAACGGCTATCCCTACGCTCTGATGCAGGATCCCACAGGCGCGGTGGTCGCTCCTCCCGCCGGCGGATCCGACTGGCATGGCGATGAACGTGATCCGAACTGGCCGTGCGTCGTGGAAAAGGGGCAATTCAGCGCGTATCTGACCACTTACCTCACGGACTTTCCCTCGGCGGAAGTCGCCAAGGACGGGAAATTCCACATCGCCTTCGACGACGGCTTTTATTTCCTGGGGGGAGTCTGGGAGACGAACCGGCCCACGACCGACGCGCAATCCAACCCGGGGGATGGCATCGCGAACAGTAACGACCGCGGTTTTCACTACCGCAACGTGGACGGAAAAGTACGGATCAACAACACGTGCGTCTCCACCGACGGCAAGCAATACGACCTTTACTGATTCTCACTTTTTCTCATTTCCGGGGTTGACAGTCACTCTCCTGGTATGCCTATAATAGGCCGTGCAATCGCTTGCGGCTTGATTTTTGTTCCGCCGGCGCCTCAACTCCGGATCCGAAAGGCCGAATCGATCGTATGAATCTCAGCGCGCGCTTCTCACAAGCCCGTAGAAACGAAAAGGGGTTTACGCTCCTGGAGCTCCTCGTCATCTGCGTCATCCTCGGCATTCTCGGGGTCCTCATGTTCGCGAACCTGAAGCGCGCGATCTGGAAGGCCCGCGAAGGAAAAACCTACGTGCATCTCAATACCCTGCGAACGGCCGTCCAGGCGTTCTCCGCCATGGGAGGGCCCGGCGCCGGAGGCGGGGGACAATACAAGCCGAAATATAATGGAAACTATATGGTCACACCGAATTCGACGAACGGATTTCCGTGGAACCTGAAGGAGGGAAGCTGGGGACCTTCGCCCCCCGTAGGCGGCGAAGGGTACCTGATGGAGGACGGTCAGGATGGATGGAGGATTGAAACAGGCGGCGGCGAAGTCGGTGATTGGGGCTATGGTGCCGGTGTGAACAGATTTCTCGCTCAGATGCCCTCCGCACTTATAGGAAAGAACGGCGATCCGCTCTGCGGTGACGGCTATTACAACGAGGGCAAGGGCGGCACGGCCGGATGGTGCGACAACTTCGTGACAACCGCGGTGCCGAACATCAACGGCAACTGGAGAGGGTGGTATTACAAAAACACCACCGGCAATGTCCGCATCAACAACAACTCCTTGTCCACCGACGGACAAGAGTATTATAAATACTGAAGAGTCCCATGCAGCAGCTCCGTGAAATCCCGCGCGGACGCTCCGGCCGTCGGCAACGGCCCCGCGTGTCCCGCCTTTCTTCCGCGAAACGCGACGGTTTCACCCTGATCGAGCTCCTCGTGGTCTGCGCCATCATCGGCGTTCTCGCCGCCGTCAGCCTCTCCAACATCAAGCATGCGCTCCGCAAAGCCCGCGAAGGCCGGACCTGGTCCCATCTCGCGTCTCTCCGCACCGCCATCAATGTCTTCTTCACGATGAAAGGCGTCAACTATTCCTATAACCAGGCCGGCGCGAATTCGACCGGCGGATTCCCGTGGTCGCTCCGGGAGGGCCCCGGCGTCGGCATCCCCAACAACGGCGAGCAATGGTCGGGTGACGATTCGAACGGCACCACGATCGAGAAGGGCGCGTTCGGCGTCTTTCTCATTAATTACATCGACCACATCCCGATGAGCGAAGTCTCCGATGACGGCACGGTCAGCTTCTGGGGAGGCCAGACCAACTGGTCCAACGGTGTCTGGCAGTGCAACATCGCCGGCGTCAATCCCAACGGCAACTGGCGGGGATGGCATTACGTGAATGTGGAAGGAAGAGTCCGCGTCAACAACACGATGATGTCCACCGAGGGAAGAACCTACGACTCGTACTGAGTCTTCCCTACTTCGCCTGCCCCTGCTGCTGCATTTTCCGGTACATCTCGCAGGCCGGCATGGAGCAATCGCCCTTGGGATTGCAT
This sequence comes from uncultured bacterium, assembly GCA_964499705.1. Classification (GTDB taxonomy): domain Bacteria; phylum UBA8481; class UBA8481; order UBA8481; family UBA8481; genus JBBTKW01. The sequence continues at coordinate 275,961 of CAZCME010000001.1, read as the reverse complement.
CCGCATTTGCCGGGATTTTTGGGACAGATGGTTTTTGATATCTCGTCCGTCGTGCAATTGCCGGTCGCCGTTCCATGCTCGATCCGGAACGCGATGTCGGAACCGCGATAGAAATTGTCATAACCGATAAAGCCGATCAACGGAGTCATGACGACGAGGCCGATCATGATCTTCCGGCCCGTCGTCAGTTCAAAGTCCAGCTTGATGCGCCTCTTCCGACCTGACGGCGGCACGGGCGCCGTCGTATTTTTCTGCCGGGGCGCTTCTTTCCACTCGTCCGGCGGCACGTCCTCCAATTTGACCAGATCATCCTTCAGATACCGATAGATCCGAGTATCTCTCAGCGGAACGGCCTTCGGCCAGGACTCGTGTTTCAGGAGATCATCCGGCGCGATTTCCTTTTTCTTGAGAAGGTTCAGCAGAGCGGACTGGGCGAAGGGCCCGCGCTGCGGCCTGCCTTTCGGCGTGACGTGCCATTCCAGGACGGGCTGCAGAAACGTCGTGAAAATATCCTCGAGAAGCTCATCGCCGGACGCATCCGTCCACGCGTCCGTGTTCTCCCGTGCGATCTTGTCCGCGGGCGCGAGGAACGTCTTCAGTTCCTCCTTCTCATAAGGGCCGTGAACGGTATCGTTCCGGTAGAGATACCAGCGCACCGCCTACGCGTCCCTGCCGCGAATCACGGATGGCGCCCCGCTTTCGCGTCCAGAATCTGGCCCAGCCTGGCGCATTCGGGCATGCCGCAATCCCCTTTTGTCTTGCACGCGCATTTCAGGGGACGATCGCCGCAGATATTCTTGGAGGTCTCGTCCGTCCGGCAGTCGCCCGCGGGCTTGCCGTATTGGATCCTCAGTTCGAGATCGGAGCCCTTGTAGGCGGAATCGTAGCTCATGTATCCGACCAGGGGCAAAAGAAGGGCCGCGATCACGATGGAGATGGACATCGCGTTCCATTCGATATCCAGCTTGAACTTGTTCTTCTTTCCGGCGGCTGAACTCGCCGATCCGGATGGCCTGACGGGCGCTGTTGAACCGGCGACCTTCGGAGCCTCCTTCCACTCATCGGGAGGAACATCCTCCAGCCGGACCGCCGCATCGGACATGTATTTGTGGATGCGCGTCTCCCGAAGTGGCACGGCCTTCGGCCACGAGGTGTGGCGAATGGAGTCATTCGGGCCAATTTCATTTTTCTTAAGGAGATTTAAAAGCGCCGACTGGGCGAACGGTCCGCGTGTCGGTTTTCCTTTCAAAGTGACATACCATTCCAGATCCGGCTGAATGAACGTCGTGAAGATATCTTCCAGCGCGCCATCTTTCTGCGCTTCGCCCCATGCGTCGGAACCCTCCCTGGCCACCTGATCCGTCGCGGTCAGGAACGACTTCAGATCCTCCTTTTCGTAGGGGCCGTGAACCGTTTCGTTCCTGAAGAGATACCAGCGCATACGCGATTTATATGCCAATTTTCATGGAGAGAAAACCATTGTTAATCAGGACGGTCTATTTGCCAGGGGATTTTCGCACCCGGTTGTAGGACGCGAACTTGATGCATTCCCTCATGGCGCACGAACCTTTTTCCGAGCATCCGCACCGGCCGGGGCTCTCCGCGCAGATCGTCCTGGATATGTCGTCCTTGGCGCATTCATCCTGAGCTTCCCCGTATTGCGCGCGAAATTCCATATCGGAGCCGCGATATCCGTATTCGTAACCGAGAAAGCCGAGCAGCGGGAGCAGGAAGACCAGGGCGACCATCCCCATTGTGACCGGAGTCCACTCGAAATCCATCCTGAACCTGTTGCGCAAGCTCCGGGCGGCCCCGGAAGCGGCGGGGGTGGCGACAGACGGGGCAGGCTGTTGCTTCGCGGGCTCGGAAGCCAGCCAATCCGCCTCCGTCAACTCCTCAGGCTTGACTCCGCCCGACGTTATTTTCCTGTACGCGCTCGACTCCCGGAGCAGCACGCCCCGATCCCAGGATTCATGGCGGACCAGATCGTCCGGCTGCAAGGTATTCTTTTTCAGCATGTTGGCCAGCGCCCCGGGCGTGAATCTCCCCCGCTGCGGCTTCCCCTTCGGCGTGACATACCACATCGGGTCGACGTCCGCTGGAACAGGCGGAGCGATAAAGAGCGCGGCCAGCTCCGGATCTTTCGTGGCTTCCATCCAGGCCGCCGTTCCGACCTTGGCGACGAAATCCGTCGGCTTCAGGAAGTTCTTCAGTTCCTCCTTGTCGTAGGGACCATGCGACTCATCTTCTATATAAACGTACCAGGACACTTGAGAAGTATGAAGTAAGTGGCATGAAGTATGAAGTATTTTTCTTGCGTTGATTTCATCCCGGGCTTCTGTAGAATCTTCCTCACTCTCGTGGCCCCGGGTTGAACGGGAGAATTCGCCGGATTGGACGGACGGGATAATGAGCGATGTGATCTCCATGAAACTCGTCGAGGGCGCGCAGCACATCGCGATCCTCTGGGCCTATCGTGCTTCCTATGTCGACCACGAAATCGAGCAGGGCGTCAGTCGGGGCCTCCTGGAATGCGACTATCACGAATACCGGCTGCGCCTGGACGTTCAGAGCCCCGACGCGGGAAAAAAGAAACAGGAATTCCTGGACGAAGTTCTGAACGAGCCCTCCATCATCGGATTGCTGGCGGTCTTCATGGATTTCGACCAGTCGCTCGTTGATGCTCTCGCGAAGAAAGGCAAGCCCACGGTCTTCATCGAGCGGCCGCTGCCCGTGCGGGGAAAAGGCACCATATTCCTGGACCACAAGATGGGCGCGCGGCTTGCGGCTCAGGCCATGCTCGATCTCGGCCGGAAAAAGATCGGCTTCATCGGACCCTGTCTCGACGCCGGTTGGGCCGGGTCGACGCGCCACAATGAGATCAAATCGGTACTGGCCGAGCGCGGTCTGACGCTGGAAGCGGAGGACGAGGGGAACTATGACATGCAGAACGCCGCCCTGAAGACGAAGCAGCTCCTCGAACGCGTGCCGAATCTCGACGCCATCATATTCTCCAGCGACATCCAGGCCTTCGGCGGAATCCGAACGCTGCGTAGCCAGGGAATCGTTGTCCCGGATCAGATGGCCATCATCGGCTTCGACGATTCCGACAGCGCGCGCCGAACCGCTCCCGCTCTCGGGTCCGTCCGTCAGCCGTTCGACCAGATGGGCGCGCTCGGAGTGCAGATGATCCTGAAAGCCTTGAAGGGCGAAAAGGATGCGCTCGAAAATATCACGCTCCCGGAAGAATTGATCCTGCGGGGGTCGTGCCTCCCCTCGGGACAGAAGGAACAGGTCTACCGCGCCGCATAGTCGGACATGAACCGCATCCTTCAATCCACGATCCAGGCCTATCGATCTCACGCAACGCTCTTCGAAAAACGCCTGACTTCCTCGCGCCGCATCCCCCCTTTTCTTTTCGAAGTCGCGAGGCTCCTCGCCCCGCGCTCCGCCGTTCTCGATCTGGGCTGCGGCACGGGACACGATTCCGCTTATCTGGCTCGCCACGGTTGCCGCGTCACCGCGGTGGACGCGACGGATGTCTTCGTGCGGGGCGCGCGCGCGCGCTGCCGCCATCAGTCCGTACGCTGTCTCTGTTCCGACATGCTCGCCTTCGATTTTCCGCGCGGGAAATTCGACCTCGTCTGGGCCAACGCGTCTCTCATTCACGTGCCCAAGGCGAAACTTCCGGGACTTCTACGGAGGATACGGTCGTCCTTGAAACCGGGAGGCATTCTCGCGGCGACCCTGCATAACGGCCGGCGCGAAGGCATTCATCCGGGGACCTGGATTCCGGGGCGGTTCTTCGCCAGCTATCTGAAAACGGATCTCGCCGGTCTCGTCACCGATGCCGGATTCACGACCCGGTCCCTGCGGGGCGTCGTCAACCAGGACCGGAAAGGCCGCTGGCTCAACCTGATCGCCGAGCCGTGACTCTCTACAGCTTCAGCAGTCGCTTCATGCTCCGCACGTCGGAGATCACGATCTTGTCCGCAAGAATCTTGACGCGCCCGAGATCGGAGTATTCCTTCATCACGCGCTCCACTTCCTGAAACGGCAGGCCGACGAAATCGGCAATCTCCGCCAGGCTGTGCGGCGTCACGTGCAGCCCGCCCTCTTCCTTCGGTTCCTCCATCTTCCAGAGCAGCATGTCGACGACGCGGACTCTCGGGTTCTCGATCGAGAGGTTCGAGACATGCCGGAAGGACTGGATGATGCGGCGGCCTAGCGTCTTGCCGAGCGTGAAGGCGAAGAAGGGCTGCGCCTGCACCATCGCCTGGAGCCCGCGCAGGTCGAGCGCCAGGACGGTCAGTTCCGTCAGGGCCATCGCCGTCGCGGTGCGCGGTTTCTTCTCCAGGACCCCCATCTCCCCGAAGATGTCCCCTTCCTTCAGGATCGCGAGGATCTTCTCGGAACCGCCGGAGATCTTGATGATGGAGACTTCTCCGGAATGAACAACGAAGCATTCGCTGCCGTCCTCGAATTCGCAGAAGACGAGATCGCCCGCGGCGTAGACGCGACCGAACTTTTCCAGCAGCGGCGTCGGGATCATATCCGGTCGCCGAACGTATCGAGCACCTGCCGGACGCGTGTCAGGGCCAGCTTCGGGCGCGGATCGGATGCGAATTCGCGCGCGAGCATCTCGTAGATCTCCATCGCGAGCTGGATCTCCGCGTCGCGCTCGCACAGGGATCCGAGCTGAAGCGCGCCGTCGAGAGCGTCCATCGGGTCCGGATCCGTGTCGAGGTATTTCCCGTAGGCGTAACGCGCCGCGCGATTCATGCCCTTCTGCTTGAAGTGCTCCGCGATCATCTTCAGCCCGACTCCCTTGCCGTAGGCGTCGGTGTCTCCGCCGCGCATTCGCGTGACGATCATCTCGTCGAGCATGCGGAGCTCCCCGCAGAGCGACGTCACGACCTTCAATCCGATCTGCACGTTGTTCGTCAGCATGAAGCGGAGTTCTTCCACGGAGATCTTGCTGGCGGTCACATCGGTCATCGCGCGCGCGGTCTCGATCCGGGCGTGCTCGCCGAGGGAATCCGCGAGCCCCAGGATTTCGCCCGGCCCGAGGACGCGCGGAGCGCTGCCGGGAATCTCGTAAGTCAGCTCCACCTTGCCCGCGCGGATGAGAAAAATCGATCCGGAAGGATCGCGTTCGAAATAGATGACGGCGTTTTCCTGAAAGAGCAGGTCGTCGGCCATTACCCGCGCATCTCCGTCATCATGCTGAAGAGTTCTTCAGCCAAGCGGAGATGCCGCAGTTTCTTGAGGGCGCGCAGTTCGAGCTGGCGCACGCGCTCCCGGGTGATGCCGAGAAGATTGCCGACTTCCTCCAGAGTGTGCTCGTTGTTTCCATGGAGCCCGAAGCGGAGCTCCAGGATGCGGCGTTCCTTGTCCTGGAGCGTCGAGAGCATTTTCTGAAGATGCTCGGAGAAGGCGAGCGAAAGGACGGTCTTGTAGGGCGAAGGGGCGAAGGTGTCCTCGACGAGCTCGACAAGGGAGGAATCCTGGGCGGTCATGATTGGCGCTTCCAGAGAGGACGGTTCCTGCGAGACCTTCATGATCTCCAGGAGCTTGGGCTCGGGGATCCCCATGTCGTGCGCCGTCTCGCTGATCGACGGCTCCCGGCCCAGTTTCTGCGAGAGGCTTCTCGACGATTTGATCCAGCGATTGATGGAGTCCGACATGTGGACGGGAACGCGGATGATCCGGCCCTGGTCCGCGATCGCGCGGCGGATCGACTGGCGTATCCACCACGATGCGTACGTGGAAAACTTGAAGCCGCGCTTGTAGTCGAATCGCTCCACGGCGCGGATGAGCCCGAGGTTGCCTTCGTTGATGAGATCGAGCAGGTGGAGCCCGTGATAGACGTAGCGCTTCGCGATCGAGACGACGAGGCGCAGATTGGCCTCGATGAGCGTGCGCTGGGCTTCCGCGAACTTGTTCTTCGCCTCCGCCATTTCCTTCGCCTGCTTCGCCAGCGTCCTGCGGTCGTGGCCCTTCAGCGGCGGCGGCGGCGGCGAACCCGGAACCGGCAGGTATTTTTCGATCTCTGCGGCCGGGAGCCCCGACTTTTTAACGAGGGCGCCGATCTTCAAGAGACTGTCCGTGATCTCCTTCCCCAGCTTCAACTCCGTCTTGCCGTCGATCAGGGGCGTCCGGGAGATCTCCATGATGTAGATCTGGAGCGGATCGAGTTCCGCGTGCTTGGGTTCCGGGGCATCCTCGATCGCGACGGCTTCGACGACCGCCTCGTCGACGACCGCGACCCCGGATTCCTCCAGCGCGGTCGCCAGCGTGGCCATGTCGGCGGGATCCGTCTCGAGGCCGCTCGATATGTCGAAGAGCTTCTCGGCGTCGATGCGGCCGTCGCGAGCCACCGCGAGTACCTTCTTCCGGATGTCGGAGTGAACTCCGTTCAGGGGCGTCGCGCCCGATGAAGCTTTTTTCGCCTTCGCCATCAGTCTACGTGGCAGTATAGGGGAAAGAGCGGGAAGGATGAAGTATGAAGTATGAAGGACAGAAATTCCCCATCAAGAAATAGTAACAGGATGGGCAGGATCGATTTTGAGTGAAAACCAAGGTGCGGGGCGATTGACGAGCGAAGAGTTCATGCCTGAATGGAGAACGATGTTTCGCCCCGCACGGTCAGGGCTTCGGTTTGAATGTCTTCCACGAGCCCGGCGGACGGCCCTTCCTTGAGACGCCCGATAAAGTCGCGAACCTGCGCGGCGGAACCCTCCGCCTCCACAAGAACCGACCCGTCGCTCTGGTTCGCGACGAAACCCCGGATCCCGAGCCGTTCCGCTTGGCGGCGCGCGAAGAATCTAAAGCCCACGCCCTGGACGATGCCCTTTACGATGATGCGTTTCCGGATTTCGCCCATCACTCCTGCAGGCCGGCCGCGAGCTCGGGCAGCTTTTTCGCCGCGGGTGAATCCCAGAATTGTTTCGCCAGGGATTCGCCTTTTCCGCCCTTCATCGCGGCCAGGATCTCCGCCGCGATCGCGACGGCAATCTCCTCGGGGGATTCGGATCCGATGTCGAGTCCGACGGGAGCCGCGATCTTCCGGAGACGATCCACGGGTATTCCGGCGGAGAGGAGCGGCTTATAGAAATCCACGAGGCGTTTCCACGACGCGACGAGCCCGAAATAGCCGAGGTTGTGATTCACGAGCGCATGGAAGACATCCGCATCCTGCTTGTGCCCGCGCGTCGCGATGACGACGCAGACATGGCTTCCCTGCGGCACCAGCGTCGCCGCGCGATCGAATTCCGCGACGTGAATTCCGCACGACGGAAAATGATCCTCGTTGGCGAATCCCGGATGGTCATCGATGACATGCACGTCGAAGTTCAGCTTCGAGACGATCGAAGCCAGGGCCTGGCCGATGTGCCCCGCGCCGCAGATCCAGAGCTGAAACTTCGGCAGAATCCTCTCCACGTAAACCTCCATGACGCCGCCGCAGCGGAGCCCGTATTCCGCGGCGGCATCGTCGTTCAGGGAGAACGGCATGACGATCGGTCGCGGCTTCCGGAATAATTCCTTCGCTTTCGCGTACACCTCCGCCTCGACACATCCTCCGCAGATCGTGCCCGCGCAGGAACCGTCTTCCCGGACGATCATCTTGGCACCGGCCTTGCGGGGTGTCGAGCCCTGCGTGCGGACGACGGTGGCCATGACCACGCGCTGGCCGAGGGAAAGAAGGCGGTTCACTTCCGCGAGGAGCTCGGCGTCGTTCATGATGGGGGGAGGAGGACGGGTTTCCGCGAGAAGGAATCAGGATGGAGGAAAAACATCGTTCCTCATCGCTTCAATGCCGCTTTCAGCGATTCGATATCCGGCTTCACGAGCGGCAGCTCCGGCAGACCGCGGAGTACGGAATCAACATCCTTCAAACCGTTGCCCGTCGTAATGACCACGACCGTTTCGCCCGCGCCGATAATCCCCTCGCTCGCGGCCTTGCAGAGCGCGGCGACAGCGCAGGCGCCGGCGGGCTCGGTGAAGACTCCCGCGTTGCGGGCGAGATATTTCTGCGCATCGAGAATTTCGCGGTCGGAAACGACGACGGGGCGGCCGGCGCTTTCGCGCACCGCCTTGACGGCGGCAAGGCCGTCGCGGGGAAGATCGACGGAGATGGAATCGGCGATGGTGGTCGCCCGCACCGGGCGGATGACACCGTCGCCCAGAATCGCATCCGACACGGAGCGGGAATTCTCCGATTGCGCGGCGATCAGCTTCGGCGCGCGATCGACGAATCCCCATTCGCGCATCTCCCTGAAACCTTTCCAGACGCCCGAGATGATGTTGCCGTCGCCGACGGAGACGATGACCCAGTCGGGTACGGACCATGACATGTCCTCCAGGATCTCGTAGCTGACGGTCTTCTTCCCTTCCCGCGTGTACGGATTGAACCCTGTATTGCGGTTGTACCAGCCGAAGGCATGGGTCGCCTCAAGAGCGAGATCGCATGCGGCGTCATAATTGCCGTCGACGAGAAAGACGCGCGCTCCGAAAGTCACCAGCTGCGCGATCTTGGCGCGGGGCGCGGTCTTCGGGACGAAAATGCTGGGATAGATTCCCATGGAAGCGCCCAGGCAGGCGGTCGCCGCCGCGGCGTTCCCGGTCGAGGCGCCGCAGATTTCCATCGCTCCGATCTCCTTCGCCCGCGCCAGGGCGACGGCCGAGGCGCGATCCTTGAAGGAACCCGAGGGAAGGCGACCGTCATCCTTGATAAAAAGCCTGCCTATGCCGAGTTCCTGAGCCAGCTTCGGCGAAGGTATGAACGGCGTCGGGCCGACCTGGAGAGGGGGAAGCGAATCGGCGGATTGGAGCGGCAGCATCGAGACATAGCGCGCGATCCCGCCTCGCCGGCACCCTCCCTGGTCCTTCCCGAGGTCCGCGCGAGTCCAACCAGGGTCGGGCATGACGACTTCGCAGTTGCCCCCGCACGACGGGCAGACATAGGTTCGGGGCTCGGCGGGAGCCGCGCCGCCGCAGGCGATGCAACGGAGCGAGAATTTCTTAACGGTCATGTGGCCCGGGATCCAGGATCAGGCTCGGCTGAGAAATTCGCCGGTGCGGGTATCGACCTTCAGATTTTCGCCCTCGTTGATAAAAAGCGGGACGTTCACGACAAGCCCGGTTTCCAGCTTCGCGAGCTTCGTCGCGCCTTGCGCGGTATTGCCCTTGACTCCCGGTTCCGTCTCCGTGACCTTCAACGTCACCGACGCGGGCAGATCGATGCCGATCGGCTTGGAATTATAGAAATCCACCTTGATGATGTCGTTATCCTTCAGATACTTGACGGCGTCGCCGAGATCGTCCTTGGAAAGCGTCACCTGGTCGAACGTCTCCTGATTCATGAAGTGATACCCGTTCACATCGGAATAGAGGAGCTGCATCTCCGCGCCGTCGATGCGCGCCTCTTCGAACTGCTCATTCTCCCGGAACGACTCCTCGAAGATCTTGCCGGAGGACAGATCCTTCATCTTCGTGCGCGTGAAGGAACGCCAGTTGCCCGGATTGACGTGTTGAAATTCCACGATTCTCAACAGCTTGCCGCTTATTTTCAGGCACATGCCGCGCCTGAACTCATTCATGGTTACCATGGAATTCATGATAAAGAGGACGCGAAAGGTGTCAAGAGTGGAAGGATGAATTACCCGGTACATCAGCCTTCAAATTTCATCCTGCATCCTTTAACATCCCGCCATGGCCGAACTGCATCCTGTTTCTCTTACGTATCTGCTTCGTCGGATTCACTATGAGTGGATGACGTCGCGGAGCATCTTCGATCTTCCGGAGAAGAGTTTCTACAGGGGGCTGGCGGGAAAACAGACGTGGGTCCGGTTCCATGACCGCCGCGCGGGCACTCCGGCCGGTCCCGCTGCCGGCCCCCACACCCAGCTCGCCCAGAACATCGTGCTCTCCTGGCTCGTCGGTTCGCGGATCATGGAATTGAAGACCATCCAGATCGACGATCGGCTCTCCATTCCCCGCCCCTGCATCGACGTGGAGAACATCGGATTCAACGTGGAATTCTCCCAGGAGCTGCGGATCGAGCATTCGCTGCGGGAGTATGTGAAGGCGTGGATGATCATCGAGATTCTGAAGGCGGAGAAGATTCTCGGCGAAGTTCCGGATATCTTCACGAAAACCATTTTCGACATGTCGGTCGGGTACAATCTCGACGGCATCCGCCAGCCTCCGGTCACGAACTTCATCCGCTCCATGATGGACGCCACGAGGACGATCGACACGCTCCGGAAGGACATCCCCGACGAGTTCGCGAAGTACCGCGACTATCCCTTCCCTTCCCGGATTTCGCGGACGCTCACTCTCTCGACCTTTCACGGCTGCCCTGCCGACGAGATCGAGAAGATCGTGCATCATCTTCTGGCGGATATCGGGCTCGACTGCATCATCAAGCTGAACCCGACCCAGCTCGCGAAGGAAGAGCTCGAGGACATCTTCAACAGGAAGCTCGGCTACGACCTCATCGTCAATCCGGGAGCCTTCACGTCGGGGCTGGCGATGGACGAGGCCGTCGACATGGTGCGGCGGCTCCAGTCCACCGGCCGTGCGCGCGGGCTTTCGGTCGGCGTCAAGCTGACCAACACGCTGGAGACCATCAACTCGAAGAAGCGCCTTCCCGGCGAAACGGTCTACACGTCCGGCCAACCGCTCTATGTCATCGCCATCCGGCTCGCGGAAAGGCTAAGGGAGAAAGTCGGGATCGAATTTCCGATGAGCTTTTCGGCGGGCATCGACAGGAAAAACTTCGCCGACGCGGTCGCGATGAACTTCGTGCCCATCACGGTCTGCACGGACCTCCTGCGGCCCCAGGGCTACGCCCGCATGAAGCCGTATTTCGACGAGCTCGGCAAGAAAATGAAGGCGCTGGACGTCGCCGAGCTCCCGGACTTCATCCTCCATGCGCGAGGGCATGCCGCGGAGGCCGTATCCCGTGTCAAGAGCGACCTCGCGCGCGAGGCGCTGTACTCCGCGTTCCGCGACGAGATCGATGCGTTCCTGTCCGGCGCGTTGGACAAATCCGCGCCCTTGCGGGAACGCGCGGAGGAAATGACCGTCGGCATGGCGGAGGACGGCGCCAAGTTCATCCGCCGGCTGCCGGAACTGCTCGCGGCCTGGGCCGGGGTGCTGAACACGCCCGAACTCGTGGCGGGCGCGATGGAGGATCCGTATTACTCCCAGGCGAAGAACGCGAAATCGCCCAACAGGATCGAAAGCACGCTCCGGATTTTCGACTGCATCAACTGCGATAAATGCGTTCCCGTCTGTCCGAACGACGCGAACTTCGTCTATTCACTCACGCCGCAACGCATCGAATACCGCAACCCGGTTCTCATCGCGGGCGGATGGAAGCTCGTCGACGCGGCTTCCATCCTGGAGGTGAAGAAAGATCACCAGCTCGCCAACTTCGTCGACTTCTGCAACGAGTGCGCGAACTGCGATACCTTCTGCCCGGAGTACGGCGGCCCCTTCATCGAAAAGCCGTCCTGGTTCGGATCTCTGGCGTCGTGGACGCGGGACCGGAAGACGGACGGATTCTTCGTCGACATCATCGAGAGCCAGCGGCGGATGTGGGGCCGCATGAAGGGGGAGGAATATTATCTCGTCGTCGATCCCATTCTCCAGAGAGACACGTACATCTCAAGGCTGGCGGAAGTGGAATTCATGACGGAAACCGCGGGCATCTACACGGTGCTCCGGATCGGCGGCAAGGACGGCGATGTCATCGACCTCAATCCCTATTACACGATGAAGATCCTGATGGATGGGATTCTCGCGACCGACAGGATCCATTACGTCAACACCCGCTTCATCCCTCACAGGCTGGCTCCCACCGTCGGCTGAGCCGCGATTATCGAAGGGATTCTCCCGACGGCCAGGACACAACCGCGATCGCCGGAGTATCGGAAGTGAAGACTTCCGGGAAGATCGCTTCCGTCGCGGAGTCGGTCAAAACGGACGATTCCTGAATTCGCCTGACGGAGACCCGGCACGTGCCCGCCCGGACCATATCCAGCCTGTCCGCCGCGGCGCGGGAGAGATCGACGATGCGGCCCCGGACGAACGGTCCGCGATCGTTCACCCGGACGATCACGGAATCGTTTGTGTCGAGCCTCGTCACGAGGAGCAGGGTGCCGAAGGGAAAGCTTCGATGCGCCGCGGTGAAGTCCGCCGGCCGGTATCGTTCGCCGGACGCCGTTCGGCGGCCGGCAAAGGCATGGGCATAGTAGGAAGCCTTCCCGGTCGCGACCGGCGAAGAATCCAGGAGCAGCAGGGCGAGCGCGATGAGAATCGTCTGCATGCGTGATTATTATCATTCCTCCCGTGGTTGACCATGCGGAAATTGCATCTAGAATGGTTCCATCAGGAGGAAACAATGTCAGATCTCAAGCGCGTGGCTCTTTATCTTCAGGACAAGCATTCCTTGCAGGATGGAATCGAATATGTGAAGTATGCCGAATCGAAGGGCTTTGAAGCGGTATGGCAGGCGGAGTCACGGCTTGTCCGCGACGCCATCGTGCCGATGGCCGCGTTCGGAGCGGTGACGAAGACAATGAAAGTAGGTTCCGGCGTCATCAACAACTGGACCCGGAACATCGGCCTTCTCGCCTCCACGTTCCTGACGCTCGACGACCTCGCTCCGAATCGCGTCATCTGCGGCATCGGAGCCTGGTGGGATCCGCTCGCCAGAAACGTGGGCGTCGACCGCTCGCACCCCGTGGAAGCGATGCGTGAAACCGTCATGCTGATGAAAAGGCTCCTGAAGCTGGAACGCGTCTCCCACCAGGGACGATGGCACAAGTTGAACGAAGTGGAGCTGGACGTCGTCCACGGCCGCCGCGAGCCGCGCCATGTGCCGATCATGATCGGGGCGACGGGAGACAAGATGATGGAGCTGACGGGCGAGATTTCCGACGGAGCCGTCCTCAACTATTGCGTGCCGCCCGAGTACAACGACAAGGCCATGGAGCTCCTGGAAAAAGGCGCGAAGAAGGCGGGGCGGACCCTTCAGGACCTCGACCGGCCGCAGCTCATCGTCTGCTCCGTGGACAAGGACGAGAACAAGGCCCGCCATGCCGCCAAGTGGCTGCTGACACAGTATCTTGCGCAGCAACCCCATATCGCGAAAGCCTCCAACTGCCCGAAGGACGTTCTGGACAAGGTCCAGTCGATCATGGGCTGGCCGTGCACGAAGGAACAGGTTTCGAAGGCGATGCAGTATGTCCCGGACGATCTCGTCGACAGGATTTCAGCGTCGGGAACACCGGAGCAGGCTCGCGCGAAGGTGAACGAGTACATCAGGCGTGGATGCACATGCCCGATCCTCTATCCGATGGCGGACGATGTCCGGCTGATGATCGATACGTTTGGACATTGAGAAGGATCAAGGATGCATGAAAAAGGATGAGGTCTTTCTCTAATCCTCTTTGCTCCTGAACAGTCCGAACGAACTTGTATATCCGTGCAGGTATGTTGCTCCCGCGACCGGTCCGATCTCGCCGTTGCAGAAGAAACCGCCCAGCGGCACGTCACCGAGGTAATCGCGAAAAAGATTCGTGTCGTGATCGGCCTGGCCATAGAGATACATTCCCCTGCCGAGGCACGAGAAGAGAAGACCGCCGCGGGGACGGTCCGATGCGGATTCTTCCGCGTGACGCGCCAGGAGCCTCTGGAGATCTTCCGTCGACGTCAGCGCATCCCGCAGATGAAACTGTACGACCTGGCGTTCCCGGAGCATCGCTCCGACGGCGAGAGTTCCCACCGACCTGTCGAGTCCGATGATGTTGCGGACGAGAAAATCGCCGGCCTCGTAGTCGTCCTTGAATTCGTCGGTGACGATACCGAGAAAAAGGGAATGATTGAAAAGCTCTCGGTCGCGCGGCGAAAGCGTCTGATGCATGTCCTGAAGAATTTCGAGCGGGGGCCTGCCCTCGAGCTGGATGAGCAGGTTGCGGTGACATTTCGTGATCCGCATGGGACTGCCCACCGGACGGCAGCCCTGCGCCACAATGGTGTCGACACGGATATTGCCGGTCATCGCCAGACCCACGCACCCCTCGTGGAACATCTCATCGTTCAGAAAAAGAGCGTTTTCACCCGGCTGGCTCGCGGCACTGGCCAGGCCTCCGACTTTGGCGCTCCTTGAAAAAGCATAATCAAGCCCCGTAAGAAAGCTTTCGGCATCGAACGTGAACGGATCAGGCATGACAAGAAACTGCGGGTCGTCCTTCGCATCCACGCCCAGAAGCTCTTCCCATGCGCGGGGGCTGGAATCGAGGTCGGGAAGCTGGGGAGTCTCCACATGAAACGGATGAAGCTGGACTCCCGGAAGAAGAGCCGCGGTGATGGAGAGTCCGGGCCGGTGCTCGACTTCATGCCCGCCTCCGATGACTCCTCCGGCGGAACATCCCAGAAGAACGTGCGGGGAGATCCGGTCCATGATCATTTCGGCGACATCGTGAAAATGGGGAGCGTGATGGCTGGAAATGAAGAGGACGGCGAGATCGGGCTTGCGGCCGCCCAGGTCGCCGAGAATATCGCGCGCGCATTCCAGGGAGGCCGCGGTGAGATCCTCGAGATCCGAGACGGCCGATGCCCATGTCATTTCATCAAGTTCCTTCATTGGCGGGAAAAGTATACTGCGGGATTCACGATGCACAACCCCGGATGCCCGGGCCCGCGCATGCTCCGATATTCGGATCCCGGATTGACCTCCGATCACCTCCTCTTATATGCTCCATTCATGCTGATCCGCGCGCGTGTCCATGCTTTCGCCTCCTGACGCCGCGCCCTATCGGATCCGTTCCACCTGTCGCATCTGCGAGAGCCGGGATCTGGTGCCGATCCTCGATCTCGGTGACATGCCGCTGGCGAACGCCCTTCGAGAGCCGGCCGATACCGGCCCCGAGCTGAGGATTCCGCTCTGCGTGATGCTCTGCCAGGAATGTTCCCTGTCGCAACTCTCCGCCGTCGTTTCTCCCGAACGGATGTTTTCGCGGTATGTGTACCGGTCCGGGATCGCGGAAACGTTCCGGAGGCATTGTTCGTGGTTCGCCCGCGAGGCGAAGAAGATCGCCCGCCCGGGTCGCGGCGCGCTAGTCGTCGATATCGGAGGAAACGACGGCACGCTCCTGCATGCCTTTCGCGCGGAAGGTTTCCGACCTCTTGCCGTGGAACCCGCGGCCAATATCGCGGAGATCGCCAGGGCGGGGGGCATCGATACCATGAATGCCTTCTGGAGCCGCGCGACGGCAAAGGCGCTTGTGGAACAATGGGGCCGACCCGCCCTCATCACGGCCACGAACGTCTTCGCTCATGTCGACGACCTTGATGATTTCCTGAGCGGCGTCACGGACGCGCTGGACGAGAAGGGATGCTTCGTCCTGGAAGTTCCCTACATGGCGGATCTCATCGAAAAGAACGAATTCGACACGATCTACCACGAGCATCTTTCCTACTTCCTGCTCCGACCGCTTCTTCGCCTGGCCGATCGCCACGAGCTGGAAGCGAAATATGTCCGGAGAATCCCTGTCCACGGCGGAGGTCTCCGCGTCTACCTGAAGAGAAAATCCGGCCGGACCTTCCATGCGGAAACCGCGCAGGCCATGCTCTCCTTCGAGGAAGAAGCCGGCCTGTACACGCATTCGCCCTACCGGAATTTCGCGCGACAGATTGATTCGATACGGCGCGATCTCCGGGAGACGATGATGCGCCTCATCGGGGACGGCAGGACAGTCGCCGCATACGGCGCGTCCGCCAAAGGCGCGACGCTCCTCAATTCCGCGGGAATCGATCGCGGCATGATCCGGTATATCGTCGACGACACGCCCGAAAAGCAGGGACGCCTGGCTCCGGGCACGGGCATTCCGATCGTCGGCGCAAAAGAGCTGGAAACGGCGCGACCCGATTATCTCCTGATTCTCGCCTGGAACTTCGTGGACGAGATCCTCGCGAAGACATCGGCATTCTCCCAGGCCGGAGGCCGTTACATCGTGCCCGTGCCCGCGCTGCGATATATCGAGTAATGTGGAAGTCCGGCCGCGTCTCGGTCATTCTCATCTGCTATAACTACGAACGATCGATCCGACAGGCGATACGGGAATTCGGCCTGCCCGAGGTCGACGAAATCATCGTCACGGATAACAATTCCACGGACGGAAGCGTCGCGGAGATTCGGGACGCGGCGGAAGAAGACCCGCGCGTAAGAATGGTGAAGGTGGACCGGCAGGGTTACGGTTACTCGGTCCAGGCGGGGCTGGCGGCCGCCACCGGCGATTTCCTGATTCACGCTCCTCCCAACCTCACATTCCGGGGCGAGGACATTTACAAGCTGCTTCTGTACGGAGAGGAATTCGACGGGGTCTTCGGCACGCGCACATCGACCACCATGATCTGGGATGGAGCGAACATGGGGCCGTTCCTGAAATACGGCAACTGGGTAACGGCGAAAATGATGGAGGTGCTCCTGGGACGTCCGTCCCTGACGGACGTCGGCTGCGGAATGCGGCTCATACGACGAAGTCTTTACGAAAGGATTCGCGTTTTTTTCACCGTGGGAGGCTCGCACTTCTCCCCCGAGATGATGTTCCACATGATCCGCCACGGCAAAGTCGTCGAGATCCCGCTCCATTTTCGCCCGCGCATCGGTCGGCCGGGACTGACGTCGAGCACATGGACCGCATTTGTGATCGGCGTGCAGATGATCGTTCACATATGGTATCTCTGGTTCCGATATGTCATCTTCCGCATGCGAGCTCCTTCTATCGGCCGCTGACCGCCGTAGCGTCACCCGGCTCAACCCTGTAGATCTTGATGCTTCCTCCCACGCGGTCGATCGGCTTGTGCGAGTCCAGCCAGGCCAGCGGATTATCCGGCCGCCGCCGCGCGAACTGCTGCGCCATGACCTCCACCGCCATGATTCCCCTGACGGGACCGGCCGGCCTGCGAAAACACACGCCGTACACTTCCGGAGGAATGATCGGATAAGGAGCGAACTGAAGAACCTCGATTCCCATCCGGCGCTGATACTCGGCCAGCCGGACGTAGTCTTCCCCCCAGTCGATATTCGAGTCCGACAGCCATTCTTCTCCTCCTTCCGGACCGCCCGCGATCTCGTTGAAGTACGAGAGGTGACTCGGATGAACACGCGCGGCGCCGATCACGAGCCAGACGAGAAGAATGAGAATGATCTTCCGATAGTGCCGCGTCCGAGCGCGCGCGGCGGCGCCGGCGGCGATGGTGATCAGGAATGGCATCGCCGGGAGCATATGGCGAAATCCATAGTTCAGGCCTCCCGCCATGGCGGGGACCACGGTCGCAAGGACGGGCAGGAGGAGAAGCGCAAATGCGGATCGGTCCAGAGATCGGGCGCAGATCCAGATTCCCGCGAGAAAGAGAAGCAGGAGCGGAATCGGGGTTTTGACGAGAAAGGCGACCGGAAAATAGTACCACCATCCGGTATCGCGGAATTCTCCCAGCAGGAACGCGGGAAATCCGCGGCGCGCAAGGGCCAGCATGTTCGCCCAGACGGCGGCATATTGCGGCATCGGCCATGATCGATCCAGCACGTCTCGAGCAATACCGGCCACGGCGGGCGGCAGGCGCGCCAGGGTCGCATCGAGAACATCGCCCCTGCCGCCGGCGGCCAGGGGCGGACCGACGGAGAAACCATAGAGCGCCCAGAGAAGCAGAAACGGCAGGAGCCCGTATACCGCGAGGGCGGCCAGTCGATGCGGGACTGCCGGAACGGATCGCTTCAGGATGACGACAAGAAACACGAGACCGAGCGGAAGCATGAAGAAGCCGTTCAAGCGCGCCGACAGTGACGCCGCGGACATGAGCGCCGCCACGCCGAACATCTTCCAGCTGAACTTTCTCCTCAAGAGATCCAGCGTCCAGAATTGCGCCGTGAAATAGAGCGCCGAAAACATGTCTCCGGTCACAAGCCTCGCCGCGGCGAGGACGTTGGGTTCCAGCGCGTACACAAGGCCGGCGATTCCAGCAGCCGCCCGGCCGAAAAGCGATTCCGTCCAGAGAAAGACGATCACCAGGAGCAGGACGGAGAAGACCAGTGTGGGGAGACGGGCGATTCGAAGGACCGTCATCGGATCGCCCGATTCCCCGTACAGGATTCTACCGCCCACCTCGTCATCGTAGGCGACGACGCGATCGCGCGGCACCTTCCAGACATCGCCGGGGATGTCGATGAGGAATGTCGGCAGGCTCTGCGCGTAGAAGACGAAGGGCGTGTTGATGCGGGCCACCGTGACATCCCAATAGCCCGTCTCGTAGAGAAATCTGCCGACACCGACGCAATCCGGCTCGTCAAAAGTCGCGGATGAATACCACATGCTGTGAAGCGCGATAGCCAGGTGGAGGCAAAGGAGAAAGGCGAGCAGGATCACCCGAATTCCGCGGGTTGCCGAAGAGCCCGTCTCCACGCTCGACACGCTCGACTCTGAACTCTTATCATGATCAGGATTCAGGTTTTTCGGCCCTCATCAGGAAAGGTAGCAAAGGAAGCGTGTATGCACAAGCCAGACCATCCGATTGTAAATTGAATTTGCGCATCGCTCCGCGCCGCCCCATGACCGGATCATCTTCGTGAATCGCAGCATCGCCGTCTCCATCGATGTCGACACGCTCGCGCGCGACCTGGCCGTGGCCCGGCTCACCAGCACGCTTCGCGCGCGCGTGCGACTGAGCTGGAACCTGATCATGCCGCGGCTCCTGGCATGGTTGAGCGAGCGTCACATCAAGGCGACGTTCTTCCTGGTCGCCGATGACATCCTTGATAATCTGTCTCTTGCGAAGGAAATCGTGGCCGAGGGTCATGAGGCCGCCAGTCATAGTCGCACGCATTCGAAATTGATTGCGGCCGCGAACCGGGATGACCGCCTGATCGAAATCCGGGATTCGAAAAGGATGATCGAGGATGCCCTGGGTTGCGCGGTGATGGGATTTCGCGCCCCCGGCTACTGCATTTCCAACGAGGTCATGGATTCGCTCGAGGAGGCGGGCTACCTTTACGATGCCAGTCTCAACGTCTCCTTTCCCTACAACCTCGTCAAGCTGGTCTGGCGCAGCATGATGGGCGAATATGGCCGAAATAACCTTGCGGTGGAATCGCCTCTCCTGCGGCGCCTTCCCGACGCCTTTCATCCCGCGCGCCTCGACTACAGGAATCCCGGAACAGGATCGGACCGCCGAACGATCGTCGAGATACCGATCTTCATCATGAACCGGACACATCTGCCGCTTGCGACATCCTTGTTTCATTCGATGGGCTCCCGGTTGACCCGCGCGCTCATCGTCTCGGGCACGGCCGGACGCGGCTTCATCCCGATGGAACTGCACGATTTCGAATTCGGACAACCGAGCGATAACGTCGCCGTCAACGATTCGGTCCGGAGGCGAAGTTTCATGCGCTACTTCGGAGCCGGCGTTCAGAACGGCGAGAAGAAGATCGATGAAATCATCGACATGATCCGGACGCCGCCCCCCCGCTTCATCCGCCTTTGTGATCACGCGGCCGAATACCTGGCCGGCGAGTCTCTCGCGGTCCGGTTGTGACGGAAATCAGGGCCGCGATCCTTGTCACCGATGATTATCTGTATGCTCGGCAATTTATCGAGGAACTGTTGCGGACCGATCACGATACAATAAAGCTGCTGATAGAAGTCGACTACCCCCTCATTCGATGGTCGGCTCCCGCACGGAGCCTGCGGGAATTTTGCGTGCTCGCGCTTTTATACGGGCTCCGGGGAATCGCTCGCGCCCTCCTCAATTTTCGCTCGCGGAATCGCCCTCGAACATCGATCTCCCCCGGCATCATCCGCATGCGGACCGCCGACCCCAACGGCGCGTCCGTCCTCGACGCCCTGAAGTCTCACCGGATCAATCTCATCATCAACCAATGCCCGTGCCGGCTCGGCGGCGAAATTCTCGCCCTGCCCTCCGAGGGCGTCTGGAACAGACACTGTGGCACGCTGCCGGGATACAGGGGCATGTACACGCCATTCTGGATGTGGTATTACCGGGAATCCCGGGCCACGCCGAGCATCATCCGGGTCGGAGAGAAATTCGACGATGGAGAGATCCTGGTGAGTGAATCCGTGGATATAAGCGAATGTCGTTTTCCATCCCAGGTCATGGCGCAATCCATGCGGGGCTCCGCAGGACAAATGAAGCGGCTTCTGGTGATGGCCGCGAACGGGAACACCGCCGGACAGCCGCAGACCGGCGTTCCGGTTTACCGGCCGGTGCCGTCCTGGACGATCCTGGCAAAGGCGGGGAAGCGGCTGGTCATGCAGTCACTCCTGCGATGAACGACTTATCAGTGATCATCCGACGGATTGCAGCAGAAGGGCGAACAGCGCTGTAACTATCATGACGAGGATGACCAGAAGAATCCGGTCCCAGTATTGCTGCCGGAGCGCTTCGGAACGGGTCAGGTGCCTCAGCCAGATGCGGGACGTGCGGGTTCGTTTCTGACGCAGAGTAAAGCGATCCCACAGGATGAGGAGCACGATCATGAGCACGGAGGAACCTCCGGCGAGGTGTTTCTGCTGCCACGGAATCTCGGCTATGAAATAGACACCGAAGAGAATGCTGAGCGCCGCGCCGCAGAGCGCGCCGATGATCGTGGGGCTCTCGAAAAGCTGGTCCCGGACAAGCTGGCGTTTTTCGAGTATCGCGGCAACCTGTTCGAAGACGCGACGATGCTCCGGCACGTCCGAACCAAGAAACACGCGGACGGACTTCTCATCGATATCGATATAAGCGAACGGTTCCACGCAATGCAGATACAATGAATTCACGCAATCCTCGTTTAATTCCTTCAGCTCAGCGAAGGAATCGAGAGCGTAGGAACCAGTGCGAATGCGGACCGGCGCGATGGATTGCAGCGTCGCGACAATCTGCTCGATATCTTCCAGGAACAGAACGACTTCCGTGAATCTCCCGGACAAAGGCGGCGAAAGCTTCTTGATGGAATTCCCCTTTCCGGATCGGACCTGAAATGAAATCGGCGACGAATCCTGGCCGCGCTCACACCTGGAGTGTAGCAGCCGCTCATGAACCGATCAATGGCGAGCTGGATTCCGCGGCGCGCGACATTCTTGCCCAGTTCGCTGCCCTGGCTGGGGCGGATGGATTCGAACCATCATAGCGGGATTCAAAGTCCCGAGTCCTGCCATTGGACGACGCCCCAAGGCTTCTTCATGATATCGGCAGCTGTAGAACCCCGCGAGCGTTTTTGAGATGAGTCCCCTTATCCACGTCCGTCGCCGAGGCGGGACATCGCACGCGACCTGTGATAATATCCCCGCATGGATCTTGGACTTCGCCATAAGACCGCGCTTGTCTGCGGTGCTTCGAGAGGGCTCGGCAGGGCCGTGGCGGAGCGACTGCTCGCGGAAGGGGCCTCGGTCGCCACCGTATCGCGAAATCCTCCAGCCGCAGCGCTCGCCGGTGCGATCCCTTTCCAGGCCGATCTCGCCACTGCGCAGGGTTGCGCTTTCGCGTTTACATCGGCCGTCAAGGCGCTCGGCAGAGTCGACTGCGTTCTCCTGAATGCGGGCGGTCCTCCTGCCGGAAGCTCGCTTGCCATGACCGACGAGCAATGGCTTCTGTCATTTCAGCAGAATTTTCTCTCCGCCGTGAGGCTCTGCCGCCTCGTCGTCCCGGAAATGACCGAGAGGCGATACGGTCGCATCGTCGCCATCACATCCGTGTCCGCCCTGGAACCTCTCGATAATCTCGCCCTCTCCAACGCGTTCCGCCCCGCCGTGCATGGCTACCTTAAGACGCTCTCGCGCGAGGTCGCCGATTCCGGCATCACAGTCAACTCCGTCGCACCGGGATATACGGATACGGAACGCGTGCGGGAGCTGATTCCCTCGGACAGGATCCCGGCATTTGTCGAGAAGCTCGCCATGAAACGCATGGTGACGCCTGCGGAAACGGCGGCGACGATCGCCTTTCTCATGTCGGACGCGGCGGCATCCATCACCGGAATCGTTCTGCCCTGTGAAGGCGGGAACTTGAGAAGCGTCTGATGGCGACACGGGCTCTGCAATTCACCTCCCAACCGGCGCAACCTCCTGAATACTCGTCGCTCCGGCGATGGGGTCTCTTCGACGGCATGATCTTCGGCCCGGTCCAGTCCCGGCGTTTTGGCCGTTCGCTCGGCATCAACACTCTCCCCTCGGACCGGAAGATCTGCTCATTCGACTGCATCTACTGCGAGCTGGGGCGCACGACCATGGCCATGCCGGAAATGGTCCGCGCTTCTTTTCCCGAGCCGAACGCTCTCATCACGGAACTGAATTCGGTTCTGGATGATCTGGCGGATCAAACTCCGGATACGCTCACGCTCACGGGAAACGGCGAGCCCACCATGCATCCTTCTTTCGAGGAGATCGCCGCCGCTGTCCTTGACGTGCGTGCAAAGCGAATACCGGACGCGACGGTCGCCGTCCTCACCAATGGAACATACATCGACAAGCCCGCCATCGCCCGAGCGCTCGATGCCGTCGATGTCGTCATGCTGAAACTCGATGCGGGGACGCCCGAGTCCATGGATCGCATCGATGTTCCGCTGGTGTCGTGGAATCCCGACCGCGTCGTCCGCGCCTCGAAGAAATTGCGTCGTGTCGTCATCCAGGCGCTCTTTCTCGAAGGCGCCGTGAAAAACACGGACGATGCGGAGGTCGAGCGCTGGATCGCACTGCTGCGGGAAATCAAGCCCGAGTCGGTCGTCATATACACTCTGGATCGTGTACCGCCCGAGCCAGGCCTGCGACCGGCGCCACGGTCCACGCTGGATTCGATCGGACGGCGAACCGAGTCAGCCGGATTTCCCTGCGATGTCCTCTGACGCGATGACGCCCGCTCCCTCGCTTCCTCGACTCTGATCGCTCCCCTCTCATGAACAGCACACGCTCGCTGCCCGCCACGCATCACGTCACTATGGGTTTTATCTGCGGTTTTCAGCTCTATTCCATCGTCTTTCTCCTTCCCTCGCTTCTGAAGCAACTGGAGGAAAGTACGTCGCTGAACCTGGCCGTTCTCTGCGCCTTTCTCGTTCTTCTTTTTTCCCAGATGGAACTGGGACGCCGGCTTTCCATGGTCTCCGCGGCGGCCGCCATCCGGGATTGCGTCATCGCTCAATCCATCGCCTTTCTCATGTTCGTCATGGCTCCGCAAGCGACGTTCCTGCTCTTCGCGCTCGTCGCCTGGATGCTCGCCTTTTCCGGCACTCAGATCGCTTTCGGCCGGTGGACGCTTCTGGCGTCCGAACCGAACGAACGCGAGCATGAGGTTCGCTGGACGCTCGTCGGTTTCGTCGCGGGGATCGTTGCCGCGAAATTCATCACCTATCAGGGCCATGATGAGAATGTGCTGCTTTATGCGGGGCTCGCGGTCTCCCTCGCCGGCTCCTTCCTCGCCTACGTCTTCGGCCGCAGCCGCGCCGGATACACGAGCCTCGGGCAGATGTGGTTCTATATCGATCTGCGCCGCGATTATCCCGCCCAGGCCCTGACCGCCGCCTCCTTCTGCATGGGGCTCATGATCGGATTGCTCATATTCTCCCTCGCCCACATCGCCCATGCCGTCGTCGGCGTCGCGCTCTTCACATTGGTCTCAGGGCGGATTTTCGGAGCACTCCTGCCGGAGCGGGCCTCCCGTTATGCGTGCTACATCGCCGCGCTCGCGCTCCTTGCGGATGCGCTCTTCTGGCCGGAACTGGTGTTCGGGAGCGTGCTTCTCAGTTTCTGCGCGGCGGTCATCTACGCGTCCGTGCGCCTCGACGGCTTCAATCCCCGCACGCTCATGTCCAGCGGCGACCGGATGGCGCTGCATAACCTCGGGCTGTCGCTCGGCGTCACTGTGGAAGGGCTTCTCAGCCTGCCGCGACTCACCTCCGGTGAAATCATGTGGGCGACGGCATTTCTGCTGATCTGCTGCGCCTACCTCATTTCTTTCCTGCCCGACAGGACGGGTCGCATCATCTGAACCCGCGTTTCACGACCATTCCACCAGCACTTCGTCACCCACTCCGCATTTCAGGATTTCCGCCGCGGAACCTTCGCGCACGGCGATCTCCAGCGATCCATCCGAGGAAATGATGCCCGCCGGCGCACCGGTATCGGATTCGGAATAGGAGCAATGGATCGGCAGTCGCGACGCGGAGCCGACCGAAACACGGGCGCCGAACGGTATATCACGGACCGGTATATTCGTGCGCATGTTGCCGAAATGGTCGCTTCCCAGGATCTGTCCCCGGATGGAATGCGCGGCCCTGACGGGAAGGGGCGGCGTCAGCCGGACGGGTTCGGCAAGCGTCGAACCCAGGGAGGAGGGATCAACGCCGGCGATGAGGCGCGCGGCGACAGGCGCGAAGAGATCGCGGCCGTCGAAAACCGCCGACCCGGATTCGCGGCGCTGCCGTTCGTCGATCCGGAGGACAAGATCCGATTCCGGAAGCAACCGCGTGAAAATACCGTTATCGGGGCCGACGAAATATTGCCCTCGAGTCCGCAGGAACATCGGCCATCGGTCCGAACCGACGCCGGGATCCACGACGACGACATGGACGGACTTTTCAGGATAGACCGCTGCCAGCGGGCGCAGAAGCTCCGCGGCCTGGCCGATCGCATGACGGGGAAGCTCATGCGTCACATCGATGAGCTGAATTCCGGAGGTCCAACCAAGGCGATCCAGTTCGGCGAGGAAGGCTCCCTTCATCTCCGCGACGTAAGCATCCTTCAGGCCGAAATCGGATGTGAACGTGACGATTCCTCGATTCACCTGATCCTCCCTACCGCCGACGCGGCGGCCCGAATCCCATCCGGATGGACGCCGCCAGTCCGAAATCCTCCATGCGACCTGTGTTGGGCAGGAGCACCACATCGACGAAGGCTCCGCCTACGCTGGCGCTCAGCCCTCCCCGCCACTCACCGCCGTGTGGATTCTCCTTCCGACGCGCCGCCGTGCCGTCATAACCGGCGCGGACTCCCAGCACATTGGCCCACCAGTATTCCGCTCCGGCCCGGAATGTCAGCGGTTCATTCTCCACCTGCACGAGATCTCCCGTCAGGTTGATGTAGTCCGCGGTCTTGCGGAGAAATCCGTAGGAGACTCCGAGCGAACCCGTCACCGGGAGATCGGGATCTTTTGCTCCGGATATTCGTCCTCCCACGTTCATGACGGATGCTCCAAGGACAAATCCCTTCAGGGCGGAATTATAGCGGATGCCGAAATTGCCGTAGAGCCCCTGGTAATTTTCCCGCAGCACCTGCTGGGAGAGGCTGCGGAAATTCAGGTAGCTGGCTGCGACTCCGATGGAGAGGTCGGGCCGGATCGTCCGGGCCGCCGCGATCCGGCCGATGTAATTATTTTCATCCAGCCCCAGTGGACGCGCACGATATCGGAAATCGTTATCGAGCCGGGATATGCCTACGTCCTGGTTGATCGTAAACCCATCCACGCTCGCCGCGACCGTCGCCTTCCTTCCCACGGGAATGGCTCCGGCGCCCGACGCCCAGATGTCGCGGGAGAGCGTTCTCCCCATGTCGACCATCACCTCGGCGTTGTCGATCGAGGAGAGACCGGCGGGATTGGAATAGATCGCGGTGATGTCATCCCCGAGGGCGGTCACGGCATTGCCGAGCCCCAGCGAGCGCGCGCCGATGGGTTCCAGGAGAACGGCGCCCGGGCGGTATGTCTGAGCAGACGCAGGCGACAGAAGGGTTAACGCCAGCAGAGACGTTCCGATCATGCCGCGACAATTCCATGATGAAGCGAAGGACGAAATATCGAGTCTCCTGCAAAGTTACCGCGTGCGCCCGGCAGGAGTCGAACCTGCGGCCTCTTGCTCCGGAGGCAAGCGCTCTATCCTCTGAGCTACGGGCGCGAAAAGGGATGAATCCGTCGCATCATAACCCACCTCCCCGTTCGCCGCAATTTTTCAATTCCCCGCCCCGCATGCGCCTGTCCGTGGCATCACCGCGTGAACGGGATATAATGGCGCCATGCCAGCTCCGGAAGGTCCTCTCATCATCGCGCCCGCGGGCATCGATTATTTCGACTGCACGGGGTGCGGCCGCTGCTGCAAGCTCTGGGGCGTTCAAGTCGATGCCGATTCCTTCAGGCGCGCCCGGGACTTTCTGGAAAATCCCCCGGCACCCCGGCCGAATCCGGACCTGGACTGGTACAAGGAAGAAGAAGGAAACATCTACTACAACCTGACGCCCCGGGGGAACTGCGTTTTTCTCGACGCGAACCACATGTGTTATCTCCATACGCATGACCCGGCCTTGAAGAGCATCGTCTGCCGGAATTACCCCCGGGAGGAAACGAGAACACCGCGCGGGCGGGAAGTGACCCTGACATTCTCATCGTACGGCGCCTTCGTGAATGTTCTCTGCCGGCCTGAACCCTTCTCGCTCGTTCGCTCGCCGATGACGCAGCCGCTTCCGTTGCCGGACGCATCCAAGCCGGCGATCTCACACCCGAAATCTCTCTCCTGGAAAACCCTGTATCTCGTCGAGGAGGCTCTTCTCGATACGATAGCCTCCACTTCCCAACTCGACGACGCGCTGGCTCAATGCGCCCATTTCCTGTCGAAGGTGGAAGGACACGACGACGGAAAAAAACTCCGTCGAGCGATCCAGGCGCGGGAAATCCATCCCTCCGTTCGCATGAATATTCCCGGCATATCCGATCTCGAATCGGCATGGAAACTCATCGACAGGATCATCCGCTTCCGCATTCTCTTCCTGGCCGACAATCCCATGCTGGAGCCGGACCGGATCGAAGTACAGAAACTGATCGACGACATGCAGAACGGCCCGGGAGACGAGAAGATCGGGCCCTCGCTTTTTTACCGGCGGCTGAGGCGCAGCTGGTTCGATCCCTGTTCCGCGGAGATCACTCCGCTCCTGCGAAAATTCATCCTCTACAAGATCTTCAAGAAGACATTTTTCCTGGAGTACGGGCTCGTGCGCGGATTCAACATCATCTGCTTCATGTACGCCCTGGCGCGCCTGCAGCTCATGCTGATGGCGCGGCGGGAAGGTCGTGTGCCGGGACAAGCGGACCTCTTCGAGCCGCTGCGATTCGCCGAGGTCCACTTCGCTCATTCCGGAAGATTTCTCCAGTTCTGGAAGGAAGCTTTCAAGAGCGACATGCTGGCGTCCGCGGCCATCACGGAAATACTCGTCCGCGCGTAAAAAAAAGATGAAAAAATGTTCAAGTTTGTCCAAGTTGCGCCGATGATGAGTTCAGGCGGTCGGCGAACGAGGCTTTCATCGAAGTCTTCGGAGCCGCCACAAACCAAGGGAATGGATTCCCGGGAAAGTGCACAGGAGGGCAACCATGTTCGAGTTTTCCACGACGGCTTCTTATAACCGGAACCTCATCCAGGCTAAATACCACGAGGCGTATGGCGCCAGCGCTTTACGCGACGAGAGTTACGGGCAATCCGATGATCTCAAACCTGAGGTCCTGCCGCAGAACGGCGATATCCTCGACCTCGGCAACAGCCGGGGCCTTCTTCCCAATTCCGAAACGCTCATGGCCATCCTCGAGGAGAAAGTCAACGCTCGAGTCGATGTGAAGTTCCGGGCCGAGCTGGAAACGGATGAAACGGGGGAAGAGGAAGCAGATAACTACTGGTCGCCGGAGAACACGGCGGGCCGCATCGTCGGTTTCGCGCTGAAGTTCTACGAGAAATTCGCGGAGAAGAACGGCGGTTCGAGCGAGGAGAATCTCGACCGGTTCCTCGGCATCGTCGGCGACGCCATCGAAGAAGGCATCGGACAGGCTGAGGCGGTCATAAGCGAGACGGCGGGAGGGAAAGTTCCCGACGAGAACAGTTCCGTGATCAACAAGACCAGGGCCGCGATCGCGTCGCTCCTCGAAGAGTTTCGCCAGGAGATTCTCGACGGCCTGAACGGGGCTCCGGAAGGCGATGACAACGCCGTAACGGAAGAAGCGGACCCGGCTACCGTCCTGAACTGATCGGGCGAACTCCCCCTCAAGGTCGGATCGGAGGCGCCGATAGCCTGTAGTGGTTCTACAGGTGAAACCGTTACCCCATAAGAAGTTCGTCGCAAAAGGCGCCGTGCGCATGCGCCGCCGCCGCGGCTCATCCCTGGCGGCCCGCTTCTTCTCGAAACTGCGCTCCGGATTCGCCCGGATGCCGGTCGTCAGCATGCCGCAGGTGAGACTGCCGCAGATGATGGCGCGCGTGACAGGATTCCAGGCGATGAAGAGATGGCCCGGCGTGAATGCTCCACGAATTCCCTCCCTCTACGATCTCGTTTCTTCCGTCTCCCCTCTCAGCCGCAAGTATGCGGTCGTATCCATGTCCCTGACCCTCGCGGTTCTCATGACGCACATCTATGTCTTTTCGAGCCGGGGTTATATTGCCCGTGGCGAGCTGCGGGAAGTCATCGAGGGCCGGATGGAGAAGGTGGAAGCGGCGCGGAAGGTGAACGCGGCGCTGACGCTTGAAATCGCGGCCCTGAAGAACGATCCGGAAACGATCGAGGCGATCGCCCGCAACGAGCTCTCCATGGCGCGCCCCAGGGAATCGATCTATCGATCCCGCCGCGACACGCTTCCCGCGTACGTGCTGTCCATGATGCCGAAACGAATCGAGACGCCTTAAGCTTTGTTCCAGGGGACGGAAACCGACGTCCTGTTTCCTCTCAGCTTCAGCATGCCGAAGACAGGCATGACGGAATTCACGCCGCCATGCCCGAAGGGATAACCCGCGACCACGGGCAATCCCGTCTCCCGCGCGAATCTCCGGAATACTTCGTCCAGGCTCAGTGATTTTCTCGGATTTTCAGGAACGCATCCCGTCATCGATCCGAAAACAATTCCGGCGGCGCGCCGAAATAGTCCGGCGTGAAGTAGTTGAGTGAGGAGACGGTCGACCCGGTAGGGTTCCTCCTTCACTTCCTCAAGGCAGATCACCTTCCCGGAGCCGTCGGGAAATTCCGGGGTTCCGGCCATGGCCGCCAGCACGGCGATGTTGCCCGGAAGTATGCTCCCCTGCATCGCCTTGACTCCCTTCGAATACCATTTCGCCGAAAAGGAATAGGTCTCCTGACCTGGTCCGAAAACGATCCTGCCGAGAGATTCCCATGTGCGGACCGAGCCACCCGCCGCGATATCGGTCGCAATCATCGGGGAGTGCAATGCTCGTCCTCCCGCGGCCGCATGCGCGAGGAGAAACGATGTGGCGTCGGAATACCCGAGCAGAATTTTCCGCGTGGCGGCATATCGTTTCCACGGAATCCGGTCGATGATCCGCGTCGTCCCGAATCCACCTCGGGCGAACCAGACGTGCGTTATTTTTTTTTGTGAGAATGCCCATTCCAGGGACGCCGCCCGCGCGTCATCGTCGCCCGCGAGGTAGCCGAGCCGATTGCGAAGCCGGGGGCTGTGCTGGAATTCCATCGGACCGAATCTGTCCCGAAGCTGCCGCTGACCCTTGAGAAGTTCCCTCACCTTCGGAGGTCCGGAGGGCGCCACTACGGCTATGCGAAAAGGTGTCTTCATATCCGGCGCAAAATCAATCAAGTGTCGGAAAGCATGTTACAGGGCCATGGCCTTCTTGAGATCATCGTAACGCCTCTTCAGAGCCTGGTTATGCGGTTCGATGTCGAGCGCCCGTTCCCAGGCCTTTCGCGCGCCGGGGAAATCACGGAGCGCGAGACGCGCCTCGCCGAGGTGCAACCATGGCGCGGAGAGACTGCCCATCAGCTTGGACGCCCGGTCGAACGCCCAGATCGCCTCCGAATGACGGTGCTGCTTCTGCAGGGCGATCCCCAGGTTCAGCGCGGCTTCGAAGTAGGCGGGATCGACGGTCAGCGCCTTGGCGAAGGCCTTGGAAGCCTCCGGGAAATTATTCAGCTTCAGTTCCAGGGCGCCCAGGAGGTTCCACGCTTTCGGGTGCATGTTGTTCCGGAAGAAGACTTCATCGAGCAGATCGCGCACGGCGCGGATTTCGCCGATGTCGAAATGCGCGCGCGCCTTGCCGTAGATCTTGTCGGCCTCCGCCTTCGGATCGAGGACGGCTCCGCGCGCCGCTTCCGGGTCGGCTGTCCCCATCAGCGCGTCGAGTCTCTTGATGACATCGGCGGCGGTGGCAGGCCGTTCCTCGGGACGCTTCGCCAGGAGATCGCGGACGAAGAAATCCCACTCGCGCGGCACATCGGGCCGGCGCTGGCGAGGCGAGGGAACCGGAGCGTGCACGTGCATCTCCAGCGTCTTGCGGTAATTCTCGCCCTCGAACGGAACATCGCCGACGAGACATTCGTAGGCGACGATACCGAGCGAATAGAGGTCGGCGCGCGCATCGACCTTCAGGCCGAGCGCCTGCTCCGGAGACATGTACCGGGGAGTTCCCATCGCGCGGCCGGTGGCGGTCGCGGCCACTCCCGCCAATCCGAAATCCATGACCTTCACCTTATCATTCGCCATGATGACGATGTTGGCCGGTTTCAAGTCGCGGTGGACCATGCTGTTGCCGTGGGATGCTTCGAGCCCTTCGCAGACTTGACGAAGAAGCGGAGCGATCTTGTCGGCGCGCATCCGTCCTTCGCGTTCGAGCTTGGTGCCCAGCGTCTCGCCCTGCACAAGCTCCATGGCGAAATACAGCCATCCCCTTTCCTCGCCAAAGGCGTAGATCTGGACGATGTTGGGGTGGTTCAGCTTGGCGAGCGCGCGGGCTTCGGCGCGGAAGAGATCGACGATCTCGGGCGAGTCCGCGATGATCGGATTCAGGAATTTCAGCGCGACCGTGCGGTGAAGCTTCGTGTCCTCGCCGCGGTACACCACGCCCATGGCGCCGATCCCGAGCTTGGCGGAAATCTTATAAGTGCCGCCGACGACATAGCCCGGCGGCAGTTCCAGGATGGCGCCGAGACTGTCCGCTCCGGCTCGAGGCGAAGAAGGCTGCTTCGCAAGCTGGGCATCCGTCAATGTCGGTTCGTCAACCACGTCGACGGCATTATAGAACAAGAGGCGGGATAACAAAAGGCTCGCACATGTCCGGTAGAAGTTCCCCATCCCATGACGGGAAATTAACAGGATGGGCAGGATGGGCAGGATTTTGAGGCTGTAGGACGCGATTGGAATGCGATATTGGCGCATGTCCAGTATTAATTCTCCTGATAGAGAGAAAAGAAAATCCCTCGCCGATAACAGGACTACATTACCATGGTTTTCACTCAAAATGATCCTGCCCATCCTGCCCATCCTGTTATCACTTCTTGATGGGGAACTTCTGCATGTTCGGCGCAGCGGATCTGGAATCAGTCCGGAGTAGCTCTTGATGCGGCGCGTGTCAGGGACTAGACTTACCGGCATGAAAACCTCATTCTCGGCTTCCGGTTTCAGCAAGACGACTGCATTGGCGCTCGCATTGAGCATGACCGTGACCGCCTGCGCGGACGTGGCGACATCCACCGTGACCGGTTCGCTCCTCGGCGCAGGCCTGGGCGCCGTGATCGGCCACCAGAGCGACAGGCTGGTGGAGGGCGCGGTCATCGGAGCGCTTGTCGGCGGCGCGATCGGATACGTCGTTGGAAAATCGCGGACCGAGCGCGTCACGTCGGCCGGCGAGACGAATCGCAGCAACAACTACAGGTCGGTCGCGGGCGTCCAGGTGAAGCAGACCGATGCCGCCGTTTCCCCGGCCACGGCTCATCCCGGCGACGATCTCGACATGAACAGCACGATCGCCCTGATGGCGCCCAGCGCGGATCAATCCGTCAATGTCCGGCAGAGAATCGCGATCTACAAGGGCGACAAGCTGATCGGCAATATCATCGAGGACAATTTCACGATGACTCCCGGCACGCACCGGATCACGCGGCGCATCACGCTGCAGAGAGACATCCCGAGGGGCGAATATACCTACGTCAGCCATATCAAGGCGGTGGCCGGAGATGACATCTCGGAGACGTCGTCGGAATCGAGCTTCACAGTCTCGTAAGGAGACGCGGTTCGCCCGGCTTCCTAATCGATATAGGAATCGATGATCGGGATGTTTTTCTCAACGGGCGGAGCGTCCTTGGCGTGAGGAGCCCGTATCATCACGACCTTGGCTGACGGCCACTGGCGCTTCATCAGGTTCACCGATCGCGGATCGTTTTCGAAGGCCGCCACCACGCGACCGAGCCGGGATATGTCCCGCATCGCTCCCCGCTTATAATCCTCGTTATTATCGCGCGGATTCGGTTTCAGGATGAGGATCGTGCGCGGCGTCGCCACGGGGAAGCCGTGCATCCGGAGCGACGTGAAGGTTCCGTCCATCATGGCTGTCCGACCCCGTCCCGACAGGTAGACGATCATCGCTCCCGAGTCGTGCATCTCCGTGATGAAGGACGCCGAACCGTCCATGGGCATGTCCTTCTGGACATATTCATCCGTGAAAAATCGGTCGGACCAGAACTTCAGGGCCGATTCTAGAAAGAGCATGTCGGTCACGCCGACCGTCTTGAAGGAGTCGACGACGAAGTAGTCTATGGAGTCCTTGCCGAGCGAATTGATCGAATCGGCGATATCGGAATAGGAATCGCCGCCCGCCGCGATGAAGTCCCGGAGAATGGCCTGGGAGCGAGGACGATTGTCGAAGATCGTGCCGTCGATGTTGAAAACGATGACGGGCATCCGGCCGGCCCGCTTCTCCCGGGCGACGGCCACGCGGATCTGGTCCAGCGGCGACGCCGCGTAAGCCTCCGTCGACGCCAGCATCAACAACACGGTTAGAATCACGCGACGCATGCGCCCATTATACAAACGTGGTTCTTCCGCTGCAATGTCGCATTGCGGAGGCACGGGCGAGTCCGTCGATCCGAGCCCTGAAGGCCGGTCGCTCCGTGAGCACTATCTCCGGAGGATCCTGCGGAGCCAGTCGATCTTTGTGCGATTCCGCGGAATGTTTTCGATGACGGCGATGCCATCGGCGTAGCGGATGTAGAGAGGAGGAATCGGAACGGAGAAGAAAGCATCGAGATCCTGCGGGAGCCTCATCGCGCGGCCCCGCGCATCGGTTTTTCTCCAGCGGATCGTGATGTCGTACTCGGACTCGATGATCAACTCCACGCTGTCCAGCGCGGCGTAAGCCCGAAGCCGCGCCAGCGCCAGGAGATTCTCGACCGGCTCCGGCGGAGGTCCGAATCGGTCGACGAGACTGTCGCGGACCGCGTCCACCTCGGCGACGGTTTCCGTCGCGGATATCTCGCGATGCACCGCGCTCACCAGTTCCTCGCCGCCAAGCCAGTCGAAGGGTAGAAACGCGGAGAGAATGAGGTCCACGGTCGGGCGAGACGTTTCGCCGCGCTTTTTTCCCCCGCGCAATTCCACGATCGCCTCCCGCAGGAGCCGGCAGTACATGTCGTAACCGACCGCTTCCATCTCCCCCGATTGCGACGCGCCCAGGATCTCCCCCGCTCCCCTGATCTCCATGTCGCGCCGCGCAATCGCGTAGCCCGCTCCCAGCGCCGTATGCTCCGCGATCGCCGCCAGCCTGGCCCGCGCGTCCTGCGACATCGATCCCGGAGGCCCGTGAAAAAAGTAGGCGTATGCGCGCGTCTTCGACCGCCCGACCCGCCCACGAAGCTGGTAGAGCGCGGACAATCCGAATCGCTCCGCGCGGTCGACGATCATCGTGTTGGCGCGCGGGATATCGAGGCCGTTCTCCACGATGGCGGTGGAGATGAGAATCGCGGTCTCGCCGGAGAGGAATCTCTTCATCGCGCCCTCGAGATCGTTCTCCTTCATCCGCCCGTGGGCGACTTCCATGGCGACCTTCGGAAACATCTTCCGCAAAAAATCATGGACGCGGCCGATCGTCTCGATCTGGTTATGGACATAGAAGATCTGCCCGTCGCGATCGAGTTCCCGGCGGATGGCGCGCCGGACGTGTTCCTCGTTGAACGGCTCCACGATCGTCTGGATCGGAGCGCGGCCCGGCGGAGGCGTTTCAATGAGCGAGAGCGTCCTCGCGCCGGATAAGGCGAGATGAAGCGTCCGCGGGATCGGAGTCGCCGTCATCGTGAGGACGTCGACCTGCTTCCGGATCGTCTTCAGCTTCTCCTTGTGCCTGACCCCGAAGCGCTGCTCCTCGTCGATGACAACCAGACCCAGGTCCCGGAACTTCACGGCGGCGCCAAGCAGCTTGTGCGTGCCGATCACGATCTTCAGCCGGCCGTCCGCCAACGCCTCCAGCGTCGTCTTGATCTCCTTCGTCGATTGGAATCTCGAAAGCGTGCCGACCTGGATACCGAAGGGATCGAGCCGGTCGCGAAAGGTCTCGGTATGCTGGAGCGCCAGGATCGTCGTGGGGCACAGGACGGCCACCTGGCGGCCATGGCGCACGACGCGGAACGCCGCCCGGAGAGCCACTTCCGTCTTGCCGAATCCGACGTCGCCGCAGAGCAGGCGGTCCATCGGGACGCGCTCCGCTTCCTTCGCAAGGTCCTGAAGCACCTCGGTGATCGCTCGATCCTGGTCCTCCGTTTCGTCATAGCCGAACGACCGCGCGAAATCGTCCTCATCCTCCGCCGGATCGAACGCGCGGCCTTCCGAAGAATGCCGGAGCGCATAGAGGTCCAAAAGCTCGCGGGCGATCTCCGCCGTCTCCCGCTCCGCGCGCTCCCTGATCTTCGCCCATCCCGCCGCGCCGAGCTTGTCGAGCTTCGGAATGATTCCTTCGGCCACGGTGTAACGCTCCACGAATCCCGTCTCGTGCGGAGGCAGATACAACCGGTCGCCTCCGGCATACTCGATGAGGATGACGTCGCGGATTTCGCCCAGCGTCTTGATCCGCTCGATGCCGCGATAGATCCCCACTCCGTGATGAATGTGGACGACGAATTCCCCGGAGCGGATCGCGCCCCAGTCGGCGATCGCCCGCTTCGACTTTCCGCGCGCTGTCCTGCGGCGCCGCCGGCCGAAGAAGTCCGCCTCTCCGACCACCGTGACTCCGCTCCGCGCCAGGTGCGCTCCTTCCATGAGCGTGCCCTCTTCCACGGATACTTCATCCTCCGCGAATCCCTCTTCCTTAAGGAGAGCGCGGACGCGCTGGGACATTCCCGAGACGACGCAGACGAGATCCTCCCGATCGACCAGCCGCTTCATGTCGACTCGGATGATCCGCGAATCGACGGGAGACGCCGGAAGCGGCGAGGATTCCACAAGCGGCACGCCTTCGACCGGCAGAGTCCAGATCCGCGCGGCGTCGTCAAGTTGCGGCAGGGAGCGTATCCACAGGAGCGACGCGTCGTATCCCAGGTCGCTCTCGGCGGATTCGCGCTCGGCCTCCCCGTACATCTCCGCCAGCCGTTCCTCGATCTCCGGGCGATCCACGAGCGTCACGGCGAGGCCCGGCGCATCCAGGAGGCAGGCCAGGTCGGCGTAGAAGGGATGAAAGACCTCCAGTCCTTCGACGAAGAGCCCCTCCCGGATCGCATCGAGGAATTTGTCCCGGCGAAGCGATGATCGGACTTCTTTCTCGATGCGTTCCGCGACCGCGGCTCTGTCGGCCTGTTCGACGGGAAGAACGCATTCCCGCGGCGGAAGAATCCTGATCCGGTCGAACCGGTCTCCCGTGGACCGCTGAGACTCGATCTCGAATGCGCGAATCGATTCCACGAGATCTCCGTCCCACTCGATCCGGACCGGCACTGGAATGCCCGGGGTGAAAAGATCGAGAATGCCGCCGCGCGCGGCGAACTCCCCGGGCTCGGACACTTCCGCGACCTGGACGTATCCGATCGCGCAGAGGTTCGCCTTCAACCGGCCGGGCGCATATTCCTCCGCATACGACAACGGCACTCCGAGCGACTGCCAGGTCGGAACGGGACAGGTCTTTCGCGCGATCGCTTTTGCGGAAGCGACGATGATCGGAGGCACCGTCTTCTTCGAAGCTTGCGACAGAAGGGAAAACGATTCGACGCGGGCCGCAGCCGCGGGAGCATCGAGCGAGGAGGGTTCGAACGGGAGAACATCCCAGGGATCGAGAAGCCGTACCGGCCCTTCGACGAAGAGACGGATCGCTTCCGCGAGGTCCGCGGCTTCCCGGTGATCCGGCGTGACCACGATGTGGGCGACATTTTCCGTGCGCGTCGCCACCATCGCCGCGCGCGCGATGACGCTGGTCGCCGCCGCATTACGGTCGGCCAGCACCGGATCGCGCCGGAAGCGTTCGAGGTACATGGAGCGGCAGGATTGCATCGAGATAAAACGTGGCAGTATACTTGTGTTATGGGATTCCCCTCAAGGCAGACCTTCGAGTTCCGGCTCAATCTTAATGTCGTGGGCCGCGCCCGCAGGCCCTCCATGCCCGACGGCATCCGCTATCGCATCGACAAGGCCATTCGCCGCCGCGCCGAAATGCTGGGACTCCGGGTGTATCTCCTGCAGATGGACGCCGGCCGCATCCGGATGGACGCGCTTCTTCAACCCCAGATGAACCGTTCCAACATCGAGCGCGCCATGTGGGGAGCGATCAACGGCATCCTGCGGCGCGAGATGCCGCACATGGTGAAGCGCACAGGCCAGAAAGGCCGCGCGGCGGATATCGGGGGAGTTTTCTTCTGAAGGATGAAGGATGAATTATGAAGGATGAAGTACTTCATCCTTCATAATTCATCCTTCATCCTTTGCTTCGTACCACCCCTTGTACCTGACATAATTGCCGGCGGATCGTTCGAGATGCGCGAGCTCTTCCTCCTTCAGCGGACGAATCGCACGAGCAGGACGGCCGAATGCCAGGTATCTTGGCGGGATGATGGTGCCTTCGGTGACAAGAGATCCCGCGCCCAGCAGCGAATGCTCACCGAGCACGGCTCCGTCCATCACGATGGAGCCCATCCCGACGAGAACATAATCCTCGATGCGGCAGCCGTGCAGGAGGCACATGTGGCCGACCGTGACGCCTGCTCCGATCCGGAGGTCGGCCTTCTTGTGGGTCACGTGGAGACAGGAGAGATCCTGGATATTCGTCCGGTCTCCTATCCGGATGCTGTTCACATCGCCGCGAATGACGCATCCGTACCAGACGGAACACTCCGCGCCGATCTCCACATCGCCGACGATCGTCGACGGCTCGAAGATCTTCGCGGTCGGATCGATCTTCGGAGCAATTCCCTGGAACGTGATGATGGGCATGGTCAGTTCATCATCAATTGTATGATAACGAAGGTGAGAAGCGCAATCATGACGCACTCCCCCGCGATCATCGCCAGCATGGCTTTGCTCATGCCTTCGGCCGCCTCCGCGGTCGCCGCGCCGCTCGTTGATCCCAATCGCGACGCTTCGTACATGACTCGCCCCGTGAAGAAAAGCCCATAGAGAAGCAGCAGCCCGATGTACAGCAGGTATCGAAGGAATGATTGTCCGTTTAGAACCGCCATCACCGCCTGGATCCCGAAAAGCATCGTGAAGCCGAACACAGTCAGGGTGATGAAGAGGTAGAACATGCCTCTGACAGGAGAGCCGTAAACGAGATGACCCAGTCCCGGGCAGATCGCGGAGAGAAGGAGCGGCATGTTCGTGCCGGAGCGCGCCGGCTCGGGCGCGGCGATCAGCGGAGAAGAATCGAGCAACGTCTGATCCGGTTCAGTGATAGAGATACCAGAGTCCTGAAGGAGGAACAGCCGCGAGCGGTCCGCGTCGGGCGATCCTGTTCGCGAGCCCGAACATCTCGCCGAATTCCTCCCAGGGTTCCTCGGGCTTGTCGTGAATGACGTGCGGTTCGCCCTCGATGCCCGCCAGTTCCCCGGCGATCTCTATGGCGTCGTCCAGGTCCCCGAGCTCATCGGCGAGTCCGGCCCGGACCGCCTGCTGGCCGGTCAGGATCCTGCCGTCCGCGACGCCGTCCAGCTGGGCCTCGATCTGCGCGCTGTCGCCGTTCTCCGCGCCGGCCGCGCGGGCCAGAGCATTCCAGCGGCCGCTCAGGACGGTTCCGCGAAACTGGGAATACGCGTCATCGATGACGGTCTTGATGAGCGCGCGTTCCTCGGGGAGCATCGGCCGGAAGATCGTTCCGGCTTCCTTCATGGCGCCGGATGTGATGGCATCGGACTTGATGCCGAGCTTGTCCGTCATCTCATGGATGTCGAAATGTTCCATGATCACGCCGATGGAGCCGACGAGGCTGCCGGGATTGACGACGATCGAGTTCGACTGGCAGGCGACGTAATATCCGCCGGAGGCTCCGAGATTCGCCACCGAGGTCACCACGACCTTGCCGTCCCTCCGAAGGCGCGCCACCGCGTTCGAGAGTTCCTGCGACGCGGCGACCGATCCGCCCGGCGTCTCCATGCGGATCACGATCCCCTTCACGTCGTCACGATCCCTGTACAGGCCGATCCGCGAGAGCACTTTCGCGGAATCCATGATCACATCCTTCACCTCGATCACGACGATCGAATGCTTCTTCGTCAGGGCGGGCATGCCTCCCTTGGAAAAGAGAAGTCCTACGATGACAACGAACTGGACGCAGATGATGAAGGCCAGGCCGATAAAAAAGATGATTCCCCATTTCCTGCTCATGCCCTGTCTCCTCGTTTCGCGTCCGCGGCGCCCCTGCCCTGCGGCGCCTTCCGGTCTTCCTGCGATTTCTTCTTCAACATCTCCCGCACTTCACGCCAGTGGGCGAGAATGACGGGATGGTCCGGGTCAAGCCGGATGGCTTCCTCGAGCTGTTCCGAGGCGGCCTCGATATCGCCCAGCTTGTACAGCGTCCAGCCGACGGAGTCGCGCACCGCCGGCGACTTCGGATCAAGACGCACCGCTTCATGCGTCTCGGAGAGCGCTTCTTCCAGGCGTGTGCCTTCCAATGCCAGGGCCCAGCCGAGACCGTGATGCGCGGCCGCGTTCTTCGGATCCTTCTGCACGGCGGTCGTGAACGTCTCGATCGCCTCGGTCAGGCGGCCCGCCATGATGTAGGCGTGTCCCAGGGCCGTCTGCGCCGGCATGCAGTTGAAGTCGTTGATCATCGCCGTGCGGAAACAGTCGATCGCGCCGTTCCAGTCCTTCAACTGCGTCCGGGAGAAACCCAGGAGCATCCGCGCGTGCTCCACCTTCGCGAATTCCGCATGAGAATCCTCCAGGACGGCGGAGAGTAGAGGCAAAGCCTCCTGATACCGGCCGTCCTTGACGCACTCGATCCCCTTTTCGTACTGCTTCGTCAGCTCCGCGTCCATTCGCTCATGTCAGTATAACCCGCGTGAAAATCGGAGTCGAGGGGCGTCACGGAGACGAATCCGCCGGTGACCGCGTCGATGTCGGTGCCCGGGTCGGGAGAACCGGAAAGCTTGCCGCTGCCGGCAAGCCAGTAGTAGGACCTTCCGAACGGATCGGCGCGCTCCACGATCTCGTCCGAATAGACGCGCCGGCCCGGTCGCGTCACCTTCACGCCGGAGGGTTCCCCGGAGGGGACATTCATGGAGATGGCAACACCGGACGCGGGAGGATGCGAGAGAAGTTTCTCCACGCCGGCAAGAGCGAACCGGACGGCGTGCGTGAAATCGTAGACGCGTTCCGACGCAAGCGAGACGGCCAGGGCCGGAATGCCGTAGCGGGCGCCTTCCAGGGCCGCGGCGACCGTCCCGGAAAACGCGATGTCGTCTCCGAGGTTCGGGCCATGGTTGATGCCCGAGATCACGACGGCGGCTTTTTCCCGAAGAAGATGCTTCAACCCCCAGACCACGCAGTCGGCGGGCGTGCCGTCGAGCGCATGCCGATCTTCGCCGACCTGCTCCACGCGCACCGGCTTGTACAACGTGATCGATCGCGACATGCCGCTGCAGGAGAAAGCGGGAGCCACGGTCACGATCCGGGCGGAGCCGCGAGAACGAAGGGCCTTCTCCAGGGCCAACAGGCCCGGAGCGCTTATCCCGTCATCGTTCGTGAGAAGGAAGATCATGCGACGGTGAGCACCGGAAAGCTACCGGGGGCGAAGAGCGCGTTCGTAGGCTTCCGCGTATTTCCCGGCCGAGCGGTTCCACGACCAGTCCTCCTGCATGCCGTTTCTCCGTATCTGCTGCCAGGCTTTCGCATTCTCATGAAGCGAGAGCGCGCGCCGGAGGGCTTCGAGGAGCGCGGGCGCGGAATAATCGTCGAACCGGAATCCCGTTCCCGACGCGGCGCCGTCCCACTCGCGCACCGTGTCGGCAAGGCCTCCGACGGCGCGCACCACCGGCACGGTGCCGTATTTCATCGCGTAGAGCTGGGTCAGGCCGCAGGGTTCGTATCGCGACGGCATGAGGAAGATGTCCGAGCCCGCCATGATCTTGTGAGCCATCGCGTCGGAATAGGAAAGATTCACGCCGGCCTGGAGCGGATACTTCCGGGCCACGTCCGCGAAATATTTCTCGTGCGCTTCGTCGCCGGTACCGAGCATCACGAACTGGACGCCGAGGCTCATCATCTCGTCAAAAGCTTTCTCCAGGAGATCGGAGCCCTTCAAGTCCGAAAGGCGCGATACGATTCCCAGGAGCGGCGCGTCCGTCTCGGGCAGATTATTCAGGCGCTGCAGATCGCGCTTGCATTCCAGTTTCCCGCCGAGCGACGACTCGTCGTAATTCCTCACGATGTGCGCGTCCGTCGCGGGATTCCATTCGCCGTAGTCGACGCCGTTGATGATGCCGAGCAGGTCTTTTTCGCGCTTGCGGATCGTGGCGTCGAGCCCGAAGCCGTTTTCAGGCGTCATGATCTCCTGCGCGTATCGTTCCGACACGGTCGAGACGATCTCGGAGAAGATAATCCCGCCCTTGAGGAAATTCAGCTTGCCGAAGAACTCCATCTTGTCGAACCGGAAGAGATCCCACGGCAGGCCCGTGAGATGCATGTCGTAGTGCCAGAAGATCCCCTGGTAGGCGAGATTATGAATCGAGAAGAGCGTGCGGATCCGGTTGACGGAATGATCCCGGGCATAAAGGGTGCGGAGATAGACGGGCACGAGACCCGCGAACCAGTCGTTGGCGTGGACCACATCCGCGGCGAAGATGCCACGCCGCAGGAATTCCACGGCCGCCCGTGAGAAGAAGACGAACCGCTCCGCATTGTCCGGATAATCCTTCCCGTTTTCCACGTACAGGTCTTTCCTGTCGAAATAATGGGGCTGATCGAGAAAATAGACGGGCACTCCCGACGGCGTCGTCGATTCCAGGACGCGCCCGTAGACCGTCTTGGAGGAAATCGGCACGGGAAGGCCGCCCACGACCTCCTTGAGGCCGTCCGTGGAAACCGCCCTGTAACGCGGCATGAAGATCCGCGCGTCGATCCCGATGTCCCTCAGCGCCTTCGGCAGGGAGCCCGCCACGTCGGCCAGGCCGCCCGTCTTGGCATACGGCACGCACTCGGAGGTCACGAAGAGTATCTTCACGGTCTGATTATGAGAGAAGCCCCGCGATTTTCAATGGATTAAAGCTGGAGCGTATTAGGCTGGAGGACTCCTGAATCCGCCCTAAAATATTCGATCAATGACGCAGTATCGGACCGCGACCGCGACTAGAATAGGAGAAGGGGGGGTCCATGACACGAGCCGCCATCATTCCTGATGCCGTATACCGTATCCAGCTTTCGCCCGACTTTCCTTTCCTGCGCGCACAGGAGATTCTCGGTTACCTCGCCGATCTCGGCATCAGCCATGTCTACCTTTCGCCGTTCCTGAAACCAGTTCCGGGAAGCGCGCACGGATACGACGTGGTGGATCATTCGAGCTTCAATCCGGAGTTGGGAGGAGAGGAGGCGTTTCTCAGGATGAGTAACGAAGCGCGCCGTCGCGGCATGTTTCTCATCATGGACGTCGTCCCGAACCACATGGGAATCGCCCGGTCGGCGAACACGCTCTGGCAGGATGTCCTGGAGAACGGTCCCAGCGCGGCCTTCGCTCCATTTTTCGACGTCGACTGGAATCCACCCAAGGTCGATCTCGCCAACAAGGTTCTCCTTCCCGTTCTAGGAGATCAGTACGGCCGGGTGCTGGAAGGCCAGGAGATCACGTGTCGCTATGAAAACGGGGCTTTCACGGCGGGCTACTTTGACCTTTCTTTCCCTCTCGCTCCCAAGAGCTGGATCCTCATTCTTCAACCTCTGAAAGATCGCCTTGCGGCACGGCTCGGCACCGAACATGTCGGTGTGCTGGAACTGGAGAGCATCATCACGGCGCTCGGGTATCTGCCGGCACAGACCGAGA
Organism: uncultured bacterium; assembly: GCA_964499705.1. Lineage (GTDB taxonomy): Bacteria > UBA8481 > UBA8481 > UBA8481 > UBA8481 > JBBTKW01. Next base: position 233,693 of record CAZCME010000001.1, on the reverse strand, counting down.
AGGACGTAGACCGCATCCGGGAAAGGTATCGTGAAAAGGAAATCGTGAAGCGGCGGCTCGCGACGATCGTGGATTCCCACAGCGCCTTCCGGGAGGAACTCGATGCGGAAATCGCGGCCCTCAACGGGCGGAAGGGCGATCGGCGCAGCTTCGACCGGCTGGAGGCGATCCTGGCGGAACAGGCCTATCGGCTCTGTTACTGGAAAGTCGCGGCGGACGAAATCAACTATCGCCGATTCTTCGATATCAACGAACTGGCCGCGATCCGCATCGAGAGCGCGGAAGTCTTCGATCGTGTCTTCGCGCTGCCTCTCTCACTCGTGGCCGCGGACCGGATTCATGGCTTCCGGATCGATCACCCCGACGGGCTCTATGATCCGGAGGATTTTTTCCGGCGGATCCAGGGAACGGCCGAACGCGCAATTTCACGGCGGGAGCAGGCCGGCGAGTCCGATGAGGCTTCGCCGAATCACACGGCCGCAACGCCCGCGCTGTACGTGGTGATCGAGAAGATTCTCGCATGGAATGAAAGGCTGCGCGATTCCTGGAGCGTGCACGGCACTTCAGGATACGACTTCCTCAACATGGTGAACGGACTTCTCGTCGAACGCGAGAACGCGGTCCGGCTCGATCATCTCTACCGCGATTTCACGCGCATCAAGGGCGATTTCCCGGAGGTGATTCTCACGTGCAAAAAGCTGATCCTCCTCATTTCCATGGCGAGCGAGCTTCGCGTGCTCGCCGGCAGGCTCGAGCGCATATCGGAACAACATCGCTACTCACGCGACTTCACGTTCGAAACTCTTCGCTTCGCTCTCCGCGAGGTCGTCGCCGCATTCCCGGCCTACCGGACCTACATCCGTCCCGGCGAAGGCGAAGTGGAGGAGGATGACAGGCGGAAGATCGATCGTGCCATCACGCTGTCCAAGGCCAACAATCCTTCCACCGACGCGTCCGTCTTCGATTTCATCCGTTCGGTCCTGGCTCTGGAGCATCCGGAGGGCATCACGGAGAACGATCGGATGGAGCGACGTGAATTCGTCATGCGCTTCCAGCAGTTGACGGGGCCCGTCATGGCCAAGGCCGTGGAGGACACGGCTTTTTACCGGCTGCATCCGCTGGCCTCCCTGAACGAGGTTGGAGGCGAACCCGATCGGCGGGGCGTCACGACGGAAGAATTTCACGGGCGCAACATCCAGCGACAGATCAGGTGGCCGCACAGTTTTTCGTCGACATCCACTCATGACACCAAGCGAAGCGAGGACGTTCGGGCGAGAATCAACGTTCTCTCGGAGATCCCGGATGAATGGAATGAAGCCGTGCTGCGATGGAGCCACCTGAACAAGGGGAGAAAGCGGATGGTGAACGAGGAGGCAGTGCCTGGTCCCAACAAGGAGATTCTTCTGTACCAGACCCTCGTGGGAACCTATCCCTTCGAATCGCCGACCGAGCCGCAGCTCGAGACCTACATCGGGAGAATCGAGCAGTACATGGAGAAGGCGACGAAGGAAGCCAAGGCTCGCACTTCATGGATCAAGCCGAACCTGGCCTATGATCAGGCAATCCGTGCGTTCGTCCATTCCCTTCTCACGCCCGATGAAGAAAACGCGTTTCTTCCGGATTTCCGGATCTTCCAATCCCGCATCGCGCGCGTGGGCGTCTGGAATTCGCTCACCCAGGCGATCCTGAAGATCGCTTCGCCGGGCGTGCCCGAGATTTACCAGGGAAATGAGCTCTGGGATTTCTCGCTGGTGGATCCTGACAACCGGAGACCCGTCGATTTCGAGATGCGTTGCCGCATTCTCGCGAGTCTCCAGGCGACCATGAACGGCTCCGCCGGGAATCCCGGCGATCGGCTTGCCGCCATCAGGGAATTTCTCGCGACCGTCGGTGATGGACGGATCAAGATGTACATCCTGAACCGCGGTTTGGAATTTCGCCGCGGCAGAAAGCAGCTTTTCCGCGAAGGAGCCTATACGCCGTTGTCGGCTCAGGGAGGTTTCAAGGATAACGTCGTCGCATTCGCGCGCGACACCGCGCGGGAAAGTTGCCTGGCAGTCGCGGGACGATGGTACATCCGCCTGGGCGCGCCCGACGTTTCGCCGACGGGGAGCGCATGGAGGGATACGGAGCTGCTGCTGCCGGAGAAAGCCGCGGGCAGCTATCGTGAAATTCTGACGGATCGCATCGTCACCGCGGAACCGCGCGGAGACACGGCCGTCATGAAACTCTCCGACATCTGTTTCTCGCTCCCGGTGGCTCTGCTCGATCGTTGTGATACTCTGGCTCCATGACGAATCCCGGATCCTTCGAAGTTCTCGGAACCACGCCCCTCCCGGAAGGAGGAGTCCGCTTCAGCGTATGGGCGCCGCGCGCGCGAAGCATGGCCGTCGAAATCGTCGGACAGGCCGTGAACATCCTGGCGAAAAACGACGACGATATTTTCAGCGCGGTCGTGAGTTCCGCGAAGCCGGGAGACGATTACTCGTTCATCCTGGATGGCGAGAAAAAGCGACCGGACCCCATGTCACGGTGCCAGCCTCATGGAGTTCACGGGCCGTCCAGGATCGTCCATCCCGCGTTCGCCTGGACGGATGCGGCCTGGCAGGGAATCCCGCCGGAGGATCATGTCTTCAGCGAAATTCACATCGGCACATACACCCCCGAGGGGACATTCGATGCGATGATCGGCCGCCTTCCGCACGTGCGGGATACCGGAATCACGGCGATCGAAATCATGCCGGTCTCGGCTTTTCCCGGAAAAAGGAACTGGGGATACGACGGCGTCCATCTCTTCGCTCCATTCCTCGGCTACGGCGGCGTCGACGGCTTGAAGCGCCTCGTGGATGCCGCTCACGGCCGGGGGCTCGCCGTCTTCATGGACGTCGTCTACAACCATCTCGGCCCGGAAGGAAACTATCTCTCCGAGTTCGGTCCCTACTTCACGAATCGCTACCGCACACCGTGGGGCGACGCGATCAACTACGACGGTGACGACAGCGCCGGCGTGCGCCGCCACATCGTCGCCAACGCCGTGTCCTGGATCGAGGAGTATCACATCGACGGTTTGAGGCTCGACGCCGTCCACGAGATCTACGACCAGGGCGAGCGCCATATTCTCAGGGAGATCGCCGAATCATGCCACGCGGCGGCGGCGAAGGCGGGACGCATCGCGCACATCATCGCGGAATCGCCCTTGAACGACGCGCGCGTGATTCTCCCGGTTTCCGTCGGAGGATGCGGTCTCGACGCGCAGTGGAACGACGATTTCCATCACGCGCTCCGCACGTTCATGACGGGCAGAAGTCCGGGTTACATGGCGGACTTCGGACGCCTTGCGCACGTGGCCAGGGCCGTCACCAGCGGATATGTCCGGCCCGGAGATGACCTGCGGACGCACATGAAGGGCGCTCCGGACGCTACGGAATGTCCCGGAGAGCGGATGGTCGTCTTCATCCAGAATCACGATCAGATCGCGAACGCTTCGGGCGGTCGGAGGATCGCGGAAGAGCTCGGGCTCGAAGCCGCCAAGGCCGCGGCCGCGCTCGTGCTTCTTTCTCCCGCGCTGCCGCTTCTCTTCATGGGCGAGGAATACGGGGAGATCGCTCCGTTCGAATTCTTCACGGATTTCGGCGACGTCGACCTCATCCGGCTGGTCCGGAAGGGAAGGAAACGGGAGATCGAATCGTACGGATTCGACGCGGGCAATGCCGATCCTTTTGACATCCGCCTCTTCAACCGGTGCCGCCTGGACTGGTCCAGGCTGAAGCTCCCGCCTCATCAAGGCGTGCTCCGCTGCTACCGCGATCTGCTCGCGCTGCGAAGAACAAGCCCCGCGCTGCGCAATGGCCGGAAGGACCTGACGCAGGTCATAGGCAGCGATGAAGATCGATGGATCATGATGGAGCGTCGCGACAAGAACGCGGCCCCGTTCCGCGTTCTCTGCAATTTTTCCGGAAACGACGTTTCGATGACCGTGCCGGGGGACGGCATGTGGCGAACCGTGTTGTGGACCGGTGCCCGCCTGTACGGAGGCGGGCTCGCGAAGGAACCGCCCGGCGGGATCCGCTCCGGCGAGAATCTGACGATCCACGCCCGGTCATCGTTGGTCCTGGAGTCGGACCGCTGACCGATCGCGTTAGCGGCTGGACAGCGCCGGCTCGATATCCAGCGCCAGCTTGACGGCGCGCTGCGCGTCGCGCGTGGAAAGCCCTTTCCACCAGACATGCCATTCCGGGAATTTCATCATCCCAGAGGCATGCTCGAAATACCAGGGATTGATCGGATTCTCCGGCCTGCTCCGCCAGAATATCGCGGGATGGCGTTCCTCCAGAATCGTCCAGAGGTCGACGGCGATACCTTCGCCACGGGCGTCCGGCCGCACGGCGAACTTGTCCAGGTAGCAGAGGCCGTCCAGGTTCCTGACAATCGCGACACCCTTGTAATCGGGATCCACTACCACGGTCAGGATCGGCGCCGATTTATGGAACCGGTTGTTGAAATAATCCCGCTGCAGCTTTTTCCCGAAGGATCGCTCGATCAGCATGCGGATCCGGCGCCGGGACAACCCCGCCAGGCTCTCGTGCACCTTCAGGTTTCGTCCCTGCTTGATGAGCGTTCCGCCGCCCTTCTGCGTGAAAAGCTCGCGCAGGAGGGATGACGCGCCCGTGACTTCGACGACCGACCGATGCGGAAGCAGTTCCATCAGCTCCCTGTAATAACGCAGATCCGCGATGGCTTCCTCGGTAAAGGCGGACGGATCGCCCGCGGTCGCGTTCATGATCCGGTCCGCATCCAGTTTCAGATTGATGTAATCGACGATCGAACCGTTCCGCCGCTTCAGACCTCCCGCCTCGGAAACCCGGATCAATTTCCTCGGCGCCAGTCGCGCCACAAGGGCGCGGCTGGCCGCCTGGAGCGGAATCGGCGAAAGGGAACGGAGCGAAGCGGAAGCATCGCGATCGGGAACGGTCAGGGCGGCCACGATCGGGATGCCGTCTTTCCTGATGATCTGTCGAATCTTGTCCAGGCGGACCCGGATCGGCCCGGACGGATCGCCGGTAAAAACGCCCGACACGAGACCGGACGCGTCGCCGTCCTGCATATTGACGGTCAACGCGAGCGTCTCATTGAGCGCGAGGGTCGAATCGCGCGCCTCCTGCCATTGCATTTTCGTCGCGTCAGGCGCTTCGGCATCTTCCGGGCGGGTCGGGCCGCGGCCCGCAAGCCATCTCCACATGCCGGAATCCGAATCCTCGTCGTCCTCGCCGTTCGACGGCACCCCGCGAACGCCGTGAAGTATGACGGGGTAGAGGTCGAGGGAGGAGAGGAACGCGAGATGAAGCGCGAGCACATGCAGCGAGAACGCCGTCAGATCCTCCGCCACCTCGATGACCGCGAATCGATGCGGCTCTTCCCTGTGAAAGAGTCGCAGATACATTTCCGCTTCGCGAGCCGCCCCGATCTCGCGGAAGAACCGGATCAGAATTTCATATCGTTCCATGGACGGGAATCATAGGTTTGAATCGGATAATTTGAAATTTCTATTTATGCGCGTCGGAGGACTCGGTCGTCGCCGTCCATTCCCGGCCGTCCTCGCCCGTCACGTTCTCCCCTTCCGCCACTTCCCTGCGGATCATTCCGATCGCGCGGAAGAGCCCGCCGCGGGGTATCGACGTGATCGATGTGATCCGGCCGACCGGCTTGCCTTCGCGAAAGACCTCGCCGATCGCCGGCGGCTGTTGAGCGGCGCAGGTCAGTCGCATCAACCGCCTGGCCACCTGGCCGTAGGTCTCGATCCGCGCGATCGTCTCCTGTCCCGTGTAGCAACCCTTGGACGTGGATACGTACTCCCCCATGCCGGCCTCCCACGGAATCGTATCCTCATCGATGTCCACGCCCCACTTCGGCCGGCCCGCCTCGATGCGCTCGTCGTTGTCGGACTCGCGCTGAACATCAGGCAGAGGCTCCAGCAGGACATCCTCGGTGAAAATGTATCGGTCCAGCGTTTCCAGTACCGTCCTCTTCAGCTCCAGCGGACCCGAGATCAGCACATGGTCGTTTTCCCGCCGCAACGCAAAGGGAACGATGATCTTCCCTTTCGCCGACAGCAGGCACTGCTCGTTGCGGGCTCCCACGGCCAGACCGCGCACTTCGTTGGACGCCACACGATGCAGGAGATCCACATGATCGCGTCCGGAAATGCGGATCTCGAATGCATCCCCTTCATGAATCTTCATCGTTCCCGCCTCCTCTCTCGAAGTACACCCGGTCCCCGGGCGAGTTCGTTTTCGATCGCCTCTTCCAGGAACCAACGCTCCGGCATCCCCTCGACGCCCATCCCGTTGATGAAGATCGACGGCGTATGTTTCACTCCGGCCGCATGCCCGATCTCCACGTCGCGCGCCAGAGCCTCGATCGCGACCGAATCCGCCATGATCTCCCGCATGGATTCCGCACCCGCGACACGGGCGAGTACATCCCGATTCTCCTCCAGCAGAAGATCGCTTTGATCGAAGAGCGCGTCATGCACCGGCCAGAAATTTCCCCTCTGATGAGCGTACGCCGCGACGAGGCCCGCGAGGCAGGCGCCGGGATGATCGGTCTCCGCCCAGGGATTGCAAGCCCTCTCGCGCGGATGGTTCACGAAGACGAGGCGGATATCGTAAATCCGCAGCATGTCCTCCAGAAGGTACCGGCTCTCGGCGCAGACCGGGCAGGAAAAATCGGCGAATTCCACCAGCACGACGGGCGCGTCAGGCCTGCCGTGAGCGGGATTGTTCCGGATCCGATCGGAGAGATTCTCGACGCGCTGGTACGTTCCCTCGAGAACCCGGCGATACTCGGGGTACAGCTCGAGCGCGCGATCCCGGGCGCTTCGATGATAGAGAGGAAGGCCGACGGCAAGCAGGAGCGGCACGAACAGGACGCCGGCGATGAGAAGCTTGCTCTCCGCGATCGTCGCAAACTCGCCGACGACGATGCGCCGCAGCGACTCGTTCCTCCGCATCAGAACGACAAGCGAGGCGATGAAAAGGAGCGGCGTGATGAGATGGAGAACCAGGCAGAGCGGGCAGTAGGCGCGGAGCCTGTTTGCGGAGATCCAGGCAAGCCACATGGTATAGACCGTGGCCATGCCGGAGCAGACCGCCAGGATGAGGGCGTTGCGATCGCGGCGGACGGGAAAGAAGAGCGACTGAATCGCCATCAGCGCGAAGAGCAGGTAAGTCGCCAGCCCGTAACTGGAGAGGGGGATGGAGAAGATGCGGGAATAATGGGAGGAGAGGGCCGGCGCGCAGTCGAATCCAGGCGCGATCGTGCAGACCCGCGTGAACGTCTCCTCGCCCGATTGCGCCAGGTGAAGCCAGAGCGAATCGGCCGCCGCGATGATGGAGAGCGCCGCGATGACGATCCAGGGAATGCGGATGCGGGGGGGCGCCACGGTCAGCCGATCAGAGCCGCGAGAAATCGAGAATCCTGAGAAAAATCGAGCCGAGATTCCGCAGGAGCGCCTTCCGGTTCCGGCGCAATGCGGGATCTTCGGCATTCACGAGGACATCATCGAAGAACTTGTCGACGGCGGGACGGATGGAAGCCATCGCGGAAAGCGCGCGCTCGACCTCGCCCTCGTCGAGGCACCGTGAAACGTCCGCATCCAGCGTCAGCACCGCGCCGAAAAGATCCTTCTCCGCGGCCTCCTGCAGCAGATCGCCGTCGAGAGTTTCCTCCCTGGTCTCGTCGAGAATATTCATGACGCGCTTGAAGGACGTGGCCAGGTCCGCGTAGTCGGCGCGCTTGGTGAGCGGGGCGGCGGCGGCGGCGCGCCGATCAAGGTCGGGAAGATTGTTCCACCCGACCGATGCGACCGCGTCCACCACGTTGACCGTCGTGCCGTGTCTCTCCGCCATGAAATTGAGGAGCCGCGCGCGGAGGAAATCCTTCACCTTCGGGGATGACAGGAGCGAGCCGATATCGAACGGACGGCCGAACTCGAGGAGGATGCGGATGATGCCGATCGCGGCGCGGCGGAGTCCGAAGGGATCGGCGGAACCGGTCGGATCGAGCCCGGCTCCGAAGATCGTCTCGAGCGTGTCGGCTTTCTCCGCGAGGGCGACGACGGCGGAAAGCCCCCTGGGAACGCGAGGATCCGCGCCCAGCGGCCAGTAGTGCTCCTCGATCGCCCGCGCGATCTCGTCCCGTTCGCCCTGCGCTTCCGCGAGCCTGCGGCCGATGACGCCTTGGAGCTCGGGAAACTCGAAGACCATCTTCGTCGTGAGGTCGGCCTTCGCCAGGCGCGCGGCGCGGTGAACGGCGGCTTCGTCGACGACGCCCAGGAGCGGCGCGATCCGCCGGGCTGTCAACTCGATCCGGTTGACACGATCCAGGACGGATCCCGCGTCCTTCTGATACGTGACTCGCGCGAGTTCCCCGGTCCGGTCCTCCAGCGGACGCTGGAGATCGGTCGTCCAGAAATACCGGGCGTCGGCAAGACGCGCCGACAGGACGCGCCTGTTCCCGGCTCTAACGTTCGCGGCGTATTGACGCTCGTCGGGAGCGGGGCCGAAGGCGCGATTCGCGGTGATCAGGAAGAACGGGAGCAGCTTTCCGTCCCTGCTGACGGGCACGTATTTCTGGTGCCTCCACATCGTCAGCTCGAGGACTTCCCGTGGCAGTTCCGCGTAATCCGCGTCGAATTCTCCCCTCATGACGCAGGGGTCCTCGACATGATCCGCCAGGTACGCGAAGGATCCTTCGCCTTCCATGAGGACCGGTTTGCCGCCGGCCTCCCCCGCCAACCGCCCGATCTCGCTCCTGATCCGCTCCGTTCTCCGCTCGTCGGAAACAAGGACGCCGTGTTTCATCAGTTCGCCCTCATAAGCGGCTGCGGAGGAAATCGCGACGGCGCGCGCGATGCGGCCCTCCTCGCTCCGCCGGAGGTACGTGTTGCGCGAGGAATCGATGCCGGCCCATGTGACGGGTAGTTCGCGCTCGTCGAGGAGAGAGACGATCCAGCGAACGGGTCGCACAAACCGCGATCCCGATGCGTTCCATCGCATCGATTTCGGCCACGGCAATTCCGACAGCATTCGCGGTACTGCTTCCTGCAGGAGAATTTCTATGGTCCTGCCGGGCACGATCACCTCGGCCACGACATACTCTCCTTCTTTCCTGAGCGCATCCACGGGGGCGCCGATCTTCTTCGCGAAACCTTCCGCCGCCTTCGTCGGCTTCCCGGCGGCATCATAAGCGGCCTTCAGCGGAGGGCCCTTGTGCTTCGCGGTCGCGTCGGCGGTTCTTGCGGGAAGATTCTCCAGCGCAAGCACGAGGCGCCGGGGCGTCGCCATAGTCCTGATCGTCACGGCGGCGCCGAGACCGGAACCGGCCTCATTCAGAACGGTCCGCGCCCTCGCGGACAGCTCGCGTCGGGCCTGCGGAAGGAATCCCGCCGGGATCTCCTCCACGCCCGCTTCCAGCAGGTATTTCATCGCGCCGCCAGCGGGTAACCGAGAGCTTCGCGCCACTTCAGCCAGGCGGTCGCCACGGCGCGCGTGATGTTCCTGACGCGGCCGATGTAGCCCTGCCGTTCCGTCACGGAGATCGCTCCGCGCGCGTCGAGCATGTTGAAGGCATGCGACGCCTTCAGGACGAAATCGTATGCGGGATAGACAAGCGGAGTATCGACGCCGTTCCGGTCCGGCACCATCGTGGATGCGAGGCGGCGCGCCTCCATTTCGCAATGCGTGAAATACTCCAGGTTGAACGCGATATCGGAATGCGAAAAGTTGTAGTGGGAGAATTGAAATTCCGTCGCGTGGTGGATGTCTCCGTACTTCCGCCCGCCGCCCCATTCGATGTCGTAGACATTGTCGATGCCCTGCAGGTACATCGCGATCCGCTCCAGCCCGTACGTCAGCTCCAGCGATACGGGATTCAGGTCGAATCCTCCCGCCTGCTGGAAGTATGTGAACTGCGTGATCTCCATTCCGTCCAGCCAGACTTCCCACCCCAGGCCCCAGGCGCCGAGCGTCGGAGATTCCCAGTCGTCCTCGACGAAACGAATATCGTGCGCCGCGGGATCGATCCCCAGAGCCACGAGCGAACGCAGATAGAGATCCTGGGCGTTATCCGGAGCGGGTTTGATGATGACCTGGTACTGGTAATAATGCTGCAGACGGTTCGGATTCTCGCCGTATCTCCCATCCGTCGGCCGCCGGCTCGGCTCCACATACGCCACGCTGAAAGGCTCCGGTCCGAGGCTCCGTAAAAGCGTGTGAGGCGAGAACGTGCCCGCGCCCTTCTCCGTGTCATACGGCTGGGCGATGAGGCACCCTTCCTTCGCGTAGAAATCGGAAAGAGTCAGGATGATATTCTGGAGGTTCATGCGGCTATTATGGTAGGAAACAAAAGCATTGATCAATCGCCATTGTGCGCGGCATCTTGGCCTTCGTGGCAAGACGAACGTGAGGTAAGATGCTCCCATGGTCCGCGATCTCACCGTCTTCATCGCCGATATTGAAGGGTTCACGGAACGCACGAGCCGGCAATCGCGCGAGGAAACTCTCGCGATGCTCCGCGCCTTCAAGCGCACGGTCACGAGCATCGTCACCGCCCGGGAAGGGCATGTCGTGAAGTTCATCGGCGACGGAGCGCTCGCCATTTTCGACGATGCCGTCCATGCGGTGCGCGCGGGATTGGATATCATCGGTTTCCTGGGAAAGGACGATGGCTCGGGGATCGGAGGTCCTCTCCATATCCGCGTCGCGCTTCATTCCGGAGAAGTCAGCCTGGAAGACGACGATGTCTTCGGAGAACCTGTCAACCTCGCGTTCCGACTCGAGGAAACGGCCGAAGCGGGGCGCGTCACGCTCACCGAATCGACATACCGGCTTCTGAACAAGGCGCTCTTTTCCTGCCAACCTGCCGGAATCCGGCAGTTCAAGGGCATCCTTTCGCCCGTAGCCTGTCATGAAATCCCGGCCGATTCCGGGAATGTCACGCTTCAGACGGAACCGGTCGGCGCTTCGCAACCGGCGGGAGCCGCGCGTTTCCTTTCCGACACGGACATCGAGACCGGGCTCATGATCGGCAACAGATATATCCTGCGAAAGCGGCTGAGCATCGGCATGACGGGAATCGGATTCGAGGCGGAGGATACCGGTTTCGGCGGCACGGTGACCGTGCGCGTCGTCGACCCGTTTCTCATCGCGACTCCCGCCGCCCTGGGCCGCTTCATGGCAATCACCCGGGCTCTCGCGACCGTGACGAGTCCTCATGTCGCTACGTTTCATGGCGCGCTGTCGGAGATGGGGCGATACTTCATGATGACGGAACAGGTCGAGGCTCCCTCGCTCAGGGAACAGATGGACCAGGCGAGACGATTCGACGCGCCGGCAGCGGCCCGCATCCTACGCTCGATCGCGGCCGGCCTCATGGCCCTCCACGCCTCCGGCGTCCGCCACGGGGAAGTCGCCCCGTGCAATATACTGATGGCCTCTCCCGAGCTGAAACTGATCGAGGCCTGCACCGCGGAAATCGCGACGCTGAGGGGCGGATCGATGAACTGGTCGCCAGACTACACATCCCCCGAACAGGCCTGCGAGATCGCGGGCACAGGGCAGGTGATCGACCACCGGTCCGATCTCTACGCGCTCGGCATCATCGCCTATGAACTCCTCACGGGCGAGCCGCCCTTCACGGGCGGTGACTCACGGAGCATTCTCAGCAGACAGGCGAGCGATCCGCCGCCATCTCTCCGGAATCGCCGGCCGGATCTTGATCCCGCGTGGAGCCGCATGATCGAGAAGCTGCTGGCCAAGCGGCCGGAGGAACGGCCGTCGCTCGATACGATCATCCGACAGCTCGCGTTCATCATTGACGATCCACGCCGCAGGATCCGCGCGGAGTCTCTGAAGAATCCGACCGTCGAAGCGGAACAGGTTTACGGATGGGCGCGCGAGAGTTTCGAGCGTGGAGAACTGGAGGCGGCGGCCGCGCATGCGAGGCGGGCGATCGCGCTCGCCCCGAAGCATGCCCCGGCGCGCAATTTGAAGGGCGTCATCGCTCTGCGGGAAGGGCGGTTCGAGGAGGCCTGCGACGAATTTCATGCGGCGACGGAACTGCTTCCCGGTTATTTCGAGGCGATGATGAACATGGGGCTCTCGTTTCTCAGGATGAATCGATCTCAGCAGGCGATCAGATCCTACGAAAAAGCGGCGGCCATGAAACCGGATCAGGCGAAACCCTGGATTCAGATCGGCGATATCGAGATGTCCCTGAAGCAGCTTCCCGCCGCGCGCGCCGCATGGGAAAAAGCGCTGCGGATCGAGCCGGAGAACCAGACGCTCCGATCGCGCCTCGCCTCGCTCAAGCGCGCGATCGAGCTTTCCTAGGCTCTCCCGAACCGTCGATCGAGCTCGGCGACCGTCATCCTGATCATCGTCGGGCGGCCATGGGGACAATTGTACGGATCCGTCGTGGTTCGCAGATCATGCAGGAGACGCGCCGCCTCGTCGGGATGCAGGCGCTGCGTGCCTTTCACCGCGGCCTTGCATGCTTCCATAGCCAGTTTTTCGTACGGCACCTTGTATTTTTTCGCGGCTCCGCCTTCGCGGACGGCCCCGACCGCGTCGCGGACGATGCGCGCCGCGTCGCCGATCTTTCCCAGAAGCGCGGGAACGGAGCGGACGGCGATCGCGTCCGGCCAGGGCTCTATCTCGATGCCGATTTCCATGAGCGCCGGAGCCAACTCCTCCGCGAGAGCGCGGTCCGACGCCGGGAGTTCCACGAGAAGCGGCGTCAACAGGGACGTGACGACGACCTCCCCGTTGGCCGCATCCCGCATCAGCCTGTCGAAGAGTATCCGCTCATGGGCCGCATGCTGGTCGATGATGACGAGCCCGTCCTGGGTTTCCGCAAGCAGGTAGCGGCCGGCGATTTCTCCGGAGTATCGGAGCGAAATCGACCTGAATATTCCAGGCGACTGTCCAGGCTGAGCAAGTTCGGCCTGATCGGGCGGATGTGCCGTGGATTCCAGGGACGCCTGCTCATCGAAGAGCGCGGAGAGAACCGCCTGGGTTGCTTCGGGCGGCGCGGGCAAAGGAGAAGCCTGCGCGCCGGAGAATGAAAAGGACGAAGCGGTCGAAGGCGGAGTTGACAAGGAAGGAGGCGACACATCGCCGCGTAATCGCGCACGCAGCGCGGATGAAACGAGCCGATGAACGCCCTGCATGTCGCGAAACCGGACTTCCGCCTTCGCGGGATGCACGTTCACGTCGATGTCGGCGGGGTCGAGCCGCAAAGTCAGGAAGACGATCGGGAACTGTCCGCCCGGCAAGAGGCCCTCGTACGCGGATGTGATGGCGTGGGAAATCGAGCGGTCCTCGATGGGGCGGCCGTCGAGGTTCAGGTAGAATCCGGTCCGGTTTCTGCGCGTGACGTGCGTCGGCGAGCAGAGTCCTTCAAGTCGACCCGACGACGACTCGCCTGACGTATCCAGAAGCGAGCCCGCGAGGTCGGTCCCGAATATTTCCAGAACGACGTCACGGAGCCTCCCCTGGCCCGGCGTCCGGAATACCTGGCGCGCTTCGGCCGCCGAAACCGAGGAATCTTTCGCGAGCGACAGGGAAACATCAGGCCGCCCGAGCGCCAGTCGCTCCAGGGTGTCGCTGATCCGGGATAATTCGGCCGTCTCGGATTTCATGAACTTCAACCGCGCCGGCGTCTTGGCGAAGAGATCACGGACGAGGACAGTGGTGCCGGGGGCTCGGGCCGCGGGAACAATCCGCGCGTACTCCCCTGTGCCCGGCAGGGCGGAATCATCCACGTCGAGCTGCATGGCATCGCTGCCCGCAACGCGGCTGACGATCGTCAGCCGTCCCGCCGCCGCGATCGCCGCCAGCGCTTCGCCGCGGAAACCCATGGTCCGGATCGCATGCAGATCCGCTTCGCTCGCGATCTTCGACGTCGCGTGCCGCTCGACCGAAAGCGGAAGCTCGCCGGACGGAATTCCGCATCCGTCATCTGAAACCTCGATGAGCCCCAGCCCGCCATTCCGGATCCGGACGGCAATATTCCGCGCGCCCGCATCGTACGCGTTCTCCACCAGTTCCTTCACAACCGACGCCGGCCGCTCGATCACTTCCCCGGCCGCGATCCGGACAACCATGGACTCCGGCAGTTTCCGAATCGTCATTGGAGGGATTCCTTAAGCCTGGCGAGGAGGGCGTGAGCGTCCCTCGGGGAGATCGTGTCAGGATCGACCTCCTTGAGGGTTTCCAGCGCATTGGACTGCTCGGGAGAGAGCGCGGGAACATCGAAGAGCGAGAGCTGGGGTTCGTCCGGCTCATCCTTCATCGTGATTTTCGCGGGCGACGCTCCGGAGCCCGTCCGGAGCTCGCCGACTTCGAGCCGACCGAGAATTTCCTTCGCCCGCGAGATCACGTTCTGAGGTACTCCGGCGATGGCGGCAACCTGGATCCCATAAGACCGGTCCGCCGCGCCGGGCCGGATCTCATGCAGAAAATGGATCTGCTCGCCCCATTCCTTGACGGCGACCGTGGCATTGAAGACGCCGGAGATCTGATCCGCCAGGACGGTGATCTCATGATAGTGCGTCGCGAACAAGGCCAGCGCGCCGCGGCCCGCCAGGGCTTCGACAATCGCCCACGCGATCGAAAGACCGTCATACGTCGATGTGCCGCGTCCGATCTCGTCGAGGATGACGAGCGACCGGGGTGTGGCATTCCGAAGGATCATCGCGGCTTCGATCATCTCGACCATGAACGTGGAGAGCCCGCGCGCCAGACGGTCGGACGCTCCGATGCGTCCGAAGATTCCGTCGAAAGGCGTCAGCGCGCATCGCTCCGCCGGAACAAAGCACCCCACCTGGGCCATGATCGCCATGAGCGCGACCTGCCGGATGTAGGTCGACTTTCCCGCCATGTTGGGGCCGGTCAGGATCATGAATCTCGCGCCGCGACCCAGCTCCACGTTGTTCGGAACGAACGAATCCTCCCCCGATAGCAGGGCTTCAACGACCGGATGCCGGCCGTTTTCTATGCGCATCACGGACGACTCGGCGCCCGCGCCGGTCGGGGCGGAATCGATGATCTCGGGCTTCACATAACGCCGTCGAGCCGCGACTTCCGCGAAAGCCGCGGAGAGATCCACGACGGACACGGCTCCCGCCGTGTTTTTCAACCGGGGAAGATATTCGGATATATCCGCTCGCATCTTCGTAAAAAGCTCCGTCTCCAGCTCGGTCAGTTTTTCATTCGCGCGCATCACGATATCCTCGTGATGCTTCAACTCCTCCGTGAAAAACCGCTCGCCGGTCGACGTCGTCTGTTTTCTCCGGTAATGGTCCGGCACCTTCGACAGATTGGGCCGCGTCACCTCGATGTAATAACCGAAGACATTGTTGAAACTCACCTTCAGCGACGATATCCCCGTCTTCTCCCGCTCGATCGCCTGCAGGTTCGCGATCCATTGACGGGAGGACTTGGAACCGTGTCGCAGATCATCGAGGCGGGAATCGACACCGTCGCGGAACAGGGGTCCGGTGCCGATCTCGGCGGGCGGAGTTTCCACGAGCCGTTCGCGGATCATCGCGGCGAGCTCCGGGATGGCGTCGATCCGCGTGCGGAGCGATTCGAGCGCGGGGTGCGCCAGGCGCGCCGCGAGTTCGCCGGAAGCATCGAGGGACGACGCGAGACCGACGACCTCCCGCGGCGTCACCGTCCCCAGGGAAATCCGACCCGATAATCGCTCCAGGTCGCCCACGCGCTTCAGAGCCTCACGCGCCTTCTCGCGGCAGGGCACGTCATCGTGGAAGGCTTCCACGAGCAGGAGTCGTTCACGAATCGCGGCGGGACTTTTCAACGGAGCCGTCAGGCGGCGCGCGATCAGGCGGGATCCCATCGCGGTGACGGCCACGTCGAGAATGGCCAGGAGCGTGCACTCCTTGTCGCGCGAAACGGAATCTACGATTTCGAGCTGGAGCATCGTGGAGGCGTCAAGCGCTACGGTCTCCGCAAGATCGACCCGCACCAGGGTCGTGATGTGGGCGAGCGCGGATTTCTGGGTTTCAGCGAGGTAGGAAATCAACGCGGCGGCGGGGCGCGCCGCGTCGCTCGCGTTTTCCGCGAGGCCGAACGGCGCCAGCGTCGCCACGCGGAAATGGCGGCGCAGGAGATCGTCGGCAAATGAGGAGGCGAATTTCCAGTCCGGGCAGCGCGTCACGAAGACGTCGGGGTGAAGCTCGCGCAGCAGCGGCTCGACGCGATCGCCGCCGGAATCCGGAGCGAGGACTTCCGCGGGCTTGAACCGCACCAGAACCGATTCCAGGTTGGCCCGCGATTCGGGCGCCGCCCAGTAGAGCTCGCCGGTCAGCAGATCGCAGATCGCCACGAAAAAGCGGTCGGCCCCTCCCCCGTTGGTGGACGTCGTTTCGATCGGGAGGACGGCCGCGATGAACTTGTTGGAACGGCCGTCGGAACCGATCCAGGTGCCAGGAGTCACGACGCGCGTCACCTCGCGCCTGACAAGCCCCTTCGCTTTCTTCGGATCCTCCGTCTGATCGCAGACCGCGATGTGGTAGCCCTTCCGAACGAGGCGCGCGATGTAATTCTCCACCGCGTGATGCGGCACGCCCGCCAGCGGCAGACGCCCCGACTTTCCCATCGCCTTCGAAGTCAGGGTCAGCTCGAGTTCCCGCGCGGCAATTTCCGCGTCGCCTTCGAGCATCTCGAAAAAGTCCCCGATTCGAAACATCAGGATCGCATCGGGGTACTCGGCTTTGACGGAGCGGTATTGCTTCAGGAGTGGTGTTTCATCCTGCATGATGGGAGGAGAATAGAAGCCGCATTCTTTATTGGCAATGGATTATGGCTGGGCCTATTTGGCGAAACGCGCCGTCGCGACGCGTCACTTGACGCCTCCACTCATTTTTGGCACCTTCTCCCGCATGGCTCGATTCATTGTCGTGGCACCGGCCGCCGATTTTCCCGCGGGACAATGCAAGGTTGTCGACATCGAGGGGGTCGCGGTGGCCGTATTTCATGTGGGGAACGAATTTTTCGCCATCGCCAACCGTTGTCCGCATAAGGGAAACAGGTTGTGCGACGGCGAACTGGAAGGGCACCACATCGTCTGTCCCGGACATGGTTGGGATTTCGATCTCCGTACCGGAGAAACAAGTTGGGATCCCTTGATACACAGGACATATCGCGTCCTCGTGGAGAACGGAATCGTGAGCGTGGAGCCATAAAGTTCGGTGAAAATCCATACTTATCTCTAAAATTTCCGGTCCGTTTCCTGTAAGATTATTTTTCTTGATCGACGCCAATGCGCGTTCTCGCGCGCGACGTCCGTCGTTCCATGCGATCTATGCACCTCCACCTCCCCTCCAAATCCGATATTTACATTCGATGTCGCTCCCTTCTATAATGAGATTAAAGTCGCGTGCGAAAATGATGGCGGGACCATTTTCCGCGCGTGCTTACCTGTTCCGGGATTTTAACCCGGGGCACTTCGTCGGAGGTTGAAACCCGTGCTGCCCAATGTGAAGAATTATTATCGTCCGACCGAAATCAGCGAAGCCGTCCAGCTGCTCTCCTCCGATTCCGAACGCAATGTGGTGCTCGGAGGCGGCACGCAGCTGGCATTATCCCAGGCCCCCGGCATCGACGGCCTCGTGGACCTCCGAAATCTCGGCCTCGACCACATCCGAACCGAAAAAAACTCGATCGTCCTGGGCTCCCGATGCCGGCCGACGGACGCGATCCGCTACGAAGGGCTCGCGCAGATCGCCGACGGCATTGTCGCCCGGGCGGCCTCGAACTATCTTGCCGAAGTGCAGCGTAACCGGGCTTCGCTCGGAGGCATCCTCATTTCAGCATCCTCGTGGGCCGATATCGCGACGGCGTTGCTGGCGGTCGGAGGCGAAGTCGTGATCGTCGGTCCGGCCGGCGAGAAGACCCTGTCGATCGATCAGTTCTTCACCACGGGCCCGGCCAAGGCGGCTCAGCGATCTATCATCAAGGAACTCCGGGTTCCCTCGGGCGGATGCGGCGCCTACCTCCGCGTCGCCAGGACGGAAACGGACATCTCCATTGTCGATGTCGCCGTGCGCCTCGACCTGGTCGGCAACAGCATCTCCCATGCCCGCGTCGCGGTGGGAGGAGTGGCATCGCTGCCGATAAGACTGGACGCCGTGGAGAAGAATCTCGTGGATAACAAGCTGAGCGCGGATCTCGTCGGCATCGCCACGCGCGAAATCAATGTGGAGGCCGCTTCCGATTTCCGAGCGTCCGGCGAATACCGGAACGAATTGACAAAAGTGCTCGCTCGACGCTGCCTGCTCGATCTCGTGGCGCGGGCGCGCTAGTGTGGAACAGAACTGGTGAAGGTGGCGTTCACGCTCAATGGAGACCAGGTCACATGGGATGTTCACCCCGGCGAAACATTTTTCGAGACGCTCAAGATGGAGGGGCATTACTCGGCGAAGCGCGGATGCAACACGGGCGACTGCGGAGTCTGCATCGTGACGCTCGACGGGGAAAACATCCATTCCTGCCAGATTTTTTCCGGATCGGTCGAAGGGCAATGCGTCCGGACCATCGACGGCATCGTCTATCGCAACAAGAAGACGGGGGAAGTCATCGTGAAGGACAAGGTAAAACCGGCGGAAACTTCGTCATGAACAAGCATTCGCGTTTCACATTTTTCATCGGAAAAGGCAGGTAGGTTTCATGAAGGTATCATTCACGTTCAACGACACGCCGGTTGCGTGGGATATCCACCCGGGCGAGGTTCTCATCGAGACTTTGCGGCGGCTCGGGTGGTACGGCACCAAGCGCGGATGCAACACGGGCGACTGCGGCACCTGCACCGTGCGGATCGACGGCACGGCCGTGAACGCATGCCAGGTCTTCACCGCCTCCCTGGACGGGCAATCGCTCCAGACAATCGAGGGCCTCGCCGGCCGCGACGTCTCCACGGGCCAGGCCGTTCTTCATGCGGTCCAGGAGAATTTCGTCCGTTCCGCGGCGGTTCAATGCGGCTTCTGCATACCGGGAATGGTGATGTCGAGCGTGGCTCTGCTGAATGAGAATCCCTCGCCGACCGACGCCGATATTCGCCGCGCTCTGGACGGAAACCTCTGCCGCTGCACCGGGTACGTCAAGATCTTCGACGCCGTTCGCGCCGCCGCGGAAGAAATGCGCGGCGGGAACGCCTGTAACGCGCGCGCCTCGGAAGGCGCAGGAGCATCACGATGAGTCACGATACGTTTCGCCCGGAGTTCCCGCCGGAAAAGGCCGAGCCGGTCACGCTCGATCCGAAGACCTTCTCTCAGGTCGCCCAGAATGTCCGCAAGGTGGACGGGCCGGGCCTGGCCGCCGGCCGTCCCGCCTACGTCGACGACATCATGCTGCCGCACATGCTCTACGCGAAAATCCTCGCTTCGCCCCACGCGCACGCGCGCGTGCTCTCCATCGACGTCTCCGCCGCCGAAGCCATGCCTGGAGTCCGCTGCATCCTCGTCCCTCCCGATCCGGTCAAGGTGACGACAAGACAGGAGAACGTCATCACGTGGCGAGTTCCTCGCGTCACGCACACGACGGCGGGCCAGGGATATCCGGAGCCCTCCCCCTACGACTCGGTTCTGCTTGATTGCAAGGTCCGGCTCGTCGGCGACAAGGTCGCCATCGTCGCGGCCGAATCGGAGCGCGAAGCGATCGAAGCCACGAGGAAGATCAAGGTGGAGTATGAAGTGCTGGAGCCCGTCTTCGACGCGGAGGCGACCATGGAACCCGGGGCGCCCGTCATCCATGACCAGGCGGATTTCAACGGAGTCCTCGGCTCCAATCCCAACCGCAACATCGCCTGCGAAATGCTCGCGGAACTGCCGGACGCGCAGACGATCGAGGAAGCCTTCAAGGAAAGCGACGTCGTCATCGAAGGGCGTTTCGACCTGGGCTATGCCCAGCATTGCGCGATTGAACCGCATGCGTCAATCTCCTGGCTGGACGAAAATCATCGCCTTGTCATCCGCACGACGACGCAGGTTCCCTGGCACGCGCGCCGCATCACGGCACGCGTTCTGCAGATTCCCGAGAGAAGGATCCGCATCATCAAACCTCGCATAGGCGGCGGCTTCGGATCGAAGCAGGAGGTCATTCTCGAGTACATCGTCGGAGCCGTGACGTTGCGCACCGGGCGGCCTTGCCGGTTCGTCATGACACGGAGCGAAGTCTTCGTCTTCTCTCGCACGCGTCATCCGTTCATCGTGAAATACCGCATCGGCGCGAAGAAGGACGGCATGATCCATGCGATCGACATGGACGCGATCCAGAACACGGGTGCCTACGGCTCCCACGCCCTGACCGTCCTCTCCTGCGCCGGATCCAAATCGCTCCCCCTGTACAACAAGACGAAAGGCGTCCGCTTTCACGGCCGTTCCGTCTACACGAATCTGCCCATCGGCGGCGCCTACCGCGGATACGGAGGAACGCAGGCCGCGTTCGCGATCGAAGTCCTCATGGACAGGCTGGCGGGCGTGCTGGGCATGGACCCGTGCGCGATCCGGTTGAAGAACCACATCCGGGAGGGGGAAACATCGCCCGTCTTCGCGGCGCTGGGAGAAGGCAAGGAAGGAACGGCTCAGACGCTCCGATCCGTCAAGCTCGAGGCTTGCATCATGACCGGCATGGAGAAGATCGACTGGAACGGTAAGCGCGGAAAAAGATTCCGCGACGGCTCGAAAGTCCGCGGCGTCGGCATGTGCGCTCTCATGCAGGGATCGGGCATTCCCGACATCGACATGGGCTCGGCGTTTATAAAGATGAACGAGGACGGATCCTTCAACTTGCTCGTCGGAGCCACGGATCTCGGGACAGGATCGGACACCGTCTTCGCCCAGATCGCCTCCGAAGTCCTCACCATTCCCCATGACCGGGTGATCGTGACGTCCTCGGACACGGACGTGACGCCCTTCGACGTCGGCGCCTATGCCTCCTCGACCACGTATATAACCGGCAACGCGGTCAAGCGCGCGGCGACGAGGATGAAGGATGAGATCGTGAACATCGCGGCCGAAATGCTGACCGTGGATCCGCAGGATCTCGAAGTCAAAGCGGGCTCGGTTGTCACGCTGGATGGAAAGCGCAAGGTTTCGTTCCCCCAGATCTGCCTGCGCGCCCTGTACAGCCAGAACCAGCGCCAGCCCATGGCGCATGGCTCCAATTTCTCGTCCGAGTCCCCTCCGCCGTTCGCCGCGCACTTCGTGGAGATCGAGGTCGACCTGGAGACGGGCTTTCTGAAGGTGTTGAAGTATGTCGCCTGCTGCGACTGCGGAACGGCGATCCACCCGAAGCTGGCGGAAGGCCAGGTCGAAGGCGCCGTCGCGAACGGCATTTCGTACGCCCTGACGGAACAGTATGCCTTCGATGAAGGCGGTAGGATGCTGAACGGCTCCTTCAGCGACTTCAAGATCTGCTCGACGCGCGACATCCCGCCGATCGAATCGTGGTTGGCGCCGTCCTACGAGCCCACGGGTCCGTTCGGCGCCAAGTCGGTCTCCGAGATCAACATCAACGGCGCCGCGCCCGCGATCGCCAACGCGCTCCGTGATGCCTGCGGCATCGAGCTCCGCTCGATCCCGTTCACTCCGGAGCGAATTCTCGCGGAGCTGAAGAAGAAGGCGGCGGAGAAGGAGTCGTCAGGGACAAGGCCGCTGGTCAAGGCGTGAGAGAAGTCAAAAGGAAAAAGGCAAATAGCAGAAGTCACCAGTAACGGTCAGGCGATGCGGAGAAGCTCGACGCGGCTGATCGGCCTGGTCCTCCTGCTACTCGTGCTGGCTGTCTACGTTCAGACGATCGACTTCACCTTCATCACGTTCGACGACACATTCTACATCCTGGAAAACCCCCACATGCTTCATGGACTTACGCCGGAATCCTTTCGCTGGGCCTGGATCGACAACCTGGCGCGACCTTCCATCCGTTCGGAATACTGGATCCCCGTCACGAACCTTTCACGACTGCTGGATGTGACCATTTTCGGATTCGATCCCGTCGGCCACCACTTCGTCAATCTTGCGCTGCATGCCGCCAATGTTTTTCTCTTCTTCTCCCTGCTGACATCCCTGACGTCCGCGGTCGCACCCTCGGCATTCGCCGCCGCGCTCTTCGCCGTTCATCCCCTGCATGCGGAATCCGTCGCGTGGATCATCGAACGAAAGGATGTTCTGTCTCAGTTCTTCGGGCTCCTGTCGCTTCACTCCTACGTCCGCTTCCGGCGAAATCCCTCCGGCCTGCGCTGGATCGCGGTCGCGGCGTGGTTTGTCCTTAGCATCCTGGCCAAGCCCATGACCGTCACGCTTCCGATCCTCATGTTGATTCTGAACTACTGGCCGATCAAGGAAGGCGAGCGACTGTGCGGGATCGCGTCCTGGCGCGCCGCGATCCTTCCTCTCCTGCCGCTGCTCATCCTTTCCCTCGTCGATGGAATCATCACGGTGCGCTCCTACAAAACCTTTCCCCTGTGGTCTTCCTCGGGATGGATTCACATCACGAATGCCCTGTCCTCGCTCGTCGTCTACCTGGAGCGCCTGGTGATTCCGTTCGGTTACGCGGCATATTATCCGTATCCTTCCGAGCCGCCCTCGCTGTGGCGGCTCGTCGTGACGCTCAGCCTTCTGGGCGGAATCACGCATGTCTCATGGAGCAAGAGGCGCAGTCATCCCCATCGCATCGTCGGCTGGCTCTGGTATCTGACATCAGTCGGGCTCATGATCGGCAACGTCTTCATGGCCAACGCCAACCGCTTCACATATCTCCCGATGCTGGGAATCTACATCTTCATCGCGTGGGAAGTTCATGCGCGGGTCCGGGGCGAATGGCGCCTGCCCCTGCGCGGAGCCTGCGCGGGACTCATTCTGGCTCTGGCGGCCTGCGGCTATCAGGAGACTTCGTACTGGCGCGACAGCGTGATCCTGTTCCGGAGGAACATGGAGATCGTCGGTTCCGATATCGTGTCGCACAGGAATCTCGCCATGGCCCTGGCGGAACGAAGCCGGTTTCCGGAAGCGCATGAGGAACTGGACAAGGCTATGCTCCTGAATCCGGCTGACGTCACGATCTTTCATGTGCGCGGGGTGATCCTGACCGAGCAGAGGCTATACGAGGAGGCGTCGCGAGCCTATGCTGCGGGACTGGAGATCGACCCTCGCAATATCAAGCTCATCGAGAACCTCTGCAATCTCCGCGCGGCCATGGGCGACAGCGTCGGAGCGCGCGCGTTATTCGACCTGCGAATGAGCCTCGACCCGTCTTCTCCCTGACCGAGCGACAACGTGAATAACCTTGCGGTTCTTCCGGCCGCGTTCTTCTCTTGCGCCGCTCCGCGGTCGCGATAATCTATCCGCATGACACTCGAACGGAAGATCCTCGTCAAGAATATCCGTCATCTCGTCACCATGAAGGACGATCGCTGCAATCACTCCTCGGGGTCCTCCATCCTGGTCCACGGCCCACGCGTCGAGAGCGTCATCCCGGCCGGCCAGGTTCTTCCCGTGGATTCCCAACTCGAAGTGATCGACGCGTCGAATCATCTTGTCATGCCGGGTCTTGTGAACTGCCATCATCATTTCTACCAGACATTGACCAGGAATCTCCCGGCGGTCGCCAACGCGAAGCTCTTCGACTGGCTGGTGTATCTGTACGACATCTGGGCGGAGATGACCCCGGAGGATCTCCGGGACGCCGCGGCGATCGCCGCCAGCGAGTTGATTCTCTCCGGATGCACGACCGCGCTGGATCACTTCTATGTCTTCCCGAAGGGCGACAATTCCTTTTTCGACGCGGAAGTCGAGGGCGTCCGGGAAACGGGATTGAGGCTGCACCTGACGCGCGGCTCCATGAGCCTCTCCCGGAAGGACGGCGGTCTTCCTCCGGATTCCGTCGTCCAGACGGATCGCGAAATTCTCGCTCATACGTCCCAAGTCATTTCCCAATATCACGATCCTGCCGCCTATTCCATGTTGCGCGTGGTTCCGGCACCCTGCTCGCCGTTTTCCGTGACGTCGGAAATCATGCGACAGACCGCCGAGCTCGCGGCTGAGAAAAAACTGACCCTGCACACGCACCTGGCGGAAACGGAGGATGAAGAAGATTTCTGCCGGAAGATGTTCGGATTGCGACCCGTCGATTACATCGAGAGCGTCGGCTGGCTGCGGGAAGGTTCCATCTTCGCGCATTCCGTATGGGTGAATGACGACGAAATTCGGCGGTACGCGAAATGCCGCTGCGGCATCGCGCACTGCCCGACATCCAACATGCGTCTCGCTTCCGGCATCGCGCCGATCACGGAAATGCTGCGCGCCGGAGTCAAGGTCGGCCTCGGCGTGGATGGTTCCGCTTCGAACGATTCCTCGCACATGATCGACGAGATGCGCCAGAGCCTCCTGCTGCAAAGGGTCACCAAGGGCGCGGACGCCATGACCGTGACCGACGCGATGCGGGTCGCGACGCGCGGCGGAGCCGAGGTTCTGATGCGCGAAGACATCGGGTGGCTAGGGGAAAATTCCGCGGCGGATCTCATAGGTGTCGACATGCGGAAACTCTGGTATGCGGGCGCCCAGAGCGATCCGGCGGGCGCGCTGCTGCTGTGCCATACGGACACCGTCGACTTTTCCGTCATCAACGGGCGGATCGTCGTCCGGAACGGGGAGCTCACGACGCTCGATCTGAAATCGCTCATCGAAAGGCATAATCGGAATGCCACGGCTCTTTACAAGAGGGCCGGACGGGGCTGACCATCGACTTCCAGGACGGGATTCGACGCGAGTGGTCGGTCTCCGCGCGTGGAATCCTCTCCTGCGGAACCGCGTCCGGCCCCAACATAAGGCGCAATCAGGCGCTCTTGTCCGCGCATCGGAAGGAAACGACGTGGGTTCTCGTCAATCACCTGGAGGACTGGCTGATTCTCTCCGGTCCAGGAAGCAGAGAAAGACGCTTCCCGCTCTCGTCCGTCATCTACTTCGATTCCTCCACGCCCGATCGCATCACGATTCACCCGCGCGGCCATGAAAGGATGGCCTCATTCACCGGCGATCCCGAACCCTGCTGGAGATTCCAATGCGACGAAGTCACGCTGACACGACGCATCATTCCCGTGCCCGGTCGCGCGGGCTTCGCGGTGGAATATCGAATCGACGGATTGAGCGAGGGAAATGCGCGACTCGAAATCAGGCCGATGATTTCCGGCAGAAAATCCGGCGAGCTCCATTCTGAAAACAAGGCGATCCGTCCGGACGCGATCCCGGGATGGAACCACGTTCGATTCGCTCCGTACCCGGGCATTCCGGAAATTGTGATCGGATTTCCCGGGAACGGAAGTTATCAGCCGCACCCGGCCTGGTATCGTCGCGTTCGACTCATTTCCGCCCCCGGGGACGAAGAAGCCCTGCTTTCGCCGGGAATCCTGACTCTTCCCTGTCCGTCCCTCGATGGAGTTTCGCTCTGGCTCTCGGCCGGGGAAGCTCCCGCGACCACGGAGCAGGCGCTCATGGTCATGGGTGTGCTCTCCGACAGTCTCCATGAATCCACTATGCTGTCTCTCATCGCGCAATTGGCTCCGCATGTCAAGGAGGCGCCGCTCGATTGCCGGCTCTTCTGGACGCTGACGCTCTCCTCGGCCTTGCGACGCGGCATCGACGTTCGCGATCATGTGCCCGCCGCCCTTCACATCGTTGATTCCCTGCTGCGCGCCAGCGCGCGTGATGCCCGCGCCGAAGAGGACGGCCTGCTGGAAGTGACGGAAGCGGGATCCAGCTGGTGGGAGAGGAACGATCCTGCCGGAAAAGTCAGGATCGGTCACCCGATCGAAGTGGAATCGCTCTGGTTGAATGCCCTCGCTTCGGCGGAAATCATGGCGCGCGTCATCGACGATTCCCGCGGGACGAATGTCGGTCTCGATTATCGCGGCGCGTTCCTGAAAACATCCTCCCGCCTTAATACCATGGCTCGCGCCGCGCCTCCCGATGTCCGCCGCGACGGCACCGCGGCGCTGCTCGCGGCGGCCCTGCGCTTTCAATCCCTCTCGCGATCGCAGGCAATGACCCTGGCGGAATCGCTCGCCGAAGAAGGCACCGTCGCTCATGACCCCGGAAATCCGACGACCGTTCCTTCGCCGCTTCGCCTGTTCGAGGATCGGGGAGCTCGATACGGCATGCTGCGCCTGCTCTGGGATGCCGCCCTCCGCCATGCCCGCGACGAAACGCAGCGCGTCCCCATCGGCCCGCGGGAACACGGCACATTGCCTGAACTGGTCGGTCTCGTCATCCCCCAGGACGGCTTGAGGGAATAGTTCCTGGTGCGGTCACCGCGCCTCGGCAAGGGGAATATCCGCGCGAATCAGGTTAATCGTCGAATCGCCGGCCTGCTTCTCCCAGCGGAACATGTGCACGGGAAGCATGACGGGGGGAAGCGCCTCCGCCGTATAAATCCTGTCCGCGGGAACGATCATGGCTTCGCCTTCGGCGGCCAGCATTTCCGGATCGTCCGGCACGGGAAATCCCCGGCGCTCGAACGAGACGCTTCGGCCGGCATACCGCGCGAGCCGGCCCGCATGAAAAACATAAGCGGGCACTCCCCAGTGATAGACATAGTACGCGCTGTCGCTCCAGTGAAATTCGTTCTCCGCAGGATACAACGCCGTCATCGGCTTCAGGAAGACGACGGAGCTCGTGCGCGTAAACGCGCGAATGGTCTCCGCAAGGCGGCGCGGCAGATGCTCGCGATAGAAAGGCTGCTCCAGATGATTCAGCTCCACGGAGCAGGCGAGAAAAAGCGCGGCAAGGAGAGCGGTCGCGGCCGACGCGCGCGCACGCGCGATCCGCTCGAGGGCCATGCACTGCAGATACGCGAATGCAGGCCAGAGGGGCGCGAGATAACGCGCTTCCTTCGGAATGCAGAGCAGGAGGAAGACGAGAAAGACGCCGGAGCCGATCAGGGGGCCGGCGTTTCCGGCCGTGAGCTTGCCCCGTCCCTGAAGAACGATTCCAACAACCAGAAGAAATACTCCGGGAAGCGTGAGGATGAGATAGAAGTTCCCGAGGAGCGTCCACCAGGGGTGATAGCGGAGATCGGCCTTGTTCGTGGAGAGATAATAGAGAAGGAAATCGACATGATCGCGGAATCCCCGCGCGAGAGACACGCCGTTTAACACGGAAAAGTAACCGGCCTGCGCGATGTTGTAGAGAATACCCGCGGACACGATCACCGCCGCGGCGTCGCGGCAGCGGGAGCGATTCCTCCACGCCTCGACCGCGAGAGAAACGAAGGGAATAATCGCCGTTTGAGGTCGCCCCAGAAGCGCCATGAGCATCGCGGCAAGGCGAAATAATTTTCCGCGGCGATCCGCGAGGGGGAATCGCGACTCCGCGAGAAACCAGCAGGCGACGGAAAGGGCCGCCGGGAGATCGGAGAGAGCGAAGATGGAATAATGCAGGAAGAGGCGGTTCAGGAGAACGCAGCAGACGACCGGTGCCCATCCGAGCTCGGGGATGAGCTTGCGGATCCAGGCCGCGATGGTGATTACGCCCGCGAGATTGAGCGCCAGCATAGCCAGGTGATAAGGAACAAGGGAGCTCTCGGCCCCGATCGTCGACGCGAGAACGGAGACGGGCCCGAGATAAGCGCTCAGGAGGAGATTGCGCGGAAAAATGTAGAGATGCCGGCCGAAAAGCGCCCAGGACGTCAGGATGTACTCATACCCATCGTAGAATTCGACGGTCACCGTCGCCGCGGCGCGCGCCAGGCAACCGATCACCAGGATGATCATCGCAATCGGGAGAAGTGCGGATACTTTCGAGAAATTCATTGTGGAAATCATGCCACTCTTTGAGGTTGTCGAAAAGCGATACGAACGGAAGTTTTCCCGTTCTTGAGCGGAACAAAACGGGATAGGATCGCGTCATGAAAACCACTTTGACCCGAGCACTTTTATTCGTTTCGATTTCCGCGACCCTCGTGGCGTGCGGCGGTGGATCCGCGCCGCAGGACCGGGCCGCCAAGGCGACGACCCCGGATGAAATATCCCTGGCTGTCGGAGGCACTCCGAACGAGCTGCAGGTGTGGGAGAAGATCGCCGTCGAATTCGAGCAACAGACAAGCACACACGTGAATCTCATCCGTCAGCCGACAGGCACCGATCAACGACGGCAGGGCCTCATCATTCCCTTGAAGGCGGGAGAATCGGACCCTGACGTGTTCCTGATGGATGTGGCCTGGATTTCCCAGTTTGCCGCCTCCGGATGGCTCGATACGCTCGATGCCGATGGCGGCGTGAAAACCGAAGCCTTCTTCGCGAAAGTCGTGGACCTTGCCGACCGCTTCGACGGCAAGCTGATCGCGCTTCCCGTCTACGTCGATGCGGGCATGCTGTATTACCGCAGGGATCTCCTGGAGGCGAACGGCATCAAGGAGCCGCCCGCGACCTGGGAGGACATGATCAGAATCGCGAAAATGATCCAGGCGAAGGAGCGGGTCCGCAATCCGAAGTTTTTCGGATTCGTATGGCAGGGCGCGCAGTATGAGGGGCTGATATGCAACTTCCTCGAATTCGCCGGTTCGCATAACGGCGGACTTCTGCTGGAGAATGGGCGCGTATCGCTCGCCACGCCTCAGAACGCGGCGGCGCTCACCATGATGCGGGGGTTCCTGGAGGGCGAAGCCATCTCGCCGCCGAATACCTACACGGAGATGAAGGAGGAGGAAGTCCGGTCCGTATTCCAGGGAGGCGACGCGCTGTTCGAGCGAAACTGGCCCTACGCTTATGCGCTGCACGAAAGCCCCGAATCGCCTGTCCGCGACAAAACGGGAATTGCTTCCCTGCCGCATGCTCCATCCGGCCCCAGCGTTTCGACCCTGGGAGGGTGGCATGTCGGCGTCTCGAAGTTCTCGAACTCCAAAGCGCAAGCGAGAAAATTCGTCGCGTTCCTCACCTCCTTCGAAACTCAGAAGCGACTGGTCATGGACCTGGGCTGGAATCCGGGTCGAACGGACGTCTACGCGGACACGGAAGTTCTCGCGAAATATCCGCATTTCGCCGCCTTGAAAGCCGTTTTCGAGCATGCCGTCCCCCGGCCTAATCTCCCCTATTACACGCAGATCTCCGATGCGATCCAGAAACCGATCAACGCGGTGCTGGCGGGGAAAATGGATCCGATGGCGGGATTGAAGCAGGCCGAAGCGGAGGCGCAGAAAGCGGTCGACATGTATCAGTAGAGTCGGTCGTTGGGAATCGATGGATGCGAAACGCATGAAGGAAGTTGAATGAATGCCGCGACGCGGACCGCCCTCCTCTTTCTCGCGCCGCTCATCGGCTTGACCCTCTTCTTCATACTCCTGCCCGTGGCGGGAACGATCTTCACCAGCATGAAGCGGGATGTGTCCTTCATGCCGGAGCAATTCGTTTTCATCGGCAACTATATCGAGCTCGTCTCTGATTCCGTTTTCCTCGAATCGCTTCAATTCACGCTGCTCTTCTCGGTGGCGACCGTGCCGATGGAGCTTGTCATCGGAACGATCATGGCGCTTGCGCTGAACGAGCGGATCCCGATGCGAGGATTGCTGCGCGTCTGCATGCTGATTCCCTGGGCCATCCCCACGGTCGTGTCGGCGCGCATCTGGCAGCTCGCCTTCAACTACCAGTTCGGTATCGCCAACGCGTTCCTTCTGGGAACGGGCATGGTCGATTCTCCCGTCAACTGGCTCGGATCGAGCGGCAGCGCCTTCGGCGCGCTGGCGGTCGCGGAAATCTGGAAGACTTCCTCCTTCGTCGCCATCATCCTCCTCGCCGGCCTGCAGTCCATCTCGGAGGATCTCTATGAGCAAGCCCGGATCGATCAGGCGAATCTGTTCCAGAGATTCTTTCATGTGACGCTGCCGATCCTCGGCCCGACAATCCTGGTCGCCGTTCTGTTCCGCTCGATCGATGCGCTCCGCATCTTCGATCTCATCTACATCGTGACGGGCGGAGGTCCGGGAGGCGCCACCAATGCACTCTCGATCCATTCCTATCATCTCTTCACGGCGACGGATTTCGGTCGCGGATCGGCGGTCTCGGTCGTTCTCTTTCTGATCGCCTTCTTCCTGGCGCTGGCCATGGCGCGCAGGAATTCTCCGGAAGATTCGGCGCGATGAGCGAGAGGAAATCGGCCGTTCTCCTGCGCGCGGCGGGCGCCCTCTTCGTCCTCCTCTTTTCCATTCTGCCGCTCGTCCTGATGCTCGTGACCAGCCTCGCCGACACGCCGGACTTCCTTCAGCGGCGCGATTTTCAGTTCACGCTCTCGCATTACACCGATGTCTTCACGGCGGAATCGCTCCATTTCGGCACCAGCCTCGCGAATAGTTTCCTCATCGCAGCCACGGCGGCGGCCGCGGCCGTGGCGATTTCATCGAGCGCCGCCTACGCCACATCGCGCCTGCCGTTCCCCGGCAAGCAGGCGCTGCTTTACCTCGTGCTCGCCGCCTCGAGCTTTCCCCAGATCAGTCTCGTCGGATTTCTCTTTCGCATGATGACCGCGCTCGGCATCCTCAACACGCGGCTCGCACTGGTTCTTCCCTACGTCGCCTGGGCGCTACCTCTCTCCCTCTGGATTCTGACAAGCCAATTCGCGCGGATCCCGAAGGAATTGGACGAAGCCGCCCAGATTGACGGTTGCTCGCGATTCCAGACCCTGCGGCACGTGATTCTTCCGCTCGCCACGCCCGGCCTCGTCTCGGCGGGGCTTCTGGCCTTCATATCGTGTTCCAATGAATTCCTCTTCGCCCTCATGCTCACGACGGATTATCGGGCGCGCACGGTGCCGGTCGTCCTGGCATCCTTCGAAGGCCTTCACGGCGAAATCCCCTGGAATGGAATCATGGCCGCCTCGATCGTGGCGATCCTGCCCGTCGTGGCGCTCACGTTTTTCTTCCAGAAGCGGATCGTCCAGGGATTGACGCGTGGTGGAGTGAAGGAGTGAGCGAACGGCCGTCGATGGATGCCAACATCTCGCGGCAGGGCGAAAGTCTGATACGCCGCTGCCTGGTTCCGCTTGCGGCCTATACCATTCTTTCGCTCGTCGTCTTCTGGCCGATCCTGAAAGGCGACCTTCTTCTGCATCGCGATCTGATCCGATCGTCCAATCCGCATCGATGGCTGGCCGGTCAGCTCTGGCGGGTCGGCGTCATGCCGCTCTGGAATTCCAGCGTCGGTTTCGGCACACCCCTCCTGGCCGATCCCAACGCGGGTGTCCTCGATCCGCTCATCGTCCTCTTCTGTCTCCCAATCCACCCCTATGTCACAGGCACGTTGATGCTCTGGCTGCGCTACATTCTAGCGGGCGTCGCGATGCACCGGTTTCTTCGAACGACAGGCCATTCCCAGATGGCTTCGTATGCGGGGGGCGGAGTCTACCTCCTGTCCGGAATGACCATGGGTTCGTGGACTTCGGTGGGATGGGCGCACTGCTGGATGTACGTGCCCCTGGCGATGACCCTGCCTCATGTGCGTGGGACGGTCCTGGGACGCGGGCTCGCCGCCGGCTCCCTCTTCGCGCTGATGCTCTTCGACGGCGTGATCGAACCCGTAGCGTTCTCCCTGCTTCTCTGGTCAGTGGAGCTTCGGCAGGCCGGGCGCGGCATCACCGAGTGCGCAATCGGCATTTTATCCTTCATCGGCCTGGCGCTCATCCAGATCCTGCCCCTGGCGGAGATGTTTCTGCTTTCGGAAAGAAGCGGCGGGCTCGTCGCCGCCGAGGTTCTCAGTTTCTCCATCTCCCCCCTGGAGCTCCTCGGTGTCGTGCTCCCTGTTTCCTTCACGGGAGATCATGGTGGAGCCGCGCCCGCGGGCATGTACGGTTCTTTTCTGCAGCCGCTCTTCTTCAGCACGTATGTGGGTGCGTCCGTCCTGATGGTCGTGTTTCTCTCGCCGATCCGAAAGCGGAACGCCCTCTTTCTCGCCCTGATCTTCCTCTGCACGGCTCTGTCGATGGGGAAGTACCTGCCTGGCTACACCTCAACACTGGAGATCATCCCCCTGTTACGCGCGCTGCGCTATCCGGTAAAATTCCTCTTCTTCCTTCCTCCTTGTTCGGCCGTGCTGGTCGCGGGAGCGCTGGAGACGCTACCGGCATTAACGCGCGCAAGAAAGCTCGCGGCGATCGGAAGCGCGTTCACAGGCATCATGGTCCTGTGCTTGTTCGGAATGCTCTCTTACCGAGGAGATCCCGCCGTGATGCAGTACAAAGAGACGTTGAAATCCGCCATCGCGGTCGGCGCTCAGAATGGATTCCGGATGTTCCTCGCCGCGGCTCTCCTGGTCCTCGCCTGCGAATTCTCGCCTCGGCGACGTATTTGGCCTGTCCTCCTGGCAGCATGTCTTCTGCTGGATCTGGGCACCGCCGCTCGACGCACGATCTTCTTCTTTCCTCCGGAGATGGCGGAAACCCCCGTGTTGCGATCGGGACTTCCAGAATCCTGGCCGCGCATCATCAGCGCCCTGTCCTATTTTCACTCCGATCGATCAACACCGACCACTCCGCAGGACAAGGAGGCCATGCTGGTGGCGACCGGCATGCCTCACATGGTGCGTCACGCCGAGGGCTACAGTTCCTTTCGCCGCGGAACATTCACCCGATGGTGGAATTCCCACATCGAGCAGACTCCGAAGGGACTGGCGTTTCTCGGAGCGATGGGCGTGAAATATCTCATGTGCGATACTCCGATATTCCGGAAAGCGGAATCCGATGGATGGATCCCCGTTCAGTCCTCCGGTCGATTGAGATCCTGGCGAAATCCCCGCATCCTGCCTGAAATCAGGTTCTACTCCGGAGTGGAACCTCCTTCCTACGAACGATTCCTGGAGCCGGGTGATCCCGTCAGGGTGAAAGCGGATCATTATCTAAATGGGGACCTGGACCTTGAGATGCGCGTCGATTCGCCCGGATGGCTGGTACGAACGGAGGCCTGGGCGCCGGGATGGGTGGTATCCGAGGATGGCGCGGTGAAGGAGCTGCCATTGATGAGGATCCCCCTGCAGCTTCATCGGCTGGACAAAGCCGGCGACCACCGGCTCCGATTTCACTACGCGCCCCTGTCCTTCACATTCGGGTTGTGGAGCTCCCTGGCATGCGCAATCCTTTCCGTGATCGCATTCGCACTCGAAAAGAAGAGATCGTCATACCGGTGATCGACGAAGCGTGATGAGCCGCCTTATTCATCTCTGCAAAAAGTTTATACCGCTGGGGTTGTACACGCTCTTATCCCTTGTCATTTTCTGGCCGGTTCTGAAGGGCGACCTGCTCCTGCATCGTGACCTCCTGAAATCGTCCTATCCGCATCGGTGGCTCGCCGGTCAGATCTGGCGCGCCGGCGCTTTACCGCTCTGGGATTCAGGGACCGGTTTCGGAATGCCGCTCCTCGCGGATCCCAATTCCGGCGTTCTCGATCCCCTCATCTTTCTCTTCAGCCTGGATGTTCATCCCTTTATCGTGGGCACCCTGACGCTGTGGTTGAGGTACGTGCTGGCCGGCGTCGCGATGCACCGGTATCTCCGAACAACAGGTCACTCGTCCATTTCGGCATATGCTGCCGGTGGAGCTTACCTCTTTTCCGGAATGACATTGGGATCCTGGACGTCCATGGGCTGGGCTCATGGCTGGATGTATGTCCCCCTGGCGCTGACCATCCCGCATGTCCGCGGTACTTCGCTCGGCCGTTCCATTTCCGCCGGCGCCTTGTTCTCGCTCATGTTTTTCGACGGTGTCATAGAGCCCATCGCGTTCTCGATCCTTCTTTGGATCGTGGAAACATGGCAGGCGCGGCGCGGATTGAGGGAAGCCATCCTGGGCATCCTCCTTTTCATCGGTTTCTCCCTGGTCCAACTTCTGCCTACCGGTGAACTGTTCCTGCTTTCCGAAAGGAGAATCGGCCTGTCATCCCATGAGGTTCTCAACTTCTCCATCTCTCCCCTGCAACTCCTGGGTATCATCTTTCCGGTCACATTCATCGGGGATGAAGGAGGTCCCGGTCCTCGCGGATTGTTCGAGGCCTCCCACCCCCTCTTCTTCAGCACATATCTCGGCGCATCCGTGCTGATCTTGACGCTGGTTTCTCCGAAGACGAAGCGCAATAGGCTCTTCCTGACATGCATGCTCGCCGGCATAGTCCTTTCCCTGGGTAAACATCTCCCCGGTTACGTTCAGCTTTTGGATCAACTCCCGGCGCTCCGCGCCTTCCGCTACCCTGTCAAATTCCTGTTCTTCCTGCCCCCGTGTTCGGCCGTCCTCGTGGCGGAGGCCATGGATTCTGTTCCTGATCTCACTCGATCCCGAAAATTATGGGCCATCGGATGGGCGTTCGCCTTCATCGCGGTGATTTGCGGAATCGCACTCTTATCCGACGGCGGCGATGCCCGACTCACCGCCCTATTCAGGCAGGAGCTGAGTGCATCCATTGCACGCGGAGCTCGTCATGGACTGTGGATCTTTCTGACCATGGCGATATTCCTTTTAGCCGGGGAAAATGGAAAGGCGAGAAAGATGCTTTCCCTCTGCATCGGCGCGTGCCTGGCACTCGATCTGGGACTCGCCGCGCAACGAACCGTCTTTTTCGTGCCGAACAGCTCACTTTCCGCTCCGGCACTGCGCGCTGGCATATCCGATCCATGGCCTCGCATCATCACGACCGTCGCTTACTTGTACACGGACAGGTCGAGACCGCCGACTCAGCAGGACAAGGAAGCCATGATCGTCGCATCGGGCATGCCCAGCATGATTCGCCATGCCGAAAGCTACAGCTCATTTCGCCGAGCATCACTGGCGCAGTGGTGGCGCGCTCACATCGAGGAAACGCCGAAAGGAGTCCAATTCCTGGGCGCGCTGGGTGTGAAATACCTGGTCTGCGATACCCCTCTCTTCCAGAAAGCGGAATCCGACGGATGGATCCCCGTTCAATCTTCCGGACGATTGAGATCCTGGCGAAATCCCCGCCTTCTTCCTGACATCCGGTTCTATCCTGGCTCGACCATCCCCGATTACGATCGTTTCCTGGAGCCGGGAGAACCGGTGTTCCAGCGCGCCGCGCATTATCTCAATGGCGATCTGGAACTCGACATCAGGATCGATCAGCCGGGCTGGCTGCTCCGGTGTGAATCCTGGGCTCCGGGTTGGTTCGTCGAGACGGACGGGGACAATCACGAGCTGGCTCCGACGGATATTCCTCTTCAAATGTATCATGTCGGCGCTGCCGGCACACACCGATTGAGATTCCACTACAGACCGCTGTCGTTCATGGCGGGACTTTGGGGGACCTTCGCGAGCATACTTCTCGCCGTCTCGTCGCTGATATACGGAAAGCTCGGCAAATCGCATCAGGCAACTCGGACATAAAAAACCGCCCTGGCGCAAACCAAGGCGGTTGGATACGAGTCTTATTTTATTGGCAGGACGCGAAGGCGTCGACGGAACTGACTGTGCCGCCCGCGCTGCCGTAATAACGGTAACCGTCATTGCCGGATGTAGCGGTCCCATCGCACCCCTCGCCGGCGTCGACAGCAACGCAAAGAGAATAACCGGATGTCGTGCCCTT
Organism: uncultured bacterium; assembly: GCA_964499705.1. Lineage (GTDB taxonomy): Bacteria > UBA8481 > UBA8481 > UBA8481 > UBA8481 > JBBTKW01. Next base: position 198,057 of record CAZCME010000001.1, on the reverse strand, counting down.
GTACAAATAGCCCGCTTTCCACGGGCTTAACGGAGCGCTATTCATGTACTTGGTAACAATGTAAGTCGAAATGTCGATAGCCGTCGAGGTGCTCGGATAGTTGCCGGTGTTGTCAGCGAAGTACATCGACATGGATCCGTTGATCGAGCCGATCACACCGTCAACTTGGCCGACCTTGGACGTGCAGATGGCGGCGAAAAGCTTCGGCAGCGCGATGGCCGCCAGAATTCCAATGATCGCGACGACGACGAGAAGTTCAATCAGCGTAAAGCCCGACCGGTCGACTTTCTGTGATTTTCCAACCATGCTACAGCTCTCCTCAGTTAAAATAAAAAGCCGTCCGGTCAATCCTGACCGGACGGCTGTCACTTACTATTTTATATGCGTTACTGACAAGAAGCAAAAGCATCCACGGAACTGACCGTACCACCGGCGCTGCCGTAGTAGCGATAACCGTCGTTGCCCGATGTCGCGGTTCCGTCGCAACCCTTGCCGTTGTCGACGGCAACGCACATCGAATAGTCCGATGTCGTTCCTTTATAAAGATAGGAAGTCTTCCAAGGCGTGGACGGCGGGCTGTTCATGTACTTGGTAACGATATAAACCGACACATCTTGGGCTGCTGCGGTGCTCGGATAGTTCCCGGTGTTGTCCGCGAAATACATGGAGAGAGAACCGTTGATGGATCCGATAACTCCGTCAACCTGTCCCACTTTTGAGGTACAGATGGCCGAGAAGAGCTTCGGCAGCGCGATGGCCGCCAGAATTCCAATGATTGCGACGACGACAAGCAGCTCGATGAGCGTGAATCCTGACGTCCTCTTACCGATACCGAAAAGCTTCATGGAGCACCTCGTTTATGTATGTGATCTGACTTCTGCTCTGAAATAGAGCAAGATCAGTGCCGCTTTGATATTACAGTCTTTAGACTTATATTCCCGCCTGATTCCGCTTTAATCGTCAATTATTTGACTGATCCAGACGTAATACCGACGGTGTGGAGATTCCTATTTCTTCCGCTTCTTCTCCGCCACAACCGCCTGCGCCGCCGCCAACCGGGCGATAGGAACTCGATAGGGCGAGCAGGAGACATAGTCCATCCCCACGCGATGGCAGAACTTCACCGATTCCGCTTCTCCGCCATGTTCGCCGCAGATTCCTATCTTCAATCCCTTCCGAGCCGCGCGCCCGCGCTGAATTCCCCACTCCACGAGCTTGCCGACGCCCGACTGATCCAGGGACTGGAACGGATCGGCCTTGAAGATTCCCGCCTTCTTCTCATCGACATAATCCGGAAGGAACCTGCCGGCATCGTCGCGGGAGAGCCCCATCGTCATCTGCGTAAGATCGTTCGTGCCGAAAGAAAAGAACTCGGCCACTTGCGCGATCTCGTCCGCCAGGATGGCCGCGCGCGGGATCTCGATCATCGTACCGACGAGATATTCCACCTTCGATTTCTTCTCCGCGAAAACCTGCTTCGCCACGGCGTGCGTCGCGTCGACGAGTATCTGCAGTTCCTTCCGGTCGAAGACGAGCGGGATCATGATTTCCGGGATCGCCTTGACTTTCTGCTTCCTGCATTCCACCGCCGCTTCGATGATCGCGCGAACCTGCATCTCCAGGATCTCCGGATACGTAATCGCCAGGCGGCATCCCCGATGCCCCAGCATCGGATTCATCTCGTGCAGCTGCTCCACGCGATGCTTCACCTTCTCATACGAAACACCGATGCGCTCGGCCAGTTCCCTCTGCTTCGGCTCGTCGTGAGGCACGAACTCATGCAACGGCGGATCGATCAGCCTGATCGTGACAGGAAGCCCGTGCATGGCCTCGAAAATGCCGATGAAGTCGTTTCTCTGGAAAGGCAGCAGCTTCGCCAGAGCCTTTTCGCGGGCTTCGCGCGTGTCCGAAACGATCATCTCCTGGATCGCCAGGCGGCGTTCCTCCGTCTCGAAGAACATGTGCTCGGTGCGGCAGAGCCCGATGCCCTGGGCTCCGAATTCCCGCGCCTTCCTGGAATCCGCGGGAGAATCCGCGTTCGTCCTGACCTTCAACCGGCGGATCGCATCCGCCCACTTCATGATCGTCTCGTATTCCTTCGGCAACTGGGGCGTGACGAGCGGCATGCCCCCTTCGTACACAACGCCCTCGGATCCATCCAGCGAGATCCAGTCGCCCTGGTTGATGGTTCTGTCGCCGATATACATCTTCTTCCCGGGGTAATCGATGTTCAGCACTTCGCAACCGACGATGCAGCACTTGCCCCATCCGCGCGCAACCACGGCGGCGTGCGATGTCTTGCCGCCCGTGGCCGTCAGAATTCCCTGCGCCGCGTGCATGCCACCGACATCCTCCGGGCTCGTTTCCTTCCGGACGAGAATGATCTTCTCGCCGCCGCCAGCCCAGGCTTCCGCTTCTTCCGCCGTGAAAACGACTCGGCCCGCGGCCGCGCCCGGCACGGCATTGATCCCCGCAGCGATCTTCCTGCGCGCCAGCTCTTCCCGGCCGATATTGGGATCGATGACCGGATAGAATAGCCGCTCGATATCCTCGGATGTGATTCTCGACAGAGCTTCTTCCTTCGAAATCAGTTTCTCCTTCACCATCGCAACGGCGATCGTGAACGTGGCCTGGGGCGAGCGCTTGCCCGTCCGACACTGCAGCATGTAGAGCTTCTCGTCTTCGACCGTGAACTCGAGATCCTGCATGTCCTTGTAGTGGCGTTCGAGAATGCGGCGAACCTCGTACAATTGCTTGTTGGCCTTGGGAAGCAGCTTGGCCAGCTCCGAGAGCCTGATCGGAGTGCGGATTCCGGCCACGACATCTTCGCCCTGGGCATTGATGAGCATATCGCCGTAGAAAACATTCTCGCCCGTGTTCGGATCGCGAGTGAAGCAGACGCCCGTGCCGGACTTTTCGCCCTTGTTGCCGAAGACCATCTGTACGATATTGACGGCCGTTCCCTTCAGGCCGCTGATCTTCTCGACCTTTCTGTACGTCAGAGCCTTCTCCGCCATCCATGATCCGAAAACGGCGCCGACGGCGCCCCAGAGCTGCTCCATAGGATCCTGCGGAAAATCCTTGCCGGTCTTCTCGCGGAAGAAGATCTTGAATTCCGCGCACAGTTCCTGCCAGCCTTCCGCAGGCACGTCCGGATCGTTCTTCACTCCAAGACGCGCCTTCATGGCGTGGAGCTTGTCTTCGAGGTCTTCCTTGGGAAGTCCGATGACGACGGTCGAATACATCTGGATGAAACGGCGATAGGCATCGTACGCAAAACGCGGATTGCCCGTCTTCTGCGTCAGGCCCACGACGGAAATATCGTTCAGCCCGAGATTCAGGATCGTCTCCATCATGCCCGGCATGGAACGGGCCGCGCCGGAACGGACGGAAACGAGGAGCGGATCGCGGTCATCGCCGAGCTTCTTGCCAGTGACTTTTTCGAGCCGTTTGACGTGCTCCCTGACTTCAGCGTCGAGCCCCTTCGGGAATTTACGGCCCAGCTTGTAGAACATGTCGCAGGCTTCGGTCGTGATCGTGAATCCGGCCGGAACGGGAAGGCCGATCTTCGTCATCTCGGCAAGACCCGCTCCTTTGCCGCCGAGAAGTTCCTTGTCCGTGCCCTTGCCTTCCGCTTTGCCTGCGCCGTAGAAATAGACGAACTTCTGTTTCTTAGCCATGTGAACCGAAACCTCCCGAAGAATTGCCATGAATTGAGCCGGTGTGTCCTGCATGGCAGGACCGCTCATCCTTGAAAAACAAACGACCTACGATACGGGGGTCAGAAAGCGTGTCAATGAGGAATTGGCCGGGGCAGAGCGGGATGTGGATAAGCCTCCGTGACCGCATCTCCAGCACGATTCTTGTCTTTTTCCTTCAATGTGATTACATGCTTCCGTGATCAAAGCGACAGGCCGATTACCGATTCTTGAAATATCCGCCGTCGCCGTGACGACAACGATGGTGTGGATCGTTTTCCAACCGGGACTCATGACTTCCGATTCCATGGAGCAGCTGCGGCAGGCGAGCTCGGGGGAGTTCACCGATTGGCATCCGCCCCTCCTCGCTCTTCTCCTTCGAATTCTCCTTCCGATCGGAGGTGTCGGTGCCTACACGTTCCTGCAATCGCAGATGATCGCGTTCGGACTTCTCGCCTTCATTCTTTACTCGCTTCCCCGGAAAAACGGGCTGCCCTACCGGATTGCGGCTCTCCTTACAATCCTTCTCCTCATGATTCCTCCCCTGCCCTACTACCTGGTCACGGTCTGGAAAGATGCGGCGTTGCTGGCCGCGTTGCTCTGGTTTCTCGCCGGAATCCGCATGATCCCGCATGTCCTGACCGCGCGCGGGCGGTCCGCCGCCATCGGCGTGGCGGTGCTCTCCGCGACAGCGGCCGGGCTTCTGCGCCACAACATGCTCCTTTGGATACCTTTCGCAGGAGGTTCGATCGCGCTGGCGACGCGCCCGTATTTTCGACATGCGGTCGTTCTCGCCACCGTCCCCCTTTTCGCGCTCTTCCTGGCCGGCACGCTTCTCGATGCCTCATGGAATGTGAAACGCGCCGACCTCACCGCGATCCTGAAGGCCGGCGAACTGGTCGCTATGTGCCACACGCATCCCGAGCATGGCGCGGCGCTGCCGTACACACAGAAGACGCTCCTGCCGGCCTATCCTGTCGATGTACCGAAAGGCGCGCCGGTAGCACGCTTTCTTGATCGCTCCTATTTTCTTGGTCCCGCCTACCTGGACATCTTCGACGCGCGGAGAATTCACGAAGAATACGCCATCGCTCTCCGTCGCGCCCCCTGGGTCCTCCTGGAAATCAAGTGGCTTGCGGCTTCGAATATGCTGGCATTGCAGCACACACTCCTGTGGCACGCCTACGGCATCATGAAAAACGATTTCGGCATCCAGGCGCCGCCGGCTCTTCAGCCCGCGCGCGACTTCCTCATACATTCAGCCGACCCGACTCTGCTGATCGAGCCGCTTCGTCTGATCCTTGCATCGCACTGGATCTGGATCATGATCTCCATTGTCATGACGATCCTCGAAATCGATCGGTTTCGCCGCAATCCCGAGCATGCCGAGTCGCTTCTCGACGCGACTCTTCTTGGAATTCCACTTATCGGACTCGTGTCTTTCCTCCCGTTCGCGGTCACGCCCGATTTCCGATATCTCTATCCCTTTACTCTCTGCACGCAGGCCGTCGTCCTGGTGAAAGCCGCATCGGCTTTCGGTGGGATGTCCACTCCGCGGGTTTTGCGATGAAATCCTTCGCGCGAGCGGGAGGTGTCGTGCTTTTCTTCGGCGTTGTCTCGCTGTGCCTCTTCCATCCCATCCTGAGCGGTCAGCTCCTCGCAGGCCGCGATCTCATCCGCCTTACGGTTCCATCGCGGTGGCTGGCGGCGAACATCTGGAGCGACGGGTCTCTTCCACTCTGGAATTCCGCATCCGGTCTCGGTACGCCGCTCATGGCGGATCCCGTCGCCGGAGCCTTCGATCCGTTCACGCTTCTCTTTTTCCTGCCGCTGAAACCACTTTTTGTCGGCACCCTGCTCGTCTGGCTGCGCTACGTTCTGGCAGGCGCCGCCATGTATCGATACCTTCGGTTGTCGGATCGCTCGCTTCTGGCGGCGGCGGGCGGCGGACTGTTCTACCTCTTCTCGGGAATGACGATCGGTTCCTGGACTTCCCTGCCGTGGGCCGGTTGCTGGATGTACGTTCCGCTGGTTCTCGCCATACCCCGCAGCGGAGGCACGCCGGCGGGCCGCGGTATCGCGGCGGGAGCCGCGTTCACGCTCATGCTGACGGGAGGCATGATCGAGCCTACCCTCTTCACATTTCTACTCTGGTTCATGGAGGTAGGCGTTGTCGCTCGTTCGCGCGCGAAGGAAATGTTCGCGTGTCTCGCCGCCGCGGCCGGTTTTTCGCTCTTCCAGGTTCTTCCGACAGTCGAACTTTATCTCAGCTCCGATCGGCTCGGAGGTCTCCCCCATGGCTTCGCGTTCGATTATTCCCTGTCTCCGCTGGAAATCCTGGGTCTCATCTTCCCCATCACCTTCTTCGGCGAGCACGGAGGGCCCTCTCCGCCGGGCATGTACCCATTTTCGCATCCGATGTTCTTCTCGACGTACATCGGAGCCGCGCTTTTTCCTCTGCTTGTTTTCGGCGTCGGCCGCGGTAATCGTCGATTCGTCTTCACAGCCGTTGTCGGAATCCTGCTTTCCCTGGGGCGCTATCTGCCGGGCATGGAATCACTTTTAGCGGCCGCGCCGTGGATTACTTCCTTTGGATATCCCGTCAAATTTGTCTTCTTCCTTCCGCCCGCCGTCGCCAACCTCGGAGCCAGCGGCCTGGATGGATTTCCGCGAGTCGGAGAAAGTCCCAGGGCCACGGCCATCCTGGTCGCGGCGGCGCTCATGGGCTCCCTTGCGGCGCTCGCGGTGCTCTGGCCGGATCCCGCCCACGCGCAACTCTGGCTGGCATTCAATTCCCGGCTCCTCGAAGGCGCTCAGATCAGCTTCGCGATGTTCCTCGCCGGTTGCGTTCTTCTCTTCGCTTCGGATCGCGCGCCGAGACTGATCGCCGTACTGTTCATCATCGTCGCTTCTTTCGACCTGAATGTGGCGGCCAGGCGCGCCCTTGTTTTCGAACCGGCTTCCATCGCGGATCCGCCGGCTCTTCGCACCGCCATCCCTGACACCTGGCCGCGCATCATCGCGACAGCGGAGGTTTCCTTTCCCGATGCGAGAAAGACCTCCACGCAACGCGTGCGCGATCTCCTGGATATGAACTCAGGCGTTCCGCATGGCGTCCGGTACGTGGAAGAATACGGTTCGTTCAGGCGGCGAGCGTGGACGCATTGGTGGGAGCGCCATGTCGCGAATGACGCCTCGGATGGCCGCCGCGCGCTGGCCGCCGTCGGAGTCAGGTACTTTCTCTGCGATGAACCGCTCTTTGCCTATGCCGATTCCACGGGATGGCGGCGGGAAAGCCGGAGCGAATCGATCGCTCTCTTTCGAAATCCGGACGCGCTTCCGGAACTGCGGTTCTACGCGCAGGTTGAAGCGCCTTCCGAAACCGCCCTTCTGTCCCGGGGCACAGGTGAAGTAAGCTGCATCGAACATGCACGGGATGGACGATTGCGAGCGCGGCTGAAAACAAGCGGACCGGGATGGCTCTATCGCGTCGAATGTTTCGCGCCCGGATGGTCGGTCGTGATCGGAGAAAACGCATGGTCGACTGAGCCCGCTGCTCTTCCCGGCCAGATCGTCCGGCTGGACCACGCCGTCGACAACGCGCTCGAATATTCCTATCGTCCCTCCCTCTTCTTCCTGGGTCTCACGGTATCCTTCTTTGCATCGATGCTCGCGATCGTGGTCCTCTATCGCGCGCGGACCGGCCGTTCGCATTTTGATCTCGCGATGGAGCGACATGTATCTCGACGTACGAACCGGAATTCATGAACACATGCCGTGAACGATCAGGACTTAAGCTTTACCTGGTCATCGCTTCGGGATGCCTGGCCGGAGCCTGGATCGCGTGGCTCCTGCCGGAACTCGCTCTTCACCGAGGCGGCACGGCGGCGCCGTCGGGAGACTTGCTTCTCGTGCTCGCGACGGCCGGTTCCGCGCTTGCGCTTCTCCTCGATCGCCTTCTTCGATGGGCGCACAATCGGGACGGCAAACCGCCGCTGAGCGCATCGCTGCTTCCCTGGTCGGCCGCTCTTTTCCCCGCGGCGGCATGGCTGCTGCCCGAATCCTATTTCGCGCGGACCATTACTCCCTTCGGAGGGATAAAATACCTTCTGGCGGCGTCGTGGCTTCTCGGGTCCGCGCTCTTCTCCGCTTTTCTCCTTAGGCCGCTCCTTGCCGAGCGCATTCCTCACCGGATTGCCGCAGGTTGGACCGTCCTCGCGCTCCTCGCTTCGTTCGCGACCGCATCCCAGCCCCCCAATGAATCGGACGAGGGCGATTTCATCGCCGCCGCGCTGGCGATCGCGCACAATGGCTCGACGCTCCTGCCGCCGATCATCGATCCGCCCGTCCTCGATGATTTCTATTTTGAAAAGATTCCCCCCTCCTGGGATTACTACCGATTCATGCTCCGCCACTATCCGGAAAATCTGAATGTCTATTCTCTCCGCATGGCCGGGTATCCGGTCATCCTCGCCCCCTTCGTGGCCTGCGCCTCGCGGGCGCGCGAGCCTGTCGCGCGCTGGTGGATCGCGTATCTGCCCGGGCTTGCTGGATATTTCCTGCTCCTCCTCGCGCTGACCAGGATTCTCCTGCCTCATGGCAAGGCCGGCACCATTGCCCTGACGGCGTTCGCGACGGCGACACCAGTTCTGTACTATCCCACGAATACCCAGCCCGAAATATTCATGGCGGCAACGGTTGCCTGGAGCCTGCATCTCCTTGACGAATATCTCGCCGGTCGAAAGGGCCCGACCGCGTTTGCGGCCGTCACGACCATGTCGATGCTTCTTCATGAACGTATGGCGGGCGTGGCCGTGCCGCTCCTGGTCCTGGCCTTCTTCTTCGGCCGCGCGCGCATTCGACTCGTCATCGCAAGCGCGGTATTCTTCCTTCCCGTTGCTTTCTCCTATGCGGCGACATTCCAGTTCCGATGGCCGCATCAGCTTCCCCATGCCTATGGCTCTTCGTCAGCTCACTTTTTCCAGCCCGCGCGCTGGATGACAGCCGCCATCGCGCACGCCTTCTCCATCCGGATAGGAATCTTCATGCATCTACCCCCGCTGCTGGCGCTGTTCGGGCTCGTCCTGCGAAAATCCGCGCCTCACCCGGACAACACGGCGCACCGCATCGGCATGGTCGCCTTCCTCGCCTACGCCGCGCTCATCGTGACCTATCCCCACACCTTCGACTCCTGGCCCCATATCCGCTATATGATTCCGATCCTTCCCCTGCTGGCTCCCTGGCTCGCCGACGCGATGAAACGACTTCTGGATAGATCCTGGGGCTTGTATGTGCTCGGCGCGCTGATCGGAATGCAATTTCTCCTGGACTGGGCGTTCCTGGCCATCCCTCAATTATGGAGAGCTTTATAAAGTAGCCTGGCTGGCAAAAGACTCCACCAGTTCCATGGGCGAAATATTCCGGCGAATCAGAGCCGCAGCGTCGTCGGCGGGCGTTACTCCACGCGCGGCGCGGTCCCGCAGGATCTCCATGTTCGTCCGGCATGTCGCCGTGGCGCCGGCGATCTCCAGCAGGGCGGTCGCCCATTCGCCCATCGTGCGGCCGCCCGCCCTGCCGCGCAGTCCCTCTTTGATCGCGGCCTCGCGCATCTCCGTATAGGTCGCTTCGTCGACGCGAGCGAAGAGATCGAAGACGGCGTCCAGGTTTCCGTACAGCAGCGATGTCCAGAAACACGCGACGGTCGCGACGAGGTCGGGTCGCGGCGTGTCGCAGGACCGGACCTCCACGAACCGCTTGATCCGCGCCTCGGGAAAAGCCTGCGTCATCGCCAGCTCCGCATCATACAGCGTCGCTCTTCGACCTTCATGCCCCTCCTTCATCAATCGCCTCAAGGTGAATCCTGTGCCGTCGCGGTATTCTCCATCGTGCTCGAGAAACATGAGCGGCATGTCGAGCAACCACTCCACATATTCCTCGATCGTCGCGTTCTCCCGCATCATGAACCCGGGCGTGTTGCACCGGTCGTTGTCCGTCTCCGTCCAGATCTTCGCGCGCCATGTCGCGTACCCCAGGTCACGGCCGCCGCCGATGGACGAGGCCGCGAAGAGCGCCTGCGCGATCGGGGTGCAGAGGAGGGCCGCGCGGAGCTTGCGCATGGCGTCGCGGCCGTCGGTGAAGTCGAGGGAGACCTGGCAGCCGGCCGTCATCTTCATCATCTCGTGCGCCAGCCGGCCGCGCCGGGCGAGGTAAGGCGCCATTGCGCGATAGCGTGCCTTCGGAACCCACGCGATTTCCTCGGGGCTCGAATAGGGCTGGTACCCCAGCCCGATGTAGACGGCTCCGAATTCCGCGGCGGCGGCGTCGAGGATCTTCCCCGCGCGCCGCGAGCTCCGCAGCAGCTCGGCGATCGTCTTCGCGGGCGCCGACGCGTACTCGGTCTGGCCGCCGGGCTCCAGGGTGATTGTCTCCGAATGCGACATGTCACCGGTCTTCTTCTCCAGAAATATGATGTGGCCGTTTTCATATCCGCGGGTCCAGCCGTCTTTCTCCGCAACGCGATCGAGAATCTTCTCGATGACGCCCTCGTAGGGAATGGCCCGGCCCGTATCCCTGTAAACGCCGAGGCGCTCGTACTCCATGCCGATGAGAAAATTCTCGCGGAGCTTCGACTGGCGCTCGATGTGCCGGACGATGTCGTCGGCGCGCGCGACTTCCGCGCGGAGCTCGTCGCCGCCCTCGATCTTCGTCGTCACGCCGCTGTTCTTTCGCGCGCGCCGTGGCTCGCCGTGACCTCGCTCAGTTCCATCAGGCGATACAGCTTCGCGTAATACTCGCCCCGCGCGATCAGTTCCTCGTGCGTCCCCGTCTCCACGACGGATCCCTTGTGCATCACCGCGATGGCGTCGGCGGACTGGAGCGTGGAGAGGCGGTGGGCGATGATGATCGCGGAGCGTCCCTCCAGGGCCTTGCGGATCGCGGCACGGACACTGGCGTCGAGAAGCGGATCGAGCGAGGAAGTGGCTTCATCGAGAACGACCATGTCCGGGTTATACACGATGATCCGCGCGGCGGCGATGAGTTGCTTCTCTCCCTCCGAGAGCCGCCGCCCCCATTCGCCGAGGCCGGTACGAATGGTCGCCCCGCCGTCCGTGCCGGCCTGTTCCCTTGCGCATACCTGCTCCAGGCCCACGGCGGCGATGATCCGACTCAGATCCGCATCGGCGACATCGCGGCCCAGCCTGATGTTCTCCTCCACGGACGCGTCGAAGAGAAAAACCTCCTGCGGCACCAGCGACACGATCTTCCTGCGTTCCCGCAACGGGATCGCGTCCAGGTCCGATCCTCCCCAGGCAACGGTTCCCCTGTCCTGCCGGTAGAATCCGCAGAGGATCCGGGCGAACGTGGATTTGCCGCTGCCGGTTTCGCCGAGCATCGCCATGTGAATCCCCGGTTCGATGTCGAGGCTGACATTTTTCAGCACAGGCGTTCCGGCGCGATAGGAAAAATCGAGATCCTTCACCTGGAGTTTCCGCACGGGCTTGCCTGGAATCCCTCGGGCCGATGAGTCGACGACCGGAGCCTCCTGCGGTTCGACCGGCAGCCGCATCAGATGGTCGATGCGTTCCAGAGCGACCATCGCCTGCTGGAACGTGGAGAAGCGGGTCGCCAGTCCCCGGAGCGGAACGAAGAACTGCTGGACGTACTGGGCCATGGCGATCATGAGCCCGGCCGTGATGCCCGTGACGCCGATGGCGCCGTAGACGACCATCGCGACGGCCAGCGATCCGAAGAAATCGATGCCCGCGAAGAAGGCCGATTCATAGCGGTTGGCCGTCAGGGTCGTGGTTTCGAATTCGCTCGCGATCTTGTCGAAGTCATTCCGGAAATGATCGCGCGCGGCGAGGACCGCGATCACGTCATGCGCGGAGAGCGCTTCCTGGGCGAAGGAATTCATCCGCGCCGTCAGCGTCCTGACGATGCGGATGATCGAACGCATGCGATGGCTCAGCCACGTGACGGTGACGGCCATGAAGGGAATGACGGAGAGTCCCCAGAGACCCAGGGGCACGGAGAGATCGAGCATGGCGACGCCGATGGCGAGAACGGAGAGACAATCCGCCACGAGCATGAGGCCGCCCGAGGCGAACCTCGGGTCGATCTGATCGAGATCGGGCGGCAGGCGCGCGACGATGCGGCCGCGCGACTCATGCCGGAAATATCCGATCGGAAACGACTGGAGCCTCGCGTAGAGATCCGTCCGCAGGGCGCGCATGATCCGGAGGCCGATGTTGCGGAGAATGCACTGGAATTGATACATGACGAGAAAATTCATCCCGACGACAGCGAGAAGAATCCCCACTCCCGTCACAAGCTCGCGGGACATGCCCGAATGAAGCCTGTGGTCCACGATCTCCTTCACGATCCGCGGCAGCGCGAGGGGAAAGAGGATCGATAGCGGCAGGAGAAGAAGGCTGAGGATGTACAACCTTCTCTCGCGAAGAACATAGGGGACGATCAGCTTCACCAGAGAAAAATCCCCCCGGCGCGCCGGCTTCTGTTCCGCGTCGTCCGGCCCCGCCGTGACGCTCGCATGAATGCGGCTCATGCCGTCACCGCGTCTTCCGATTCCAGCGACGCCGTCAGCTTGTCGGCTTCGAAGGTCGCGCGGAGCCACGTGGAATCGCGCATGGCCTCCGGGAGCGTTCCATCCGCAGTGACGCGGCCATCCTCCATCACGATCACGCGATCGAGGCGGGAGAGAAGGAGAAGGCGATGCGTGATGAAGATCGTCGTCTTGCCCGCGCGATTCCGCCTGATGCCTTCGAGAATGGCGAGCTCAGTCCGCAGATCGACCGCGGAGAGAATATCGTCGAGGACGAGCACTTCCGCGCTGGAGAGATACGCGCGCGCCAGGGAGAGCCTCTGGCGCTGGCCCCCGGAGAGCAGGAGTCCCCGCTCGCCGATCTCGGTGGCGAGGCCGTCCTTCATCGCGTCGAGATCTTCGAGGAAGGCGACATCATCGATCACGGCGCGGAGCCGGACATCCGAGAGATCGGGACCGTCCGAAAGCCGGAGATTCGCCGCGATGCTCATCGAGAAGAGCGTGGGAACCTGGGTCGCGAGGTGAACGAGACCGCGGCGAGAATCGTCATCGAGTTCCGCGACAGGAAGACCTCCGATCATCGTGGCGCCGACGGTCGGCGCCCGGAGCCCCGCGATGAGCCGGGCCAGCGTCGTCTTGCCGGACGCGGTAGGGCCGACGATGCCGACCCACTCGCCCGGCTTGATGATGATATCAAGATCGGTGACGGACGGACGCGAACGAGTCGAATACGTGAAGGAGACCTGACGCAGTTCGATGAGAGAGGTTTTTCGCGGATCGATGCCGGCCGCGCGGGTCACGTCCCCTTGAACGGTCTCCGTCAGGAACATCTCCACCCGCGTCGAGGCCGCCAGCCCGCGTTGGATGACGTTCATGATCCAGCCGAGCGCGACGGTCGGCCAGACGAGCCTCGCGAAGAGAAAGATGAACGTGGCCAGGTCGCCGATGCCTCCGGAACTTTCCGGATGATCCAGCGCGAGCGGCAGCAGGGCGCCGCCCGCCAGCAGAATCGCCGCGATTCCGATCCAGACGACCGAACCCATCAGGCCGACGAAGACCGACTCCGGCCTCGTCCTCGCAAGCTCCGCGTCGTAGTGGCGCTCGTTGGCCGCGCAGAATCTCTCCAACTGCCACGGCTCCGCTGTGTGCGACTTGATCACCTCGATGCCGCCCACGGTCTCCTCCACGGCCGAGGAAAGCGCGCCAAGCGCTTCCTGCGACCGCTTCGACCGTTCATGCGTCGCCGCCGTCAGCTTCTTCGCGATCCAGAAAAGCGGAAGAAACGGGAGGATCGCGACGATGGCCAGCTTCGGCACGAGCGCGAGCATCGTGGCGATCGTGACGGCGTACGCGATGATGTTGTTCGTCACCTGGAGGAAACCGGAGCCGAGGACGAGGCGGATGTCGGAAACATCGTTGATGATGCGGGAGACGAGGTCGCCCGTCCTGTGCTTGTCCATCTCGTCCTGGGACAGGCCGATGGCGCTCCTGAAAATCCGCGTCCGGAGCCTCCTCTCGATGCGGCGCCCGGCCAGGAACGTCACATTGCGATTCAGGCAGCGGAAGAGAAACACCACGAGCGCCAGCCCCATGATGATCCCGGCCGTCGCGGCCGTCGCCGAACCCCGCCAGACTTCCTCCACGGCGAGCGCCGTCGCGCGCACCCAGGCCGTCTCAATGACGTTGGTGACGAAGATAAGGATGAAACCGACGATGTAGACTTTCGATTCGGTGCGGGCGAGGCGGAAGATCGTGGCGTAGGAGCTCTCAACACGCTCGTGCGGCGTGCTCACCGCCGGAGAATGCGGTCGAAGACGGTGACGCGGGCAGGATCGACTTCACCCGAGAATACATAACCGGCGGGTCCCGTCATGGAGACGCGATCGTCGGATCCCCATTCGATGTCCAGGACGCCGCCATCCAGCGTGATCTGCGCCTTCCGGTCCGTGAGACCGTTCAACGTGGCCGCGACGCAGACAGCCGAGGCGCCGGTGCCGCAGGCCAGCGTCACGCCGGAACCTCGTTCCCACGTGCGCTGCCGAAAGGAGGACGGCCCCGTCTGCTGGACGAACTCCACATTCGTCCGGCGCGGAAACGCGGGATGATGCTCGATGCGGGGCCCGATGGCGGGAAGATCGACGGCGGCGACATCCGGAACAAAGATGACGCAGTGAGGATTCCCCATGGAGACGCATGTGACCTTCAGCGTGGATCCGGCGGCATCCAAGGGAACGCCGACGACAGGAGCCGAGTCGTTGCCGTGATCCATCCGGAGAGTAGTGGGCACGTCCGCGGGCACGAGGCGCGGTCGGCCCATGTCCACGCGGATGCGCTCGGCTTTTCCAACGCCGTCAACGACGGCGATCTGGACGCCGATCATGCCGGCGCCCGTCTCGATGCGCGCCGACTCGCCGATCCGGCCTCGATCGAAGAGATACTTCGCGACGCAGCGGATCCCGTTGCCGCACATCTCGCTCTCTGAACCGTCGGCGTTGAACATCCGCATCCGCGCGTCGGCCTGAGTCGATGATTCGATCAGGATAATGCCGTCGCCGCCGATTCCGAAATTCCGATCCGACAGAAGAATCGCCAGCTGCGCAGGGTCGCCCACTGACTCTTCAGCGGTATCGATATAGACGTAATCGTTCCCGGCGCCCTGCATCTTGTGAAACCGCATGTGACTTCCTTCCTTCCCGTGCAGGCATGGTATCAGAGAGGGTGTCGCCTGTGGACAACGGAAAATACGCGCTGGCAAGAAGGAGCCGTCACGGTACAATTTAATGCTATGACAACTTCACTTTTCGAGCTTCATAAACAGGGGCAAAGCATCTGGTATGACCAACTGAGCCGGTCGCTTCTTGACAGCGGGGAACTCGACAGGATGATCCGCGAGGATGGACTGCGAGGATTGACGTCGAATCCGACGATCTTCGAGAAGGCGATTTCGAGCGGCCAGGAGTATGAAACGCAATTGAGAGACCTGTCCCGCGAGGGCCGTTCCACAATGGAAATCTACGAAGCGCTGGTGATCGACGACATCAAGAGCGCGGCGGATTGCTTCCGGCCGCTCTACGAGGAATCGAAGGGCACGGACGGATTCGTGAGCCTCGAGGTGAATCCGCACCTGGCGCACGACACGAAGGGAACGATCGACGAGGCGTTGCGCCTGTGGCGCACCGTGAACCGGCCGAATCTCATGATGAAGGTGCCGGCAACTCCGGAAGGCATCCCTGCGGTGCGGGAGCTCCTCGGCCAGGGGCTCAACGTCAACGTCACGCTCATCTTCGCGGTGCCGGTATATGAAAAAGTGATGGAGGCCTATCTTGCGGCGATCGATGCACGCCGGACGAAGGGACTTCCTGTGAACGGGATCGCATCGGTGGCGAGTTTCTTCGTCTCCCGGATCGACTCCGCCGTGGACAAGATCATCGAGGAGAAGATGCCGCTCAAGATGGGCGCGGCACGCACGGAACTGGAACTCCTGCGGGGAAAGGCGGCGATCGCCAACGCCAAGACGGCCTACCAGGTCTTTCTGCGCGTCTTCGCGACCGATTCGTTCCGCGCCACGGGCGCGCATGTCCAGCGGCCGCTCTGGGCATCGACGGGCACGAAGAATCCGCGCTATTCCGACGTCCTGTACGTCGACGGCCTGATCGGCCCCGACACGGTCAACACGGTGCCGCCGCAGACCTACGACGCTTTCCGCGATCATGGGCGGATCGAGCGGACCCTGGACGCCGACCTGGAGGAATCCCGGACGGTCATCGCGGGGCTGGAACTGGAAGAGATCAGCCTGAAGGATGTGACGGACCGGCTGACGACCGAAGGAGTCAAGTCTTTCGCCGATTCTTTTGACAAGCTGATCGCGTCGATCGAGGAGAGACGGCTGGCGGCCACACGAGCCGTTGGCGCGGGGCCCGTGCGATGAGCGGCACGTCAGCGAAGAAGACGGAACGGAAAGTCGAACGGCTGGGCGCGTACATGAACGACGTGCAGGACGCGCTCGTGAAGATGGACGACGGAGAATACGTCGCAAGGCTCTGGACGCGCGATGCGACACTCTGGAAATCCGACGCGGCATCCCAGGCGCAGATCAAGAGCTCGCTCGGTTGGCTGAACATCGCCGTGATGCAGCGCAAGAAATGCGACGACCTCATCGCCTTCGCGCAGGAAATCCGGGAGGCGGGATTCACGGATGTCGTCCTGCTGGGCATGGGCGGATCGAGCCTCTGCCCGGAAGTCCTGCGCCGTGTCTTCGGACCGCGCGCCGGTTATCCGCGCTTTCACATGCTCGATTCGACGGTCCCCGCGTCCGTTTCGTCGCTCGAGAAAATGCTCGATCTTCCGAAGACGCTCTTCATCGTCGCCTCGAAGTCGGGCTCCACGATCGAACCCCAGATGTTCTACCGTTATTTCTTCGGCCGCGTTCGCGCCTTGAAGGGCGATGCCGCCGGCGAACAGTTCATAGCGATCACCGATCCGGGCACGCACATGGAGAAGATGGCGAAGGAGGCGAAGTTCCGAAAGATTTTTCTCGGCCAGGCCGACATCGGAGGCCGCTATTCCGCGCTCACGAACTTCGGCATGGTGCCCGCCGCTCTCATGGGTCTCGACATCAAGGTCATGCTCGATCGCGCGCTGCACTCCGTGAATTTCTGCTCGCAGAACACGCCCCTCCTGGGCATGCCCGGCGCCCGCAGGGCCGGCACGATCGCGACATTCGCCCGAGGCGGGCGCGACAAGATGACGCTCGTCCTGGATCCCGTCCTCGATTCTCTCGGGCTCTGGATCGAACAGCTCGTCGCCGAAAGCACGGGCAAGGAAGGAGTCGGCATCGTTCCCATTTCCGGTGAGCCGCTCGGCCCGCCCGAGGTTTACGGCAATGACCGCTTCTTCGTCTACATTCACTACCGGGAAACGGACAACGCGGAGGTGGAAGCGAAGCTCGACGCGCTGGCGCAGGCCGGGCACCCGTTTCTGCGGATCATCCTGAACGAGCTCGTCAATCTCGGCGAGGAATTCTTCCTCTGGGAATTCGCCACGGCGCTCATCGGAGCCCTGATGCAAATCAATCCCTTCGACCAGCCGAACGTGCAGGAATCGAAGACGAACACGGTCGCGCTCATCGACGAATACAAGGCGAAGGGCATGCTGCCGGACCAGGAGGTAATTCTCCGCGACGGCGAATTGACCGCCTATGGCACGGCGGCGGCCTTTGCAGGCGTAAAGGCGATCCCGGAGCTGTTGAAGGCTCATTTCGCGCGCGTCAAGGCCGGCGACTATTTCGCGATCACGCAGTACATCCAGGAGTCACCGGGTCACGATGGCGCTCTGCAGGCGATGAGGTCAGCGATCCGCGACCGGCTGAAGGTGGCGACCACAACGGGATACGCTCCGCGATTCCTCCATTCCACCGGCCAGCTCCACAAGGGCGGCGGAGACAACGGCGTCTTCATCCAGATCACCTCGGATGACGCGGACGATGTGCCGATCGCGGGCGAGCCCTTCTCGTTCAGCATCCTCAAGACCGCTCAATCCATCGGAGACTTTCAATCGCTCCTGAGCCGCAACCGGAGAGCCGTGCGAATTCACATCGGCGGAGACCTGGAATCGGGATTGAAGCGACTGCGGGATGAAGTCCTGAAGGCGCTCGGCTAGATCGTGATCGAGGCTGCTCTCTTCTGAAAGAATCCTTCGACCTCGGGGTCGGCGTAGAAGACGAGGTTGATGATGCCGAGCACCATCGGCACGAAATTGCAGAAGAGGACGCTCACGATATCGAGAATCGCGAGATATTTCGCGGGAGCCAAGACGGATACGGTCGATCCGATCATCTTCGATGCGTACACGATGTTCAGGATCCCGGTGATCATCAGGTAGGCTGCGGGGACGATCGTGAAGACGACGCCCACGATGAGCCACGACAGACCCGCCATCAGCCAGCTGATGCCGACGATCACGCTCAGGATGCCGCTGACAAGCGACATGATCGCGATGGCCTGAACCTTCCCGGGTTTATCGGTCCCCATGATGGCATTATAACGATGTCCGGAGCACAAACAACCGTCCACTTCCTGAGAAACGACTTTTCCTGAATTTCAGGCTTGGGAAAATCCGACGATCCCTGATCAGCATTTCTTCCGGGTTGTAAAAGCGTCACCTTGTGATGAGAGCTGCAATTGCGGCGCTTGGCTATTCCGCCCGTAATTTGTCTCTCTGGAAAGCCGGCCCTCCCTCGCCATGACATGACATTAATCACCATGTGAAAACGGGCACGCAATATGCAGATCTTCGTCACAGAGGTAATTCCTTAACAGATGCCGCTTCACAAAAAGCGGGGGATCAATTTGCTCGGCCGCAGCGAACGCCCTGGCCCGCCTGCGTGCTCCTCATGACCGATACCGAGCTTTCCCACGAATCCGCGCTCTCGCTCTGCGATGAAGCCGCCGTGAAGATCATCAATCTCCAGGAGGGCGATCTGAGCGAGCTCTTCCTGGTTCGCAAGGCGGTTCAGGATCTGCTCGCTCTGGACATCGCGCAGGAATCCGTCCGGGAACACGGCGAACGCATGCTCGATCTCCTCGATCGCACCATCTTCGAGGGAGACCTGACCGTCGAGGAAGCGCGTCCCCAGTTGATGGCCGGATTGGAGGAGCTGCGCGCTCCTCTTCTTGCGGACAGCCTGATGTCTGAATCAGGCTCGCAGGAAGAACTCCCGGAGATTGAACCTGAGCTCCTGAAGGAAGGCATCACGGAATCGCTCGAAAATCTCGAGGCCGGCGAAGCGGCGCTTCTGGTACTGGACCAGGATCCGTCGAATCGAGAGGAGATCGACCGGCTTTTCCGCGCCTTCCACAGCGTCAAGGGTTTCGCGGGATTCGCCGGAATGAAAACGATCAGCCGCGTCGCTCACACCGCGGAAAACCTGCTGGATCGCGTTCGGAAAAGCGAGCTCGTCCTGACGACCGATTCATCCGCGCTGCTGTACCGCAGCCTCGATGTGCTCCGGCGTATCCTCCATTCGGAAT
This sequence comes from uncultured bacterium, assembly GCA_964499705.1. GTDB lineage: Bacteria > UBA8481 > UBA8481 > UBA8481 > UBA8481 > JBBTKW01. The sequence goes on along the minus strand of CAZCME010000001.1, from coordinate 178,768 downwards.
CCGTCGACGGCATCGACGAGCTCTGCCGAAACCTGGATCGCGTGTCGTCGGGCGAGGAAGTCGTAAGGGTGGCGGCCGTGCCCGCGAAGGCGGTGCCTGCTTCGAAACCGAGAGGCGAAGAAAAGCCTGCGCGCGATTCCGCGGAGTCCGGAACGCTGCGCGTCTCCACGCTTCGGATGGACAAGTTGATCGATCTGATCGGCGAGATGGTCATCGCGCAGGCGATCCTGGCGGACCAGGAGGAGGTCGCTCGCGCGCCGTCCTCTCCCCTGGCGCAATCCGTTCTCCGATCGAGCAAGATCCTCCGCGAGATCCAGGACCTGGCCGTCGCGTTTCGCACCGTTCCTTTGAAAACCACATTTCAGCGCATGGCACGCCTGGCTCGCGATCTCTCGGCCTCCTCGGGAAAAGCAATCGCGTTCCGGACCGAAGGCGAGGAGACGGAGATCGACCGGACGCTTGTCGAGAAGCTGGTCGATCCCCTCACGCACATGATCCGGAATTCCTGCGACCACGGCATCGAATCGGAATCGGAACGCGCCGCCGCCGGAAAGCCGCGCGAGGGAACGATTCTCCTGTCCGCGCGCCATGAAGCCGGCCAGGTCGTCATCCAGATTCACGACGACGGCCGGGGGCTCGATCCCGCCCGGTTGAAGGCGAAGGCGGAAGCCGCCGGACTCCTCTCGCCCGACTCCGCGGCGCGCAACCAGGACCTTTACCAGGTCATTTTCCTCCCGGGATTTTCCACCGCCGAAAAAATCACCGACGTTTCCGGGCGGGGAGTGGGAATGGACGTTGTGAAACGCAACGTGGAGGAACTGCGCGGCCGGATCGAGGTGGCGTCCGAGACGGGAAAGGGCACGACGTTCACGATCCGCTTCCCCCTCACGCTCGCCATCATCGACGGCATGCTGGTCGCGGCGGCGGGGCGCCGCTCCATCATCCCCTTCCTGTCCATCCGCGAAATCATTTCCCCGGATGCCGCGGAAATCCGCACCGTCATGGGCGAAGGCGAGCTGATCGTGCTGCGCGGCAAGACGATCCCGGTCTTTTCCCTGCGCCGCGTCCTCGGGGATGATTGCCCGGCAGGACACGCGCGGACCGGGAAACTCTTCGTCATCGTCGAAGACGGCGGCGAGCTGTGCGCGCTCTCCGCAGACGATGTGCTCGGTCACCAGCAATACGTCCTGAAATCGCTCGATCGCAATCTCGGCAGAATTCCCGGCATCGCCGGTTCCGCGATCCTCGGCGACGGCACCGTCAGCCTCATCCTCGACATTCCCGTGCTGGTGGCGCGGGCGCGCGAACGAAACCTCCACAAGCATTCGAACGAAAGGAGCACGGCATCATGACAACCGCATCGCATCCGGCGAGGGAGGGGAAATACCTCACATTCGCGCTCGGCGGGGAGGAATACGGACTGGAGATCATGAAGGTCCTGGAGATCGTCGGCCTTCTCCCGATCACGCCTGTTCCCGGAACGCCTCTCTTCATCCGCGGCCTCATCAACCTGCGCGGGAACGTGATTCCCGTCGTCGATCTCCGGCGAAAATTCGGAATGCCCGCCGCGGAAGACCATCCCCACCACTGCATCATCGTCGTCGAAGCGGGCCGAGCCCAGATGGGGCTCCTCGTGGACCGCGTTTCGGAGGTGCTCTACCTGAAGGAAAGCAGCATAGGCGAGGCGCCGAGCTGGGGTTCGTCGGTGGAGACGCGCTTCGTCAGCGGCATTGGAAAAGTGGAGAACGGCATCAGGATTCTCCTCGACATCGAAAACGTCCTGAGCGCGGAAGAAACGGCGCTGCTGGAAGAATGGTCCTCGGACCCCGAAAGGAAGAACGAACCATGAAGAAGATGAGTCTCCTGTCAAAATTGACGCTCGGATTCGGCCTGCCCATCGCGGGACTGCTGCTGATAGGTCTCGTCGGCGAACTGCGCACGGCTTCGCTCCTGGAACTTTCGAAGGACGTGTCGCAATCCCGGGACATACTGCGCGTCCTGAATCAGTCCAAGCTCGATCATTCGATCTGGGTGAACAAGGTTCTGCTCGCGCTGTCGGACGCGAAATCGCGCGACCTGGATGTTCAGCTGGATCCGACGCGATGCAACTTCGGCCAGTGGTATTACGGCGATGGAAGAACGCGCGCCACCCAGGCGACTCCGGACCTCGCGCCCCACCTGGCGGAGATGGAAATCCCGCACCGGGCGCTTCATGAAAAGGCCGCGCATCTCAACACGCTGATGGCCGCAGGGCGCCACGCCGACGGGATGCGTTTTTTCCACGCGGAGATGCGGCCGCTTCTGCAGCACCTGATGAAGGAATTCGACGACGTGAACCAGGTGGCGGAAGGCGCTCTCGTCAGTAATGACGAACTCGCCGGGGCCACGAGCGAAACCCGGCAGATCCTCGGCACGCTTTCCGTCGTCATCATCCTCAGCGTCGTCCTCTTCGCCGTCTACATCTCGCGCTCGACATCCAACTCGCTCCGGACTACCGTCGCGAAACTTTCGGCCGGCGCCGGCCATACCGCCGCCGCGGCGCGCCAGATCTCCGCGAGCAGCCAGTCGCTTTCTCAAGGATCGAGCGAACAGGCGGCGTCCCTGGAACAGAGCGCGTCGGCCCTGGAGGAGATCGCGTCGATGACGCGACAGAACGCGAACAACGCGGAGACCGCGAGCTCCATCGCGGAGCACGCGAAGCAGGCGGCCATGGAAGGATCGGAGCGGATGCGAAAACTAAGCAGCGCGATCGAGAAGATCCGTGTTTCCGCGCATGAGACCAGCAAAATAGTCAAGACCATCGACGAAATCGCGTTCCAGACAAATCTCCTGGCTCTGAACGCGGCGGTAGAGGCGGCACGCGCCGGAGAAGCGGGCAAGGGATTCGCCGTCGTCGCGGACGAAGTCCGCAACCTCGCGATCCGCGCGGGTGAGGCGGCCCGGAATACCTCCGCCCTCATCGAAGGCTCCGTCCACTCAACGCAGGAAGGCGTCAGCCTTTCGGAACAGACATCGAGCTCGCTGGCGGAAATCGTGACCCACACGCAGAAAGTGAACGAACTGGTCGCGGAGATCACGACGGCATCGAAGGAACAGACGCGGGGCCTGGAGCAGACGAACGTCGCGGTGGCGCAGATGGACACTGTGACACAGCAGAACGCGTCCAGCGCGGAGCAGCTTTCCTCGTCCGCGGAGGAAATGAATGCGCAGGCGCAGAGGCTGCGAAACATCGTTCGCGAGGTGGTGACGTTTCTGGAAGGCGGAGTCGTTGGAGCCGAACCTGAAATCGTAAATGAGGCGGCGTCCGACGAGCCGGCGCATAAATCCAAACGTCCCATCGGACGCGGCAAGGCCGCTCCCAGCCGCGTCCTTCCGTTGAACGAGGCCGAGGAGAAAGCGAGCGCGCTCACCATGAGCGACTTTTGATGACGGGTTTCCAGACCCCGCCGGCGCGAGCGCCCGGAGCGACAGCGGAAACGCTCGCGGAGATCGGCGCGATCCTCCACGATACCTGCGGCATCCACCTCGGCCCCGCGAAGTCCCATCTCATCGTCGCGCGGCTGCAGAAGCGTATCCGCGAGCTTGGTCTCTCCACGCTCGACGCTTACGTCGCGCGCGTCAAGTCGGACTCCTGCGGCATGGAATTGCAGCGCATGGTCGAGGCTCTCACGACAAATCTCACGCATTTTTTCCGGGAACCGCGCCATCTCGAATTCACGGCGCGCCATATCGCGGAGCGGATTCGACAGACGGGCCGAAAGACCGTGCGGATCTGGAGCGCGGGATGTTCGTCCGGCGAGGAGCCCTATTCGATAACCATCACGCTCATGGAAAGCCTCGCGAATTCCACCGGCTGGGATATCCGGATCCTGGCAACCGATATTTCGAAGTCAATGATCGAGACCGCGAAGGCGGGACGATATCCCGAGGAGTCGCTCGACAATGTTCCCGCTTCCATCAGGATGCGGTATTTTTCCTCGCCGCCGCATTCCGGCAGGGATCGCTTCCATCACGTTAATGCCCGCGTCCGGTCCTGCGTTCATTTCGAAAGGCTCAATCTCGTGGATCCCTGGCCGATGCGCCGCCAGTTCGACGCGATCTTCTGCCGCAATGTCATGATCTATTTTTCGCCCGCCGTTCGCGAGCTTATCGTCAAGCGAATGTCAGCACAGCTGGATAACGGCGGCATCCTCTGCATCGGCCACTCCGAAAGCCTCTCGGGCATGACGCATGACCTCGCCTACATCGAGCCGACGATCTACGGCAATCTCACGGCGGCGGCGCGCATCACCGCGGAATGACCGTTTCCTCCGCGATCCGCGTCCTCGTCGTCGACGATTCCGCCCTCGTCCGTCGGATCCTTTCGGATGGACTGGCGCGCTTTCCGGACATCGAGATCATCGGGACCGCTCCCGACGCCATCACCGCGCGCGATCTGATCGTCGAGCTCGAGCCGGACGTCGTCACGCTCGACATCGAGATGCCGGGCATGGACGGACTATCTCTTCTCCGGCAGATCATGAAGCACCGTCCCCTGCCGGTCATCATCGTCAGTTCGCTCTCGCCCGCAGGAAGCGCGAAGGCGCTCGAAGCGCTGGAGGCCGGCGCGTTCGACGTTGTCGGCAAGCCCGGATCGTCTTTCTCGACGAAGGATCTCTCCGCGACGCTCATTCACCTCATCCGGCAAGCCTCGCGCGAGAAGCATCGGATCCGTGTACCGTCCTCGTCACGGGCGAGCGCATCCGTTGCCGCGCCTTCGCGCGCCGCTCATTCGCCGAATGGGAAGATCATCATCGCGATCGGAGCATCGACGGGCGGAACGGAGGCGACACGGGAAGTGCTTGCGGCGCTGTCCGCCGACGCGCCGCCCATTCTCATCGTCCAGCACATGCCGGCCGGATTCACGGCTCCCTACGCAAAGCGATTGAATGAATCGGTGGGGATGGAAGTGAGGGAAGCCTGTCACGGAGACCAGCTTCATTCCGGATGCGCGTGGATCGCCCCAGGCGGCCGCCACATGATACTGAGGGGATCGCCCGATCATCGCCGCGTGGAACTGACCGACGGTCCGCTCGTGCACTTCCAGCGACCGAGCGTCGACGTGCTGTTTCAATCCGTCGCGAAGGCGGCAGGAGCCGACGCCATCGGGGTGCTCCTCACCGGCATGGGTTCCGACGGAGCGAAGGGATTAAGGGCCATGAAGGATGCCGGCGCTCACACGCTTGCGCAGGATGAAGCGACATGCGCGGTCTTCGGCATGCCCCGCGCCGCGATAAGCGAAGGGGCCGTGGATATAGTGGCGCCCCTGTCGAAAATATCCGCCCTGATCGAGGAGGCCGCCGCGCGTAAAGGGGGACATTCTCCAACATTGCAACATTGAAGATAAACGAGTTCGAGCACCGTATCGTATAAGTCCAATATCCTGAATGTTGCAATGTTGGAGAATGTCCCCTACAGCCCGGTCAACTCCATGGTCCGCATCGATCGCGGCTTCAGCGGTTGCCAATCGGGAGGATCGTGATCTTCGAAGACCTCCTGGATCTCATAGAGCGTATTTCGCCGCGCGGGAATCCGGCCGATCTCGCGGATCAACCGGCAGAATTCGCGCGGCGTGATCTCCTCGCCGTAAGGCGCGCCGGACGAACGGGAGATCGTCTCGTTCATCAGGGTACCGCCGAAATCGTTGGCGCCGTGCTTCATGATGTACTGACCGAGGCGCGGTCCCATCTTGACCCAGGAGACCTGGATGTTGTCAATCTTCCCCTGGAAGAAGAGGCGCGCAACGGCGTGGATCTTCAGGTTCTCGTCACGGGTCGGTCCCGGGCGGGCCTTGCCGTCGAGGTACAGCGGAGCATCCCAGTACACGAAACCGAGCGGCACGAACTCGGTGAAGCCGCCGGTTTCATCCTGGATGTCCCGAAGGAGCGACATGTGCGCGACCCAGTGCTCCGGTCTGTCGACGTGGCCATACATCATCGTCGACGTCGTCCTGATCCCGACGCGATGAGCGGCCTTCACGATCTCGACCCACTCGTGCGCCTTCAGCTTGTCGCGCGTCAGCTGCTCCCGGATCTCCGTGTCGAGAATTTCCGCGGCGGTTCCCGGGATCGTATCCAGCCCGTGTTCCTTCATCATCCGGAGATAATCCTCGTAGCCCATCCGGCACTTGCCCGCTCCGAACTTGATCTCGAAGGGCGAAAAGGCGTGGATGTGCATCTCCGGAAAGCGGTCCTTGATGGCGACGCAGATATCCCGGTAATGCGTTCCGGCGATCTTCGGATGGAGCCCTCCCTGGATACAGACTTCCGTGGCGCCGCGTTCGACGGCTTCCTCCGTGCGATGGACGATTTCCTCCATCGAAAGAAGCTCCGCTTCCGCCTCCCCTTCCTTGCGGGCGAAACCGCAGAAGCGGCAGTTCGTGTAGCATATATTCGTGAAGTTGATGTTGCGGACGATGACGAACGTCGCGAGGTCTCCGACACGGACGCGCCTCACCTCGTCGGCGACCAGGAGAACGGCGTGCAGGTCTTTCCCCTCCGCCTGGAAAAGTCGGAGCGCGTTTTCACAGGAGAGCGGTCTTCCGGCCAGGGAGAGTTCGAGAATCGCGGAGATATCGCCTGACGCGGCACTCAGGGCGGATTCGATGCGTTCGGCGCTCATGAGAGCCGCTGCTCCGCCGGAAGTCCGTCGGCACCCGCGAGCCTGAAGATGGGCCCGCGCATTTCCTCCGCGACGAAGCGGTCGGGATCTCCCAGGTAGCGTGGATAGATCGTGAGCCGCTCCGCAAGTTGAAAGCCGCGACCCGCGGTGACGTCCGCGAGTTCCGCGATCTTCGGCCAGGCCCGCTCGGGATTGATATGATCGGCCGTCGCCGGCGAAACTCCGCCCCAGTCGTTCAGGCCCGCGTCGATGTACCGGCCGTATTCGTCGGGCATGAGATTCGGCGGAGCCTGGATGCTCACTTCATCGGGAAGGATGAGGCGCGCGGCGGCGATCGTGCGGAGCATGTCATCCAGAGGAGGTTCCGGCCAGGACTCCGCGCGAATCCCCGGCTTGGCCCGGAAGTTCTGGACGATCACTTCCTGGATATGTCCGAATTCATGGTGAATGCGCGCGATCGCTTCGAGCGTCGCGATGCGTTCCTCCCATGTCTCGCCGATGCCGATCAGGATTCCCGTCGTGAACGGGATCTTCAACCGGCCCGCGGCTTCCAGGGTCGCGATCCTCCTGACCGGATGCTTGTCCGGACATTGAAAATGCGCCTGCCCCGGCTCCATCAGCCGCTCCGATATATTCTCGAGCATCATCCCCATCGATCCCGCGACGGGCATGAGCGATCGCAGTTCGGACTCCGACAGTGCTCCGGGATTGGCGTGCGGCAGGAGTCCGGTCTTTTCCAGCACGAGCGCGCACATCGCGCGGAGATAAGCAATCGTGGTTTCATATCCCAGGCGCGCGAGCGATTCGCGGGCCTTCGCATGACGGAGCTCCGGTCGCTCGCCGAGCGAGAAGAGCGCCTCCTTGCAGCCGAGCGTGCGGCCGCGTTCGGCCACGGCGAGGACTTCTTCCGGAGTCATGTAGCGCGCGGCTTCTTCCTCGGGCGGGCGCGCGAAGACGCAGTAACCGCACTTATCGAGGCAAAGATTGGTGAGCGGAATGAAGACCTTGCGGGAGTAGGTGACCATCCGGCCCCATGCCGCATCGCGCCTCGCGGCGGAGCGCGACATCAGTGTCGCGAGATCTTCTCCGGAGAAGTCGAAAGAATGCATCGGGTGAACCTGGCTCGGTCCGCGGCCCGATCTACCACTTATTGACTTCGAAGAGAATCTCGGTGCAATACTGCTCCACGATCCGCTCCTCGTCGTCGAACATGCAGTACATGTTGAACTGATCGACGCCCACGGCCCGCAACGCGCGCAGCTTGGCAATATGCTCCTCGACGGTGCCGACAATGCAGAATCCGTCGACGATCTCGTCGCTGATGAACTTCAGGTGATCCGAATCCTTGTCCGCGTGCTGGCGGTAGTCGTAACCTTCGCGACCCTTGATGTAGTCGGTGAGCGACTTCGGAATGTGCTTCGCCTGCTCGGGATCCTTATCGACGACATGTTTGACGATGTCCGCGACATGATTGCCGACCATCGCCGGAAACCACTTCACGTGGCGGCGGCACTCCGCCTTGTCCTTGGAGATCCAGACCGGGGCCGCAGCCATGATCTTGATCTGGCTCGGATCTCGCCCGACCGACCGCGCGCCTTCGTGAACCTGGGAGATGAACCACTTGCAGAGCTCGACGTCGGCGATCTGGAGAATGATACCGTCGGCGTAAGTACCGGCGGAACGAAGAACCTTCGGGCCGTAACCGGCGACCCACATCGGCAGCTTGTAATCGGGATTGGCCCAGGGAAACCACTGCTCCTTGCCTTCGTATTCGACACGGCCGCCTTCGGCCATCTTCTTCACGAAGATTCCGAATTCCTTCATCTTCTCGACGGGCATCGGCGTGCGTCCCAGGACGCGGCGCGAGGAATCTCCGCGGCCGACGCCGCAGACGGCACGACCTCCGGAGATGACATTCAGGGCCGCGAAGTGGCTGGCGGCGACGGTCCAGTCGCGAACTCCGGGGTTCGTCACGCAGGGACCGAGGCGCATGATGTCAGTCTTGCCCGCGAGATAGCCGATCATGGTGTTGTATTCTTTCCAGAGAACGTGAGAATCGAAGGTCCAGCAGTAGGTGAAGCCCGCGCGTTCGGCGCGCTGAGCGAGAGAAACGGTGCGTCCGACAGCCATGTCGCCCTTGAAACAGATTCCAAAATTAAGCACGTGCTACCCTCCGGAGAGATGAAATGACTGACGGCAATCGCCAGCGGAGTAGAATGAGCGGAAGCCTGAGGAGTGTCAAGAAATTTGGGGACCGGACCGTTGCGGAACCGAACGGGAAATCAGGCTGTTGTAAAAAGGCAACGCTGCGGCGGAGTGACCCTAATAGCAGTAGACGTTGTCGGAACTCGTGACCGGATCCGGTTGCGAGGGGGGCTCCGGGCCCCCGGTGGGATCGGCCTGCAGCGTCGGATCCACGGCGTTGGTCACTTCTTCCACGACATTCGAAGGGACCGGGCTGACGTCGGGAGATCCGATCGGCGCACCGTCCGGACCCGATCCGATGGAGAAACCCTGTCCTTCCGGAACGATGGTCGGATCAAAGCCGCCGAGAGCCGTCGGATTCACATTGAGGCTGCCCTCGATGCAGGAGAAATTCGTGAGCGTGTTGGCGCCGCTCTGTTTCTGACCGCGGCGGGCGTCGCCGGGAGGCAGAACTTCCGCGAGGAAGACCGTGCCGCGGACTCCGGCAACCGCGACCGGCGTCGCCATGCGGAACTGGGAATTCGCGCGCAGGCCCTTCATCACGTTAATCGCCCGGCCACGATCGAGACCCACTTCCATGTTCTGAACCTGGGTGCGGGCGGGGAAGAGGCCGAGGGCCATGTTGTTCTCATCGGTGGAGGACTGCGTCGTCGCCATGTTGATCGTGACTTCCGAATTGGACCGGACGGAGACGAGATTGCGGTTGGAGAGCTTGATGACAACTTCGCCGTCGGCGCCTGTCTTGAAACGGTCTCCCTGGGAGACTCTCTGGCGTTCCGTGGCCGTGATCCATTTCGTCGTTCCGGCGGCGCGATATTCCACAACGCCCCGGGATTTCACGAGCGAACCGTAGAGAGGACGCTCCGCTTCCACGAATTGACCCACCATGAAAAACGCGGCGACCACAAGCATCAGACTCCAGAAACGCCTCGACGTCAGAACGATCCTCACCATGGCGCTCACCGCCTCCCTTGCATTGTTCACATTAAGCATGCTCATGTCTCCTAGAAGGACGCGTTGATCTGGAAGACGAGACCGTCATTCTCGATGCCGTCCTTCGCCTGCCGCCGCTCCGCTGATACGGTCGTGATGTCTTCCCTGTTGTCCTCGTACTCGAGCGCCAGCGTCACGTTGGGATGCCATTCGTAGTTGATTCCGTATGTGACCCTGTCGCGCTCCCAGGTGGCTGGAGTCGATGTGAGACGAACATTGGCATTGTTGGTCAAATGATCGTACCCGACGAGAAAATTGTATTTGCCCCAGCGATATCCACCGGTGACATTATACACGGTCATGGCGAATCTGCCCTCCCGCGACCGCGCATAATCTCCGGACACGCGATACGGGCCATACGTATAATCCGCGGAAAATTCGTACAGATAGCGATCGGACCGGTCATTCTGGGATCCGGGAACGAATCCCGCGATCGTGTTGAAGAGCGCGCGATCACGAATATTGAAGCTGCCGTAGGAAAAACCCGCGCTCGCGTCGAGGCTTCCCCATGATCCTCCATCCCGCCAACCCAGGTAGGAATAGACTTCCTTGATATGTTCTCCCGCGCCGGCGACCACGATCGGCCTCGCCATCGCCGGTGAATTGCTGATCGTCGTTCCGGTGAGGGACAGGTCGTAATTGTTCACGAGCCCGACTTCCCATCGCCATGGGTAAAAGTCCATGCCGACTTTGGCGCCGAGAACGGGATTTGTATGAAAGAGAAGCGCCGGGTAGGACAATCCCACGGTCTGATACGGAGCGGCCAGAGGCTTGTAGAATCGGCCGAGGGTCAGGACGCCGTTATACGGCAACCCGCCGAGCTCGGCCCATCCTTCCGTGACAGCGACGGCTCCACCCTGCCCGGATGTGATCGACGCGCCGAAGCGATTGTAGTCGGTGAAGTCATGGGTCAGGCGGAGCGTGGTCTGGACAAGCCGAAACTGATCATGCTGGGTTCCCGCTATCAATCCCGTGCCACCTTCGCGGTTCCGGTATTCCACAATCAGGTTGCCGTTGATATCCAAGGCCATCGTTGGAGAAGCCAGGATTGTAAGAATCGCCGCGAGTGCGAACGTCGTCTTGAAAGGTCTCAGCATGTGCAGCCCCTTGTCGCCTTGTATTCGCGCTCTCCGCTTTTCTGGAGCACAGCCGCGTGCGGATGGAGGATAATGAACGGTTGCTCAGGATGTCAATTGCAAATCGGCCACTTTTTCGATAGCAGCGGCCGTGCTTACAGTCCCACCCATTTCTTCGTTTCCGCATCAAGCGTGGCTAGATCGAAGCCCACACTCTGGCGCAAGGCCGATTCCGCATCTGCGCCGCGTGACATAAATCCCAGCAATGACTGGATTCCACCCAGGCCGTTCCGTTGGATGATGAAACCGGCGACCGCGTAGGCCTGAGCATAAGCCCCTCCCGCGGCCACGCCTCCCATGCCGGTGAAGTTGGAATTGAGCGAAGACAAGGGCTTCCATCCCGCTGCCGCGATCTTCGAGCGCAATTGATCCACGGGAGGCGAGGAGCCGTACTGCGCGACCTGGGCGATCCCTTCATCGAGCCAGCCCGGAGCCGAGCGTCCAAGTAGATCGTACACGGCGGCGTGCGCGTATTCGTGGGAAAGAATGGACCGGAGGAAATCATCGCCCTCGGAGGCATCGCCGGCGCTTACACGGATTCTGCCGTCGAAGAGACCTCCGACCCAGTCGGGCAGTCCGCGCGCCTGCGCGAATTGAGAGCTGGTGTAGATGATCACCTCCGTCTTCCGGCTCGGCGCCCTCCCGACGATCGCGGCAATGTTCCCTTCCTCGCTCGCGAGAATCGTCTGGATCTTCGCCGCGAGTTCGGGGCGCGGAGATCCCTCGAACCGCATCGTGAGCCGCGCATTCTCCGTCACCGCGTAGTTCGCCTCCGCCTTCACGTCTCCGGCGATGCGCGAAAGCATCTTCGCCGAAGCGGCCCGGATGCCGGCGTCCGGAGATTCCGTGCCTCTCGTCAGGAGCGGTTGCGCATCGGCGTAGTAGCCTTCCACCGCCTTGATGGCGCCGGCCAGGTAACAGAGATACGGATCGGTCAGATGCCGCGTTCTTCCCTCCTCGATCCGCCGCTTTCCTTCCTCCCTCTGACCGCTCTCGTACAACCTCAGCCCGATCGTTCCATAGCCGCGGGAAATCTTGACGCGATGCGCCTCGTCGGAAGCAAGGATCGCATCCGATTTCTGGAATCGCGCCAGGGCTCGGGACCACTCGGCGGGCCCGGAGCTCTCGTCGTCGCTCAATTCCACGGCGGAATTGTAGAGAGCGATACCGAGCGCGCGCGCGACCGACGGATCGGAAACGCCCGACGCCAGCAGAAATTCCAGCCGGGTGATGGCCTTTTCCCATTGTCCGCTGGTCAGAGCTTCCTGGGCTTCCGGATCCTGGACAGCTCCGGCCGCGGCCGATTCGAGCTTCGTACCCGTGATCTCGTCCACGGTCTTCGGAAATTTCCATGCGCTCAGTTTGCCGGTGAAAGCCAGGAGCGCCACGGTCAGGCAAGTTCCTATGATGAGAACTCCACCCACGATCGAGTAGATGATGCGATCTTCCGCGGACTTCATGGGTTAAGAATAAGGGAAGAAGCGGGAGAGATGAAGTACTTCATACTTCTCAGGCAATCCCCCATACTTCACCCATGAAAATTCCGGGCATGACACACCGCCACCGCGTCCTCATATACTCGGTCGTCGTCCTGCTGATTCTCGCGGCGGCCGGCGCCCTGACGGAGATCCGTTCCGAGCGCTTCAGGGCGCTCGCGGGCGAGTTCCTCGCTTCGATGTGCGCGCGCCGGATCGAGGTCGGCGAAGCCTCCTTCAATCTTCTCGGCCGCGTGACGCTCCGCGATGTCCGGATCTATAACGATACCGGCTACAACGCGCCCCTGCTCTTTGCGGCGCCCATCATCCGCTTTCAGCTGGGGATGACCGGAGGAGAAACCAGCGCGTTCCGTCCCACGCGGATCACGATCCTCGACCCGGAGATCTGGTTTGAGCGCGACTGGACGAGGACATGGAACACGGATCATTTCTGGGTGAAGAAGCCGCCTCGGACGGATCACCCCACGTTTGCGCTGCCGATCGCCATCCATGGAGCGACCATCCATCTCGATGACGGCCGCGTCGGCCGGTCAGGATTCCAGATGACATTTCGCGATGTGAAGGTCAACCACACCGTGATGTCGGACGGAGCCGAGATCACGAACAACACCGCAGCCCCGGAAATCCGGCTGCCGAAAGGCGGCACCATGGACCTGACGCTCTTCACGCACCCCAACGCGCGCAAAGCGGCGGCCACGATTCTCTTCAACGAAGCCGAGGTGACACAACTGAAACCCTACTACGAATTCCTGAGGATCATCTCCTTTCACGAGGGGCGTCTCTCCGGCCCGATCCGGATCGACTTCGACAGCGGTGTCGTCTCCTACGATGCGGAATTCCGCGTGGCGGGGCCGGTCCTCGATCATCCCGCAAGCGGCGCGCGGCCTCGTGCGGATACGATGACGATCGACTTCAAGAGCATCACGCGGGACACGCGGATCGAGGTCGCGTCCGCGACCATGGGATGGAAGAGGACGAGGCTGGATGGCCGCGGAATCTTCAGCTCGAAGCGCGCTCCGGACAGCTTCACGTCGTTCACGATCGAGACGCGTGACGGCCGCGGAGAAGACATCGCGTTTCTCCTGTGCGATCCTTCCTTCGAAGCCGACGGGCCGGTGAACGGTCATAGTCTCCTGACCGGCGACACGACGGGCGATCGATACGCCATCGAGATCGACATGACCGGCGCGGTCGCGCGATATGGAAATATCATCCATAAGGCCGCGGGCATCCACGGGCGCCTTGCGATCGAGGGACGATCGCGGACCACGGCGGCCAGGGCGGGCGTGGCGAAGATCTCCATCGAGGTCTCGCGATCGCGCGCCGAGCTCGTGCCGGAGAATGACCATTGGAAGTTGACGCTCCCGGAGCTGCATGGTTCCGATGTCGCGCGGCACTTGACCGCCTTCCAGGATCTCCCGGGCTTCACGCTCGACGGCCCCGTCTCGGCGGTCTTCAGGCTCGCGCGCGGCGGCGGCATGTCGGGTTCCATCGACTTCCAGGATGCTTCCGCCGAGATCGAAGGCTGGATGAAGAAGCCTGCCGGTGATCCGGCGTCGCTGAGCGTCGCGGGACATTTCGCGAAGGAGAAGATCCGGGCGGAGAATTGCGAAGCGCGGATCGGAAAAAGCCGGTTCCACATCGACGGAGAGTGGGCTCCGCATAACGCCGATCTCGACGTGAAGCTGGATGAGATCCTGTGGAACGATGTGCGGAAATATTTCCCGGGAACCCTCGATCAATTGTCCTCCTATGCCAGGCTCGATGGAGCGGCCTCGGGACAGGCCGCGCTTGCGCAGCGAGGAAATGCCTGGGCGATCAGGACGACGATCCGGCTGGATCAGACCGCGCTGGACATGCCGGCCGCCGGCGTCAAACCCCGCGGGCTCGGATCCTCGCTCAGCATGAACGCCACCTTCGAAAATAAGCGGCTGGAAATTGCTTCCGGAAACATCGCCATCGGCAACACCGATCTCGGATTGAGCGGCCATGTATCCGCACGCGATTATGATCTGGCACTGGGACGGGACCGCACAGGGCTCGATGGCCTCCGCACATTCCTCGCCCCCAGGCTCTGGCCGGCGCTCTCTCAGATCGATATCACCGGAAAGGGTGATGTGCACATTGCCATCAAGGGCGCGGATGAGAACGTGAATGTCGTCGCGAATCTCAACGCGAAGGAGGCGATCATGATGCTGGGGGACACCTGGTTCAAGCCCGCGGGCGAACCCTTCCTCATCTCGACGCGGATCGATCGATCGGAAAAGGGCACGAAGATCGACATCCTCGAAGTAACCCAGGGAAGTTCCAGTCTCTCCTGCGAAGGCACCATCAGCGCGGACAAGCCCGCACTCATTGACGCGAATATCAAGGCGCGGATCGATGTGCCCATTTTCCTGAAGAGAACTCCGGCGCTCGAACGAGTGCAGGTCGGAGGGCGCAAGGCATCGGATTCATTGAAGCTGATCGCCGACGACGACCAGCTTGTCACGTTGAACGGGAAGTTGACCGGTCCGCTGACGCAGCCGAAACTCTCCTGGCTCGTGGAACAGATGATGACGCGCGTCATCCTGAACTCGCTCACGCGCCAGTTGCGCGCCATCACCAGTCTCTTCTCCGCGCCCGTCCGGAAAGTCACCGATCTCTTCAGCCGCGATGCCTCCTCGGACACACCGGTGAATCGGCCCGAAAACGCGCCTCGAAAGTAGGCGCATCGGCCCCTCGATTGCCTCTTTCAGCTCACGTGCACAAAAATAAGATCGAGCATTTTGACCCCTGTTACTAACTATGAATATCTCATATTACTTGAATAAGATCGATATTTGCAGACAAGACATCTCCCCTGCCCTTGCAATATAGGATCTACGGGTACTATATTGAAATTGGAGGGAAACTCTTTCGGGAGTTCTCCGTCTATCAGTTTGCGACCGAGTGGGCCCGACTGGATAGGGACCCACAATACGGATCGGGAGGGGCGGCTTCGGCTGCCCCTTCTTTTTATGGTTTGAACCGAGCCAAGACGAAGTTCGTTTTCCTGGAACTTCCCCATCCGGTAGCGGGAAATTAACAGGATGGGCAAGATGGGCAGGATTTTGAGGTTGTAGGACGCGATTGGAACGCGATTTTGGCGCATGCATGATTACAATATGAATTCTCCTGATAGAGAGAAAAGAAAATCCCTCCCCGATAACAGGACTACAATTACCATGGTTTTCACTCAAAATCGATCCTGCCCATCCTGTTATTACTTCTTGATGGGGAACTCCTGTCGTTTTCCCTTCATACTTCAAACATCATCGTTCATACTTCGTCCATGATCACACGCGAATCTGTATTGGAACAATTAAAGAAGGTTATCGATCCCGAATTGCACAGGGATATCGTCTCGCTTTCCATGATTAAGAACCTGGTCGTCGAGGGCACGAATGTCGCGCTCACGGTGGAACTGACGACGCCGGCCTGTCCTCTCAAGGCGCAGATCGAAGCGGATGTCCGGGGTCGGTTGAATGAACTCCCGGGAATCGGCACGATCAACCTCAACATCACCGGCCGCGTGGCGGCCAACGCCCAGAAGAACTCCATCCCCGGCGTCAAGCATGTGATCGCCGTCGGCGCGGGAAAAGGCGGCGTCGGAAAATCGACCGTCTCCGCCAACATGGCGATCGCCCTGGCGCGCGACGGAGCCTCCGTCGGGCTGCTCGACGCCGATCTTTACGGCCCGAACATTCCGACGATGCTGGACGTCCATGAACCCAAGGGCGTCGACGGCCAGAAGATCTCCCCCGCGGAAAAATTCGGCATGAAGATTCTCTCGATCGGCTTCTTCCTGAATCCCGACGAGCCCGTCATCTGGCGCGGACCGATGCTTCATGGAGCCATAAAGCAGTTCATCCAGGATGTGGAATGGGGCGAGCTCGATTACCTCGTCGTGGATCTGCCGCCGGGCACCGGCGACATCCAGCTCTCCCTGTCGCAGATGATTCCCCTCTCCGGCGCGGTCATCGTGGCGACTCCGCAGAGAGTCGCGCTGGAGGACGCCGCCAAAGCGATCGCGATGTTCCGGAAGGTGAACGTGCCGATCCTGGGCGTCGTGGAGAACATGGCATACCTGAAATGCCCGCATTGCGACGACCGGATCGATCTCTTCGGCGAAGGCGGAGCGGAAAAAGCCGCAGCGCAATGGGGCGTGCGATTTCTCGGCAAGCTCCCCATGGATCCCCGGGTCCGGATCCTCGGGGATACAGGCTCCCCGATCGCTTTGACCGACGATCCGATGACGGATGCCTTTTCTCTGGTCGCCCGGAATGTCGCGGGAGAAATATCGACGCGGTTTCTTTCGAAGCCCCGGGAAATTTCCCTGGACGGGCTGATCCTCAAATGAAGACATCGCGCGTCAAGACGCTGCACATCGTCTCCGTGGGACCCGGCAACCCGAAATGGTTGACACTCGAAGCCGTGGAGAAGCTCCGTTCCCTCGACGTCATCGCGGTTCCTTCGCCGCGCGCGGACGGCGAATCGCTGGCGCACAGGATCGCGGAAGGATTCATGAGCGCTTCGGCGGAGATCCTCTACCTCGACCTGCCGATGACGTACGACGTGACCGTCCTGGAGAACAGGTGGCGCGAGGCCGCGGAGAAGATCCTCCTGAAGATCAACGAGGGAAAATCCGCGGGCATGGCCGTCCTCGGCGACGCCTCGCTCTTCGGCACGTCCGCGTACATCGTTCAGTCGATGCTGGAAATCGATCCCGCGATCCATGTGGAGATCACTCCGGGCGTTATCTCTCCGACGGCCTGCTCGTCGCGGCTGGGTTCGCCCCTGGCGCTCGGGAACCAGAACGTCACGATCGTGCCGGATTCGGAGATCGACGCGAACATGGAGAAAGCCTTCGCGATGGGAGGAACCGTCGTCCTGATGAAGATCTCCCGCTCGATCCAGAATGTCATACGTTACCTGGAGACGCGGGGACTTCTTTCCGCCGCCCGTGCCGTCATCAAGGGTGGAATGCCGGAGGAGGAAATCGTGGAGGACATCACCACGCTCCGGGGCAAGAACATCCCGTACATGTCGCTCATCATCGTGAAGATCCCCGAAGGATCAGCCGTCGAAGCGCCGCGGAAGGAGACTCCGGCCAGCGTCCAGTCCCTGGCTCCGATATCGGCCATGCTTCCCACGGAACCGGGGCGGGGAAAACTCTTTCTCGTCGGATTCGGTCCCGGGCATCGGGAGCACATGACGTTTCGCGCGCGACAGGCGATCATGGCTTCCGATGTCGTGGTCGGATATGTCACATACCTGAAGCTCGTGCAGGAACTTCTCGACGGCAAGGAGATCGTGCGGGGCGGCATGACCGAGGAAGTCGGACGCGCCATCGCGGCTTACGAGAAGGCGAAGGAGGGCAAGATCGTTTCGCTCATCTCGTCCGGCGACTCGGGCGTCTACGGCATGGCCGCGCCGGCGTTCGAATACCTGATCGAGAAGGGCTGGAAACCGGGCGACAATCCCGACGTGGAAGTGGTGCCCGGGGTCACCGCGGTGAACTCGATCTCGGCGCTCCTCGGTGCGGCATTGTCCCACGACTATGCCTCGATCTCGCTCTCGGATCTCTTGACGCCCTGGGATGTGATCGAGCGGAGACTTGTCGCGGCGGCATCGAGCGACATGATCTGCGGACTGTACAATCCCAAGTCCGGCCGCCGGACTCAGCAGCTCGTCCGCGCCCAGGAAATTTTTCTGGAGCACCGCGATCCGAAGACGCCGGTCGGCATCGTCAAGTCCGCCTATCGGAAACGGCAGATCGCCAACATCACGACGCTCGACAGCATCCAGGAATTCGACATCGGCATGCTGACGACCCTCATCATCGGAAATTCCTCCACGATCGAGTACAACGGCCTCATGGTGACGCCGCGCGGTTACACGCGGAAATACGATCTCCTCTCCAACACCGTGCACGACGGCCTTGTCCGCGCACCGGTGGGCGGCGATTGGTCGTTGGGCCGGAAGTAGGCTCCCTTCCTGAGTTCATGGGAGGCCAGAGGTCAGGGGGGGCATCAAGAACAATCGGCGGCATGCTCGAATTCCAGGAGCAGGTCGAGAACCAAGCGCGAGTAATGTCCGGCAACGGAGCGCAGGGGGCGGACTCCGGAAGGCATCGAAACGTCAGCCACATGTAAGAAAGTGTACTGACATAGCGTTTGATTTCAGCGAGATGGTTCGCATAATCAGCATTAATGAGCATTAATCGATCGGCTCTGCTGGCGACGTTCTACATGTGTTTCGTCCAACAAGCGATCGCGGCCGCGCCCACCGTGACGATTTCATCGACGACACCGTCCCCCAGCAACATCGCCCCGAAAATGCTCACCGCGACCTTCAGCGAGGCGGTCGCCGGGTTTACGGCCGCCGACATCACCGTGATCAACGGCTCCCTCGGAAATTTTGTCGCCGTGACCAAGACGGTTTTCACCTTTCAGGTGACGCCGGCGTCTTCGATGAAAGTCATCACGATCTCGATTCCGGCCGGCGCGGCGAAGAATGCGACCAACGTTTCGAGTCTGGCCTCGAACGTTCTGAGGCTGACGCACGACGCGACGGCGCCGACGGTTACGCTTTCGACTTCCGCCGCCTCGCCGAGCAATACGAATCCGATCCCGGTAACGGCGACATTCAGCGAACCGGTCGGTGGATTCAGCGTGGCGGACGTCGTCGTTACTGGCGGAAACGCGGGCGGGCTCGTCAAGGTTAGCGCGTCGAACTACAACTTTACCGTAACGCCGGTGTCGCCCAACGTCGCGATCTCGATATCGCTTTCAGCGGGCGCGGTGCAGGATGCGGCCACGAATGGCAGCATTGCTTCGAACACAATTTCGATCACCCATGTCGGATTCCATTCGATGACGTTCACTCCGGATCCATTGACCGTTGAGGGCGTTTATCAGCCATTTCGCACCATGACATTCACGCCGGAGGCGCTGACCGTCGAGGGCGTTTATCAGCCATTTCGATCCATGACATTCACGCCGGAGGCGCTGACCGTCGAGGGCGTTTATCAGCCATTTCGATCCATGACATTCACGCCGGAGGCGCTGACCGTCGAGGGAGTGTACCAGCCATTTCGCACCATGACTTTCACGCCAGAGGCGCTGACGGTCGAGGGAGTCTACCAATCGTTTCTCCCCATGACATTCACGCCGGAGGCGCTGAGCGTCGAGGGAGTGTACCAGTCATTTCGCACCATGACGTTCACGCCTGAGGCGCTGACAGTCGAGGGAGTGTATGAACCTTTTCGGCCGATTACGTTTACGCCGGACGAATTAATCGTGGAAGGAATTTGGAATGGAGTTGCAGGAGAATGAATCAAATATTGCGGGAGGTGTTAAACATGAGGATCAAGGTTTTATTGCTGAGAGGTGGGCTTTGCTGTGTCGCGGTTTTCTTCGGCGCCGTGGTTGCTGGAAGCGCGGACGCGCGCGTGCGAACCGACTCGGATATCAGGCTGATGGGCACGAATCTTATGCTCAGGAATGTTCATCCCGATCTCAAGACGGCGTATTACAAAATTCAGTTTGGAAAGCTTGATGCCAACGGAAATTTTGTCATGTTCTCTGGCCGGAATCCCGACACGAGACCCTTCGTTGGCGATTCCGTATTTGCGCAGATTGAATTCACGTGGTACATCAACGATCACGGCCAGGACGGGAACCATTATCGGTACTCTGTTCCCGCCGGGGGAAACATACCTCTGGGTCTGCATCTGCAAGCGGAACTCCCTAAAGGCGTCATGACCGCGCCGCCGAATTGGGTTTTTTACAATCTTCCGGATGAAGCGACCAACGCTGATGTCACTCATTATCGAGAGGTTCTGAATGTATGGTACAGCACGCCCTTCGTACCGGAAGGCACCCCGGGCGCACTGCCGGAACATCAATCGCGGGGCGGTGTATACGATGTGGTAAGACCGATTCCCGCGCAATGAGGAGATTGCAGGCCAGGTTCTCGACGAAGAGGAACTCAATCGGAATACGAATCACGATGCCGAATATGACGCATGGACGCGGATTACCTTTTCTTTCGTCAATGTGCGCACCAACATTAACCGGATCAGGTTTTAACGGCCAATGGGGCCTCTCGAAGCACCCCGGCGAGTACGTGCTGAAGGTCTTGCGCAAGGGCCTCATGAGCCGCGTCATGAAATTCACGGATGGAGCGGACGGCAAGATCGTGGATCCCGGATTCGGCGCCTCGCTTGGATCGGGACGCATGCTATTCCCAGTCGAGATCAAGGGCGACGGCGACGCCAACAGGGACAAAAACGCCTGGAAAACAGGCGCGTTCTACGGGATTCCTGCAGCGGGTTTTGTGGCGCCGATGTCCGCTGCTCCCGCGGAATCTCCAGCGAGATAGATCGTTCTCAGAGTCGCGCGCGGTGCGTGCTGTTTCTCCGTCGCCCTGTTGTTGTCGTGCGCGCGGATGATTTCGGGGCAGATGGCCACCGTCGAAGGGCTCGCCGAAAACTCGAAGCTTGGCGCGTGTGTCAGATCGGAATCGCAGGCAGTATGGATTGACGCGCTCGAGGAATGGCCCGCCGAAGTTGTCGGCAAAAGTGTGCGGGCCGCGGGAAAGGTGGCGGAACGTCACGACCTGCCGGTCTTCATCAGGCACGAGAATGAACCGGTCCGCGCCGGAATTCCGGTGCCTGAAGGAACCGACCTCGAGAAGGCGAGCCTACGCTATGTCCTGATCGGGGCGACCTGGAAAGTGCGGGAGGAGAAGTAAGATTTTTAAGTGATCAAGCCGATGCTTCACTTCCGTAACGGAGTCGCTCATGCTGAAGATCACGGCGGCCGGCGACGCGGTTGATCAGGCCGAACCTGTTCATGACGAATATTGCCGCGAAAAAAAAGATTCCCCCATCCATGGAAATAAGTAGACTGAACGCGTGAAGCGTTACCTGCAACTCACGCTGGCGCTCGGACTCGTCCTGGGATTCGCGTTCTTTCTCCTGAAGCGCCCGCCTGAAATTTCGAGCACGTCTCTGAAGTTCACAGGTCCCGAGAACCCGACGAATCATTTCGTGGAGTTTACCGATGGCGCGCTGAAGCCGGGCGAATTCCCCTTTGTGGCGTTCGCGGATATGTCCGCCGAGATGCGAGCCACCCTCGGGCCGGCCGCCTCTTCCAACGTTCCTGCCGCCCCCTTTTCGCTCCGCGATCCTCTCGTCTTCGTCGACGGGCATGAGGCTCCTTCCCAGGCGCCGCTGGGACTCGCGCGCGTCGGCGAAAATGCAATGCCTGTCTATTATTCCTCCACGAAGTTCTACCGGTTGTCCGACGGAGCACGCGATGTGCGGGAGATCGCCGCGTCAGCGGAGCAGATGCCGACCGCGGAGGAACGCGGAACGGCCGCCGAGGATCTGCGGAAGAATGGCTACATGCCGGCCATCCTGCTTCCCAGCGGCGAGCGCGTCGTGCCGACGGGAGAGTTGAACGTCATCCCGGATCCGACCGTATCGGTCGAGGCTTTCAAGGAAACGGTCAAGACGCTCGGCATGAGCGTGACGCGCGCCGCGACGAGTTCGGACGAATGGTGGCTGCTGAAAACCACGGCGTCCTGGCCGGAGGAGATATTCAAGGCGGCCAACGCGCTTGTGAAGGCGGTGCCTTGTCGTTACGCGGAGCCGAACTGGTTCCGCGAGGTGAAGAAGAGAGCCTTGCCGGCGGATCCGCTCTACAAGCTCCAATGGCACCTCAAGAACACCGGCCAGACTGCCGGAACGATTGGCGCGGACATATCGGCCGAAGGCGCCTGGGGATTCACTTCCGGCAATTCCCAGGTGATCGTCGCGATCTTCGACGACGGATTCGACATCGGCCATTCGGATCTTCCTCCTGCCGGCGCCCTCGTCCATTCCCGTGACTTCGTCCGGAATACATCTGATCCCCGACCCGCCGACAACGACCCGGAGGATCCGGACAACCACGGCACGCCGGTCTGGGGACTTGTGGCCGCGCTGCATAACAACAACCGCGGAGTCGCGGGCGTGGCTCCGGGCGTCAAGTTCATGCTTCTCCGGACGCCGATGGAACTCGACGAGCGGGGAACGGCCGACGGGATCCGATGGGCCGCCGACCATGGCGCGCATGTGATGTCCAATTCCTGGGGCTACACCGATCCCGGCAGCGTCGTGACATCCGCTCTTTCCTATGCCCGCAAATCCGGCCGCGGCGGCAAGGGAACGCTTGTTCTCTTCGCCAGCGGCAATGAGAACGCGAACATCGGCACCACGAACGATCTCTCCAACAACATCAATGTTCTGGCGATCGGCGCGACGACGCACCAGGACAAGCGGACAACCTACAGTAATTACGGCGACCGGCTCTTCGCCGTCGCGCCGGCCGGCTACGGTGACAAGGCCGGGCTCGTCGCGACGGATCGAGCGGCGTCGAAGGGATACACGTCGACGAGCTATACGGACGAACCCGGCAACCAGTTCGACGGCACATCCGGAGCCTGTCCTATCGCGGCCGGAGTCGCGGCCCTCGTCTTCAGCGTGAATCCCGACCTGCGCGCCAACGAGGTCGAAGCGATTCTGAAGGAGACCGCCGACAAGGTGCAGCCAGCGACCGCGGCGTACAACGCGTCCGGCCGCAGCCAGAAATATGGATTCGGCCGCCTGAACGCGAAGGCCGCGGTGACCCGGGCGCGCGGCGGCGGATCGGGCGGAGGCGGATCGACGCCGCCCGCATCCGGCACCATCATCAAGGGCACGGTCAAGAACAAGAACACGGGAGAGGCGATCTCCACGGCGGTCGTGACGCTCTCCACAGGCCAGGAAGCCCGCGGCGACGTCTTCAGCTTCGCGGAACTTCAGCCCGGCAAGTATACCGTCGCCGCGATCGCGGAAGACTTCAAGCGTTCCACGCGCACCATCACCATCGAAGCGGGACAGACCAAGACGGTTAATTTTTCGCTCACCCCGATTCCCCTTCCCTCCATCGTCGCCACAGTCCGGAAAACCAACGCGGACGGCCAGGTCGTTTTCGCGCAGGGCGTCACGGTTTCCTGCTCCGGCAATACGAACAAGACCGCGAGAACCGGCTGGGGCGAAACCGCCGGGAAGGCCAAGTTCTACGATCTTCCGGCGGGAACGTACAGCATCACCTGGAGCGGATACTCCGCAAGCGTCAAGGTCGTCCTGGGCCAGACCGCCTACATCGACCTGGGTGTTTCGCCCTGAGGAGCCCTGAACCGGGTATTGACAAACCCCCGCAACATCGGACATCCTGATCCCGCATCAGAAATAATACGGGGACAGTATACCATTTTGCGTGAATTTATTCACGCAAAATGGTATACTGTCCCCGTATTCTGCTGCCCTGTATTTTGCCGTATTACGAAAGAAGAGAGACCATGTATCGACCGGAAATCAAGACCTTCGACTGCACCATCCGAGACGGAGGCCTCTGCAACAACCATCAGTTCAGCCACGACCTTGTCCGCCGCATCTTCCAGGCTTTGAAGCTTGCGAACGTGGACTACATGGAGATCGGGTATTTCTCCTCCAAGAAGCAGTTCTCGCCCGAGAAATTCGGCGCGTGGAAGTTCTGCGCTGAGGAGGACATCCGGGCCGTCGCGGAACCCTGCGACACGAAAATCTCCGTAATGGTCGATCTCGGGCGCGTGGAGCTCGACGATATCCGCCCCCGGACCGAGAGCATCGTGAACACGATGCGCGTCGCCTGCTACGTCAAGGACGTGGACAAGGCGATCGCGCTCGCCAACCACATCAAGGAAAAAGGTTACGAGACATTCGTCAACATCATGGCGGTTTCGCACGCCCTGGAACCAGATCTCGACGAGGCGCTCCGTCAGCTCGCCGACACCGGCCTTGACGGCGTTTACCTCGTCGATTCCTTCGGCTACCTCTATTGCGAGCAGGCTCGTTATCTCGTCAACAAGTACCAGACGCTCTGCAAGGGGAAGAAGATCGGCGTGCACATGCACAACAACCAGCAGCTGGCCTTCGCCAACACCGTGGAGGGAATCATCCAGGGCGTCAATTATCTCGACTGCACGATCTACGGCATGGGTCGCGGCGCCGGCAACTGCCCGACCGAGCTCCTGCTGGGGTTTCTCAAGAATCCGAAGTTCAACATCCGGCCCATTCTCGATCTCATCAGCTCGGACTTCCTGTCCATGATGGAGAAGCACAAGTGGGGTTACCAGATTCCTTACATGGTCTGCGGAATATTGAACCAGCACCCGCGGCAGGCGATGGCGCAGATGGACGGCGAGAACTGGACGGAGTTCACGAAATTCTACGAAGCCAGCCTGAAGGACGAAGACCTGATCTGAAGTTCACCCCTGCTCGGATTTGCCCGCCACCAGTTCGAATCCCGCATTCACGACTGCCAGCACCAGCGCGAACAGGAGAGACATGAAAAAGCCGTCCACGTGGAATCCCGGCACAATGGCCGAGACCAGGAGCACGCAGACGCCGATGATGACAAACGTGAACAATCCAAGCGTCATGATATTTATGGGTAATGTGAGTATGAAGAGAATCGGCCGCAGGACGGCGTTCACGATTCCCAGGACAACCGCGACCACAAGCGCGGTAAAGAATCCATCCACATGTACGCCCGGCAGAAGATAGGCGGTGACGAGAACCGCCAGTGCGGAAAGAACCAGCTTCACAAGCATATTCATACGAATCCCCCTTGATAAAAGCGCGCTGCCGGATTAATTCTACTACGCGGATGCGGGAAACGCGATCCTTGTGACCTCCGCGTGAGGAGTCTTTTCGCCCCGTAACTGTTCCTCCACCGGCTTCACGACCTCCCGCCCCCGATGAACATGCATCGGTTCCACCAGCGCATCCCCCCGTTCCACGGCGAGATCTCCGGCGGCGCGGATGAGCCCGCCAAGTTCCCGCAGGCGGATCGTCAAGTTCCCGGGTTCATCGGAACGAAGACGCGCTTCGGCGATGACGGCATCCACGGCGTCCCTGGAGAAATGCGGTATGCGGCCGTCCTTGCGGATTTCGGCGGCGATGAAGCGCGCGAGCTTGTGCCGATTCCCGGCCGAATCTTCCATGGAAGTGCGCATGACGATCTCGTAGCCGTAACCGCGGATGCGCGATCTGAGGGCGGGATGCATCTTCTCGACATCTTCGAAATTCCCGGCGATGACGAGGATGAAATCGCACGGGATCGGCTGGCTCCGCACCATCGTCCCGCTCGAACCGGGACTGCGCCCGGTTACCGCGAGCTTATTCTCCTGGAACGCCGTCAGGAGACTCTGCTGCGACTCGATGCCGAGCGTGCCGACTTCATCGATGAAGAGAACTCCCTTGTGCGCCTGGTGAATGGCTCCGATCTCAAGAAGTTCATGCGGCGCCGTTTCCACGCCGCCGGACTGGAACGGATCGTGCCGGACGTCGCCGAGGAGACCGCCCGCATGAAAACCGGTCGCCTCGATGAAGGGCGCCTTGCTGCCGCCGCTGTTGTTGATGAGCACTTTCGGGACGGGGATCCGCTCGTGGCGCCGGACGTATCCCCGCGCCGCCGCGAGAAGCGCGAAAGCCGCGAGCGTTCCCCAGAGAAAGTTGATGTTCTCCCGCGAGAAGAAATAGAAGAGTCCGACGGTGAGGATCGAGCAGAAGGCGACACCGAAGACGAAGTTGACGGAGACATCGAGATGACGAAGCCTCGCGCGTGATTCCTCTCGTTTCCGCAAGCCTTCACCCGCCGGAACGGTCTCGATGCGCGGCGTGTTGCGATCGTCGTCGTTCGGCCACGCCAGCACGTCTTCCAATTCCTCGCCGGGCAGAAGCTCCGCGAGAGCCGCGCCGAGCATGCTCTTGCCGGTGCCGGGTTCGCCGATCATCAGGACAGACCGCTTCTGGATCGCCGCGCGTCGAATCAATGCGACCGCGTGATCCTGGCCGATGACCTGGTCCACGATACGGTCGGGCACGGCGAGATCGGCCGTCGTCCTGAAATCCGCGTCAGCCGGATCGATGCGTTCGTAGGCGTTCAGGGTATCCATGAGCGTGCCGTCGGAAGGATACACTTTCCTCAGTGATTTTGCCGCAAGATCGAGCGCCGCCCGTCTTCGGCGAAGGGCGACCGCATCCCGGAAGAGGGATATTGCTTCCGCGCGATCGACGGCGGCCAGAGTCCGCGTGATGACGAAATTCCCGAGCGCGCTCTGGACGGTTCGCGAAGAATCGTCCAGCAGTTGATCGAGGAGCGGCCGATAGGAATGCATCGCCGCCGCGGGACGTCGCATGAGCGGAATGAGCGACAGAGCCAGCGAGACGCGCGCCCGCTCCGCGGGATGCCGAAGAAGCGCCTGCACGACGGGCTGGGATTCATCGTAGGACCGCTCGATGAGAGCCGCAAGCCCGGTGCCGACGCCCTCCCTGACGCGAGCGTCCTGGTCCTGCGCCAGCACGAGGATGATGCGAAAGGCTTCATCGTAGTGATACGGGAGCCACTCCCCGGCGCACCGCGCCGCGGTGAAACGGAGAATCCACTCCGAAGATTCCGCGCAGCTCCGGAAAAGATCGATATTGCGTCCGGGGTCGTGCAGAAGTTGCGACTGGAGAATTCTTATGCCAAGAGCAACGGACTCCACACTGCGCCGCGCGTGGACATAGATGAGAAGCCGTGCGGAACCGGCGAAAAGAAAACGGCGGATCACAGGGGGTCATTCTCCAACATTCCAACATTGGGAACATTGGAGTAATGATCTTGGTCAAATGCCGATTTTTTCACTGAAATCGCAACTTCTTTATCCCCAATGTTGGAATGTTGGAGAATGACCCCATTTAATGACATGGGATGATGAGGAGCGAGTGGCGAATCTCGTGAAAGAAGTCGTGAACGGGCGGATACGTCGTGAAGAGGACAGTGTAGACAACGACGCCGACCAGGACGAGCACCAACCCGAGTTGAACGGTCAGCGAAAGTGCGATCGATTTTTTCGCGTGCTGATGCGCCGTATTGTGTTGCGCCATGAGATTCTCCTTATGCCGCGCGGGGCGAGCGGCCGATGCGCGCCAGGAAAGTTCCGCACGCCATGCCCGCGGCGGTCAATCCGACCAGGAAGATCCATGTCCGGATGATGATCGCATTCGGAGGATCGATCGCCTCGACATCGATCACGGACTCGAACGTGACCGGCGTGAAGGCTCCGTCCACAAGCGGCGACGCCGTGACAAAGACCCTGTGCTCGGCTCCGTCGAAGAACTGATTTTTCCATTCGAACCGCCCGCCGGGAGCGATGAAGGATCCCTCGTACATCGTCTTGTCGTCCTCGATGTGATGGAGCCGGATCGAGATCTTCGCGCCGGGAAGCGATTGTCCCGCGGCGTCGCGAACGTCGCCGCGGATCGTGACGAACTCGCCCACGCGCCCGCCGTCAGGCTCGAAGTCGACGGAGAGCGCGACGGAATCGGACGTCGTCGTGCCTCCCGCCGGGCCGGCGGGGGTCGCGCCATGCTTCTGGCCGTGCGCCCAGGCGTCTCTGGAGCCCATCGAGAAAAGGAGGAGAAGCGACGCGGTGACGAGCACGGGCCGCGCGAAGCGAGGCCGCGCGATCACGAAACCGGAAGTGAGGCCGATGCCGAAGAGAAGCGCGAAGAGCAGGAATCCGTTCCGGACCTCGTCGGCATTTTCGGCGATCCTGTATCTGATTTCATCGGTCACGGGAGCAAACGCCGCGGTTTCCGCAGTCGAATGAGCTTCGACGACAAGGCGATACTCGCCGCGGATGGGCGTCAGGTAGTCGAAGGACATCGATCCGTCCGGAACGACGACGTCGGCTTCCATCAGGGGCGTGCCTTCGACGATGGGAAAATCGGTGCTGAAGAATGCGTTCTTCGGCGGAGCATGGAGCGTGTATTTCAGCCGGACATCCCTGACGGGCACACCCGCGTCATCCACGACGGAGAGGGTGTAGCGGGCGAGCGTATTGTCGGGTCCTATCTCGCTGCATTCGGGCTGTGTCGTGAAGTTGATACGAACCGCATGAGCTTCGGCCGAGAGCATCAGCACGGCACAGAGCGCAACAAGAAGCGCGGCAGGACGACAAAGCGGAAGATGTGTGAGCACCGATGTTCCTTCCGGCCCCATAGAGCGTAGGGCCCAAAAAAGAGTGCGGTCAGCAGAGCGTCCCGGCTTATCCCGCCCGCATGCATGGACGGAAATCACGGTTGCGCCACAGCCCGGGAATGACCCGGTTTCCCCTGCCGATCCGAAGACGGATCAAGTTTATACGGCTTCGAGATGTTGTATAGGAAATATCTCCGTTGCTTCCCGGATCAGAACTCGGCCACCGCGGAAGCACGAAACCCATGATCGCGGGCAGAGGATACCTGGAAGCCGGGCTTTTGATAATGGTAGATCTGATATTCGGCACGAAGAGCCAGGTTATCCGTCAACGCATATTTGATCCCGCCCAGCCAGGCTTTAAGCCCGTCATTGCGGAGGCCGTCACCGTCACGATCGAATTCGAACATGATTTCGTCATAGCGAATGACAGGCGTCAGTCTATCCGTCCATTCATAGGTCGCTTCGATATACCATGTCTTGATCTCCCGGTCCGGGCCGGCAGGTATCTCGCCGCTGAACGTCGCGTATTCGCCCCTCACCGCCAGAGCACCATGCGACAAGGTGACATCCAATCCCGTGAGCGTCATCCCGGGGTCCATACCACCGATGTTGGCGTGGTAATCCCCGCGCGCGTAGGATCCGCCCAGCTCGAGACCGTCCGTAACGGAGAATCCGAACCTCCCTCCGAGAGTTCGTCCATTACTGAAAGCCGTAAGCGGGACAGTGACAAGACCGTCGTCAAGCGTACCCAGGATCGCATCCGCCCCATCGTTCCACTGCAGCCCGGTCACTCCGTACAGGTCGAGCGTGAACGGACCCGGACACTCCTCTTCGCCACACTGGTTCGAAAAATACGCATGGAAACCATAATCGGTCCAACCTCCACCGAGGAGCCGTGCCGTCAGGAACGGCGCGGAGACGGTCGGCCGATCCACGGACGAGTAATAGCGGGATTCGATGCCGAAAGGAACATCGAAAAGCCCTGCCTGGATACCCGAATGGTCCACCATGGCACCATGGACGTCATGTTCTCCCGCCGCCTTGATATTCCAGTCGACGAAGGACGGGCCGAGCGTGAATCCGCCTCCGCCCGATACGATCGTGGCCTGAGCCGTGACATGAGGAGACAGTTCCGAGGATAAGCTCAATTCCACACCGTTGCCCGGCCTGAACTGAAACTGGCCTTCCGTATTCTCCGCGTCATCGTAGCGGTAGTCCATGAATCCGGCGATCTCCACGGCGGCGGATGCCGCCATCGCGCACGAGACTATGAGTGCCGAGGCGAAGCTCCACCGCTGCGCACCCGGCCTCGTCTTCATGCGACCCCGCACCTCACCGCTTCGTTTCTTCACTGGACTGGCGGCATGATAGATGGATCTCGCCACGCGTCAAGAGAATCTATTACCATAAGGTAAGTATTATCCAGGGAAAGACTCATGTTTTCGGCGGCCCGGGATCGCTTTTATCGGGCGCGGCAGCACAGCGTGACCATAACGTTCCGGGAACACATGAGGATCGGCGTGCCGGTGACCGCAATATCCCTGTTCATCACGCTGATCCGGATCAGGATCGCGGGCTGACGGGAAAATTTCCCCTCCTCAATTCAGGGGCCGATTTCCACAATCCTGCCGTCGCCGGCGGCGAGAGCGCCGATAGACCCGGTTGCCTTTTCTGTCAGACTGCTGTTCAGGTGAATTATGTAGAGCTTACCGGAAACCGGGTCGCGGAATTTCCTTGAAAGAATATTTCCCTCCCGTTCCATCGGCCCGTCGATTCGAACGCGTCCCAGCAAATCCAGATGCGGGCGGATGCTCCGAATCGCGGCGGCGAGGCTCTCGTGCATCTCCGTCGGAGACCCATCGAGCCGTCGGATTCCGAATCCTTCCTCCCATTCGGGCAACTCGGCCTGGTTCGCCTCGGACGGCGGAGGCGTGGAATGATACTGAAAAAAGTAGATAGCCTTCGCCCCCGCAAGCGCGGCGGCCCAAATCTGGAATCTCATCTCGGCGGCGTTTGGAAATCGGGAATTCGGCTTTGAGACGATCTTGCCATCGATTTTCCGAATCCAATTCGATCCGTATGCCTGCGCCATGATCCAGACGGGAACGGGCTTGCCTGGTTCCCCCCTCTCTTCTCCCAACACAACATATCGTTCGAGAAAATCGAGATACTTCGACGGGATCTCCTCGGGTGTGACGGAGAGCTTCTGATCGACGACGTCCGACCACTCCGGAATGGGATGTGAGAAGAGATAGAGATCGAAAACAAGGGCGCCGAGTCCCCCGCGGCTTGAGGATATGTTCCGCAGCCGGGCCTCCTCGACGGCGACGCTGTGCCACGAAGCGATATGAATCGTCACGGTGGGATGCACGGTGTCAATGCGCGCAATGCCTCGACCGACTTCCGCGAGCGCTCGGACGGTATGGTTTTCTCCCAGCTCGATGTTGTCGCCGATCTCTTCGACGGGGCTGTAAGCCAACAGGGCCGGATGTTTCCCGTAGGTGCGCGCGATGCTCTGCCACGCGGGGACGATCTCCTCGCGGGTCTTCAGGAGAACCTCGTCCGCCTGCTCAACGGGCAGACGAGGAATGCACCAGGGCTCGCCGCTTCCCTCGATGACAATTTTCAGGCCCAGTATCTGACCCGCATCAAGCCAGCTTCCCATCAATGGTTCCTCGGCATAAAACGGCGCGAATCCAGTCACCCAGACAGAATTCATCCCCATCTTGGAAAGATCATCGCAGATAGCGTGGATGCACGAGATCGAATCCGATCCCATGCCGGCGAGATCGCCCCAATCGTGAACATTCGCGCCGACGAAAGCTCCGATAAGAAACGGTTGCGACGCGGCCGGTTTTTCCGATTCCAGCGTCGTCGGTGAAGTTGACGCCGCGCCGCACGCCGCCAGAACGACGATAGCGACAAAAAAGAGGCGTCGCGCCATCACTGTCCCGCTTCCATCCACTTCATCACCGCGTCATACTTCGGCGCTTCCTCCCGCGGCTGGTCGATATACTCCAGCAGCCCCCAGCGACCGTACGGGCCCAACGGGTTGCATTCATTGAGGTGCAGGAAGAGCCCTCCCCGGGATGCGGCGCTCCACTCCTCGAAAAGCTTCGTGTACAGCCTACCCATGCGCGGGTCACGATTCGCCCGGTCGAAGAGATCGTCAATGGCGGGATCGTCGACGCCGAACATCACGGCCGAGAGATGCTGGCCGCCTTCGTATGCCACGAGCGGGATGCCGTACCGGGCGGCGATCGCGGCATTTTCGCGCACATACCCCATCGTCGACGGGAGCGAGACAGTCTCGAGTTCGCGGAATAGTTCGTCGACCGTCATCCTGGAGACGCGCGCTTGATTTTCGGGCAGCCCAAGCTCGAAACCGAAGTAAGATCCAATGGCCAGAACATCGACGTGCCTTGCGGTGTCCTCATAGGCGAGCAACGCTTCCGCCTCGGCGGGACCATCCTCCTGTGCGGCGAGGACGCGCACGATCCGTTCGCGCCCCATGATCTCCTCGAAGATATCGAAGATCTCCCTGGATCGCCGGGCGTGGTACCGTAACCGCGCCTCCCATGGATCCGTTGATAGTCCAAGCTCAAGGCCGCGTCGGGTCGCGTACGCGTGGACCGAAAACATGTTGTTCCATACCTCGTTGGAATGCTCGACGCAGGCTTTCAGATTCGAATCGAGGTTGTCGCGCACATACGCGGCGAATTGCCGGATGTAGTCGTCTTCCGCCTCGTGAGGGATACTGAACCAGGGATCGGCGCCGATGCGATTCGAGAGCTCGACCATCACCTCGATCGGCATGCCCTTGTCGCCCCATCGGGCATCGGAAAGCCGCGGCCGCTCGCTCCATTTCCGCTGGCCGATCTGTTTCGGATTGTCGCCCAGCATCGAGCACATGAAGCGAAGCGTCTTGAATTTTTTTATGCGATCCAGGAAGACGGGATTGAACGTCTGGCTCATCGGCACCCGGACGGGAAGGCGAATCCGGATATTCCGCAGAGAATTCCGCGGATTTACGGAAACGATGGCGAGAAGGCAATTGCCCTGCATGGGATCGACCTCGATCACGTCAGACCCAGGCCCGTGCTCGATCAGGCGCGCTCCCTCTTGATAGACGATCTCGCCTTCGCCTTCATATTCGACGATGTACTGTCCGGCGGGAGCTCGCACACCGGAGTCAATGAAAGAGGTGTAAACGATCTGCCCCGGAGCCAGCGATTTCACCCAACCGTGCTCGTCGACGTCAATGCGGCGCTTGTCATCCCATACGTCTCCGTGACCCGAGACCCAGGGCGTCGACGACTTGAAAAGATCGAGGAACGGAAACGCGGTCGAGTAGCTTGCGATCCCGGACAGGTTCATGCCGATCTGTGAGCGGGGCAAGGATTGCGCACGGGATGGACCCGGTGGAGGAATCGTGTTCGGCGAAGGCGGCGGCGAAGATGCGCCGCATCCCGCGGATGCAAAATGCAGAAGCAGCGCGAGAACAGCATACCGTCCGGATGTAATTCGAGTCATGAACTGACCGGCATGATCGCCGCGCGAATCCCGGCTTCCCGATCCTCGCGCCCGATATCGTCGCAGGCTCGCATTCTCGCGTCTCTCGCGCCCCCGCTGTTCCCGATCACATGGTTCCCTCTCATGTCTCCCCAAATCGTGTTCACGATATCAGATTCTCCGGCCAAGAGTCAGCGCTATCTTGATCCGCAACGTCCTCCTCGGGCACAGACCTTTGCACGAAGTCGAACGAACGAAGCACGGACCAGGAATGGGATAAAACGCGCGCCTGCCGCAGCATGAGTTTCACCCGCGCGAAGCTCAGTGCATCCTTGGCGCCTCCGCTGATGCCAGCGGGCCTTCCGCCGGGACACCCGCGTATTTCTCGCGCAGCGCCATCCAGAGATCGAGCTGCGTCCAGTCCGGCTCCTTGCGGAACTTGCCGGCATCGCGGTCATACCACGGGCCCGGGAAGAAGACCGTCATCATCTGCTCATCGCGGCCGTTCCAGAACCGCAGGCCCCACGAGCCGGGCCTGCCCGAAATGTCCGTGTCGCGGAAGAACGCGGCGCGCGTGCACTTTCTCCACGCGGCGAGCTCAGGCGGCGTCGGTCTGTTTTTCGTTCCCTTGTGCGGACCGAGGCAGAGATGAAAGTGCCAGCCCTCGCTCCCTTCGATCTCGACCGTCGCGTAGCCGTCTAGATATTTGAAGGTCGGCTTCGCGAACATCCGCCCCTCAAAAACCGCTCCCTGAACGCACGGTCCGAAGACGATCTCGTTCCAATGCTCCTCGAAGAGTTCCTTCACAAGCGCCTTCAATTTCTCCTCGGAACACTCAATTCCCCATGTTTCGCTTATCGATCCGTCGAGATTCGTCGACGTAATCATTCTGCCCGGCGCGACATTCGCCGCGATGGTCTGTGACATATTTTTCTCCTTTATCTCTTGTCGAGATTCAAGCCGTTACCGGCAACGCGAATCGCGCGAGCCGATCGTTGACCCGTTGCGCATACTCCGCATCGTATTTCTTGCCGTTGGGATTCGTTGAGCGAAACGCGATCTTGAGGAGCACGCGATCGTCGTGGCCGAGCACTTCCAGGCCGCCGTTCGCGGGCTTTCCGTTGTACGTATTCACGAAGCGGATCGCCGCGACGTCCGCCGACTTCACGTGGATGTGCGAACCTTTCTCCTGGCCGATCGTGATCCAACTGTCCGACAGGCTGTATCGATGAACTCCCACCACTTCCGCGATCGCGCCTTCGCTCCGGACGATCAGGATCGTCTCCCCCAGCGTCACGGCCTCGCTCAACGTCGCGAGCAATTCCTCCTGCGTCATCAGCTTCTTCCTTTCCTCGGCCTGTTCCAGCCGAAATCCCGCGACTGTTATGTCGGCCACCCAAGGGAGCCGGCGGCACCAGCGCGCGCGACATGGTCCACCAGTCGCGTCCAGTCCTCTAGCTCGCACATCCTGACGAATCGTTCCGCGCAATCACCGTTCCGCGGCGAGCGGCACCACGATGAGCTGGCCACTCTCTTCGCGCACCACGGCGCGGACATTGAAATACCGTTTCAGATTCTCCGGAGTGACAACATCGCGCGGCGGGCCGGTCGCGACAATCCGCCCCGCGAACACGATCGAGATCCGGTCGCAGAACCGGGCCGCCGACGCGAGATCGTGAATCGCAGCGATCGCGGCGTGGCCGTGGTTCCGGCAGAGATCCCGCATCAGGCTGAGCACTTCGATCTGGTGCGACAGGTCGAGGTTCGCGGTCGGTTCGTCGAGGACCGTGAGAAGAGTGTCCTGCGCCAGCGCGCGGGCGATGATGACACGCTGGCGCTCTCCGCCGGAGAGTTCGTTGATGGGACGATCGCGGAACGCGGAGGTCTCCGTGGCCTTGAACGCGCTCTCGATCGCCTCGAGATCCTCCGGACCCTCGGGCTTGAACCTCCCGAGATACGGAAAACGCCCCATCGCGACGACCTCGTATGCGGTGAAGCCCGATCCGATTCCGGTGTCCTGCGGAACGAACGCGGCCCGGCGAGCGATCTGGTTCCGGGTGAGTCTCTTCAGATCTTCGCCGTCCAGCTTGATCTCGCCACCGTCGGCGACAAGAATTCCGATGATCGACTTCAGGAGCGTCGACTTTCCCGCGCCGTTCGGCCCGACCAGCCCGACGAACTCACCCCGCCGGATCTCGAGATCCGCGCCGCCAAGCACCGGCGTTTCATTGTATGTGAATCGAACACCCCGGGCGTCAAGAAGCGACGCGCGATCGATCGCGTTCATATCACGGCCTCGACGCGTTTCTTCGCGAGCAACCAGAGAAAGAACGGCGCGCCGACGACGGACGTCACGACGCCGAGCCGGATCTCCTCGGGCGCGATGAGCGTTCGCGCGACCATGTCGGCGAGAAGCACGAAGACCGCGCCCGAAAGAGCGACGACGGGCAGAAGGCGGCCGTGAGCCGGACCCAGAATGAGCCGAAGGATGTGCGGCACGACGAGCCCGACGAAGCCGATCGTCCCGGAGACGGCGACGGCAGCGCCGGTGATCAGCGACGTCGCGACGATGAGCCGCCGTCGGACGGCCAGCACGTTCACTCCGATCGAGGAGGCGTGGACCTCGCCGAGAAGCATCGCGTCGAGTTCACGCGCGTGCATCGCGATGATCGCCGTCCCGATGAGGGTCGGTCCCGCGACGATCCGAACATGGTCCCATGTGCGGCCGTCGAGCCCGCCGAGCATCCAGTAGACGAGCATCTTGCCGACCTCGAAATTCTTCAGGGCGAGCGACAGAATTCCCGATGACAACGCGACGCAGAGACTACCGATCGCGATGCCGGAGAGGAGAAGCGTTCCGACCGGAGTATGCCCGCGACGCGTCGCGACCGCGTAGACCGCGAGCGTCGTGATCGTCGCTCCGATGAAGGAAAAGGCCGGCAGGGCCCACATCGTCGTGGCGGCGAGTCCGCAGTAGATCGAGATGACCGCGCCGAGCGACGCGCCGGCCGAAACTCCGAGGACGCCGGTGTCGGCGAGCGGATTCCGGAAGATCCCCTGAAGCGCGGTGCCTGCCACGGCCAACGCGCTTCCGATGAGCGCGGCAACGATCACGCGAGGCAGGCGAACGTCCACGATAATCGTGTCGACCCAGGGGCGCCAAGTCGTCGCGACGGGGAATCCAAGCGCCTTCGCGAGCGCTCCCGCGCCAACGCGTGCGGGGATCTGCGCGGTGCCGATGAGCACTCCGCCTAGAAGCGTCGCCAACAGAAGCACGACGATCAGCACGGTCGCAGAAACGAATCGGGCGCTCTTCATCGCGGCCGCCGCACGAGATCGGGATGGAGAGCGGTATACAGCGCATCCTCCGCCGACATCATATCCGTGTCCGTGTATGCCTCCGGATGGATTCCACGCGCCATCGCCTCCAGCGCGAGGACGGCGTAATGAGAGACGGACGTCGACCACCCCGCTTTGATCGCGTAGACGCGGCGGTTCTTCACGGCGGGCGAATTGCGCCATCGCGGATCGTCGAGAAATTCCCGCGCCGGCGAACCGGCGGGTTCATAGCCGCGGGTCGTCCGGACGACGGAGCGGGTCGAGCAGAGGATCACATCCGGCTCGAGCGCGAGCGCGAACTCCGTCGGAAGCGGCGTCGAGCGATCGATCCCGGCCTCCGCAGCTACGTTAAGTCCGCCGGCCAGCTCGATCATCTGACCCATCGTCGTGTTCCGGCCCGTCGTGTGACCGGTCGAGTTCCAGAAGAGAACGCGCGGACGCGGACGCCCGGCGACGCGCGCGGCCACCATGCGAATCCTCCCCTCCATCCACCCGACGATCTCTTCGGCGCGCTCGTTCTTCCCGACGCTTCTGCCGATCAGGCGGATGTTCTCTTTCAGATCCTCGAGCGTGGACCATTGGCCGAACCGGACAACGGGAATATCGCCGCTGACGAGCGCGCGAACGATCTCGGCGCGGGTGCCGGGCGACGTGATCACGAGGTCCGGCTCGACCTCGATGACGCTCTCGATCGCGCCGGCGAAACGCGCGGAGCCCGGCGGGGCGAGATCATAGCAATTCGAGATACTCGTGTCGGACGCGGAGATTGTCAGCCCGGCGATCCGGTCGAGCTCGTGATCGAGAAGCGCGCAGAGGATCTCGTCGGCGCCGAGGTTCATCGACGCGATCCGACGCGGCGGTTCGGGGAGGATCTGTTCGGCGCCGGAAGGATCGAAGAGTCGCTTCGGAAATCCGTCCGGCGCGGGATCGCCTCCAGGCCCGTTGGGATCGTCGATCCGCGTCGTTTCGTATGGGCGCATGCCGAGAATCGGCGTGCCTCCCTCGCCCGGGATAACGAAGAGCGCGATGACGCCCAGTACCGCGAGCATGGAGACGGCGATGCGCACGGCGCCGGTCATCATCGGCCCCTCCGCGATGCGCTATTCAAGAGCAAGCTACTCAAGGACGAACCGGAATCGGAACGAGATCTCGACCGGCAACGAGAGTTCCGGCGGCGGGGCGGGGGCCTCGACGGCTCGCACCGCGTCGTCGATGATGTCCGAGAGAAGCGGCTTCTCCGCCAGAACAGCGATGATCTCGATGCAGCCTCCGGAATGAATGCGCGCTTTGATTTTGACGAGGCCCTCGTCTTCGCGGACGGCTCGACGCTGAAATCGGCGTTCCGCTTCCGCGCCGACTTTTCTGGCGACCGCGGCGCGGAAGATCGCGAGATGATTGACCGCCGGCGATCCCGCTCCCCCGCCGCCCGAACCGCCTATTTCGCCAGCCTGTGCGGCGCCACCACCCGATCTTGATGGCGCGCTCGGAAATCCGCGCGTTCCCCCGCCTTCGACAGAACCGCGCGCGGAACCCTCGGCAAGTGAAATTCCTCCTCCGCTCGAACCGATCCCCTCAGAATTCGGTTGAGCTTCGCGAGGCGCCGACGTCGCGCCGGACACCGCTCCATCTCGCGCTCCGCGCGTGGCCAGTATCTCTCGCTCCAGTGAAACGCGCGACAGCAGGACGGGCTCCGCAATGGGAAGTGGCGCCGTCGCCGCCGAAGGCGGAACGCTCGCCGTGACAGGCGCGGGCGCCTCGACAACCGGAGCGGGAAGCGGCGCGAGGATTTGCGTTGCAACGGCTTGAGCAGGCTCCTCGACTGCGGGCGCGGGATCAGAATATATCTGGTCCTGCGCGGCGACAGGGTCTGCGTCAGGTTCATCAACGGCCGGCAGACCGGGAAGCGCCTCATCGATCCCCGCAAGGAGTTCGTCAGCTGACGCCGCAGGCACCGGAAAGTTTTCCGGAAACGTCACCGCGACGATATCGAGCATCTTCGCTCGCGCCGGATCGGCGAGCGGTGCGAGGATCACTCCGGCGTGAATCACGAGAGAGACCGCGAGTGAAATCCGCTTCTTCATTTCACAACCTCCGCGGCCGCATCATTCTGCGCGACCGGCCTCGTCGCGATGAAAGCTCCTTCGGCTCCGACGGAGCGGCAGATATCGAGCACGCGGATCGCGGGCCCGACCTCCGCGGCCTCGTCGGCTTCGATTCGGACGACTTTGCGTGTCGCGCGATCGAGGAGCGATTTAAGCTCGCCGGGCAGGGCCGCCGCTTCGACAGGCCGACCGCCGATGCGATAGGCGCCGCTCGCCAGTATGGTTACGACCGCTTCCTCCGGATTCGTGCTGTCAGCCGACGAAGCCTCCGGCAATTTCACCGCGATAGCGGGATTGACGATGATCGTCGCCGTCACCATGAAGATGACCAGCAGCACGAGCGTAACGTCGATGAAAGGCGTGACATTGATATCGGAGATCGGCTCGTCGTCGCGGAGAATGCCGGCCATCAGTGTTTCGCCATGATGGAAATCCCGGTGGATCTCATCTCGAGGACGACGTCGCGCGCCTCGGCCTCGGCCTCGGCCATGACCCTGCGAACCTGCCTCGAATAGATGTTGTAGGTGACGACCGCCGGAATCGCGACGAAGAGCCCGACCGCCGTCGCCACGAGCGCTTCCGATATTCCCGCCATCACGAGGCCGGGTCCTCCCATGACATTCTTCGAGAGATCGTGAAACGCGACGATCACTCCGATCACTGTTCCGAGAAGTCCCACGAACGGCGCATTCGATCCGATCGTGGCCAGGAGCCCGAGCCCGTTCTCCATGCGGAGCCGCTCTCGAACAAGCAGCGGCTCGATTCCCTCGATTCCCTCCTCGCGTGCACGCCTGACCGCGGCGGCGATCACCTGAGGTCGCGCCGAACGAAGCATCATCCCTCGGTCCACGATGATCCAGACGGATACGACCGAGAGAGCGAGCAGCAACCACATCACCCACTCCGCTCCGAAAAGTGCGATGCGGACGACCTGATCCGTGATCATCTCAGAAATTCCATTTCACGCCGCCGCGCCAGTTCGCGGGAGGATTCGAGAATCCGTAATTCTCCTGATAATCCTTGTCGAGAATGTTGTTGCCCGCCGCGGTCAGCGTCAGATTTTCTGTCATGTCGTATTCGAGAGAAGCATCGACCTTGGCGTAGCCCGGAACGTACAGCCGGAACGAGACAGGATTGTTCGAAAAGTCGCGATCGATCGATTTTCCGACCGCGTTCACATTGATCTCGCCACGGAGACGTTCGCCGTTGTACGCCAGCGTCGCGTTTCCCGTGTGCTTCGGCCGCCGCGTGACCGCGTCTCCGACAAGGAACGCGTTGCTGGAGACGGGGCCCGCGTCTTTGACCTCCGTTTCGAGATACGTATAGTTTCCCGAAATCTTCCACCGGGGCGTGATCTTCAACGAGAGAGTCGCTTCCGCGCCCACGCGCTCGACGCGCGAGAGATTCATGGGTGTGGAGACGGTTGTGCCGGGCACTCTCACATTTCCGATCATGTCCTTCGAATGCGCCCAGAATCCGGTGACCGAGGCCCGCCATCGATCATTCCAGAAGGGCTGATCGATTCCGAATTCACCGGAGAGCTCGTGTTCGGCTTTCAAATTCTGATTCGGCAGGAATGTCGCGGTCTGAGAAGCGACCTGGGCGATCGTCGGATATTTGAAGCCCTGACCGCCGGAGAGCCGGAGCGTCGTGCGCGTTCGCGGATAGAGATACTGCAATCCGCCTCCCGCGCTCCATTCCCGATGGAGGCGCGTGTTTTCATCCAGGCGAACGCCCGCTGACAGGCTGAGGTTCTCCCTGATCTCGCCGGCCAGCGAGATATATCCGGCGCTGTTGAGGCGCCCGAAATGAGTCGTCGTCGGTGCCGCTCCGGAAACCGAGACGCCATGCACTTCTTCGCGCTCGAATTCGCCGCCCACGCCGATCTTCCATCCTCGCCATTCATGGTCCGATCTCAATTCCGCCGACTGGCGACGCGTCTCCTGCTCCGAAAAGAACGGCGTCGCATCCGCCGGTGAGTCGCGCGGGTCGCGATTGAAGGACGTGCCGAGAAAATTTTCGAGCGAGAGCCCGACGGTCCAGTTATCGCGCATCTCTCTCTCCACGCGCGCGCCCATCGCCGTCGACGTCACGCGCACGGCGCCGTCAGGATCAAGGAAGAATGGTGGAAGCAGATCTCCGCCGACATCCGTGGCGATCTCGAATTTGTCGGAGAAGTGATTCAACGTCACCTGCACGTCGGTTCGGTCGGAAACCGGAAGATCGATCCGCCCCGATGCGGCAGCCCGGCCGTAGTCGTTATTGATCGGAAGATGTCCCTCCGTGTTGAGCTGAGAGAGGGAGAACGACCAGTTCGCCGGACCCGTCGTTCCCAGGCCCGAGACATCCTCGGAGAATGTCGAAAAAGATCCCGCTTCCGCCGCGAGCGTGTAACGCGGCGGACCCTGACCGCGCTTGGTGAAAATCTGTATGACGGCGGAAGATCCGTCTCCGCCGAGCGCGAACGCGGCTGGTCCGCGGACGATCTCGATCCGATCGATGTTGTCCGTCGGCAGGGCGTTCCAGTTGTAGTCGCCGCCCGGAGCATTCACCTTGACGCCGTCGAGGAGGACGAGGTTATTGCTCGTCTCCGCGCCCCGGGACGAAACGCTCGTTCTGCCGCCAAAGGACCCGAACTGCGTCACGCGGATGCCGGGCACGTCGCGAAGGACCTCGAGAACCTGCCGCGCGCCGGACCGCTCGATCTCCTCGGAACTGATCACGGTGACCGGACGGCCGGTATGAAGTATTTCCCTCGGAGGTTGGACGAGTTCCTGTTGAACCGGAGGCGCTTCGACCACGCGCGAGGATCGCGGAGCGGAGATGACGATCTCGGGCTCGTCGTCGAGCATCAACGCACGGGTATCGTCAGCGCGCGCAACGCCGACCATCGCCGACGCCAACAGTAATCCGGTAACGACCTTCGTCTTCATCCTGTCCCTCCATCGGGGACGTTCGCACACGATGGAACAGGACGAGAGGACCCGAAAAAAACGGGGCGCCATGCACAGCATGACGCCCCGCCCGTATATCGGAGTCGTATCCGTCCCACTTTGCCATCGCAGGGAACGCAAGTTGTCGCTCAGGCCGGTCTTCTGGCTTCCGGATCGATCTACATCTCCGCCTTCCCGGACATAAGTCCAGTGGCTATGGTCGCTCCTGCGCCATCCTGGCGCCCGCGACACTTCCCACATCGTGTGGGTCGGAGATTCGTCCCCGGTTACAGCGGCGGGACCGCGCCGGATTTTCACCGGCTTCCCGTTTCACCCCCGAAGGGGCACCTGTGCGTTGAATCGACCGGATGATACCGATGGCGCGAGGACCGTCAATCGAAATTCAATCCGCCTTGCGACCGGCTCCTGATGCCTTTCCATAGACATTGAAATCGTAGAGCGAATATCCCCAAGGTGTATTGCGCCGGATTCCGAGCAGGCGGACGTATCTCGCCGTCGCGCCGATATTCCCGATATGCGTGAAACCGCCCTGACCTTCGCTCGACTCGTGGATCGTCCGCCAGTCGGCGCCGTCGCGGGAGAGCTCGACACGGAACTCCCTGGCCGAAGCGGTCTCCCATGCAAGCCGGACGATATCCACGTTCCGCATTTCGCCCAGGTCGATCGTGATCCATTGCGGATCCGACCAGGCCGATGCCCATCGCGTCGCGGGATCGCCATCCGTGACATTTCCCGCCGGAGTGCGATCGCTCTCTTCCGAGGATGCCCGGCAGACAGCACCTCTGGAAAGAAGGGGCGCCGAGGCGGGATCAATCTCAAAGCTCGCGGTGACGATTCGGTCCGTGTCCATGACGAGCTCGCCGAATGGCTCCGTTCCGAAATGCGCGCCCGTCCATCCGGCGAAACGGAAACCGAAATCCGGAACGGCCTCGATGGTCACCGCGCTGCCCTTCGTGAAGAGTTGTCGTTGGGGCGAAGTTCGGATCGCCCCATGAGAGGCAACCGTATTCAGTTGGACGAGGGAATCATAGGAACCAGGTCGCCGATACACACGCACGTAATCGATCTCGTGATAATGGGGAAAGATCGTGGTGGAGTCCGGATCGCCCGGCCAGTCGCCGCCCACAGCCGTGTTCAGGAGGATGTATGCCGGAACATCGGGAATGAATCGGGGCGAAACATCCCTGTGATTCAGGACGTTGTCGATGAAGTACCGGACTTCGAACGGCTCCCACTCGACGGCGAAGATGTGAAACGTATCGGCAAAGTCACGGCCCTTGCAGGGCGTGCCGCTCGATCGGAGCGGAGGACCCCAGTGGGTCGTCTGATAAATCGTCGCCGTGTCGTGTCCGAGAAGTTCCATGACATCGATCTCGCCGCAGGCCGGCCATCCGACCTGGTCGATCGTCGCGCCGAGCATCCAGTTGGCGGGCCAAATTCCCCTGCCATATGGCAGTCGCGATCGGAATTCGAACCGGCCGTATCGCTGGGAGAAGAGATTCTTGGATTCCACAAGCCCCGACGTGAATGCGCGGCCGCCCATGTCGCGGTGTTGCGACCGCAGGACAAGAACACCATCCCGGATATAAACGTCATCCGGGGCGTAATACTGCTTCTCATGATTCTTGACGAGCGCCGCATCCTCGATGCGCCATTTCGACGTATCGACCGCGGGCCCGTCAAACTCATCGTGCCACGACAGGATCCATTCCTCATCCGCGCGGGCGGCGGATAGCGGTAATATGACAAGCGCGAGCGCCGCGAAAGCGATCTCTTTGAGACGATGAACATTCATGTTCGAGAGGATACTCCGCCGGCCCGTGAATATCTTCACGGAAAATCAGTATACTGTCCCCGTATTTCGCTCCCAGATCTGGACAGCCGGGACTTCGACTCCGTCGAGTCGAAATATCTCCGGTGATTGATAGATGCAATCCCATCCCAGTTGTGTGTCATGATCGTAATACAGTCGCTCATAGAGTGATCGAGCGGGTCCTGCGGCCACTCGCAGTTTCGTCAGAAGCAGGTAACGCGCCGCATGTTTATCCGCAATCTCGGATGCTATGCGCGGCTCGGAAAAGAATATGTTCCGCATGAGATCGCGCCCCCTGTTTCCCGAGAGATAGGGGCTCGCTACCGCAGGTCGCATGGCGAGCGCGGTAATGGCATGGCCCAGGTCCCATGCGGCCGCGACTCCATAGTCAGGCTGCTGCTGCGGTGCCAGGTAATCGCCTGGGGTGGGAGTGACCTGTCGCATGACATCGAGCGCTCGTCTGATGGCCAGCGGTGGATCCACCGCGGAATTGGGAATGGATGCCAATCCGATCGCAATCCAGGTGAACGAGGCCGCGATAAAGGCAACCGATATGACTCGATGGAACCGCTCACGTAACGACTGCAATACCTCGCCCATCGCGAACACGCCGGGCACTGCGAGGAAAATGGCGAATCGCGCATGAAGCAGCGCGAGCGGGAATGTCACGAGGGCCGCGGATAAGAGCGAGGCAACATGGTCCAGCGCGCGCGATTTCCACCAGACATGAAGCGCCCAGGGAATGCATATGAGACTGACCGACATCAAGGTAAGGGACCGTGTCAAACCTTCGCTTCCGGCCAGCAGCGACTTCATTTCCTTGATTTCATTCTGCCAGGGGTCCATGAAGAATGACCTCCCCGCGATCAATAATCCAAGAGGGCCGATAACAAGCGCCAGCATTTGAAGCCACGGAATGCGA
Source organism: uncultured bacterium (assembly GCA_964499705.1). Classification (GTDB taxonomy): domain Bacteria; phylum UBA8481; class UBA8481; order UBA8481; family UBA8481; genus JBBTKW01. Next base: position 134,515 of record CAZCME010000001.1, on the reverse strand, counting down.
CTTCGAATCGCTTCCGTCACGACGATCACCATGGCGATTACCGGCCACGTTGTTGTTGTCAACCATGATCCTAAAAGCGCTACGCCGTACCACCGGCGGCCGCGCAGCGCAAGCACAAGGCACAACGCTTCGACGCAATGATGATCAATGGCTCCCCATGACGATAAAATCACGACGATCGGCATGACGGAGTAAAGAATCATGATGAACGAAGCGGACGGGAATTTATCGGATAAAGATTTCAACACCACGATTGAAAGCAATCCACAGAGTAGAGGAAACGTCAGCAGACCGATGTTGCCGAAGTGCGACATGGCAAATGCGAGAATGTGACTGTAGGCATGCGGCAGTAGACTGACGTCGGCTCCGAACGGATAATTCGCCCATTGATCGACGTCGGCCAATTTTCCAGCCAGGACCAGCTCCGCTCGCCGCAAATGACAATAGGCATCCGGCCCGCCGACAAAGCTGAGCTTGTTTCCCGCGAATACGCGGGGAAAGGACAGTAATCGCGCAAACGCGCCGAGAAGGAGCGCCATGATAAACACTCCGAATCCGGAGGCGCGGCGATTCACGGCTCGAAGAGATTCAAAGCGGCTCGGAACATAATACCCGTACCGCACGAGGACCCTTCGCGTCCAGGAAGAGGAGCTCCGCCGTTACATGAACGATATCGATCCCGAGCATTCTCGCGAGGATGCCACGATATGCCTGGAGCTGTCTTTGATGCTCGACCTTGACATCGCCCATCTCGCCCTTTTCGGGAAAGCAGCCGGTCTTGAAATCAACGATGCGCGCGCGACGGGGCCCTACTTGTCCGCGCGTCACGATCACGCGGTCGAATCGCCCGACATGGAGCTGATCATCGTCGGCCACGACGAAGGATCTCTCGCGCCAGACTTCGCATCTCTCGTCCTTCGCCGTCCGCGGCTTCGCCAGGACTGATTTGACTTCGTCGAGCTCCATCAGCGCGCGAAAAGCCGCGAGTTGCGCCTTCAGAAGGGCCGGCGCGGCCTCGGGAACATTCCGCCGCGCCGCGTCGAGCAGCGCATCGTCCGCGCGAGCGGCCGTGTCGAACCACTCGATCTCCTCGAAGAACGAGTGCAGGATGAGGCCCTTCACCGCGGCTTCATCGCTTCGCTTTGAAAAAAGATCCTCCACCGATAGCTCATCCGTCTCCACGCCCCTCGTGGGAGACGTCTGCCTGCGAAAACGGCGGGGTCGTTCACCCTTCTTCGCCAGCGCGATCACAGGGCGCGGCAAGGAAGAACGAGCCGCAGCCGGCGGTTCCGACTTCGCTTCGATCATCCAATCCTCGTCTCCCGCCGCGAAAAGTGTTTCTCCTCCGTCGGGATTTTCCGATTCGCCCAGGGCGCTGAGCGACCGTCGCAATATGGTCGAGCAGGTGGTGCTCGTCCATCCGGAGGCACCCACGGTTCCGTCCTTCTTCCGCTTCACGGGAGGAACAATCATGTGGAGCGCATATTTCGCGCGCGTCATCGCGACGTACAGGACGGCCATGTCATCTTCAAGCCTGCGGACGACGGATTGGCTCCATGCCTGTTGAAGCTGATCGCTGAACGATCGAACCAGCTCGCTGCCGCCGCAGACGACCGCATCGACCGGACCATCCGGTGTCTTTCGGATGGAGAGAAATTCCTCCTGCACGCGGCCGAGATAACCGTGGAGCTCCGGCAGAAAGACGATGTCGAATTCGAGCCCCTTGGAACCGTGGACCGTCATGACGCGGACGCGCGAAGCGGCCGGGTCGGCGACCTCGGTCTCGCGCGCCTGGCGGGCGAAATCGGACGGCCGGAGCGTCGGCCGGGCGTCAAAGACGGCGGCCAGTTCCACGAGCTTCTCCAACCGCGACGCACTGCGCTCGTCGCAGAATTTTTCGAGCGCGCGCGCCCAGGCCGCAATCACGCGCGCGTATCCCTGGTCGATGAGGTCGGAGCGGATCCTGCGACCTACGCGCTGGACGTCGTGTCGCTGATACGTTTTCAGGCCCAGGTGGGCACCGAGCGGCGAATGCGCGAGCTCGAAGGCCGCGGGCTCGTGCCCGGGATGATCGGCGCAATCGAGCGCGGCGAGGATCGAAGTAACGGCGGGATCGTCCGCGAGGGAGCTTCCGCCTTCTCCGCTGGCGTCCACTCCTTGCGCCCTCAGAAGCTGCATCATGCGGTGAGCGGCCGCGTTCGTCCGGACGAGAACTCCCATGTTCCTCCCCGGCGCCTTGTTCAGTATTTCCACGATGCGCTTCGCGGCCATCGCAAGAACCGGCGACGCGGACAGATCCTCGTCCCCCTCCGGATTTTCCTCCTCCGCGTCCTCGCCTCGCGCGGTGATCAGTTCCGCGTACCCCGGGAGATCGTAGTGAGCCTTGTGCGCCTCGAACCGGTCGCGCCACGACGCAGCCAGTTCCGGATACCTCGCCAGCGCGGGACTTGTTCCGATGCCCAGGAAGACACGATTGACGGTATCGAGTATGACCTGCGACGAGCGATAGCTTTCCGCCATCGTGGACGCGGAGAACGGGCCGAGGCGGAGATCGTCGACCAGCTTGTCGAAGACCGTCGCGCATCCACCGCGCCAGCCGTAGATCGCCTGCTTCACATCGCCGACGCAGAAGAGGCTCCGGCCCGACGCATGGGCATCCCCATGCGCCGAGATCTCCTCGGCCATGGGCCGGAGAATGCTCCATTGGAGAAGGCTCGTGTCCTGGAATTCATCGAGCAGGAGATGGTCGAAGCTCATGTCGAGACGATAGTACAGCGATGAAAAGAGATCGGCGCCCGAGGCGACACCTCTCGCGAGCCGGACGGGAATATCCGAATAGAGAAGTAGTTTTTCTTCCCGCCGCAACCGGGAGTAATGCGCGTCGAAATCCCGGAGAAGCGACCAGGCGGCCTCCACGCGCGCACGGAGCCGGGAGGTGATCTCGTGCCGGACATGATTCACGAGCGCTACGATCGTCTCGACCATCGGTTCGGAAATCTCCCGGCCATAATACTCCTTCTCCCCTTTCAGGATCTTCGCGGGAAGTCCCGACTTGACGAGTTCCAGCCAATCCCGCGCGGCAACCTGTTCCACAAGCGCCTGAAGCGCCTTCTTCCAGCGCTTGTCCGCGACATCCTCCCGCTCAGCCTCGATGGCCTGGATGACACCTTCGAGGTGATCGTCGGACAAGGCCCTGCCCGTCACGACGAGCTGTTTCCATGCGTCCTCATCCGTCTGGCGCCAGAGTTCATATAATTTCGAAGCGAGTTCCTGGATTCCCGTCGTCACCGACCGCGGCGGCCTCCCGCCATGGATGGCCGAAACGATCCCCATCACCTCCTCGACACTTCGTTCGCTCAACAACGCGCGCACCGCTTCCAGCTGGAGCGCGGTGACGCGCGGATCTCCGTTGTCGGCCACGTCGCAATCGCGGGGCAGGTCCAGCTCATGCCGGAAAGATGCGGCGGCCCTGTGGAAGAAACTGTCGAGCGTGGAAATGGAGAGACGATGGAGAGAGGACGAGAGGACGCGCAGCATGTTCACGCCATCCTCGCGCGTGACCCGCACATTCAGCTCGCGCGCCAGCCTGATCGCGGATGCCTCGTCCTGCGCCGCCGCGGATAATCTCCGCATGACGCGTTCGAGAATCTCCCCCGCCGCCTTCCTTGTAAACGTCGTCGCGAGAATCTTCTCGGGAGCCACGCCGAGGCGGAGCAGCTGGAGATAGCGGTTGCTGAGCGCAAACGTCTTGCCCGTGCCGGCGGACGCGCGGATGACGGAATGAGAAAGCACCGTTGTCATGACGGGCGCGCGTTCCATTTCGACGTCACGGCGCTGATGACGCGGGGGCGCGCGATGTATTCATCCATGCAGAGGACGCTGAACGCATCGGGCCAGGCGAGATCCTCGGGTGATGCTGGAGGCCAGAAGAGGCCCGCGCGAATGCCGCGAATGACATCATGAGCTTTTTCCAGCGCGGAGGCGATGTCATCCGCCGTCCACTTCGCCGGTTCAAAATCGATGCGCGCCGGATCTCTCGGAAGAAGCACGTATCCGAGTTCGCTGTCCGCGGATACGCCGAGCTGCGCGGCAAGGTTGAGATATAGCGGAAGCTGGAGATCGATCCATTCCTTCCGGCCGGAACGGTGCGTCTTCTCCGGAGTCTTCGCGCTGTCGTAGGATTTATAATCGATCAGGCGGAATGCGCCGGACTCATGTCTGTCGATCCTGTCGATCGTTCCATGGACGAGAAAGGGCTCGCCATCGACCTCCATCGTCGCTTCAAGCCGCTTCTCCACATGCACGATCCTCCACCCGCCCGCGACCAAGCGCGCCTGCACACCGGCGAGCCGATCGAGCCTGTTGCCGAGAAACTCCTTCTGGATGGCGACGGCGGTCGACATCTCCCCGAGCTCCTCGCCCATCGCGCGATCGAGCCCTTCGCGCATTTCTCGCCGGATGTTTTTCTCGTCCTGCGAATCGCGAGCGGCGCTCTCCGCGAAATACTGAAGCGCGCGGTGAATGAGGGACCCGTATCGAAGGGGATCGAGTTCCAGCGCGGCCTCGTTGAATTCCCGGAGATGGAGGATGTGCTTCAGGTAAAACCGATAGGGGCACGCGATGTAGTCTCGAAACGCCGTCACCCGCAGATCCGTCAGAACCGGGCATGTTCCCGGGGACGGCGGAGCGGGAATGAGAAAGCCGCTGCCCGTACTCGATGGTTTCACGCCCGGCTCGAGCCATCGGATCGGCGCGCGTGGGCGCGAGTCACCCGCACCATCCGCGGCGGGATCGTAGAAGTTGCGAAGTCGCGAGACGAGCAGATCGTCGGAGCAGGCCAGCAGGAGGCGGCTGGGGGCCAATGGCACATCGTTGGCGTCGCGCCGCGTGGCGATCCAGGTCGACCTCCGGCTCTGCAGGATCGCCGCCGTCAGATACAGATCGCGAGCAAAACGCCGGCTGCTGTCCGCCATCCCGAGCGCGCGTCGCGCCGCGTCGGGCAGGAAGGCATCGTTATCCCGCCCACCCGGGATCACGCCTTCATTGACACAGGTCACGATTAGGCGTGGCGCATCATCGAGGGCCAGTTCGAGCCAGCCGAGAAGCTCGACCGCGGGCGTCCCCCCCGCAGATGGAAGGCTCTCCCCTTCAACCCTGGCGAGCGTGAAATCAATCGCCCCGGGGAACGTCATCCGCGGAAGGAGGTCCGCGTGCGCATGTAGAGTGGATTGTTCTTGAAGCATGCCCGCTATGAGCTCCAGGGAAGCGGCGAGGCGGGCCCCATCTTCAGTATGCGTCGAGATCGAGCGACCGCCGTAGAGACGACGAAGACAGTCCGCGATGACGGGGCTCCATTCGGCCAGAGTCCTGGCGGCTGGATTTCCGGGACGAAACAGCGCGATCACGCGCTGCACGGCTGTGACGGTCCTGGAGAGCGAACCCGGCACGGATTTCGGCATGGTGGGCAAAAGCGTCGCGCCGAAATAATCATCCAGGGCGGCGAGCCAACGATCCTTATCATCGATGCCGTGGCAATCCAGTTCCGCCTGGATCAGAGCTTCGCAATCCGGATGGCGGACAAGCTGTTCGAATTCGCCGACGCCGTCAGTCGCGACGAAACGCGCCAGCGCGCGGAGGAAGAGCACGGGGCGGCTGCGGTCTATCGGCGTGCCGGCCGCGATCCGCACAGGCACTCCCGCTTCGACGAGAACACGCTCGCATTCGAGAGCGAACGTATCGTCGCCGACACCGATCGTGATCTCGTCCGCGCCAAGACTCGTCTCGTCGGCTAGTTCCTCGAGAACGGCAACCGCTTCGTCGCGGGGCCTGTCGGCGAACCGAACGCTCGCCACGCCGAACACGCTCTTCTCGAAATCGATCATTCGTTCTCGCCAGAATTCCGGCTCGATGCAGCCAAATGTATCGAAGCCGGCCGCGAGAGAATCCGGAGCATGTACGAGCGCGGAGACGGTTCCGTGCTCGGCCGCCAGGGCCAGCATGAGACGCGTGGTGCGATTCAGGTCCGGGCAACCCACCAGGAAAATATCCTGCTCGGACTGGCAATCGCCGGTCCGGAGCGCCTCCCGGCGTGCGGCGTGCTGATCCGCGCGATCCTCCCGATCGAGAAGCCGCATGCAGGCATCGTGAATCGTTTCCAGTACATGCCATCTCCCCTCATCGTCGAAATCCGGAAGCGACTGTTTCAGGCGTCGAGCCACTTCGGAAAAAGAAACGCTGTCGGCGGCGAGCGTTGCGTGGATGGACAGGACTTCACGGGCGATGTCGCACCAACCCTGTAAATCACTCTTATCGGGCAGATCCGGAAAGACGAGTCGAAGCTCCTTCGGCTTGATCTTCACCAGGGCTTCCCGCCACGCCAGCACGGATACAAGATCGGACGCCATGGGCTTGCGAGGCTGATACAGGGCCTCCGGAAGATTTCCGGCCGTCAAGAATCGAGGAGGCATGAACGACATCCGCCCGGCGGCGACCGCGAAGAGTTCGAGCATGCGACGACCGGGGCGGCTGCCGGGAGTGACGATGATGACGCGGGAGAGATCGAGAGAATCCGCGGTGCCGAATTCGCGCATGATCCATCTCACCGCCGCGGGAAGGCAGGGCTCGTCCCATCCGAGAAATACGCGGCGCGAAGTCACCTAGGAAAAGTAGATCTCCTTGAAGATCCTGTCCACGTCCACTCCGTGAGCGGACAAGGTCTGCGTCACGCTCTCGATCATGTTCCCGTTGCCGGCAAGGTAGTGCAGCGCGCGGGGCTCGATCTCGCAGGCCCCTTCCTCAAAGGCGCGATCCAGCATCTTTCCGCCCGGCTCATCGGAATACAGGATCTCGACCCGGAACCGGGAATCTCCGGCAAGCGCGGCCACTGCTTCGGCGTGATACAAATCCGCCTTGCGCCTCAATCCCCAGTAAAATCGAGCGCGGCCGCGCCAGCTCGAATCGCGAGCCAATCTCCAGAGATGCCCATGAACGGCGGAAAGCGCCGTCCCCGAGGCGACGAAGCAGAAGGCCTGCTCCGGATCGATCTCCGCGGGCAGATGAAAATTCTTGCCCCAGGGGCCGGAAAACCGGATCTCGTCTCCGGCATGGAGGTTCACGAGAAAGTTAGTCGCGACGCCGCCCGGAATGAGCTTGAAGCAGAGCTTGAACATCCCCTGGTCTTCCGGAGGCGACGCGATCGAGTAGGCGCGTTTCACAGGAGTGCCGTTTTCCTTCAGGACATCGGTTGCCACGATGATGTACTTGCCGGAGTCATAGCCGAGCTCGGCCGGGTCGATCATCTCGAAGGTCAGCTCATGCACATTCTCCGTGAGACGCTGTTTCGCAATGAGCTTCGCTGTCCTGGGCGCGGCCATGGTCGTGAATCATAGGTGCGAAATGTTTTTTTGAATATTGTTTTTCATCGCGGATGATACAGAATGCGCTCATGAGCTCACGATTCCGGAATGTGCTGGATCAGATCGATCGCGCCAACAAGGAGGATCCGCAGCGCGCCGCCATGGCGACGACCAGTTTTCCTCACGAGTACGTCTACTCGCTCTGCCTGACGGAATGGGTCTTGAAGCTCCGGCCCGATGCATCCGAAGCGCTCCGGATCGCCGCGCGCGGCCAGCACATCCGGCGATGGACGATCCCGCGTTCCACGTATGACGCCGGCCGGACCGGTTACCTGAAGTGGCGCACCGACCTGAAGAAGTTCCACGCGGAAACCGTCGGCGCGATCATGACCCAGGAAGGATACGGCATCGCGGAGACCGAGCACGTGAAGGAGATCATCCTCAAGAAAAATCTGAAGGACTCCGACACGCAGACGATCGAAGACGCGCTCTGCCTCGTGTTCCTGGAAACGCAATTCCAGGAACTGAAATCGAAGACACCGCTGGAAAAGATGCGCGAGATCATCCGGAAGACGTGGGCCAAGATGAGCCCGGAAGGCCAGGCCGCCGCGCTGTCCCTGCCCCTCTCCGAAGAAGACCGAATCCTCATCTCTTCATCGATATGACTTAATCGGGGATAGTTAATACGGGGACAGTATACTATTTTCCGTGAATAAATTCACGGAAAATAGTATACTGTCCCCGTATTAACTGCCGTATTAACGGCCACATTAATTAGAGTGGCGACGAAGAGGAGGCGGTTGGCGCGGGAGATGAGATCGGGCGTCAGCGCGTGGAGCGCGTCGCCGATCGTCGGCTTCTCGATCTTCTCCCCTCCATAGAGATTTGTTCCGCCCAGTTGCACGCCCAGCGCGCCGGCGAAAGCAGCCTCGGGCCAGCCGGCGTTGGGGCTCGCGTGGTTTCGGCCGTCGCGGAAGAAGATGCGCAGGGATGCGATGGGATGTTCCCGGGTAAGAAGCGCGGCTCCGGAGATGAAAACGCCGGAGAGGCGGGCGGGTATCCAGTTCAGGAGATCGTCGAGTCGCGCGGAAGCCCAACCGAACCGGATGTACCGTTCCGTCGTGTAGCCGAAAGTCGAATCCAGCGTGCTGGCGGCCTTGTGGAAAATGGCGCCTGCCGGACCGGCGAGGAAGCAGAAGAAGAGCGGCGCCAGGACGCCGTCGACCGTGCTCTCCGCGACGCTCTCGACGGCGGCTCGGACGATTCCCGGCCCGTCGAGTTGCTCTGTATCGCGGCCGACGATGCGCGACAGCTGTTGCCGCGCTTTCGCGATATCTCCCTGCTTCAACGCAGTGTGAACGGCCGAGCTGTGACGCATCATGTCGCGGAGCGCGATGCAGGAATACATGACATAGATCGACAGGATATCCCGGAGCAACGGATGGAACTCCGCGCTCAGTTCCGTCGCGCCGTATACGAGGGCCGCGGAACCGCAGCAAATCAGAAGGGCCGCGACGATTCCGGCGAATCTCTCGGCCGGGATCAGGCGGCGCAGCGGCGCCTCGATCGCCTTCGCCGCGCGTCCCATCAGTCGGACGGGATGAGGAAATCCTTCCGGATCGCCGAGGAGAATATCCAGCGCGAGCGCAATGAGGACCTGGTGGTAAAGGCTCAGCACAAGCCCTCCGGGCGCTTCAAAGTTTCAGCAGTCTCCTGATTTCATCCATTCGGAGGGATTTCCGCACGGTATCGGCGAGACGATCGATCGCGGGTTCCAGGTCGTACGACGCCGTTCGCCCCAGCGGCGGCAGTCCTTTTCGGGCGCGTAGTCGATCGATGAAGAATCTCCGGAACCCGTCCGCATCGAACACTCCATGCACATAGGTTCCCCACACGCGGCCATCGGCGCTTTCGTACCCGAGCTCACAGGGACGAAGCCGCGATATTTCGGAAAGCTCGAAGATGCAGGGACGGTCCGAGGATTCCGTCCGGCCGTGGTGAATTTCATATCCTATGATCTCCGCGCCCGCCGTGTGATGCGCTCGCACGCGGATCAGCTTTTTTTCCCGCTCCAGCGTGGTGACGAGATCCAGGAGCCCCAGACCTCGTACACTGACGGCGGCGGACTCCATCGCGAACGGATCCTTTAGCTCTCGCCCCAGCATCTGCATCCCCGCGCATATTCCCACGATCTCGCAACCCCGCTCGCGGGCTGACCGGATCGCGGCGTCGAGACACGCGGCCCGCAGATGCTCGAGATCTCCGGGCACGTTCCGGCTTCCGGGCAGGAGAATCGCGTCGGGTTCCCCGAGGTCCGAGGCCGACCTGACCACACGGAGCGTCACATCATCCTCCACGCGAAACGAATCGAAGTCACTGTGATTCGATATGTGCGGAAGATCAATAAGAGCCAGGTCGACGCAGGTCTCCCGCCCCTCGTAGCGGTCGAACGTTCCGCTCTTATGGCCGACGGAATCTTCCTCCGGGATGTTGAGGCCTTCGAGAAAGGGAATGACTCCCAGGACATCGCGGCCCGTGTGACGCCTGGTATACGTGAAAGCATCCTCCAGGAGATTTTCCTGGCCGCGGAACTTGTTGACGATGAATCCCTTCACCATCACCCGCTCCGACTCGTCGAGAACTTCCATCGTGCCGATGAAGGATGCGAATACCCCGCCGCGATCGATGTCTCCGACCAGCAGAACCGACGCGTCCGCATGACGCGCCATCGCCATATTCGCAATGTCGTGACGCTTCAGGTTCACCTCCGCGGGGCTTCCGGCTCCCTCAATCACCATCACATCATTCTGGTCCGCCAGTTCATCGTACGCGTTCCTGGCTTCCGCGAACGCGCGATTCTTGAACTCGATATAGGAATCGACGGTCATCATCCCGACCGGCCGGCCCATGACGATCACCTGCGAACCGTTCGCGCCCATCGGCTTGAGGAGAATCGGATTCATCCTCACATCGGGATCGAGGCGACTGGCCTGGGCCTGGACAACCTGAGCCCTGCCCATCTCCCCGCCGTCCCTCGTCACGTACGAATTCAACGACATGTTCTGCGACTTGAACGGAGCGACGCGACAGCCATCCTGTAAAAGGACACGGCAGAGCGCGGCGGTGATGAGGCTCTTCCCCGCATGAGAACCGGTGCCCTGGATCATGAGAGCGGGAGTTTTCCGCCGGGGAAGCGCGCGCGCGGGCCTTTGAATGGCTCGTTCGAGACCGCGGAACAGGATCTCGTTTTCCTGCGCGGACCGGACCGCCACGCGAAAGTATCGATCGTCCAGACCCGTGAAATTGGAGCAGGAGCGGATCGCGACGCGTTGCTCCGATTCTCGATCCCGCAGAAGAGCGAGACGCAATTCATCCGCGGTCATGCGCCCGGATTCGATCCGGCAGAGGAGAAAATTCGCGTCGGACGGAAAGACCGTGATGGCATCGAATCCCCTGAGCGCGGCTTCCATTCCGACACGCCGTTCCGCCACGAACTGCCTCGATCGATCGATGAACTTCCGATCCGCCATCGCCGCCTCCCCGATGACCTGCGCCAGGGCATTCATGCTCCACGGCGGAATCTCACCGCGCACTCTCCCCGCAAGTTCCGGATTCGCGGCCAGCCAGCCGATCCTCAGGCCGGGCAGGGCGAATATCTTCGTGAGCGAGGAAACGACCGCCAGATTTTCAAGTCGATCGGACCATGCGCTCGAAGCATCGGGAACGAAATCGAGGAAGGCTTCATCGACGCAGAAGAGCGAATCCGGATGATCACCGGCGGATGCGCGGACGGCGGCAGGATCAAGCTTTCGGCCCGTCGGATTGTTCGGATGGCCGAGGATGACGAGCTCATCGCCCCGGAGCCGTTCCACGAGCGCATTCCAATCCAGCGCGAAACCGACCGACTCGTCGAGGCGCACAGATTCAATCTCGAGACCGGCGAGACGCGCGGCGTCCGCGTAATCCTGGTAGGAGGGCGCGGCGAGAAGGACGCGCGTCCTGCCACACACGCGCGCCAGGGCCCTCCAGATTTCCGTGGAGCCGTTGCCGGCCACGATGCACTCGCCCGGCACTCCGGTGACACGCTCGACGGCACGAACGAACGACTCCGCGTGCGGATCGGGATAATGCGCGGCCGCGGAGAGCGACGCGCTCACGAGGGACCGAACCCAGTCGGGAAAACCGAGCGGATTGATGCTGGCGGAAAAATCGAGAACCTGCTCCACCGGGACTCCCGCTTCCGCGGCGATCGCGCGAAGATGGCCTCCGTGCGGATACGCGTTCCGTTCCTCCACCATCGTCATGACGCCATCGCCCGCTGCCAGGCGATCATGAATATCGCGGGAATGAGTTCGCACAGCTCGCAGACCGCTCCGAGCGTGTCACCCGTCATGCCCCCGATCTTCCTGCGCATGTAGATCGCAAGGCCATGCGCTGCGACCATGACCGTGACAGCAGCCCAGGCGCCCGCCTCATGAAGCAGGAGAAATCCGCCGGCGACGAGAAAGGCCTGGGCCCAGAAGGAATGCGCTCCCGACTGATGCGCGTGAAAGACCGTCGCAAGTCCTCCTTCCGTGCGCGCATACGGCAGCATCGACATCGGGATCATCATCGCGCATCGACCCGCGAGAGGCATGAAGAGGATAACGGCGAGGCGATGCTCCGGCGGCACGGTCCCCAGCAGAACCACCTTCAAAAAAAAGACCGCCACGATCGCCATCACGCCCATCGCTCCGATCCTGCTGTCGCGCATGATCTCCAGCGCAGGCTCTCGCGGCCTGGCGCTGAAGAAACCGTCGGCGGTATCGGAGAGACCGTCCATGTGCAGGCCTCCGGAAATTGCGAGCATCGCAATCGCAGTAAGCACGGAGGCCGGTGCTGTCGGAAGAAAGCGCGTGAAGAACGCATCGCAGGCCACCATGAGGATCCCGATCAGGATTCCGACGAAGGGAAACATCGGGACGCTCCGCCCCAGCGCGTCGTGATCCTCCCGCCAGGATTTCGGCAGCGGCAGGATCGTGAGAAATCCCAGGGCCGCCATGCAAGGGGCCATGTATCTCCTCCCAATCACGCGCCGCGCCCCAAATAAAAGTGGGGTCTGACCCTTAATTTCACGTGTCCGCGCCGGATACGGCGGCTTCCTCGAACGTCGCCACATCGGTCAGGACACGGGCTGCTCCTTCGACGATCGTCATGGCCAGCGCAGCGCCGGTGCCCTCCCCCAACCGCATATCCAGGTCGAGAAGCGGCTTGAAGCCCAGGTGCGAACAGGCGATGGCGTGACCGCGTTCCTGCGAAAGATGGGCGGCGATCATGAAGTCGCGGGACGCCGGAGCGATGAGCGCGGCAATCGCGGCGGCCGCGGTGGAAATGAAGCCATCGACGATGATGGGTTTACGCCGGGAGGATGCTCCGAGAATCAGTCCCGCCAATCCGCCGATTTCAAAACCTCCCACCTTCGCGAGGAGATCGATGCCATCCCGAGGATCCGGCCGGTTCGTCTCCAACGCCTGAGAAATGATATGAACCTTATGGAGAAGTTGAGCATCATCGAGACCGGTACCGCGCCCGGCGATTTCGCCGGGCGAACGGCCCGAGACGCAGGCGATGATCGCGGCGCTCGGCGTCGTGTTGGCAATTCCCATGTCGCCCGTGCCGAAGACATCCGTCGAGTCGGACAGCTTCTGCGCCAGGATGATTCCTTCCGCAACGGCGCGTTGCGCCTCATCGCGGCTCATGGCCGGGCCCGCGGCGATATTGCCCGTACTCTTCCGGATCTTCCGCACAAGAACAGGCACGGTCGCTCCATCGGGATATTCGCTCACGACGCTCGGATCGAGATCGCAGGCAATCCCCATATCGACGACGATGACGCGCGCCCCCGATACGCGCGCCAGGGCATTGATCCCCGCTCCGCCGCGGGCAAAGTTATAGATCATCTGCGGAGTCACTTCCTGCGGATACCGGCTGACGCCCTCCGCGGCGACTCCGTGATCTCCCGCCATCGTGACGATCGTCTTCCGAGCCACGCGCGGCTGCATGGATGCCGTCATGCCGGCCAGGTCCACGGCGAGGTCGAGGACGCGGCCCAAGGCCCAATAGGGCATCGTCAGCTTCTCGATCCGCGCTTTCGCCGAAGCGCGCGATCCTTCATCCGAACGGGGAATCGCGACGATGGTTTCCTTCAGGATCGATTCCGCTTCCATCTCGTCGATCAATTCATTGTCCTTTCACACGAAGTATTCTCGTAATTTGTCGATGATAGGTTATCGGCGGGCGCCGGACTATCGATTTGCGATCCGGATCGTAACGACCTGCGTGAAAGACCGGATTCCCTCCAGGCCGAGCATTCTTCCAAAGCCCGAGGACTTCACTCCGCCCCAGGGATGCTGCACGATCGATCCTGTAGTGCTGTTAACCGCCACCGTGCCCGCCTCGATGCGCCGGGCGATCCGGGCGCCCCGGTCGCGATCCGCGCTCCAGACCGTCGCGGTCAGCCCGAACGGAAGCGCGTTCGCCCGCTTGACTGCCTCCTCTTCGTCCCTCACGGGAAGTATCGGAATCGCGGGACCGAAAATTTCCTTTCGCATCATGACGGCGGAATCGGGGACGCGTGTCAGAACCGTGGGAGAATAAAAGGCGCCGGGCAGGTCCAGCTTCGGCCGGACGCCCCCGGTCAGGATGCGCGCGCCACGCTTCCGCGCATCCGCGACGAACGCTTCGACGCGCTGCCTTTCCTCCCGGCGAATCATCGGGCCGATTTCAACGGATTCCTCCAGCCCATGCCCCAGGACCAACCGCCGGGTGCGCTCCACGAAGGCCTCCACGAATGCGGGGTAGATCTTCCGATCGACATAGATCCGTTCGCAGGAGCAGCAGACCTGGCCGCAATTCTTAAACGCGCCATGCACGAGAAGTTCAACCGCCTCGTCTATGACCGCGTCGTCCAGGACGATGGCGGGATCCTTGCCGGCCATTTCGAGCGCGAGCTGCTTGAAATCCGGCGCGGCGATTTTCGCGATCGAACGACCCGCTTCGAGCGAACCGACAAAGGCGATCATGTCCACCGGGGCGGCGACCAGAGCTTTTCCGACCGCATCGCCGCCTTGCACGATCTGAAGAACGTTCCGCGGGATGCCCGCTTCCCAGAAGAGCTCCACAAGTTTTCTGCCGCAGAGAGGCGTCAGCTCCGACGGCTTGAAGACGACCGCGTTGCCGGCGAGAAGCGCCGGAGCGAGCGTCCAGGCCGGAATATTGACGGGAAAATTCCACGGCTTCACCGCTGCCACAACGCCGCGCGGGCGATACTCAACGATGCCGGTGATATCCCGGACCGGTTCCATGCGAGATTCCAGGACCTTCGGACCGGACTCGGCAAAGTAGCGGATGCGGTCGGCGGTATTGAGTGTTTCCGAACGGCTTTCGCGGAGCGGCTTTCCTTCTTCCCGCGAGATCAGCTTCGCGAATATCTCCGATCTCTCCGCGAGAAGTTCCGCCGCCCTTTCCAGCGCGGCGGCTCGTTCCGGGATCGTTGTTGCGGACCAGTCCTTAGCGGCCTTGCGGCCCCGCTCAACGGCTCGACGCACTTCGTCGACGGTCGTGGAAGAAACCGATCCCACTTTTTCGAGCGTCGCGGGATCATGGGAAATGAGACGGGATGTTGTCGAGGTCATGAACGTCGTGGGACCATCGTAAGTAATATCCGCATCATCGTCCAGAATGTCCGGCGCGGACCGGGCCGGTTACCGCAATTTCAGGGGAATGCCGCTCATGACGCAATACACCTCGTCGGAAGCCGCCGCGATGATCTGGTTGCAGCGGCCGGCCAGGTCGCGGAAGCGGCGGGCCAGAGCATTTTGCGGCACGATTCCCATGCCGACTTCGTTCGTCACGAAGATGACCTTCCCCGTCCCCTGCCGCGCCGCTTTCACAAGTTCCCCCGATCGGACCGCAATCTCGTCTTCCGTGGCGGCTGTCTCCAGTTCCATCATGAGATTGCTGACCCAGAGGGTGAGACAATCGACCAGGATGACGGAGTGGAGGGTGGACTCGGACAGAATCGGGACGAGCTCCCATTCCGCCTCGACCGTCTCCCAGCCTTCGCCTCGATCCTTTCGGTGCCGCGCGATCCGCTCCGCCATTTCCTCATCGCCGGAGCGCGGCGCCGTGGCGACGAAGAGGCGGGGGGCGGCATGTTCCTGCGCCTTCTCCAGCGCAAACCGGCTCTTCCCGCTACGGCTGCCGCCCGTCACCAGGATGATCGCGCGGCTCATGCGGGCACCGGATCTTTCGACTTTCCGACCACGCAATTACGAACGAACGATTCCGCCACGAGCGGATTCGAGGCCCAGTGAACATGAACATAGGACGCGATCACATTGTTCACGCGGTATCCCTCGTCGAAGACATCTCCTCCGCGTCGACGGCGCACGCGGTAGAGATGCTCGAGTTCAACCGAAGAATC
This sequence comes from uncultured bacterium, assembly GCA_964499705.1. Taxonomy (GTDB): domain Bacteria; phylum UBA8481; class UBA8481; order UBA8481; family UBA8481; genus JBBTKW01. The sequence continues at coordinate 118,696 of CAZCME010000001.1, read as the reverse complement.
CGGTTGAAATTCGGAATAGCGGAATTGATGCCCCCGGAAACGCGCGCCGGCCGGCCCCAGGAAGGAATCGGACTGAGCCTCGACCTCGACGTATCCGAGAGCGACGAGCTTGTCACGCATCTCGACGACACCCGGGATGATGCCAAGCATGGAATGGCGTTCGCCCGTCAGCAGGACAATGGCCGATGCCATGTACATCATGCCTCCGCACTCGGCATACACCGGACGGCCCGATTCCGCGAAGGAACGGATCGCGCGGATCATGGATTCATTGGAGGATAATTCGGCCGCGTGCGCTTCCGGGTAGCCTCCGCCGATGTACAGCCCGTCCACATCCGGCAGAACCGGATCATGAATCGGGGAGAACGGCACCAGCTCGGCGCCCGACTGCCGGAGCCTGGCGAGATTATCCTCGTAGTAAAAATGGAACGCTTCATCCCGTGCGATACCGATCCTGCAGATCGCCGGAGCGGCTGCTTCCACATCCGTCGAAGCAACATCCAGGGGCGCCGCCAGGCCGGCCATCGCAAGAAAAGTATCCAGGTCCAGCCATTCGCGCGCCAGATCCGCCCAGGCGGCGAAGTGCGCTTCGGGAACGGCGTTCTCGTCCGCCGTTCGCAATCCAAGATGCCGCTCCGGAAAATGCAGCTCAGGCATTTTAGGAAATCCGCCGACGACGATCGGCGTTCGGCAGGCTTTCTTCAGAATATCGAGGTGGCTCCGGCTGCCGACGCGATTGCAGATCATCCCCTTCACTGACACGGCGGGATCGAACGAAGCGAAGCCCAGGCCGACGGCGGCGATTGAACGCGCCATCCCGGACGCGTCAACGCAGAGAACGACAGGCGCCCCGAGCCACTTCGCGATCTCCGCGGTGGACCCTTCCTCGCCGGACGGCGAAGCGCCATCGAACAGCCCCATGACACCTTCGATGATCGCGATATCCGCGCCCTCAGCCGCGCGGGCGAATGTCGCGAGCACCGCGTCGCGCCCCATCATCCAGCCGTCGAGGTTGTGGCTTCCCTTCGGACAGACGCGCGCGTGATATGTCGGATCGAGATAGTCGGGACCGCACTTGAAGAGAGCGACCTTCAGTCCCCTCGCCGCGAGCGCGGCCGCGACCGCGACCACGGCAGTCGTCTTGCCGGCATGGGATGAAACTCCGGCGATAACGATCCGCGGAATCCGTAGTGCGCTCCCGACAGCATCGCCGTTCAAAAGTCGATGCCTTCCTGAGCCGAAATCCCGTTCTTGAATGGATGCTTCACCACGGTCATGTCGGTCACGAGATCGGCCGCGTCGATCAGTTCCTGCGGCGCCTTTCTCCCGGTGATGACGACATGCACGTGCGGCGGCCGATCGCGGAGAACTCCGAGAATTTCCTCAACGCGGACGAAACCGTAGTTCATGACGTAGGTGAGCTCATCGAGAATCACGACATCATGAACGCCCGCGGTAATCAGCGCGCTCGACTTCGCCCAGGCTTCCTCCGCGGCGCGGCGATCGCGCGACAGATCATCGCTCTCCCACGTGAACCCCTTGCCCATGACATGGAATTCCAGGAGCGCGTCCGGAGCTCCGACCAGGCTTTCCGCGAAGATCCGCTCGCCGGTCATCCACTTGCCCTTGATGAACTGAACGACCGCGACGCGCATGTGCCGGCCCAGCGCGCGAAAGATGATTCCGAAGGCGGCGGTCGTCTTCCCTTTTCCCTGGCCTGTGTAGACGATGACGAGGCCCTTCCTGGATCGAACGCCGGCCACGCCTCGAGAATCGCCGCCGGTTCCAGTCATGTGGAGGAAGCGGGCGAACGCGTCGAAGCGACGTCTCCAGGCATATCGACGGACTGCACCGCCTGCAGGAGTTCGCCGCAGGAGGGCTCGCCCCACTTTTCGGAGTAGATCACCTCCTCCAACGACAACCTGGGGAGCCAGCCCACTGTCTCCAGGAGCGGCCTGTCTGGAAAATGCTCGACATAACCCATGCACAAATACGCGACCGGAACGACATGGTCCGGTATGCCGAGAATTCCGCGAAGAATATCCGGATCGAGAATGGATACCCAGCCGACGCCGACCCCCTCGGCGCGCGCCGCCAGCCAGAGATTCTGGATCGCGCAGCAGGTGCTGTAGAGGTCGGTCTCAGGAATCGTGTTCCTGCCGAGCACGACCGGACCGAACCGGTTCCTGTCGCACGTCACGCAAACATTCACGGCGGAATCGATGATCCCTTCCAGTTTCAGGGACAGGTATTGTTCGCGCCGCTCGCCCTCGAAACGTTCCGCGGCGCGGACACGCTCCTCATCGACATGCTCCCGGATCTTCCGCCGGACCTCGCCGTTCTCGATCACGATGAAGTTCCAGGGCTGCATGTATCCGACCGAGCCCGCCTGATGCGCGGCGGAGAGAATGCGGGCCAGCACGTTCCGCGGAATGGCTCCGGTCCGGAAGGAGCGCATGTCGCGGCGGCGGGAGATGGCCTCGTACACGCCGCGTTGCCATTCCAGGGGAAACGCATGCGAAGCTGGATCGTTGTCGGTCATAAGGAATTGAGGCTACAACGAGGGGGATATCCGCTCAAGGGGGGATTTCGTCCTGTCAGAAGTTCCCCATCTACAAATCCCGAAACCACGAACCACACGAAAAACACGAAAATTAAGGGAAGAAGCGTCGCTTAATGGACACCTGAGGAGAAGACCGGCGAAGTCGAAGCCCCTCCGCGACTGTGACTCTATTTTATCTCATCGAAGGCATATTTTCGTGTGATTCGTGTGGTTCGTGTGGTTCGTGGTTAAAGATTCTTCAGTTGGGGAACTTCTGTCGTCCTGCCATTATCACGACTCCCGCATATTCAAATTTCCGTTTCTGCCGGGATCGCATAGAATCCTCCTCATGAAGAAATTCTGCACGCAATGCGGCAACAAGCTTGAAACCGGCGCTCGCTTCTGTTCGAAATGCGGTATGGCATTAACCGGAGAAGCCGCCGGTTCATCCACGTCTGCTCCGGCAGCCTCGTCCAGGAATCTCGTCTTCACGATCTCGCCGTTCGGGGGCTTCATCATCGCTCTCATCATGGGTGCGGTCGTCTTCGTATTCTTCCAGATCGGAAAATCCCACACGGCTTCTTCCCCCGGAACTACCGCTGTCGAGAACCTATCCGGATCTGAAATGACCGCGCCCGCTTCGGGATCGGCGCCGGCCGCCCTGTCGGAGCCGACAGGCGATCCGCGCGTGCTGGCCATCGCGGAAAAATTCTACTGCAAATGCGGGACGTGCGACGGCAATGACCTGATCTCGACCTGCGGGTGCACGCATCCGGGCGGAGCCCAGGATGTAATGAGATTCATCGCGGCCGGACTGGAAGCGGGCATGTCGGAAGCCACAGTCATCGCCGCCGTGAACAAGAAATATCCGGGGTACATGCGCTGAAATCCGGCGGCCACTCCTTCGTCTGTCCCGCCTGCCGCGGACCCATCACGTTGGACGAATCAAGCGCCGCCTGTGCCCGTTGTCATTCAAAATTCGCGCGCCGTAACGGTCTCGTCTATTTCGAGGCCGTCGATTCCAAGTACGAGGAAACCCCGGCGGCGCACTGGGATCATGTCCTGCCCCGCTGGAAGCTCTTCTTTCTCGACGGCGGCATCACCTATTTCTTTGCCGCCCACCTGAAACCCGGAAGCGTCGTCCTCGACATCGGCTGCGGCGTGGGGCTCCGCTTTGTCGCTTCCACCGCGTCACGGGTTCACGGCGTCGACCTCGCGCCGACCCGCCTGAAATCGGCCGCCACCCTCTACGACGAGGTCTCCGTGGCATCCCTCCTGGCTCTTCCCTACCCCGACGGTTTCTTCGATGCGATCGTGTCCGTGGATGTGATGGAGCATATTCCGGCGCAGGTCAAGAACGCGGCGATCAACGAGATGCTGCGCGTCCTGAAACCCGGCGGCAGGATGATGCACGTCCTTGATCTCGACTCGCAGAAGCCTCTTTATCGGTGGGCCATGCGGCACACGGGGCTATGGAAAAAGTATTTCATCGATCAGATGGGGCACTACGGCCTGGAAACAGCCTCGCAGGCGATCGCCCGCTTCGATTCCTTCGGCATGAAACGACTGGCCGCCGAAGCGACGAATCGGACCTTCCTTCAGCATCCGGAGAATTATGCCTGGCAATTCGACAACGAGTACCGGAGGAAATCACTCTGCCTGAGGGCGCTCGTGTCGCTTTCCTACCGCGTGCGCCGCCATTCGCTTCTGAGAATCGCGTACGCGGGCTTCTACCAGGTCTGGACACGAACCTTTGAAAAGTTATTTCCGGCCGACTGGTCCTTCAACCTGGCGATCGCGTACGAGAAGAAAGCTTAACGCTCCTCTACAGATTTTCGAGAATCAGCTTCACTTCGCGCCGGCCCATGCCGCGGAAGGAAAGCATCTTCTGGCGCATCTCCGGACGAGGATTCATCTTCCCGAGTTCCCAGTTGACGACGGAGCCGAGGCTGACGCCGAGGAGTTTCGCGAACTTGCCCTGGGATAGCCCCATCTTGGAGCGGAGCGATTTGACGAGACGCGGAGAAAGCCGGCCCTTCACCTGGCCGGATGCCGCCTTGCTGGCCGTCTCCTCGAGACGACCCTTCGCATACATCTTCTTTGTCTGCTCATCGACCGCGCTAATCGCGGCTTTAAGTTCCACATTTCGTTTCTTCAATCTCTTCACTTCATCGCGAATCGACGAAGTAATCTTGCGCGCTTCTTTCCTGGCCAGACGCACAATCAGACCTTTTATGGCTGTATCAATAGCTCCCACGGTAACCTCCGGATATTCAAGTGGGACAGAAGTTACAATATCGCTCGCGAAATGTAAAGCTGTTAAGGCTCACCGGGGCGAAACGGGTTCACATGTTCAGGATCGCCTTATAGACATCGAGGGTGGCCCGCGCGGTCGCGTTCCAGTCGAATATCGCCACGCGCTCGGTTCCCCTTCTCACGAGGTCCTCGCGGAGCGCCTGGTCCGTCACGACCTGCCGCATCTTTTCCGCGAGATCCATCTCGTCCTGCGGATCGACGTACAGCACGGCGTCGCCGCCCACTTCCGGAAGCGACGCCACATGGGAGGTGACGACCGGGCAACCGTGCATCATGGCTTCCAGAACGGGCAGGCCGAAACCTTCGTATAGCGACGGATAGACGAAGAGGTCCGCATGGCGATACAGGGCAGCGAGAAGAGGCGGAGCCACGTAATCGAGCCAGACGATCCGGTCGCGACGCGGGGACGAAACAATCTCCCGGAATATGTCCTCATATTTCCATCCACGGGCGCCGGCCAGGACCAGGTAGTGGGGAGTGTTCATCCGCGAAAACGCGCGGACGAGGCGGGCCACATTCTTCCGGGGTTCGAGGGAACTGACGAAGAGAATGTACGGCCGAGGGATGCTGCCGGGCAGCTCCGCGACCTCGCGCGCCGCTTCCGACGGCCCCAGGAGGATCGGCGTCACGCGGTCCGACGGATATCCGTACAGACACGTCAGGTCCTCGCCCGTGTGCCGCGAGATCGCGATGACGTGATCGGCCCTGTCCAGGCAGGATTTGACGCGCTCGTCGAGCCCGCGCGCCGTCTCGGGATCGAACCAGGCCGGCTCCACTTTGAAGGAGACGTCGTAACAGGTCCACACGGACTTCGCATGCCGGAAGCGCGGCAGAAGATTCCGGGTCGCATGGAAGAGATCAGGACGGCCGAGCAAAGCGTCGCCGGGAATCTTCCCCTTCCCCAAAGCCAGGTCCGCCGCCGCGAAGGGCAGGCGCAGCAGGCGGCGGCGAAAACGGGGATCCTCGGGCACATGAAAGTTCCGGCCGGATTCCCTCATGCAGTGATACAGGAGTTCGTAATGATGCGGAGCTTCCTGGCGCGCCAGGGCATGGATCAGGTTCAGGGCATACTGACCTATCCCGAAAGGACGCGACAGGAGCGCGGTGGCATCGAGCGTGATCTTCATGACCGTCTCCAGTATACCCCGGCCGCGCCGCTGCGCATGCTTCCAATTTATTTCGTTCGTCCTCATCATTTTCCGGTACAATTGCAGCCATGCCCGCCAAGAAAATATTCACCCTGACGGAAGCGCGCGCGCAACTGCCGCTCGTCCGCGAATTGACGCAGCAATGCCATGATGATGTGGAGGCGATCCGCGAGGAGATGACCGCGGAGACGAATGAAGCGCGGCGCGCGGCCATGGAAGAGAAAGCTGAAGCGCGGCTTCAGGAATGGAGCCGGGGGATCATGGAGATCGGCGCGGAGCCTAAGGGGCTTTGGCTCGTGGATTTCGACTCCGGTGACGGCTTCTACTTCTGCTGGCAGCTGGGCGAGGATCAAATCGAGTACATACACGGATATGAGGCCGGATACGGCGGAAGGCGGAAGATCTCCTGGACATGACAACGTTTTCGCAAGACATGAATCGCATCGCAATTTCATATTTACGTTTTTTGATTTCAGATTTCAGATTTTTCTCGTGCCTGCTGCTCCTGATCGCACTGGGCGGAACCAACGAGGTTTCCGGCATGCCGTCCTGCTGCGCGGTGCCGCCGGAGCCCGCGTCTCAGCCCGCGTCTCAGCCCGCTTCGCAACCCTCCACGCGTCCCGCCTCGCGCCCCTCGACCCGCCCCGCAACGCAACCGGCGACCAGGCCCTCATCGCGACCGGCGACCCGACCCGCAGTGTCCAGGCCGGCGCTCCCCTCCTCACTTTCCCGCGCGCTGGCCCGGAAGGATCCGTCGCGACTGGCCGACAAGGCGCTGCCGCGACTGGGAGCCCTCTCCGCCGGGGAACGCAATGAGCTTTACAGGCGGCTGGCGGACTGGCCTGTGCCGCGGCGCGTCGCCGCTCTCGCCTTTCTGCAGGTCGGAACGCCGTACGCCCTCGGCCCCCTGGGCGAGATGATGCCTCCCGATACCGATCCGCTCATCCGCTTCGACAAGGCCGACTGCGCGACCATGAATCTCGTCGCCGAAGCGCTTGCACACGCGGCAACAAGCGACGACGAGGATCCGTGCATGATCAAAGCCAACTATCGCCATGAGGTCATGTCCTACGAATCACGCCTTCATTTCACTACCGACCGGCTCGATGTCTCGCCATACGACAGCGACATCACGCGTCGGGTGGGAGGCTCACACGTGAAGTCACGGCTCGTGACGCTGAATCGCAGGCAAAACGGTTCGCGCTGGATCGACATCGACTGGGAACGAGAACGGCGCGTGGATTTTCTCCCGATCGACTTCGCCGAGCGGTTTCCGAAGATGTTCCAGGCCGGCGTCCTCCCGGAAGCGATGGGAGTCGCCTTCGTCCAGGAAAGCAGGTTGAAGGACGGCCTCGATGTCGTGCATGAATCTCTCCTCTGGCAGGGACGCCTGCTTCTGCACGGATCTAGCAGGATCGGCCGTGTCACGACGATTTCCTGGAAAGACTTCCTCCGCGAGCGCGGCAAGACCTATGACGGAGTCGTGCTCTTCGAATACCTGTAGCTCGTGAACCTTTCCGCTTCCTCTCGGTTCGCCTGCCTTCTTCTGTTCATCGCGCTTTCAGGCCCGCCGGTCGGAGCGGGAAAACACATCGACGTGCAAGTGCGCGCCCAGCCGCCGCGGATCGAGGTCGGCGGGAAGGGGCAACTCGTTCTCACCATCAACATCCCTGCTCCGTATCACATCAACGCTCATCCCGCCTCGTTCGATTATCTCATCCCCTCGGACATTCGACTCTCCCCTGTCGGACCGCTCTCGTTCGCCGAGCCGCGCTACCCGAAGGGAATCCTGGTTGCCGCGGGTGGCTCCAGCGAACCGATCTCCGTTTACGAAGGCCGGATCACGATCAGCGTCCCCTACCGGGTCTCCCGCGAAGCCGAACCGGGCCGCGTTCTTATCCAGGGGATTTTTTCGTATCAAGCCTGCGACGCCGTAAGATGCTTCCTGCCGGAGAAAGATCCGTTTTCAGCCCCGCTCGAGATCACCGCGCGGGCGGAATCGGACACAGGACTCGACACAGGCGTCGCCAGCCCGGAGATTCCGTCCGGGCTTTCACCGGACACACACGATCAAACGGAGGAAATCATCAAATCGGCAAATCAAGCCGATTCCCCATCGCAACCGGTTCTTTATCCGGCGCTTTTTATTCTCGGAACCCTGCTGCTTCTCGGCCTCGTGTTCCAGCGCGGAAACAAACGCGGGTAATCACGAGATTCACGCCGGCACCAGGATCCTCTTGCATTGATCGCAGATCACGGCCTGCCCCGCATGCAGCTTCGACTGGGAATTCGGTTTCAGTTCGGACCGGCAACGGACGCAGGCTTCCGCGTCCACATAAGTCACCGGGTGAGTGACCTTTGCTGATCGCAGAGCATTCCACTTCTTCAGAAACTCCGGAGGCAGATTCGCGGCGGCCGAGTCCATCTGCGCCGCGACCGCGGCCTTCTTCGCCGTAACCTCCGCTTCGCATGCCGTGATCTCGGACCGCAGCGAATTCTCCTCTGCCTCGGCCGTCTTCAACTCCTCTTCCGACGACTTCCTGTCGCACTCGATCCTCTCCACGATCTCCATCAGCTCCAGAATCCGATCTTCCAGGTCTCCGGCCTTCTTCTTCAGGGCGTCGATTTCGTGTTCGAGAGCCTGCGCGGCCTTCAGGGATGCTACGGCATCGAGCTTCTTCTTCTCCGTCTTCATCTTCTCCTCGATCACGCGCAGGTCCCCTTCCAGAGATCGAAGTTCCTTGTTCTTCAACACGAGTTCCGACGCCGCGCTCTCAGACCTCCCGCGGGCATCCTTCGTAGCGCGCGCGAACGTATCCAGCCTCGCGCGATAAGGCTCCATCCGCTGCGACAGGCGCGCTTCCTCCTCGCCCAGCCGCAAAAGCTCGCGCAGCACGTCGATCATCGCCGGAACGGCTCCTTCTCCAGAAATCCCCGGACCTTGACACCGGGCAGCAGCGCCTTCAACTTCTTCACGGTGCGGGGCACGAAGATACGTTCCGTGGCGAAGTGTCCCGCATCGACCAGGAGAAATCCACCTGTCGCGCCTACTTCGGCGCGTCGGCTCCGAGCCAGTTCCTCCGCGTCTCGAGCCGCATGGTATTTGACATCCCCTGTCACAAGGGCATCAGTGCCCGAGGCGAAGGCCGCGCCGAGCAGGTCGCTTCCCGATCCGGAGCAGACCGCGATCCGGGAAATATTCCGCGGAGGCAGACCGCACGAACGGACACCCGGGCCGAAACGGCGACGCAGGGACTGCAGCCATTGGGCGGCCGGTATCGGCTTCTTCACGGCACCCGAGCGGCCGACCAAAGCCTCCCCATCAAGAACCAGCGGCACGGGATCGACAACGCCCAGCATGGAACAGAGGGCATCGCATAGACCTCCAGGCGCGAAGTCCGCGTTCGTGTGCGCGGCGATCACGGAAATACCGCAGGCGGCCGCCGCGATGGCTCCGCGACCCGACGCTTCATGCGCGAGAAGAGTCTTCGGAGCTTTCCACCAGATCGGATGATGCGAGACGATGAGATCGGCGCCTTCCTTCCGCGCCGCATCCACGGCGGGAACATCCGGATCGAGCGCGACAACCAGGGACCGGACGACACGCGACGCCGAGCCCACCATGAGCCCGATGCGGTCATCGCGCATGGCGAAGCGGGTCGGATATATCGACTCGACACTCTTCACAACGTCATGAACGGTCGTCATGCTGCCTCGTCACCGCGACAGTGTATACGATTTGCGGGATGAATCACCACCCCGCGTAATATTTCTTGTCCGGGCCGGGATAGAGCGAGCGCTTGCGCCTCATGCGGATGAAACCGAATATTTCGAGCAGAAGTCCCGGAAGAAAACAGACAAGTCCCTCGCCCCATAGATCCGACAGGACCTGCCCCCGCGAAGTCCACGGATCCGCCGGGAGATAGACGACTCCCACTCTATCCCCCTGGTTCAATCGACAGGGAAACGGACCGTAAAAGAGCTCACGATGATATTCCACGTTGCCCGCATTGAAGTTAACTTCCCGGTGAAACGACAGAACAATCTGCGGTTTACCTCCCCGTTCGCCTTTCTGGGGAGGAACGATCGTCCTTCGTTCGACAACGGCGAAGACGCCCTCCGTCCGCTGCCCTTTTGCCAGGAGCGCCGCGGATTCGCACCACATGATGATACCGGCCACCATGAGCGCGGCTCCGAAAGCCAGCGCCGGCAGAAAGAAATCATACGACTTTTTCACGCGCCGACCGGTTCCAGCGAGATGGTATAGATCTCCTGAGGAACATTTCTCAGCGTCAGCAGAGAACAACCTATCCCGCGGCCGACGAAGATTTCGTTTCTGCCGCGACGAGATTTTCCTTCCGCATGGGCCCTGCCGATTTTCGTATGCGACCACCAGAACGGCCATCCCGGAATCCTGAACTGGCCTCCATGAACATGCCCGGCGAGAACAAGCAGCGGTCGCCGGGGAGGGAGATCCAGGAGAATATCGGGTGAATGAGCGAGCACAATGAGCGGGCCGGCCGGCATTGCCGGCAGACACGGTGTGGACTTGGCAGGATCACGCGTGCCCAGGAGGCGGATTCCATCCATGTCGACGACCTCATCGAAGAGAAATGTGATGCGCGGCCTCCGCGCGATCACGGAAAGCCTCCTGTGAGCGATATGATCGTTATTGCCATAGACGGCGAATATCCTGCGATAGGTCTTCTGGAGGTGATCGAAGAGAGGCTTGATATACCGCTGCTTCTCGACGTAGTCCCCGCCGAGCAGCAGCACATCGGAACCGGGCGACGAGGACGCGGCCACAAAGCGTTCCAGGTCGTCAGCGGTGCGCAGATGGATGTCGGAAATGAAATCGACGCGCCGGGAGGCCAACAGTCCCGGCAAGGGCAGATGAACTCGAACGCGGCGGATCGGCGAAATATCAGGCTCCGTTGGAAGTGGCCTCGTCCGCCCCCACGTTCCTGACGTCGGAAATCGACATCCCCTCGCTCTTCAACGCCTCCAGGCCAAGGCCGAGCGTGAAAAAATACTGGATCAGGAAGACAAGAATCGCGAACGCGGAGACCGCGGAACTGTCGGCGGACGGGTAGGGTATGAAGGCCGCCTTGGTGGCAAGCTGCCAGACGCCGAAGAAACCCGGCGCCGAGGGCGCGGCCACTCCGAAGCAGAGCACGGAATCCAGGAAGATGGATCCTTCGAGCCCCATGATGGATCCCAGGGTGGTCTCTCCGGATGGAAACGCGAAGAGCGTGATCCAGAAATTGAACGCGACGGAAAACCAGAGCAGCACCGAGACCAGAAGCGCGGGGAGCACCTTACGGTCATGCCAGAGCGTCTCGAGGCCGTCGAACAGGGAACCGACGACGCGCAGGAGCATGGGGTGGCGGATGTCGCGCGAGTCCACGAGCCAGTGCCAGACCGTGCGCCCGTAGTGACACAGGAGCAGAAATCCGATGAGACCGCACAGAACGATCCCCATGGAATACGCCATGAGCGTGCGGGGCGAATAGCGGTAATACCAGGAATCCGTTGCGTCTCCGCCATGAATGGCATCGAACGGAATATGCGGCAATATCATGACGAAGAGAATGAGGAGCGCCAGGATATCGAAGAAGCGCTCCACGGCGATCGTCGCGAATACCTCTATCCTGCTTCTCCGCGCGCTGCGCGCGAATACCAGCACGCGCGCGAACTCGCCGAGCCGGAGCGGCAGGATGTTCGTGATGAAGAAACCGATGCTGACCGCGTTATATCGGGAACGGAGCGTGGACGAATCGGCCTTGAGAAAATATCGCCAGCGCCATGCGCGCAGGACGACCGTGAGAACCATGATCGGCATCGACGCGATGAGGATGAGCCAGTTCGCCTGCTTGATGGCGATGTAGACCTTGCCCAGGTCCTCGTTTCGAAAGGCAAAATAGACGGCCACGGCGGAAATGGCGAATCCGAGCCAGATCATGAAGGTCTTCTTTGCGGTCGATTTCACACGGATCTCCAGAGATAAAGTGCCGCGAAGCTTACAGCAAGCCAGCCCAGCAAGGCAATCGACAATGGCTTGTCCTGAAAGGGCAGCAGCTCCGGATCGCCCGCCCGGCCCGCGGACGCGACCAGTTCATAGCGCACGACACCGAAGAAGACGACTGGAAGGGAAAGCAGAAGCGGCGGGATCCCGAGCGAGCCTCCGGACATCACGAGGCCGGCCGTCCGGGACGTGAAACAATAGAAAGCGTACGCCACAAGAAGCACGGAGCTGGTCATCGCGCCGATGATCGTGATCTCCGTTTCGGACACGGCTTCCCAGCCGAGGCTGCCCCAGCCCCGTCGAAGGCCGGTGCGTCCGGCGTGCACTTCCGCCTGTCGCTTGCCGATCGCCAGCCGGACCGCTCCGAAGAACGTGCAGAGGATGAGCCACTCCGAGAAAGGCACTCCGATCGCGACGGCTCCGGCGACGGCGCGGAGAACGAATCCGAGAGCGATCGTGACGACATCCGCGGCCGCCACGCCGCGACAGAGAAAGTTATAGATGAGCTGCACGACGAAATAGCAGAGCATGATGCGCGTCGCGGCGAGCGAAACGAAGAAGGCGGAGATCGCGGGTCCCGTCACGAGAAGAATGAGAGCCATGGCGCCCGCGGCACCGGGATCGATATTGCCCGCCGCGATGGCGCGGCGCTTTTTCAAGGGATGTCCCCGGTCCAGGTCGCGATCCATGAGATCGTTCACCAGGTAGATCCCGCTCGACGCGAGGCAGAACGCGGCGCAGAGGAGCACGGAGCGACGCACGGACTCGGGATCGGGAAGGCGGAAGGCGAAGACGAGCGGAACGAGGACCAGGAGATTCTTGTGCCACTGACGGATGCGGAGCGCGTCGATCCATGCGGCCATCGCGCTCATCGCTCCCTGTCATCCTCATGCCCGGGCTCCGGCAGCCCCTTGACCTTGGCGGCCTCCCTCACCATGCCGGCGCGCATCAGCGAAACAATGATGATGAAAAGAATGAGCTCCTGCGCCAGCAGCAGCACAGCCTCCCCGCGGGACACGCGGGAAAGGAGCGTGGCGGGTATGGCGACCGCGATCGCCACGAGATATATGAGAAGCACCGCCTGCTTCTGGGTCATGCCGAGATCGACGAGCCGGTGCGAGAAATGATTCTTGTCGGCCGTGAAGATCGAAATTCCCCGGGATTTCCGGATGATCATGACCGAAATCGTGTCGAAGAGCGGAACACCCAGGATGAGAATGGGCGTGATGACCGGAAGATGCGTCAACTGGGTGTGCGCGAGGTAGATTCCCTGGACGGAGAGCGCGGCGAGGGTGAATCCGATCATCATGGAGCCGGAATCGCCCAGGAAAATCCGGGCGTGCGGGAAATTGTGCGGAAGAAATCCGAGGGCCGAGCCGGCCAGGGCCGATGCGAGCATCAGCACGAGCATGTCGTACTGCTCGTATGCCACCCATCCAAACGCGCAGGCCGCGATGAATCCCACTCCCGTCGAAAGACCGTTCATGTTGTCCAGAAGATTGAAGGAATTGGTGATGCCGACGATCCAGATCATCGTGACAAGCGTCGTGATGAAATGATCCCGGATGAAGATGGAGAGGCGGACCTCGAACCAGACGAGAACGCATGCCGCGACAAACTGGCCCAGCAGCTTTCCCTTCGGCGAGACGCCGCGCTTGTCGTCGAGAAGCCCGATGAGAAATATCAAAATGATGCCCGTCAGGATGCCGGTGAGGAGAGGAAAGGACGAGTCGGGTATGAGTCCGAAACCATGAGCCACCGCGGCGCCTACCAGGAAGCCGCACAGGACGGCCAGCCCGCCCATCATCGGCGTGGGCACGGCATGCACTTTCCTGGGATTCGGCTTGTCCACGATCCGGGCCGCGAACGCGATTTTCCGCGCCACGGGAGTCATCATGAGCGACACCAGGAACGCGGAGACAAAAACCGCCGCGGAGGCTAGATGAGTCGTGGACAACATGGGGGCATTGCCCCTAGATCTTCACGACGTTCGATCGCCGTCCGAATTTCTTCGTCGCATTTCGGGTATCGATGACTAGCTTGAACTTCTTCAGGATCAGCGCCATGTCGAGATCGATATGATCCGTATGAATGATGGCGACATCGGCCTTGAGAGCCGCGGCGCTCGTCAGCGGCGTCGATTTCAGCACGACGCCATCGAGCTTGAACTCGGGGATCCAGGGATCGTGGTAAATCACCCGGGCGCCGAAATCCTTCAGCTTCCGCATGATTTTCTCGGCGGGCGTGTTACGGGCATCGTCGACGTTTTTCTTGAAGGCGACGCCGATGATCATGATGGTCATGCCCTTGATGGGCCGACCCAGCCTCAGGTTGACTTCACGCGCGGTTTTCTCCACGACATAATACGGTATGTTCTCGTTGACCTCCGCGGAGAGCATGATGAAGTTCGTGAAGAAATCGAACTCTTTCGCCTTCCACGAGAGATAGAACGGGTCGATGGGAATGCAGTGTCCTCCGACGCCCGGCCCGGGATAGAAAGGCGTGAATCCGAAAGGCTTCGTGGCGGCGGCGTCGATCACTTCCCAGATATCGATGCCCATGCGGTCGGAGAGCAGCATGAGCTCGTTGACGAGAGCGATATTCACGTTGCGAAAGATGTTTTCGAGGAGCTTGGCGGTTTCAGCGGTTTCCGGCGACGACACGGTCACGAGCTGATCGATGACTCCCGAGTACAGCCCCTCGATGAGAGCCAGGCATTTCGGAGTGATGCCCGAAACGATCTTGGGTGTGTTCTTCGTCTTGTAGACGGCATTCCCAGGATCCACCCGTTCCGGTGAAAATCCGAGGTGAAAGTCGCGCCCGACTTTCATGCCTCCGGCTTCGAGAATCGGCTGGAGCACTTCCCGGGTCGTGCCGGGATAGGTCGTCGATTCCAGGACGATGACCTGTCCCTTCTTGACGTGCGGCGCGATCGAATGAGTGGCGGCGCGGACGGGATGGAGATCGGGTTCCTTGTGATCGTCCAGCGGGGTCGGCACGCAGATGATGACGGCGTCGCACTCCCTGATTTTCTTGAAATCCGATGTGGCGGATAACTTCTTCTTATCGCGGAGTGTCCTGACCGAACCAGGCTCCACATCGAGGATCACGTCCTCGCCGGCATTGATGCGCCTGACCTTCGATTCCAGCGTATCGAATCCGATGACCTTGTATCCCGCGTTTCCGAATTCCACGGCCAGAGGCACACCCACGTACCCCAGGCCGACAATGCCCACTGTCGCCTTGCGGTTGAGAAACTTCGAAACGCTCGCGCCGTTCCCCGCGCCGGATTTCAATGTCTTCATCGCTTGTAATGCTCGATGACGCTCAGGAGAATATCATCGAGCGTCGTCTTCGGCTTGAGGCCGGTCGCGGCTTCGAACCGGGTCATGTCGGGTACACGGTGGAGCATGTCTTCAAAACCCTCCTCATAGGCTTCCTCGTAGGGAATCACTTCGATCCTGGAACTGCTTCCGGTCAGTTGCAGCACCTTTGTCGCCAGGTCCATGATCGAGATACGTTCCGTCGAACCGATGTTGTAGATGCGCCCCACGGTCTCGGGCTTGTCAAAAAGCGCCAGCACGAACCGGATCGCGTCGGATACGTCCAGGAAGCATCGCGTCTGTTCGCCGGTGCCGTACACCTGGAGCGGATGGCCCAGCAGCGCCGCCTTGACGAATCGGGGTATCACCATCCCATATCGGCTCGACTGTCGCCTGCCGACCGTGTTGAAGAATCGGCCGATGCGGACAGGTAGCCGCTTTTCCCGGTAATACGCAAGCGACAGGAACTCGTCCGTCGCTTTCGAATTGGCGTAGCCCCAGCGGCTGATGTGCGTCGATCCCAGAACGCGGCTGTCCTCCTCCGAGAACGGCACCTTCTCGCTCTTGCCATAGACCTCCGACGTGGACGCGATGTAGACCGGGATCTTGAGGTGATTGGCCGCGTCGAGAATATTCTCCGTGCCGCGCAGATTCACGCGCAGGGAATGGAGCGGATGATCGATGATGTATTTCACGCCTACAGCCGCGGCGAGATGGTAGATGCGGTCGGCTCCATCCATGGCGTGCTCGATTTCCTTTTCGGACAGGACGGATCCCACGATGAGCTTGAACCGCGGATTCTCCTCGTGATGCTCCACATTGATGCTCTTCCCGGTGGACAGATCATCCAGAACGACCACTTCATCGCCGGCATTCATATGATGATCCACGAGATGGCTGCCGATGAAGCCAGCGCCTCCGGTGATGAGAACTTTCATCGGTTCAATTCCTTCCAGCCGGGGCTTTTGCACCAGATTTGAAAAAGTCCATGGTTCGGTTGAGGCCCGCTTCGAAATTCACGGATCCCTTGAAACCCAGAATCTTCGACGCGCGATCCACGGCAGCGTAGGAATGGCGGATATCGCCCTTCCGGGCCGGCTCAAAGACAGGCTCGACCTTCTTGCCGAGAGCCTTCCCGATGAGAGCCAGCACATCGAGCAGAGTAATACGCTCCCCAAGAGCAATATTCATCGTGAGACCGGAAACATCGGAGCTCATCGCGAGCAGATTGGCGTCGACGATGTTATCGACATAGGTGAAGTCCCGGCTCTGCAGACCGTCGCCGTAGATCGTCGGGCGCATACCCGACAAGGCCGCCATGATGAACCGCGGAATCACCGCGGAATATTCGGATGTCGGATCCTGGCGCGGGCCGAAGACGTTGAAGTAACGGAGAGCAACGGAACGAACCGCGTACTGCCTCGCGTACAGCAGAACGTAATGCTCGGCATTGAGCTTCGCCACGGCATAGGGAGAGAGAGGCTCGGGGCGCATGTCCTCGTGTTTCGGCAGAACCTCGCTCTCTCCGTAGATCGAGGAAGAACTGGCGAAGACGATCTTGCCGCGACCGGTCCGGCGCATCTCCTCCAGCAAGACGAGCGTGCCGTCGACGATGGAGGAATGAGTCGCCATCGGATTGGCGATGGAGCGGGGCACGGAGGGAATCGCGGCCTGGTGAAAGACACCGTCCATGCCATCAAGCGCCTTTTTCACGGCATTCGGATCGGATACGCTGCCGCGGATCAATTCGACGCGGGACGCGAAGCCGGCCATGTTGACGTCGCGTCCCGTGGAAAAATCATCGAGAATGCGCACGCCGTGACCGTCGGACAACAACCTGTCCACGATGTGCGATCCGATGAATCCCGCGCCGCCCGTTACCAGATAGTTCACAGCAATGCCTTTCTCTGTTCCAAGAGCCCTTCCTGCCAGGAAACGGAAGGATTGTATCCCAGTATCCGTCGCGCCTTCTCGATCGAGGCGCCCGTGTCGCGAGCGTCTCCCGGCTGGAAATCGGCGTATGTTAGCCGAAAATCGGGACAGGCGAAAGACCGAACATATTCGAGCACATCCCGCAGGATCAGCATTCGTCCGCCGCCGATATTGAACACTTCATGGATAGCTTCCGGCACTACTCCGGCCGCGATCGTGGCTTCCACAGCATCCAAGACGTACGTCACGTCGCGTTTCTGGCTTCCGTCGCCGAAAACCGTGAACTCTCCTCCGTCCCTGGCCAGGAGCAGCAGCTTCTGAAAGGCCATGTCGGGGCGCTGCCGGGGACCATATACCGTGAAATACCGCAGAGCCGTCCAGGGAATTCCCATGGCCTTGCCGTACACACGCAGGAGATCCTCGCAGAGCGACTTGGTGGCGCCGTAAGGAGAAATGGGCCGGCGCGGGGCCGTCTCCATGGTCGGCAGCGATTCCGAGTCGCCGTACACGGAGGAGGAAGATGCGAAGACGAAGCGCGGTTTCGCCCGGTCCAGCCGTGAGACGGCATCGAGCAGGCGCTGCGTCGCGAGCACATTTCGGTCCGTATACAGCGAAAAATCCTCGCCCCACGACGCGCGCACTCCCGCCTGCGCCGCGAGGTGAAAGATGATCTCCGCATCGGCGACGATAGGTTTCAGATCGGTTCGAGCCAGGTCCGCTTCCATGAGCTTGAATGCCGGGTCAGCAACGAGGCCCGATACGTTACGTCGTTTCAGGGCGGGATCATAATAGTTCGTAAAGCAGTCGATCCCTGTCACGCGGGCACCGCATTGGAGAAGGCGGGCGCAAAGATGCGCGCCGATGAAACCGGCGGCACCGGTAACGACGCATCTGGCTCCCTGGATTTTGTCCGATATGGTCATGGAGACGGAATCCTATCCGATGATGAGAATAAAAGCGATTTCACGTTTCATATTTCCCACTAAATCAGGAATGAGAAATGTGAAATCATCCTTGCTCCCGTCATTCTCCGCTGCGCGCCCGATACCACTCCAGCGTCTTCCGCAGCCCCTCTTCCAGCGTCACCCGCGGTTCCCAGTTCAGAAGCGACCGCGCCTTGGTGATGTCCGGCTTTCGGACCTTCGGATCGTCCACCGGAAGCGGATGGAACTCGATCGGGAGCGCGACGCCGGCCACGCGCAGCATCGTATTGGCGAACTCCAGGACCGTTTTTTCGTCGGGATTGCCGATGTTGACGGGGCCCACGATCGTTCCTCGCGCGTCGTGCTCCATGAGCCTGACGAGCCCGTCGATCAGGTCGGAGACAAAGCAGAACGATCTCGTCTGGAGTCCGTCGCCGAAGATGCTGATGGGTTTTTTCTCCAGGATCTGCGATACGAAGGCCGGGACGACGCGGCCGTCGCGGAGGCGCATGCGAGGGCCGTAGGTATTGAAGATCCGCGCGATCCGGGTCTCGATCCCGTGAACACGCTGGTACGCCATGACCATGGCCTCCGCAAAACGCTTGGCCTCATCGTACACGCCGCGCGGTCCGATGGGATTGACGTTGCCCCAGTAATCCTCCCGCTGCGGCGAAATCAGCGGATCGCCGTAGACTTCAGAAGTCGACGAGAGCAGGATTCGCGCGTTCTTGGCTCGCGCAAGGCCCAGCGCCTTATGCGTCCCGAGCGCGCCTACCTTCAACGTCTGGATGGGCAGTTCCTGGTAATCGAGTGGCGATGCCGGAGAGGCGAGATGAAAGATCCTTTCGACAGGGCCGTCGATTCGGATCTCCTCCGTCACATCGTGCCTGATGAACGTGAAGCCGTGCTTGATATGCGCCAGATTCCCGGGAGAGCCGGTGATGTAATTGTCCATGCCGACAACTTCACAACCGTCTGCCAGGAGTCGATCGACGAGGTGGCTGCCGAGAAATCCGGCGCAGCCGGTGACGAGCGCGCGCACTATTCGGTGGCGAGCACGGGAGGGCGGCCCATGGAGTAATAGACAAATCCGTGCGCCTTCATGGCGACAGGATCGAAAATGTTACGGCCGTCGATGACGATCGGGTGTTTCAGGAGCGACCGGATGGCCGCAGGTTCGGTCTCGCGAAATTCCTTCCATTCCGTCAGGATGCAGAGCGCATCCGCGCCTCGGGCCGCCGCTTCGCGATCGGGCGCGTATTTCAACTCGACGGGCATGACAAAACGCGCCTTCTCCATGGAGACAGGATCGTAGGCG
Source organism: uncultured bacterium (assembly GCA_964499705.1). Taxonomy (GTDB): domain Bacteria; phylum UBA8481; class UBA8481; order UBA8481; family UBA8481; genus JBBTKW01. The sequence goes on along the minus strand of CAZCME010000001.1, from coordinate 99,169 downwards.
ACCACATCCGCTCCTTCGCCCAGGAGGCCGCGGACGATGTCGATCGCCGGAGCGCTGCGCATGTCATCCGTGTTCGGCTTGAAGGCCAGGCCCCACACGGCGATCCGCTTGCCCTTGACGACCCAGAGCGCGTCGCGGACTTTCTTGAGGAAGAGATGGCGCTGACCCGCGTTGATCCGCTCCACTTCCGAAAGGATGGAGAAATCGACGCCCTTGTCGCGCGCGATCTTGTGAAAGGCCTGCACATCCTTCGGAAAGCAGGATCCTCCGTATCCGAGCCCGGCATTCAGGAAGCTCGCGCCGATGCGCCTGTCCATTCCCATCCCCCGCGCGATCAGCTCGATATCGGCGCCGGCTTCCTCCGCGAGCCGCGAGACGGCGTTGATGAAGGAGATCTTCGCCGCAAGAAAGGAATTCGACGCGTGCTTGATGATCTCGGCGGACCGGATGTCGGTGACGATGAGCGGAGCCTGGATGGAGGCGTACAACTGGCGGAGCATTTCCTCCGCGCGGTGCGACTGAACTCCGATGACAATCCGGTCCGGATGGAGAAAGTCCTCCACGGCGGATCCCTCGCGCAGGAATTCCGGATTGGACGCGACATCGAACTCGCAATCCCTCGGCGCGGAAAATCGAATGGTCCGTGACACATGGTCGCCCGTCTCCACCGGGACCGTGCTCTTGTCGACGATGAGCCGGTACGACCCCGCCGGCAGCAGGGCCATCCGCGCCGCGATCTCGCGGGCGGCGTTCTCGACATAGGAAAGGTCGGCGGATCCGTCCTCGCGCGGTGGCGTGTTCACGGCGATGAAGATCGCGTCGCCATGCTGGACGGCCGATTCGATCGAGGTCTCGAAGCGCAGCCGTCCCGCCGCGACGTTCCGGGCCATCATCTCCTCGAGCCCGGGCTCGTAGATCGGGCAGCCGCCCTTTTTCAGGAGAGCGATCTTCTCGGCGTTATTATCGATGCAGAGAACATCGTGACCTATTTCCGCGAAGCAGACTCCGGAAACGAGGCCGACATAACCCGAACCGATGACGCTGACTTTAAGCATGGTCGCGTCAGCGTAGCATAGAGTCACATTCATCACCAGTTGGAATCACTGGACTTTACCATGTGGCCATGAGACAGCCTGACGCCTTATACTCTTTGGCATGGTGGAGGACCGGAGAGATCGTCTTCGCAAGGCGCTGGGAGGTTCCGCCGGACCTTCCATCTTCAAGCGCGCGGATCAACCGGATCCCGACAAGAAATCCATCTCGGAAAAACAGGAGGCGGCGCGGAAGCCGGAGGAGGATTCTTCCGATATCGCTCCTCTTCTTCAAGGATTGCTGACGCCCGAATCCCGGGATTTCGTCCGCGCCTGTCACGAGCATCTCAAGGATGTGGAGCAACATTTCAACGAGTGGCAGAATCGCCTGAACTTTCTGAAGGAGAGCAGCGAACTGGTCTGTCGGTTCGTCGCTTTCATCATCGCCCGGAAGCTCGATTATTTTCTCCCGAAAGAACAGCAGGATTCCGAATATCTGTTTCGCCTGGTCAGGGAACAATTCGACCGGGAACAATCGATTCATGGCATGAAATTTCACCCGGGCGAAACGATTTCGCCGGACAAACGGTTCGACGATGCGATGCTTCTCCCTCATCCGGACGATTCGCAGGAAGCCGCGCAATCCCTGTCCGCGGAAGGCCGCCCCGGCGAAGCCGCGCTGATGTATGCCCGACTCGATCTCCATGACCGCGCCGCCGCCGAGCTCTCCATGGCCGCCGGGGCCTGGAGAACCGGATGGGAAGGAGACTTGATGGAACAAGTGCCGCTCATCGAGTGGGTGCTGAAGCGGCACACGGACGCGGACCTTCAGCAACGTACTTCGATCCTCGCGCTTCGATACCTCGGCCTGGATGTGGACACGGCCTTGGAGGAGAAGATGCGCTTCGAGCTCGAACTGGCTCGGGAGCCCATGAAGGACCTGATCGCGAAGCGCAATGAATTGGCGGCCGAGCGCGCGTCACTGACCGAGGAAGACCACCTCAGGACGATCGCCGCGCGAGGGCTTTCGAGCGCGGCGGAAGGTTCAATCGCCGGACTACTTCTGGGTGCCGCTTTCGATGCGGCCGCGACGGGTCCTGACATGAATTCCCGGGCAAGTGAATTGTCCATGTCGATCCGGACGATCGATCAGCAGATCAAATCCTGCGCTGACCTGGTTGCCTCGCATGAGAAGCGATGGAAGGAGCGTATGCCCGAACTGCTGGGCGAGCGGCGCTGTCAAGCCTACGAATTCCTCATGAACCATATGGAAGAGGGGGATTCGAAGCGAGAGGCTCTTATCGAGCAGTATTTCCGGCTCCTGGACGCGCAGCATCAATTCGACACGGCTGCGGGACTGGCCATGCGGACGCGACAGTCCAGCCGAGCGAAGTCCTATCACGAAGCGGCACGCATCGTTTTTCACGCGACCATCGGCGACGTGCGCCGCAAGCTGCTGGTTACGACCGAGAGTGAAATGCGCAAGCTCTTCAAGGATGCACGCACGGGCCTCCTGAAACTCAACTGGCACGACGTGAATCGATACCCGGATTCCGGATCGTGAACGGACAGGAGTGATCTATGTCTCTCGGAACGAGCGTGGAAATCCCATTGAAATCCCATTGAACTCGGAAGAACGTCATAGTTTAATCAGCCCCTGATGGAATCCGGCGGAAAGAAGCCCTTTTCGAGTTCGTCGGGCATGTCCGCATTCATGGCTCGCCGGCAAGCGGCCGCGGAGACCTCGAATGCCAAGCCTGCCGTCATGCCGCCGCCTTCCCAGGCGAATAGCGCCTCTTTGGCTCCTCAAGCTTCACCTACCATACCTTCCTCCGATGATATAACGGCCGTATTGATATCGATGAGGACGGAAAAAGCTCGTTCCTTCGTGCTGCGCTGCCATCAGCATCTGGAGAAGGTGCGAGCGGATCTCCCGGCCGTCGTGGCCCGCGCCGAATTTCTCCGCAACAGCGACGAGCCCATGCATATGCTCGTGACAGCCGTCCTGACCGAACAACTGGATTACTTCGAACCCGAACTGGCGCGTTCCGCGACTCTTCTGTATGAAAAGGTCCTGGAACGATTCACGCGGCTCGGATGGAAACAGGCGATATTGCTCCTGGATGAGGAATTGATCCTCGAAAACACGATGCCCGATGCGATGTTGCTTGTCAGGGAAGAAGACTCCGAAGATGCGGCCGCCAAGCTTGAAGCCGCCGGCCGGCTGATGGCGGCGGGATTCATGAGAGTGCGACTGGATCAGTTCGATCTTGCCGCTCCCCTGTTGAACCGCGTGATCGCGGACGGCCTGGTGGATGACGGCACGGTCATCGTTCTCCTGCCGGTTTTTCAGGCGCTCCTTCGCAACAAGCCGGATCCCGACCTAGCCGGCAGGCTGCTGGACGTGGTCCGCCGGTATGCCGATCTGGAGGGCGATCCCGTGCTCGTGGAGCGATTCCGGAAAGATCGCATGCTGGTGCAGCAGGAAATCCTGAAACAGCAGATGGAAATCAGGGCGCGGCAATCCGAGGACGCGGACGGCGATTCCACGCGCAACGCGGTCAAATCCGTGGCCGCGATCGGAATGCTGGCCGTCAATCCTCTCCTGGGAGGAAAAATGCTGTATGAGAGCACGATAGGCGGGATTGCGAGCGCGTCCAAGAACGCCCTGCAGCAATTGCGAAGCGACGCGCGCGTCGAAAAAACGCCGTATGAGAAGCGCGCCATCGAGCTGGAGAACCGGGTGAAATTCGCGCCGCTCATCATCGGCAACCGGAAACTGGAAGCCTTCGCCACTCTTCACGAACAGCTCCGCGCCGACGATCCCGAGCGCAACCGGCTCGACGAAGGCTGGCTCAGGTGCGCCGAGGAAAATTACAAATTCGCCCTGGCCGCGAGGATCGCTGACAGGATTCAACCCGCCGATGCGCGAAACTACCTCCTCGCCGCGAACATCGTGTCGCACGCGACGCTCGGAGATCCGCGACGGGAAATACTCCTCGACGAAGATGCCGCAAAGGCGCTCTTCCGATCGATTCAGCAACGGGAATTCGACGCGATCTTCGCCGTCGAGGATCCGACCGAAGCCTGCGCAGGAGCGAATACCTGATGGATTACGTCACGTATATCGTCGTGGGAGTCGCCGTCTGCTTCCAGTTCATGATGGTCTTCCTGGAAGACGACTGGAATCTGCCCTTCGATTCCGTCGGGAATCGTCTCGACGCGCTGAAGGCCAAGGCCGACCGGTTTCCCGCGATCCAGGCCCTTCTGCATTACGGCGAACTTCTCTCCGATGTGGCGCTCCTCATCACGCTGGCCGTCGCGTTTCTCTCGAACACCCGGCTTGATCCCGAGGAGATCACGTCGCTGACGCTCATCGCCGGATGCGAGGCCTATTCTCTCGCGATCATGCTCTACGGATGGTTCAAGAAGAATAACATCTGGGAGCGCCACTACATGTTCTTCATCTTCTGCGGTCCCTCCGTCATATTGATGCAGAATCTTTTCCAACCCGGCTTCTACAAAATCAAGAGCATGACCGAGTTTTTCCTCGTCCTTTCGATGATATCCGTCCTCCTGACCCACGCGTGGGGACCGTTCCAGACCATCGTTTTCGACTGGAACACCAAGGCGATCATGCGATTGCTCATCGATTACATCCCGCGCGGCGTCTTCGCGCTCATCGCTATTTTCGCCCTGTTTCTCTCCGGAGGCCGCGGCCTTTTCGGAGTCGCCATCTGCACGTATCTCGCGGTCAGCATTCTCTGGAAGGCGACCGCGGACATGAGGAACAATTACCTGCGCCTGAACGAATAGGGCGGCTACCTACGTTTCTTCGCTTCCTGGACGAGCCAGTAAAAATCCTTGTAGAGCATGCGCACAGTCTGGCCGTCCGCCATTTCCCTGTCCCACATCGGCCCCAGCCTCTTATCCAGCACGAGAAGCGTGGCATGCCAGTAATCCAGGAAGATGAACTCATCGACCGCCCCGTTCCGTACGAGATTGCCCGCAAGATCAAAGCTCGAGCAGACCCGGTGGACATCATCGGAGAAATAGGAGGCGTCAAACGCGGGATCGCGCACAGCGCCGCGGGCGCGGCTCAGTGCGGGATCATGAAGATATGCATACAGCGCCACGAGATTCTCAATCTTCTTCTGCTGACTTTCGCTGTACGCGGTATAGACGGCGAGAACCGTCGCGACGACGGAAACGACCAGAGCGCAAGTCGACACCATGCGATCGAAATGCCCTCTATAACCTCTGGATCCCGTCTTTATGCTCATGGCGCTTCACCCGATTTCATCCCCGGAAAAATCCTGTCATGCGCCGAATCATCGTTCACAGGAAAGTCCGGCAAGTGGTGATGGCGAGAACGAGAAGCAAGGCGCAGGGACACCCAATGTAGAGCAACTTCGCGATTAAACGGGGAATCCTGTCGCCCGGCCTTCCCCGTGTTTCCAGAATGTATTGCAGATCGATGAGAACGAGCGTCACGAAGATGAACACATAGCAGATCACGAAGACCTGGTCCATGAAGACAAGATAGCCGGTCTTGACCAGTTTGTCCGAGAGCGTGAACTGGAGCGCGATGATGCTTAGAAACGCCGCGAGCCCCACCTGGTTCTTGCCCTCCAGCGTCATCTCGGATCCCTGGCAGCAGAGCGGCAGGAAGGAAACGATCACGAGAATGCCGAGCGGAATGAAGAAATAGACGTAGTAATACGCGCTGCGTCTCGAAATACCCAGGGTCATCCGCAATCGCGAGAAAGTATGGGAGACTTTCCGCCCCATGAACATTCCCCGGTATTCATGCGCGACCGTGCCCAGGGCGCCGCGGCGCACATGCCAATCAGACAGCGAAACTCTCGGATCCATGGCAGGCACCGTGTCGGCAGGCACGAATTCCAGTTCCGATAACCTGGAATCAAAATCCTCTATTTCGAGTGACAGGGTCTGCGCGTCGAAGGGAAACCGCTTGAAGAACATTTCCGACGAGAGCGATCCGCTCAAGCGGATGTTCTGAAGCCTGTCTCCGCTCTCCAGGGTTCTGACCGTCTCGTTCAGGATGGACAGACCGGGCGCGGCATTCACGATATTCAGGTGGAGCCTGTCGTTTCCGCCCTTCCAGACGAACGCCAGCGAACAGACGATATCGAATGTCTGATTTTTTTCATCAATATGGGAGATCTGTTCGATGTAGACGCTCGTGTGGACCTGGACGGCGGGCACGCTGTCCTTTGTCGAGCTTGCCGCAGGGGTCGCCACAAGCAACGAACACAAGAGGGTGATCGCGAGAACGCGCCTTACCGCCGTTTAAGACTGTCCGCGATGAGGCCGACTTGCCCCTTCAAGGTCCCGGCGGTCGCGGCCAGTCTCTGGAACAATGAGCCATCAATCGTTCCTGATCCGGCGGCTCCCTTCACTTCGCCGCAGAGCGCCGCAACATCGCGCGCGAACGCTTCATATTCGGAGGACTGCGTGATCGATCCTGTCTCCTGAAGCGAGTAGGAGATCTTCTCCTCCAGGGCCGTCAGGGCGGTCATCAGCGGCTTTGTGGCGGCGTTGTTCCGATCGAGCATCTCGCGGGCATTCGAGAGAAGCGAGGCCAGGCGCGGCGGCGAAACAAAGCCGGACGGTTGCGCGATGGCGGCGCCGGCCGAGGCGGTGACAAAATACATTCCGAGCACGATAAGGATCGTGACGACAAGGCCGAGCACCTGGACCGCCACGTGCACGCGGTCCAGCATGTCGCTGGAATCATTCGCGGGTATCCATGCATGCGCGATCATGAAGAGAAAGCTGAGAGCCACGAAGGAATAAAGAATGATACCGGTCGCGGGCAGCGCGCCGCCGACACCACGACGCGTGATCGCGGATAGATAACCGCCCATGGAGGCCCAGACGATGATCGCCAGGAATTCAGCCCAGGCGATCCGGTGCCAGAAATAAGGGGAACGATTTTCGACGGCAATGAGAATCAAGGGGAGCGCGATGACGGCGACCGATGTCGCGAGAAATCCTCCGAGGGCGGCGATGGAACCCGGCTTCCGCACGGTGGAGGTTTCAGATGCCATCCAGGATTTCCTTTCGCTTCGCGTCGAATTCAGCCTGGGAGATGAGTCCCGCGTCGAGGAGACCCTTGACCTTCTGTAGCCGTGCGGCGGGATCCTGGATTCCGCCCGAAGCGGCTCCGTCGGATCCGCTCATGTTGAGCGCCTGGCCGAGCTGCCGGCCCATCGGCATGGCCGCACCGAGTCCCACGCCCAGGCCGAGTCCGCCGGCCATCAGATCGCCGGCCGAACCGCCCGGGTTGGATGCGGCTTCCTGGAGCGTATCGAAAGTGCGCGCCGTGGTATAACCGCCGCCCGCCTGCACTCCGCTCAATTGCTCGATCTCCATTCGTTTCCCGAGAACTTCCTGGAGCTTCTCCAATTCTTCCTTCGGCGCATTGATCCGCTCGACGTTGAAGTTCACGATCTCGATCCCGAAGCGGTCGAATTCGGCGCGGATCGCATCGCTCGTCTTCGCGGCGAGTTCATCGAGCTTCGCGTTGGCCTGGAGAATCGATGTCTTCGTTTCGTTGAAGAATTTCGCGAGCGAATCGGAAAGGCGCTGGACGATTTCGCCGATGAAGAATGATTCGATCTTCTCCATCGATGCGTCCTGCAGAGTCCCGACGATCTGCGTGATAAAGCTCCTGGAGTCGCGGATCCGCATTCCCCACTGGCCGTAGGCGCGGACGTTGATCGGATAGTTGTACACGGGATCGAGAACGGGGATGGCGGAGCGCGTACCCCACTTGAGATCGCGTTTCACGGTGCGGTTGACGAACCAGATCTCCGCCGTGAACACGGATTTATCCTTGAACGGCAGATTGATGATGCTCCAGGCAAGCGGGATATTTTCCGTGGAGAGCGTATGGGTTCCGGGGCCGAAGAGATCGAGCGCCTTGCCGCCTTTGACGAGGAGCGCTTCCTGGCTCTGGTTCACGATAAGCTGCGCGCCGATCCTGATTTCGTCACCGGGATACTTCCAGACAAGAACATCGTCCGTCGGAGCATCGAATTTAATGCGATCGATCATCGGCCACCCGTTCCGGCATCATAAGCACGATTCCGCCTGGTCACAACTTCTATTAAGCCTTCCTGATCTTCTCGAGAATCCCGGCCACGACCTCGTTCTCGGGATCGAGCTGCATGTGGCGCTCGAAGATGTCGCGGGCCCTGGCATACTGGCCGCGCGACGTCATGAGGAGGCCGAGGCGCACGTACGCGCGCTTGTCCTCCGTGTTCAGTTCCACGGCGCGAGCATACAGATCCGTCGCGCGTTTCGTGTTGCCGTCATTTTCGTAAGCGTAGGCCAACGCGATCAGGATGTCCGTGTTATCGTCGTCCAGAGCCAACGCTTCCTCGAACGCGCGGATCTGTTCCTTCAGCGCACCGCTTCTATCCTTGGACGCGATCGCCCGGCTGAATTTCAGGAGCGCCTGGGCTTCCTTCATCGAGGGCGCGATCTGGAGCGCCTTGCGCGCATATCGCTCCACGTAGACGTTTTCCCAACCCTTGGTCCGTCCCGTCATGACCGCGAGAAAATAGTAGATCTCCGGCTCGTCCGGATTGAGCTTCTGCGCCGTCATCAATTCGCGTTCCGACTCGCGGAACAGGCCCAGCTCGAGATACGCGACGCCCAGCAACAGCCGCGCCTTCGAATCGTTGGGATCGGCTCGCACCGCCTTCTGATGCTCGTCGACCTGCTTCTTGAGATGAATGTTGGCGACGCCGCGGAGCGAAAATCCGTCGGAGGTGATGATGAGCGCCGTTCGACAGAAGTCGCATACGGATTTCGTGACATTGACGGGCGCGCCGCACCCGGGACACTCGACCAGCGCGACTTTCGTCATGCGTGTCGAGGCTTTCTGTCGGGACAGACGATGTTCACCGGCACGCGCCGATTCGCGATGTGTCGATCGTGATCGGCGGTGCTGATGAACAACAGACCGGGATTACGGTATCAACTCCAGGCCGGCGATCGTGACCTTTCCGGATCCGCCCTGGTCGTTCGCCTGCTTGGAAACGGCCCAGTGCAGACGGACTTCCTTCAGATCGAGCTCCTTGTCGCCGCCCCACATATACGGCACATCGGCGAACTTGATTTCGACCGGCGTCCATTCCGCCATGTTGGCCGCCTGGACCATGCCGAAGTTGGACCCGTCCTTGTCCTCGATCTTGAACTCAAGCCGGTTGGTCTTGCCTTCGCCCTTGTAGAGGAACTTGATCCCTTTGAACGCGGAGAGATCTTTGCCCGCCGGCTTGGCGATGCCGAGCCAGTTTCCCTTCTTCAGATCGTAGGTCACTTCCAGAGCTTCACCCTTGTCGCTTGTCACGACAGCCAGCGTGCTCATCGCGTCCGATTCCTTGTAGTTGTCCCAGCCCATCGCGTCCTTCAGAAGATCAAGCGTCTCCCCCGTCATCTCAGGCGCAACAGTCGTTTCCATGGGCGCCATCGTGGTGGGCGGCGGAGCCGGCGCAGGCGCTTCGGCGGGTTTACCGCAGGCTGTCGCCGCCAGGATCAGGACTCCCGTGCAGATCGTGCTGATTCCATATTTTCGCATCATGTTGTTTATGACCTCCTCATTGTGTCATGGAGGGGATTAAACAACCTTGTGGCCGGATGTCTAGGGAGAAAGTCCGCCGCGTGCTTCCGCGTAAAGTGGTTGGCAGGCATTCGAATACAGAAACGATATTCGTCATCAGACATTGTTCATTCGCCATGTTCCCATCAACTCGATGAACATTGGTAAATGAACCATGACTGATGAACAATGATTTCAGCGTTCTAATACCCAGGAAGTGAAATAGCCTATAGGCCTTCTCTACGGTAAAACCAGGTCCACGGTCGCCCGCACGTCGAATTCGCCGATGAGCCTCTGGTCCGTTGCTTCAATGGTCACATTGAAGTCATGCAGTCGGCGAGTAAGGCTGTACCGCGCGAAGTCCAGGCGGCGTTTCTCGATATCGTAGGATGAGGCGATCGTCGCCGACCAGTGCGTGCTCAGATCGCCCGTGATGCTGGCGGAGACATTCTCCATGTCGGGAAGCCCCGGGGTCGGGCGCCTGCGAAAATAGCTGGCCGCGGTCTTGAATCGCCGCGACTCGTGCGTCAGTTCCGCGCGGACATCCTTGATCTCCCCGCGATTCGGATCGACCGTCAGCTCGCCGTCGAAGTTGAGGCTCGGCCCGAAGAGCATGAAGAGCTTCGTCGTGACAGGAAGATACTGCTCCGCATGAACACGGTCGAAATCCCATCCTCCTTCCACGCGCAGTCGCACTCGCTCCACCCAGCGGCGCCCCTGCAGGTTTAATATTCCCTGGTCCAGTATAAGTTTCAGCGGCCGCTGATCGCGGACCTGGTCCGTGTGCTCGATGATGGGCACGCGCCCCGGCAGCGGTCCGTAGATGCTCCGGTCGCTCGCATCCAGCACCGGTCGGATCTGATACGAAATGCGCTCCGACACGCGGAATCGCTCGAAGCCCGCCAGCGTGACACCCAGGGCCGGTCGCGAACGATAGTAGGAGCTGCCTTCTCCGGTGCCGGTATCCTCGGAGTAGGCGAGCCCCAGGTACGTCGCGTAGGGAGTCACGATCCAGGATCCTCCCGCTTTCATGGGCATCTTCGCGGTCACGTTGAGATCGGCGCGGTTGACCTCCTGGAGCCGCGCTTCGGCTTCCGCGGGATGCTGGCGAAAATAGAGCGTCGTCGCGCCGGAGTCGTACGGATGGCTGTGGCGAAAGACGGTCATCCCCGCGGCGCCGTCGAGGTAGATGCCTGCGGGCAACCGGCGTGGAGTCATAAGGACGCGCGCTTCGGGCAGTCGCTCGACAAGGTCGTAGTCTCCCCTGTTCAGGTTCGCCGCGACACGCACGACTTCCGCGTGGCCGTCGCCGCGATAGCTGACGGAGCCCGTCGACTGAGGTTCGGGATCGCTCGCAAAATCCCGGAAGCGATATTCCTCCAGGAACCTTCCGTCCGTCAGGTAATAGATATCGCCCCGCGCCGTCCAGCGTTCGCGCCAGTCCTGCTGATACTTGAAGCGGGCGACGCCGCGGCCTCCGCGATCGCGTTCTTCGACGCGGTAGAGGTCGGTATGGAGCCATCCCTGCGGCAGCGTGTTCGTGTTCTCGACGCCGTAGGCCCATCCTCGACGCGATCGATAATCGAGCTTCACGCTCCCGACGCCGAAAAAATCATACGCATAGGGATAGGCCATCTTGACGTAAGGGCCTTCATAGCCCGACCGGCCGACGCGCACATGGAACGGCGGCTTCTTCGCCCCGGGAACGAACGGGATGAAGGGGATCCAGAGGATCGGAATTTTTCCGAGGTAGAGAGTGGAGCCGTACGCGCGGAGGATCTGGTTGCGATAGGTCGCGCGGGAAACGCGCACGTGATAGTGCGGATCCGGATGCCTGTCGCATGTCGTGACCCGGCAATTCCTCATGATGTATTCGTCGGGGCCCGCCACTTCCACACGCTCCGCCGTGATGAAGATGGAGTCCTTCACGGTGGATACGCGGTCGAGGAAACCCGTGGAGCTCGACACGTCGTACTCGCCTTCCTCGGCCCGGACGTCGAACTCACCGGAGATAAAACGCATGTTGCCTTTCACGCGAATGGGGCCGTCCAGGTACCCGTCCACTTCATCGGCCTGCATCTCCAGGGCCGGCGTGCTGCGATATGGAGGACGCGTCACGCGGACGTTTCCCTCCAGGTGGACGCGTCGGGTTTCGAGATTGTAGGAGGACGAATCCGCTTCGACCGAGACGGGCGGCTCGGCGGCGACGAGCTGAAGGAGAAGCAGAGCGGGAATCATGCGATTAATATCGTCAATTCGGGAGGCGAATTACGATTTACGATCCGCGAATTTTCATTTTTGATTTCTATTCTGGACAAAGTTGTGCATTAATACGGGCATGATAACGATCGGCATGTATTACGAAGTGCTTCCCGGCAAAGAAGTCCTCTTCGAGGAGAAATTCAACGCGGTGCTGGAAGCGATGAAAACCGGGTTTCCCGGGCACAAGGAAAGCCATCTGTACAAGCGCGTCGATGACGCCGGGTCCTACGCCATCATCAGCGAGTGGGACACCCAGGACGCCTTCTCGGCCTTCATGAAATCCGAGGCGTTCCGCGCGGTCGCCGACTGGGGCAAGGCGGAGATTCTCCGCGGCCGTCCGCGGCATCACGTTTACAAGAACCAGTAATCCCTACCTGTTGACGAGCCTCGTCATCTCCAGGAGCACGTCCGGCTCGAAATTGAGGACGCGGCGCGCGCCGAGATAGCGGTTGGCGTAATAGCGTTTCGCGAGCGGCGTGATCGTCACGCGGCCTTCACCGCTCGAGGAATGGATGAAGTCGCCTTCCCCGATGTAGATGCCCACGTGGCTGGCTCCGCGCGAATACGTGCTGAAGAAGACCAGGTCGCCCGGAGTCAGGGCATCCGCGCCGATGTCATCGCCGACCTTGATCTGCGTTTTCGCCTGCCGCGGGATCGCGAGCCCGGAGCGCGCGAAGAGATACTGCACGAATCCCGAGCAATCGAAACCTTCCGCGGACGTTCCGCCCCAGCGGTAGGGAATTCCGAGGTGCGACATGGCGTCCGCGATGATCGTCGCGGCCGAATCGCCCGCCCATTCGGGCGTGGCGCGTTCACCCGGCCAGGCCAGCGGGGTTTCCACGAGACGATCGGAGACCGGGGTGAATTGAAGCGGGGCATTCTCCACGGCGCGATCCTCGATGACGACCCACGGCCGGGCGAATTCGAGGGGGCCGAATCGAGCGACAAGAAAGGGCCAGAGCGCGGCGGATTGTTGTTCGGCTTCGCGGCGCGAAGTGAAGGGGCCGACGCGGACGCGCTTGTATCCATCCGCCTCGCTGAAGTAGGAATTGAAGCCCGCCTCTTCCAGCGCCTCCTGTGTCTGCTCCGCGCGCTCGAATTCCTTGAAGGCTCCGATCTGGACGCCGTATTTCTGGGCGCTGGCGGGGAGTCCCATGAAGATCAGCAGGATGAGGACGGCTGGGCGCATACGGAAGTCTTCGGCAGATTTGAGGAGGTTCTAGAGGCTTTAGCGGAATCGATTTCACATTCCACATTCCACATTCCTGAATTAAATGTGAAATGTGAAATCATCACCCCCTACGTCCCCGTTTCTCCTCCATGCCGCATGTTCTGCGGCAGGAAGGGGCTCCGTTCCTCGTGCGCCGGCTGCATTGGCCAGCGGCCGGTCCAGATCCTGTAGCCGATGAAGGCGGAAGCCCAGAGAAGGATGAGGATCATGCCGGCGACGGCGATGCGGGAATAGGTGCTGGGAACGGACAAAGAATCGAGCGTGGACGTCTCCGGTTGTTCGACCGCAACCCAATCTTTCAAGGGCAGCCATTTACCGGAGAGAGGCTCGAAGACGGTATCCTCGGCGGAAATCGTCCTTCCTTGGAGCCACGCGCGGATCTGTTTTTCGGAAAAGGGACCGTACTCCGTTCCGCCGAAGCGGATCCAATGCAACTTTCGGGTCAGGGCCTTGGCCCGGCGCTCAACTTCTTCTTCAGAAGGGCAACGACATCGCCCGGAAGGTCGGCGACTTCGATGCCCGCGGCGTTCAGGGCCGCGCGCTTTTCGGCGGCGGTGCCTTTTCCGCCCGCGATGATCGCGCCGGCATGGCCCATTCTCTTGCCCGGAGGCGCCGTGCGCCCAGCGATGAAGCCGACGACGGGCTTCGGATAGCCTTTCGCGACAAGCGCCGCGGCGGCCTCTTCATCCGTGCCGCCGATCTCGCCGATCATGACGACGCCTTCGGTCTCCCCGTCGTTGCGGAAGAGCTCGAGCGCGTCGACGAAACGCGTGCCCGGCAGCGGATCGCCGCCGATGCCGATCGCGGTCGTTTGTCCCAGCCCGGACTCCGTGAGCGCCCAGACGATCTCGTAGGTGAGCGTGCCCGAGCGGGAGACGACGCCGATGCGGCCGGGCTTGTGGATGTGCGCCGGCATGATCCCGACCTTGCACTTCGCCGACGGCGTGATGACTCCGGGACAATTCGGCCCGACGATCCGAACCTGGTCGGGAAGAGCCGCGTGAACGCGCATCATATCGAGCGCGGGAATGCCTTCGGTAATGCAGATGACGAGCGGAATTCCGGCGTCGGCGGCTTCGAGGATGGCGTCCGGAGCAAACGGCGCGGGGACGTAGATGACCGAGACGTTCGCGCCGGTTTCCTTCACGGCATCCGCGACCGTGTTGAAGACGGGAACGTTCAGGTGCTTCGTGCCGCCCTTGTTCGGCGTCACGCCGGCGACGATCTTCGTTCCGTAATCGATCATCTTTTCGGCGTGATACGATCCTTCTCCGCCTGTGATGCCCTGCACGAGAAGGCGCGTGTCCTTATCGACGAGAATGCTCATGACTTCTTCACCGAAGCCACCGCTTTCTGAGCGGCTTCGTTCAAGCCGACACCCGTGATGAATCCTGCCTCTTCCAGCAACCGGCGGCCTTCGGCCTCGTTCGTGCCGGTCAGCCGGATCGTAATCGGGATCTTGATGCCGAGTTCGTTCTTCGCGGCGATAATACCGTGCGCGACTTCATCGCAGCGGACAATGCCGCCGAAGATGTTGACGAAGACGGCTTTAACGGCAGGGTCGCGGAGAATAATCCGGAGCGCCTTCACGACGCGCTCGCGCTTGGCGCCGCCGCCGATATCCAGAAAGTTCGCGGGCGAGCCGCCGAAATGCTTCAGGATGTCCATCGTCCCCATCGCAAGTCCGGCTCCATTGACCATGCAACCGATTTCGCCGTCGAGATTGACGTAGGAGAGTTCCGCTTCGCGCGCCTCTTTCTCGGCGGGATCCTCTTCATCCTCATCACGCAGCGCCTCGACATCGGGATGTCGATACAACGCGGAGTCGTCGAAGCCGACCTTGCCGTCGGCGGCCAGGACGCGGCCGTCGGTGAGGACGGCGAGCGGATTGACTTCGACGAGGGAGCAATCCTTGTCGAAGAAGAGCTTCGCCATCGCGGAGAGAACCTTGACGCACCCGGATACGCTTTTATCCGCAAGGCCCAGTTGAAACGCCAGCGATCGCGCCTGGAAGGGCATCAGGCCGAGCGTGGGATGAAGATGCACGCGGATGATCTTCTCCGGCGTCTTCGCGGCGACTTCCTCGATGTCCATGCCTCCGGAGGCCGAAACCATCAGTACGGCGCGGCCGGCGGAGCGATCGAGCGTGATCGCGGCGTAGAGTTCCTTCGCGATGGAGACGGCTTCCTCCACGAGAACTTTCTTCACGAGCCGTCCCTCGGGCCCGGTCTGGTGCGTGATCAAAGTCATGCCGAGAATTTTCGAGGCCGCATCGCGGACTTCCTGCTCGGTCGTGCCGAGCTTGATGCCGCCTCCCTTGCCACGGCCGCCGGCGTGAATCTGAGCCTTGACCGCGACCTTGACGGAACCGGCGGCCTTCCACGCCGCGATCGCTTCGTCCACCGTGGAGGCCACCTGACCGGCCGGCACGGGGGCACCGGCGGCTTTCAAAAGCGACTTGGCCTGGTATTCGTGGATCTTCATCGAGTCCGCATCATACGGAGCCGGACCGGAGAATTCAATTTACAATTTTCACTTTTCAAACTTTACGCGCTCGCTCCACTTCTCATATGATCGACGAGATGTCCTGCCTGCTTTCATTTCTGAAATCGACCGTCGGTCAGAAGATCATGATGTCGGTGACCGGTGTGATCCTCTTCGGCTTCGTCGTCGGCCACATGCTGGGAAATCTCCTGGTTTTCAAGGGGCCTGACGCCTTGAACGCCTACGCGGAATTTCTCCACGCCAAACCCGCTATGCTCTGGGGAGCCCGGATCGTCCTCCTCTCGTCGCTCCTCATACACGTGGGCGCGGCGCTCGCGCTCGCCCAGCTCGCCCGCGAAGCCCGACCCGTCGGTTATGCCAGGCACGAGATGATCGCGACGAACTTCGCGGCGCGCACAATGCGCCAGGGCGGCATCATCATCCTGCTCTTCGTTGGATATCATCTCCTTCATCTCACGTTCGGCGTCGTCGGACCGGAACACATGCAGGAGGATGTCTACCGCAACGTCGTGAGCGGATTCCAGAGCCCGATCATCTCCGGCGTGTACATCCTCGCGATGCTCGCGCTGGGCCTGCATCTCTTCCACGGCCTCTGGAGCCTCTTCCAGACGCTGGGGCTGAATCATCCCCGGTACAACAACCTGCGCCGCTGTTTTTCCGCCGCGACCGCGCTGGCGATCTGCGCCGGAAACATCGCCATTCCCGTCGCCATCCTCTCGGGATACATCTCGTGAAGCTCGACGCGAAATGCCCCACGGGTCCGATCCAGGACGCATGGGACAGGCACAAGTTCGAGATGAAGCTCGTCAACCCCGCCAACAAGCGGAAGTACACGGTCATCATGGTCGGCTCCGGACTGGCCGGAGCCGCAGGTGCCGCTTCTCTCGGGGAACTCGGCTACAACGTGAAGTGCTTCTGCTACCAGGATTCTCCGCGGCGCGCCCATTCGATCGCGGCGCAGGGCGGGATCAACGCGGCGAAGAATTACCGGAACGACGGCGACAGCGTGCACAGGCTCTTCTACGACACGGTCAAGGGCGGCGACTTCCGCGCGCGGGAAGCCAACGTCTACCGGCTCGCGCAACTGTCCGTCAACATCATCGACCAGTGCGTCGCGCAGGGCGTTCCGTTCGCGCGCGAATACGGCGGCCTGCTGGATAACCGTTCCTTCGGCGGGGCGCAGGTCTCGCGCACCTTCTACGCGCGCGGTCAGACGGGCCAGCAGTTGCTCCTGGGCGCTTACCAGGCCCTGGCGCGGCAGATCGGAACGGGACAGGTCACCATGTTTCCTCGGACGGAGATGCTCGATGTCATCGTCGTCGACGGACGGGCCCGCGGGATCGTGACCAGGAATCTCGTGACGGGCAGGATCGAATCGCACTTCGGCGACGCCGTCATTCTCTCGACCGGCGGCTACGGAAATGTCTTCTTCCTCTCCACAAATGCGAAAGGCTGCAACGCGACCGCGATCTGGCGCGCGCACAGGAAGGGCGCCGGCTTCGCCAATCCCTGCTTCACGCAGATCCATCCGACATGCATTCCTGTTTCCGGAGATCACCAGTCGAAGCTGACCCTGATGAGCGAATCGCTCCGGAACGACGGGCGGATCTGGGTTCCATCCAAAAAGGGCGACACGCGATCGCCGGATTCGATCCCGGAGAACGAGCGCGATTATTATCTCGAACGCAAGTACCCGAGCTTCGGCAACCTGGTCCCGCGCGACGTGGCATCCCGCAATGCGAAGGAAGCCTGCGATAACGGCCTGGGCGTCGGTCCCGGAGGGCTCGGCGTCTATCTCGATTTCTCCAACGCGATGACGCGGCTCGGCGAAAACGGGATCCGCGAGAAATACGGCAACCTCTTCCAGATGTACGAGAAGATCACCGGGGAGGATCCCTACAAGGTGCCGATGCGGATCTATCCCGCGATCCATTACACGATGGGCGGCCTCTGGGTCGATTACAATCTCATGTCGACGATCGACGGGCTCTTCGTCGGAGGCGAGGCGAACTTCTCCGATCACGGAGCGAACCGCCTGGGCGCGAGCGCCTTGATGCAGGGACTCGCCGACGGTTACTTCATTCTCCCCTATACCGTCGGCCATTACCTCGCGTCGACGAAACTGGACAAGTTCCCCACCGACCACGCGGAAGTCCGGAAGGTCGAGGAAGAGGTCTCGCATCGAACGAAGAAGCTCCTCTCCGTCAACGGCAAGCGCACCGTCGATTCGTTTCACCGCGAGCTGGGCAGGCTGTTGTGGGACAAGTGCGGCATGGCCCGCAACGCGCGGGGGCTTGCCGAGGCGCTGGAGCGGATCCCCGCGATCCGCGAGGAGTTCTGGAAGAACGTCAACGTCCTGGGTTCCAACGAGGAATACAACATCTCGCTCGAAAAGGCCGGACGCGTCGCGGATTTCCTGGAGCTGGCTGAGCTTCTTTGCCGGGACGCGCTCGAACGGAGCGAGTCGTGCGGCGGGCATTTCCGAGAGGAACATCAGACGCCGGAAGGCGAAGCCCTCAGGAACGACGAGAAATTCTGCCACGCCGCGGTATGGGAACATAAGGGCGAGGGCGTGAAGCCCGAGCTCCACAGGGAACCGCTCGCGTTCGAGCATGTGCACCTGACGCAGAGGAGCTACAAGTGACGACCTCGACCGGCGGTCACGGCGGATCCATGAACCTGACATTGCATGTCTGGCGCCAGAGAACCGCGGATGAGAAGGGCGCGTTCGTGAAATATGACGTCAAGAACGTGAGCCCCGACATGTCGTTCCTGGAGATGCTCGACATTCTGAACGAACAGCTCGCCGGGCTCGGCGAAGACCCCATCGCCTTCGACCACGACTGCCGCGAGGGAATCTGCGGCATGTGCGGATTCATGATCTCCGGCGTGGCCCACGGCCCCGACCGCGGCACGACCGTCTGCCAGCTGCACATGCGGAAATTCAAGGACGGAGACGACCTCTATCTCGAACCATGGCGCGCGAAGGCCTTTCCCGTCATCCGGGATCTCGTTGTGAACCGGACTGCCTTTGACAAGATCATCTCTTCCGGAGGATTTATCTCCGCGCCGACCGGCAGCCCCCAGGACGGCAACGCGATCCTCGTGCCCAAGGAAAATTCCGATCTCGCGATGGATGCCGCGCAGTGCATCGGCTGCGGAGCCTGCGTCGCGGCATGTCCCAACGCATCGGCTTCCCTGTTCACGGCCGCGAAGATCTCGCACCTCGGGCTCATGCCGCAGGGCCAGCCCGAGCGGATGCGCCGGGCGAAGCATATGGTCTCGACGATGGACGCGGAAGGATTCGGCAACTGCACGAATCACGGCGAATGCGAATCTGTCTGTCCCAAGTCCATCAGCATCGACTTCATCGCGCGAATGAACCGCGACTACATCTGGTCCAGCGTGGCGGGCGGGAATGAGGAGCGCGCGGACGGCGGAGTTTGAAATCCGGCTCTGATCCTCTCGTCACCGGTCTCGGGATCATCAGCCCGATCGGAATCGGCGCGGCCGCATTCTGGGATGCCGCCATCCATGGCCGCTCCGGCATCGACACCGTAAAATCCTTCGACCCGACAGGGCACTCTTCGAGAATCGCCGGCGAAGTCCGCGACTTCGATGCCAGGCGATGGATCGAACCGAAAAAGATCAAGCGCCTGGCCCGTTTTTCCCAGCTCGCGGTCGGCGCGGCGCACCTGGCGGTCGAGGACGCGGGGCTGGACCTGGCCAACGCGGACAGGACGCGCATCGGGGTCATCATCGGCGTTGCGGCGGGCGACTACGAAGGCATATCCGCGGCGTGCGCGTCCCGAGTGAACAAGGGGCCGGGCCACAATAATCCGTTCGGCATTCCCAAGGTGATCGTCAACATGGCGGCCAGCGCGGTCGCCCTGGAGCTTTCCGTCACGGGCGTCAATTGCGACGTCACGACGGCCTGCGCATCCGGATCGCACGCCATCGGCATGGCGCTCGATCTCCTCCGGAACGGCCGATGCGACATCGTCCTGGCGGGCGGCGCCGAAGCGTGCATCCATCCGGTCGTGATGGATTGCTATGACTCGATGAAGGCCCTGTCACGCCGCAACGACGAGCCGGCGCGCGCGTCGCGGCCGTTCGATCGCAACCGGGACGGATTCGTCATCGGCGAAGGAGCGGGAATTCTCTGCATCGAATCGCAGGAGCACGCGGCCAGGCGCGGCGCGCGGGCGTACGCAAGGCTCGCCGGATACGGAGCCACCTGCGACGCTCATCATATCGTGGCGCCCCACCCCGAAGGTACCGGCGCCGCGCGCGCCATGGAACTGGCCCTGGAAGACGCGAAGGTCAATACGGATGAGGTCGGCTATATCAACGCGCACGGCACGTCGACGCCGGCCAACGATGCCGCGGAGACGCTGGCGATTTCGAAGGCCCTGGGAAACCACGCGCGCCAAGTCGCCATATCGTCCACAAAATCGATGACGGGGCATACTTTCGGAGCCGCAGGCGGAATCGAAGCCGCCGCGGCGATCCTCGCGATCCGCCATGGAGTCATCCCGCCCACGATCAACCTCGAGAATCCGGATCCCGCGTGCGATCTCGATTATGTGCCCAACACGGCGCGCGAAGCGTGCGTGAACGTAGCGCTCTCCAATTCCTTCGGTTTCGGCGGCCAGAACGCGGTGCTGGCATTCCGGAAATAATACGGGGACAGTATACTATTATCCGTGAATTTATTCACGGATAATAGTATACTGTCCCCGTATTATCTGTCCCGTATTTTACCTGAAACGAATCGGGTTTCGTCTCCCTACAGTTTCGTCTCCGCGACGCTCTTCTTCACCGACTCGACCGACTTCGCCAGCATCGCTTTTTCCGCGTCGTCGAGATCGACTTCGATGATCCGCTCGATGCCGCCGGCTCCGATGACGACGGGAACTCCGATGAACATCCCCTTCACGCCGTACTGGCCGTCGCAGTACGCCGCTGCCGGCAGAACGCGCTTCTTGTCGCGAAGGAAGCTCTCGGCCATGGAGATCGCGCTGGCAGCCGGAGCATAGAACGCCGAACCATTTCCGAGGAGAGCGACGATCTCGCCGCCGCCCTTGCGGGTGCGCTCCACGATCGCATCGAGCTTATCCTTCGGCAGAAGCTTCGAGAGTGGAGCGCCGGCCACGCTGGAATATCGCAACAGCGGAACCATGTCGTCGCCGTGGCCTCCCAGGACAAGCGCGGTGACATCCTGGGGCGAAACGCCGGCGGCTTCGCCGACGAAGAACTGGAATCGCGCGGTGTCGAGGACGCCCGCCATTCCGACGACCCGGTTGACGGGAAACCCCGTCCCCTTCCACATGGCATACACCATCGAATCCAGGGGATTCGTGATGACGATGACGAAGGAATTCGGAGCATGCTGCTTGATGCCGGCCGCCACGGAACTCATCGCCTTCAGGTTGATTTCGAGCAGATCCTCCCGGCTCATCCCGGGCTTGCGGGGAATCCCCGCGGTCACGATGCAGACATCGGCGCCGGAGATGACGGAGTAATCATCGATGCCGCCGCCCGAGAGCGTGACATCGAATCGGCCGACGGGTCGCGTCTCCATCAGATCGAGCGCCTTCCCCTTCGCCGTTCCGGGCATCAGGTCCACGAGGACGACATCGCCGAGTTCCTTCTGCGCGGCCAGCAGTGCCAGCGTTCCGCCAATCTGGCCCGCTCCGATTAATGCAATCTTCTTTCGTGACATATTCAAGTCTCCCTCAGTCCATGTGCCGGATGATCGCCTGGCCGAATTCGGAGCACTTCAAGAGCTTTGCTCCCTCCATCTGGCGCTCGAAATCATACGTCACCGTCTTCGCCGCGATGGCGCCGTTGACGCCCTTGATAATGAGATCCGCCGCTTCGTTCCATCCCATGTACCGGAACATCATCTCCCCGGAGAGAATCACGGAGCCGGGATTGACCTGGTCCTTGCCGGCGTATTTCGGAGCCGTGCCGTGCGTGGCCTCGAAGATCGCGTGGCCCGTCATGTAGTTGATGTTGCCGCCCGGAGCGATCCCGATGCCGCCGACGCACGCGGCCAGCGCGTCGGAAATATAGTCGCCGTTCAGGTTCATCGTCGCGATGACGCTGTATTCCGCGGGACGCGTCAGAATCTGCTGCAGGAACGCGTCCGCGATGACATCCTTGATGACGATCTTCCGTCCGCCCGTCTCCAGGACGTGCCACGGACCGCCGTCGAGCGGCTTCGCGCCGAAGTGTTTCGCGGCCGTCTCGTATCCCCACTTCATGAAGGCGCCCTCTGTGAACTTCATGATGTTTCCCTTATGCACGATGGTCAGCGAGTCGCGGCTGCTGTCGATCGTGTACTGGATCGCGGCCTTCACCAGGCGCTCCGTGCCCTCCTGTGAAACCGGCTTCAATCCGATACCCGTCGTAGCCGGAAACCGCACTTTCTTGAAGAGCTTCGGGAAATTCTCCTGCAGCATCTTCTTCAGTTTCTCGCAGTCTTCCGCTCCCTGCTCGAATTCGATACCCGCGTAGATGTCCTCCGTGTTTTCCCGGAAGATCACCATGTTCGTCTTCTCCGGATGCTTGACCGGCGACGGCACGCCGTCGAACCACCGGACGGGCCGGAGGCAGACATAGAGGTCCAGCTCCTGCCGCAGCGCGACATTCAGCGAGCGGATGCCGCCGCCCACGGGCGTCGTCAGGGGCCCCTTGATGCCGACGAGGTATTTACGGAACGCATCGAGCGTGGACGCAGGCAACCAGTCGCCCGATTCCTTGAAGGACGCCTCGCCCGCCGCGACTTTCATCCACTCGATCTTTTTCTTCCCCTTGTAGGCCTTCGCCACGGCCGCATCGAAGACGATGACGGACGCGCGCCAGATATCGGGCCCGGTCCCATCGCCTTCGATGAAGGGAAGAACCGGATTATCCGGAACGGAAAGTTTGCCATTCGCCATCTTTATGGATTCAGCCATGTGCTTGACTCCTCAAAAATATTAACCACGAAGACACAATGTCACGAAATCATATAATTGATTCTTCTTCGTGACTTAGTGTCTTCGTGGTTCTAAAACCTCTATCCCTGCGCCTGCTGCTGTTGAGTGTTCATGTGATGGAAAATCGCCGTGTTTTCCATCGCGTTCGCCAGGAGCCCGGAGAAGATCCGGAGCATCGTCTGGTCCTTCTTCACGAAGGGGCGGCCGTTCAGCTTGTTCCGGACGAGAATCACGCCGATGGTGCGGCCGTGCGCGACGAGCGCGGACACGACAGCGGCGCCCGGCCGGGGGCTGTCGATCGTCGTCGTCGTTCCGAACTCCGCGGCTGTTCCGATATCGCCCTTGCCGATTGGCACGCGAATCTTGGCCATCTCCGACTCGTCCATGAATCCGTTCTCGTCGTGTCCGATCCGTCCCACGAGTTCATTGGCGACCGGGTCCAGGACAAAGATGGAGACATCCCGAACGCTCATGACCTGCAGGCAGGAATGGATGCTGATGGCGAGAACCTCGTTGTAATCGAGCGACCCGGAGATCTTACGGGCGAAATCGAGGAGCGCGAGGAATTCGGCGGGCGAGATCGGGTTCTCCTCTTCCTTCCGCGTCTGCTCGACTTCGAGCTGCTTGATCCGCTGCTCCAGTTCCTTCCTGACGGAATCCGCCGCTCCGTTGGCCAGGTTCAGGATGCCGGCATCGAGGCTCGCGGAGATGAAGATCGCGAGAACCTGAGAGAGAATAAGAACGGCGACGGCGCCGGAATAGGCGAACGTCCGCAGCTTGCGGATCGCGGGATTGACCTCATCCTGGACTCCGATGCGCACTCCGCCGAAGCTGATGGTGCCGGTCGTTATGGGAACGGCATAATCGATGAGCGGAGGATCGAAACTGGGCAGAGTCCATGACATGCGCTGATCGATATTCGGCAGGTTGCCGTCCGTCGCCGGTGCCGTCGCGGCGGCAGCGCCTTCCGCGGTTTCACTTCCCGTGAACGCTTCCTGCTGGAGCCGATCCATCCGGGACTGATCCTTCTCGGCTCCGTCAGCGGTCTGCTGTCTCGCACGGGCTCCGTACCGCTGCAGATCGTATATCACCAGATCTTTTTCCGTGCGCGCCATGTCCTGCGAATACGCGTCCGCCAGGATCTTTCCGTCCGCATCCTGGATGATGACATATTTCAGTCCGCTCCCCTGGGACCCCGCCATGATCTGATCGAGCGTCGACCTCATTGCGGCTATGTCGCCCGAAGCAAGCGCTTTCTGATTCGCTGCGGCGAAGTATCCCGGCATGGAGCTCACGCGCCGCTCATTCTCGCTCCGCAGCGCCGGCACCGCTTGGATCTCCACCACATACACCAGTCCGCCGATCGCAAGAGCGGCAACGATGAAAGCCGTGACCGCGACGCGCAGACGGCTGGAAAATTCGTTATCGGATGGATTCATGTTTCAGCACCAAACTTTAGCACTCAGGAGTGGGTTGTGACAAGAGCGAACGACGAGGCGGTTAGCGGCAATACCCGGGTGAAAATCAACGGATTACGCTCATCCGTTTTCGTTGCGGCGTGACACGAGCATCGCGTCCCCATAGGAATAAAACCGCCATTGCTCCGCCACGGCCTTGCGATAGGCCTCGAAGATAAGATCGCCCGCGAAAGCGTGCACGAGCCTCAATAGCGACGATCCGGGAAGGTGAAAATTTGTGATGAGCGTCTCGGCGGAACGGAAAACGTGGCCGGGCCGGATGTAGATGTCGGTTTCGCCGCTTGATTTCCCGCTGGATTTCCATGATTCCAGAGCCCGGATCACGGTGGTGCCCACGGCGATGAGCCGACCGCGTCGCGATTCGATCTTCCGTACGGTTTCCGCCGGGATTTCGTATCGCTCGGGATGAAGCCTCGTCTGGCCGGGTTCGACGGGAGCGAAAGTTCCATAGCCGACATGGAGCGTCAGAGCCGCGATCTCCCCGCCCGCGGCGCGGATGCGGTCGAGCAGATCAATCGTGAAGTGAAATCCGGCCGTCGGAGCCGCGACCGCTCCCAGCCGATCCTCCTTCGCCGCATACACGGTCTGATACCGCTCCGCGTCGACCTCTTCCGGAGGCCGCTTGATATACGGAGGCAGGGGCACCAAACCGCGGCGAGCGACAAATTCAGGCAGATCGATATCTCCGAAGTCCAGCTCGACCGGCCCCCCTTCGAGCCTTCTTCCGATCCGCGCCTCGATATCGCCGAAGAGTATCGGCTCCCCCGGCTTCAATTTCGTCAAGGGTCGCACGAGAGCGGGCACGACGGGCCCGTTCTGCGACAGGAGAACGGTTTCCACGGCGCCGCCCGTTCTTCGTTTCCCCCGCAGGCGGGCTCGGAAAACACGCGTGTCATTGACGACGAGCAGATCGCCCGGCCGGATATGAGCGGGCAGGTTGTGAAACAATCCGAGGTCCTCGATTTTGCCGGCGAGGGAATCGACGCCCATGAGCCGCGATGCGTCGCGAAGCGGAGCGGGATACCGTGCAATCAGTTCCTCAGGAAGCGGGATATCGTAATGCGCCTCGTCATGGGACCTGCCGGTCATGCCGGCTCAAGCGGCGCGCTCGGCCAATCCTCGATTCGCGCGGGGCCATCCAGGACCGCGCCGGGATAATATTTCCGGAGAATCGCGCGATAGTCGAAACCGGCGGATGCCATGCCGTGCGCGCCCCACTGGCAGAGCCCGACGCCATGCCCCCATCCGTTGCCGGTGAAGACGAAATCATTTTCTTCGACCCGGACATCGCAGAGAAGCGACTTCAGCCGGTTCGGGCCGACCGCCATTCGCAGCCGCGGCCCGTTGATGAGCATCGTCGCGGTGTCATCCTTTCGGACGTGAAAGACAGCCTCGAAATTCGCGGCCCGCCAGGATTCATTTCTCGCGGATATCCCCAGTGATAAAAGCCCCCGCCTTCCGGTCAGCTTCCGGATCACGGCGGCCATCTGCGACACGGGAATCCGCGATGTCCAAACGAAGTGCGGAGAAGCCATGCAGAATCCATCCGGAGACGGCACGAAGATGTATCGGTCGGCATCGAGCCAGGTGCGATCGCGCGGCTGCCGCGATGTCGGCGGCCAGACATGCGACGCCCGCTCGGACATGCCTCCGCATGTGGAATGAAAATAAGCGGGGATGACATCGGCGCCCAGAGCGAGCACCTCGCCGGTAGTGGATGTGACGGCGTTGTTCGAAGTGTCCGATTCCGCGGCGACGCCGCGATACACCTGATCCGAGACGGTCGGCAGCAGGCCGGAGAATCCGGACTGAGCGGCGCGATAGCGTGCATAGGTGCGTGCCGCGACGGCCTGCGCCTTGAGCGCCTCCAGCGGAAATGTCGCGGGCATCTCCGCGGGAACGACGCCCTTGAGGTAATCCTCCATGTCGAGCTCGTTGACGACGGTGATCCTGTTGCTTGAACGCCGGACGATAATGCCCCCGCGATAGGGTCTTCCCTCCACCACCGCGAATCCCGCTCGCGGCGATGCGCGCCAGGGCAACCGGGAGCGCGAGGTGAGCAGGACATTCCGGCCATCGACGCGGATGCGTACGGAGGAAACCCGATCCTTCAGGATGACATGGATGGTATCCGCGGAGACGGCGATCGAAAAGACGAGGCAAAGGAGCGCAGAAATTGAAACCCGACGGAGCGTATGAGAAACGTGGTTAACTGCACCGGCTCCGGATCAGGACTTCGGAAACTCGCCGCGTTCCTCTTTGCGCTTGCAGGCGATGCATGTGGGAGCATGGGGAAGGGCTTCGAGCCGGGCGGGCTCGATCGCGTTGCCGCATCTCTGGCATTTCCCATACGTGCCGGCTTCGATCCGTTTCAAGGCCGCCTGGATCTGCTTGTATTGTTCTTCCTCGGTCGACTGAAGCTCACGGAGAATCTCGCGGGTCTCGTGGGACGCCGCGACGTCGGCGATATCGCCGACATCGGAGTTATCCGAAGTGGAATCGTCGTCATGAATGACACCGATGCGCTTTTTCAGCTTGGCCTGCTCCAGGAGAAGTTGCTCGCGGATTTTCTCGATCTTCAGAGGCGCTGCTTTTGCGGGTTTTCCGTTGGATGACTTCTTCATCACAACCGCCTTGGCTGAGGGCGCCTTCACCGGGGCGGATTTCTTCGCCGGAGCCTTCGTCGCCTTCTTTCCGGGGACGGCTTTCTTCGTTTTCGCGGTTTTCGCCATGAGACTCGATCCTTTGCGTTCGTTAAGATTCTATCGCTTTTCAACCCTAAAATCCGGGTCTTTCAACCTGCCGGCGCGTTTTTGTACATGATTTTAATGACAAGGAAAAGACAAAAAATCACAAATTGCAAATTTCTTGACCGGTGTCGACTCCCTGGAGTATTGTGTTGCGCCGTCCTGAGGGACCGGGCAATTTGAACGAGGAGACCACTGACATGAAGCGACACAAGGACGCCCTGAAGAAAGAGCGTCAGGCCACCAGGCGCCGAGCCAGAAACCAGTCCGCCATCGCGGCCATCAAGACGCTGCGCAAGAAGGCTGAAGCGGCGACGGGCGCAGACCGGGATGCCGCATTGAAGCTGGTCACCAGCGCCGTCGGACGCGCGGCAAGAAAAGGCGTCCTGCACCGCAACACCGCTTCCAGGATCGTATCCCGCGTCGCAAAAAAGGCCGCCGCGAAGTAATCGTCCTTCGCTTCGTTCGCCTCGCTCGCTTCAATACCGCGCCGCGTAATCGCGGCCGGAACGCGGCGTTCCCTCTTCATCATCCACATCGCTGAACCCCACCGGGATGCTCCTGCCGTCCTTCTCCACGTGAAAGTGGAGATGCGGCCGCGTGGAGAATCCCGTGTTGCCGCTCTCGGCGATAATATCCCCCGCCGCGACTCGTCTCCCCTTTTCAACACGGGCCGAGCGGATATGGGCGTAGACGCCCAGCGTGTCGTCCGCGTGGCGGATTCTCACTTCTCCGGCGACGCGCGATTCCAGAGGTACCGTCGCGGACTCCCTCTCCATCAACACAGTTTCCACGACGCCGGCACGCGCCGCGCAAACGGGCGTCCCTTCCGGCATCGCCCAGTCGAACGCCCACGTCTGGTCGCCCGTGTGGCTCAACTTGCCGCCGACGCCCTGGATGAGGAGATAGGAGCCGCCGTCAGCGGGAAGTGGAAGCCGGTAGAGACGATCCACTTTCATGATGAGCCGGGGATCGTCCTGTTCGAAGACGGCGTAAAGCGGAGCGCAGGAAGAGAGGAAAAAGATGAAGAATACCATCCTCATGCAGTAGCCGTACTTCATCCCTCATCCCTCGTCCTTCTCTTATCGCCTTCTTCGCGGCCACGAGGGGATGGGGATCGAAACGCCACGCAACAGCAATTCGTTGTTCACGTCATGAACCATGTCGTCGAAGATGAGAAACGCGCGACTGACGTCGCCGCGCCACTGGAAGGTCTTCGCTTCGTATCCTTCGTGATTCAGCTTCGCGGTGATGATGAGGAGATTGTCGACGACCCAGTAATCGCCTTCCACTGTGTAGGCGGCGCTCACGGCATCGGCGGCCTTAAGGTTCGACTTTTTCCAGAGATGATGAAAGACCTCCGGGATGGCCGATCCCAGCCAGACGAATTTAGGATCTCCCGACTGGAAACGGAAGGGCATGGCCAGGAGCGAGTTGGGCTGCTGCGCAACGACGGGCATGTACTGCTGACGCGTGGAGCCCGCGGGCTGGGGCGCGGTCGCGGATGTCGATGCCGGATCGGCGCGCCTGATGACGGCGCCGCCGGGCGCGCGACGCGGCTGTCCGAACTGATACGTCAAGGACACCTGGTGGCCGTTGCCAAGATCTCCGTACGGCGTGAACGCGTAATCGACGGCAAGGTCGTCCCAGTGGAATCCCGCTCCGGCCGTGGCTCCGCCGCGTGTCACTTCATTCGCGGCGTTGAATCCCGCCCGCAGGACGAAATGCTCCGGCCAGACCCAGACTTCGCCGCCCACCTTGGCCTCGACATCCTGGTTGGAGATCCATACGACATCGGAAACGACGCCCCATCGGCCCGTGGCGTTCCTGTATCCGCCGCCAAGACGGACGGTGAATGGCAGGTCCTCCGATTCGCGGACGAATTTCAGGGAGGATCCCATGTTGGACGCGGAGAGACCGACTGTCAATCCTTGAACCGGAGGCCGCCAGGTGGCGCCCAGGTCCACAGCGACCGCGGTCGCGCTCCTGTCGTCGAGGCTCTCGTTGATGACCTTGATCTTTCCGCCGAGGTCGAGGAAGGAGCGAAAGGGCCGCGCGTATGTGAGACCCACCGCGAAATCATGAGCGCTGGCCGTGCCGAGAAATGTTCCGGCGGTTCCCGAGGCGATCGTGGTGCGCTTGACGGTGCCCAGGTCGAGATAGGTCAGATCAACGCCGATCGTCCCGCCGTAGGAAAGTGGATGGATATAGCCGAGGTAATTGTAGGAAATTTCGCTGAAGAGATTGTTATGAACGAAGCCGGCCTCGAATCGGGAGGACCGGGCGACGCCCGCCGGATTGTAGTAGAGGCCGTAGACGTCGTTCGCCCACGCGGCATTAGCCTCCCCCATCGCCGCCGACCTCGCTCCGACGCCGAGTTCCAGAAATTGCGCACCCGTGGATCCGGCGCCCGAAAATGTGGCGGCATCGGAAGCAACGGCAAATAACCACGAAGACACAAAGACACGAAGAAGAACGAAATAATATTTTTTCGTTCTTCTTCGTGTCTTTGTGTCTTTGTGGTTAACAAACAAGGTCATCGGATCACCATGAACTTCTGCACGCTCCGCTCGCCGTTCGGCGCGCGGATGATGGCGAAGTAGACGCCGGAGGCGACTTCACGGCCTTCGTCGTTCCGGACATCCCATTGGACGTTGCCGCCCGTGTTCGTCGCATGGATCGTGGAGACCTTGCGGCCCGCGATCGTGTAGATGTCGATGTCGACCGTGGATGTGACCCGCGAGAAGATGATGCCGGTCGTGTTGTCGCCCCGCACGAACGGCTGGCCGGTCTGGACGTCGTTGTCATAGGGAACGAACGGATTCGGATAGACGATGACGCTGCCGAGATTTCCGGCGGCGGCGGCTCCGAAGACGGCGAAGTCCGTGAAGTGGCGGACGCGGCACCAGGCCATGTTCCGGACCGTGTCCACCCAGCAACTGTCGGTCTTGACCCAGCTCTGGAGGCCCGCGTCGTAATAGTAGATGGCCAGTTCGCCTTCGGTGACGGTGAGCCCGGCTTCGGAATACGGCATCCCGATCGTGACGTAATCGTTGAACGTCGACTGGCCGTTCTCGAATTCGAAACGGCGATACGTGCCTGATGTTCCGGCTACGAGAACGCTGCCGGCGCCCGGAGCGGGCGCTTCCGCAGGAGCCGCGGCATGGGCCGTGACCCGCGCCCACATGCTGTCCGTCCCCGGAATCGCGGTCGGCGGAATAATGAGCATCGTGCCGTCGGCAATCATGATCGTGTCCCATGTCGCGCGCATCACGGCCTGGCGGCGGATGTGCCGGTTCAGCGCCGTGTCGTGCCACTCCTGGATCTGCGGCAATATCGCGCTCTTCATCAGGCTGATCGTGGAGGGTGTGGAGTCCATCGTTCCGTCCAGCTTGGTCGCGGTCGCGCGGAGGTAGTACGTGTCCTCGGGCAGTGCCGAGACATCCCAGTAGATGCTCCAGAGCGGCCCCTTCGTATCCGGGTTCGAGCCGCTGTTCGTCGCGATCGTGCACGAGCGCCATGTCGCGTCCATCACCGTCCGATATTCGAAAACGACGGAGAGAACGGAATCGCTGAAGCCGGTCGACAGCGTAATGGACGTGCCGGTCACGCGGAGACCGGAGGAACCGAGCGAACTCGAGACCGTTATGACGTCGGCAAAGGACGTCGTCGAATCGTTCGGCGCCGGAGGCGGCGGAATGAGGACAAGATAGAGCGTTCTCGACGCGGTCGTAAAGACATTGCCGAGGTTGTCCTGACCTGTAACGCGCCAGTAGTACGTGTCGAGCGCGTAGCCGAGCGCAGGTGTGTAAGAGGTAGACGAGGTCGTCTTCGAGTCGAAGATCGTCGCGAAGGAGGAGGAGGTCGAGATCTGAAGGATGTATGTATCCGCGTCGCCGGTCCATGTGAATGTCGGCTTCGTCTCCGTCTGAGCGAAGAGATCTGCAGGTGATGTGAGCGTCACGACGACGCTCGTGTCGATCACGAGCGTGCGCGTGGCCGAAACGCCCGCGTTGCCGGCCGCGTCCGAAGCGAGCACACGCCAGTAGTATGTGTCCGTCGCGAGCGTCGTCTGGTATGTCATCACGGAGGACGTATTCGTGTACGCGATCGAAGCGAACGTGTTCGCCTTCGAGACCTGGATCGTGAAGGTATCTCCGTCGCCCGTCCATGTGAAGATCGGGCGCGAGTCGCTCGTGCGGAGGTTATCCGCCGGGACGGTCAATGTCGCCGAGGCCAGCGTGTCGATGACGAGAGATCTCGTCGCGGATGTGTCCGCGTTGCCGGCGGCGTCCGTGACGAAGATGCGCCAGTAATACGTATCCGCGGCAAGCGTCGGCGTATAGCTGTAGATCGATCCGGTCGTTGTCGCCGCGATCGTCGCGAACGTATTCACCTTCGAG
The DNA here is from genome assembly GCA_964499705.1 of uncultured bacterium. Taxonomy (GTDB): domain Bacteria; phylum UBA8481; class UBA8481; order UBA8481; family UBA8481; genus JBBTKW01. The sequence goes on along the minus strand of CAZCME010000001.1, from coordinate 67,894 downwards.
ACCTGGATTGTGAAGGCGTCGCCGTCGCCGGTCCATGTGAAAGCGGGCGTCGTGCTGTTCGTGCGGAGCCCGTCGGCGGGAGCCGTCGGCGTGACGCGCGCGATCGTGTCGATCACGAGAATGCGGGTCGCGGACGTGTCCGCATTGCCCGCCGCATCGACGAGAAGCACGCGCCAGTAGTATGTATCCGCGACAAGCGTCGGCTGGTAGGAGGAGACATAGCCGGACGTCGTCGCCGCGATCGTCGCGAAGGAGAGGGACGTCGAGACCTGGACCGTGAAGACGTCGCTCGCGTTCGACGTCGCGTCGCCGGACCACACCAGGATCGGGCGCGTATCCTTCGTCCGCGTGCCGCTCGCCGGCGACGTCAGGGAAACCGCCGCGATGGTGTCGATGCCGAGCGTGCGCGTCGGCGACGTGAAGGTGTTGCCGGCCGAGTCGCGGCCGATGACGCGCCAGTAGTACGTGTCGGCTCCGTAGTAGCCCGCGGGCGCGTAATTCGTCACCGTAAGGTTCTTCGTGTCGATCGTCGTCGCAAACGATGACGATTTGGAGATCTCGAACGTGTAGGAATCGCCGTTGCCCGTCCAGGTGAAGGACGGCGTCGAATCGGTCGTGCGGATGTTGTCGGCCGGAGCTGTGAGCGAGAGCGTCAGCGCGTTCACGATGAGCAGCGACCGGCCGGTCGTTGTGAAGATGTTGCCGGCCTGATCGTAGCCGGTCACGCGCCAGTAATAAGTGCCGCCGGATGACGAGAAGCCCGGCGTGTAGCTGTTCGCCGCCTGATACTTCGAATCGTAGATCGTGGCGAAGACCGCGCTCGTGGAGACCTGGAGCCAGTACGTGTCCGCGTCGCCCGCCCAGGTGTACGTCGGCCGGTTGTTCGTCGTCGAATCGCCGTCGGCAGGCGTCGAGAGCGTGACGCGGACTTCCGTGTCAATAAAGAGCGACCGGGTGGACGCGGTCTTCTGATTGCCGAGCCGATCCCAGACCGTCACTCTCCAGTAGTAGATCCCGGCTCCCATGTATTTCGCGGCGGAGGGACGGTAGGTCAGCGCCGAGCTCAGTTGGGAATCATGGAGCGTCGCAAAGGTGTTGTCGTTGAAGGCGAGCTCCAGCAGATATGTGTCGCCGTCGCCGGTCCACGTGAACGTCGGACGCGTATCGAGCGTCTGAATGGCATCGGACGGCGACGCGAGAGCCACGTTCACCGTTGTATCGATCGCAATGCGGCGGGCCGGCGTTGTGTCGTAATTGCCGGCAACGTCGAATCCGATGACGCGCCAGTAGTATGTATCCTGCGCATAGTATCCGGCCGTCGTATACGAGACCGCGCCGGAAAGCGTCGCTGCGTCGACAAGCGCCGCGAACGACGTGTCACGCGCGACCTGGATGATGTACGTGTCCGCGTCGCCCGACCAGAGGAAGGTCGGCGTCGAGTCGCTCGTGTCGTGCTGATCGGCGGGCGTCGTGAGCGTCACAGTCGTTGATGTGTCCGGCGCCGTTGTGTCGACGATGAACCGGCGCGCCGCTGTCGTGTCGAAGTTGCCCGCCTGGTCCGTCGCGATGACGCGCCAGTAATAGGTGTCGCCCGGGTAAACGACGGCAGAGTTGAAGGGCGAAGCCGCAAGAGTCGCTGTCTCGTAAAGCGGCGCGAAGGTCGCCGAGCGGGATATCTCCACGCGGTACGTATCGCCCGTGCCGGTCCAGAAAAGGTTCGGCGTGACGTCGCGGGACTTGTACAGGTCTCCCGGCGTATCGAGCGCGACACTGACAAAGGTATCGACGATGAAGCTGCGAGCGGCAGCCGTGTCGGAGTTGCCGGCTTTGTCTCTCGCGATCACGCGCCAGTAGTACGTGTCCTCCGGGAGGATCGTCGCGGTGTATGTCTGAACGTTCACCGTCGACTGCTGCACGATTGTTGCAAAGCCTGCGTCGCGCGCAATCTGAACCGTCCATGTGTCCCCGTCGCCCGTCCATGAGTAGGACGGCGTCGAATCGCTCGTGCGCGTCGCATCCGCCGGCGTCGCCAGTGCGACCGAAGCGGAGGTGTCGATGACGAGCGCGCGCGCGACGGCCGTGTCGGTGTTCCCGGCCACGTCGCGGGCGATGACGCGCCAATACCAGACACCCGCTCCCAGCGAGAGAGCGGTGGTTCTCGAGAGCGTCGGCTGCTGGACGCTCTCCGCAAGCGTCGCGAACGTCGGGGACGACGAGAGCTGAAACGTGTACGTGTCGCCCGTGCCGGTCCACGTGAAAGACGGGGAGAGCACGTTCGCGTAGAAACTGTCCGACGGCGTCAGGAGGTTGACGGCAACGGCCGTCATGAGCCGGAACGTCCGGGATGCCGTCGTCTCAACGTTGCCCAGCGCGTCGTATCCGATCACGCGCCACCAGTAGGTGTCGGTCGCATATCCCGAGGAAGGCGTATATGTCGTCGCCGAGGTCGTTCTCGAGTCGAAGATCGCAGCGAACGTCGACGTGCTGGATACCTGGAGAACGTACGTATCCGCGTCGCCCGTCCACGTGAAAGCCGGCGTGGAATCGTTCGAGAGCGCGCCGTCGGCGGGCGATGAAAGCGCGATGACGACGCCCGTGTCGATCACGATGAGCCGCGAGGCGGAAGACGCCAGATTGCCCGCGTCATCCGTCGCCAGCACGCGCCAGTAATACGTGTCCGCCCCGTAGTAGAAGGAGGTCGTGTAGGCCGCCGCAGCCGTGGTTCTCGAATCGACGATCGCACCGAAGGATGTGTCGCGCGCGATCTGGAACGTGTATGAATCGCCGTCGCCCGCCCACGTGAAGGAGGGCGACGAATCGTTCGTCCTCGTATTGTCGGCGGGCGGCGCCGACGCAACGGTGACGCCCGTGTCGACGAAGAGAGTCCGCGCCGCGGTCGTGTCGGCGTTGCCGGCCGCATCCCAGGCCGCCACGCGCCAATAGTACGTGTCCGCAGTCAGGCTCGAGGCGATCGTCAGTCCCTGCGCCGTCATCGCGGATGTCTCCACGAGCGTCGCGAAGGTCGCCGACCGCGAGAGGTCGAACCGGTAAGAGTCCGCTGCTCCCGTCCAGGCGAAGGCCGGCCGCAGCACCAATGTCTCCGCATTCGCGGCGGGCGAGGATGCGCTGACGGAGATGAGCGTATCGATGTAAAGCGTCCGGGAGGCGGCGACGGCGGAATTACCCGCGACGTCGGATCCCGAGACACGCCAGTAATACGTGTCATGGCCGTAATAGAGGGTCGAGGGCGTATAGGACGTCGCCGCGGTGACGCGGCTCTCCACGAGCGCGGAGAAGTCCGCGATCCGGGCGATCTCGAACGTCCATGTATCCGCCTCCCCGCTCCATGAGAACGCGGGCGTTGAGTCGTTCGTCCGTGTGCCTGCGGCGGGAGACGTCAGCGACACCGTCGCGGACGTGTCAATCACAAGCATCCTGCCCGCGGACGTATCGGTATTGCCGGCCACGTCGAGCGAAACGATGCGCCAGTAGTAAGTGTCCTGGCCGAGGTATGTCGTGAGCGTATGCGAAACCGCCGACGTCGTGGCCGTCGCCTGCAGCGGCGCGAACGTGATCGACTTCGAAATATCGAGCCGGTACGTGTCGCCCGAGCCGGTCCATGTGAAGGAGGGAGTCGAATCGCTCGTCCGGGTGCTGTCGGCCGGCGTGGCGAGCGTCGAGGATACCGCGGTATCGATCACGATGATCCTCGATCCGGAGGTCTCCGAGTTGCCCGCCTGGTCGAGCGAGACGACACGCCAGTAGTACGTGTCCGCTCCGTAATAGCCTCCCGTCGTGTATGTCGCCACGGCGGAGGTCGACGCGTCGTAGATCGTCGAGAAGTTGGCGAGTCGCGAGACCTGGATCGTCCAGGTATCTCCGTCGCCCGACCACGCGAAGGAGGGTGTTGTGTCGTTCGTGACCGTATTGTCCGCGGGCGTCGCGAGCGTCACCGTCGCGGACGTGTCGACGGCGAAGGAACGGGTCGTCGAAACGCCGGCATTGCCGAACGAATCGACGGCGCTGACGCGCCAGTAGTACGTGTCGGCGCCGAGCGAACCTCCGGCCGTGAAGGTCGAGGCCGTCGTCGTCGCCTGGATCGTGAGCGCGGCGAAATTGGCGAGGCGCGACACCTCGATCGTGTACGTGTCGCCGTTGCCGGTCCAGGTGAAGGTCGGCGTGGAGTCGTTCGTCCGCGCGCCGTCCGCGGGTGTCGTGCCCGATACCGTGATGAGCGTATCGACGAACAGAGCCCGCATGCCGCTCCAGGGTCCCGCGTTGCCCGCGTCGTCGTAGCCGCGTACGCGCCACCAGTAAGTGTCGCGCCCGAGCTGAGGCGACGTCGCCGAAACGGTGGGCCTCGTCTCCGCGAGGACGACGGAAGCGAAGACGGAGTCGCGCGCCAGCTCGATGGCGTACGAATCGGCATCGCCCGTCCACGTGAAGACCGTGATGACGTTACGCGTCGTCGCGCTGTCGGCGGGGGACGCGAGCGCCGGGGCGGACGGCGGTGCCGTGTCGATGAAGAGAACGCGCGACGCGGAGGTCTCCGTGTTGCCCGCGTTGTCCTTCGCCACGACGCGCCAGTAGTACGTGTCGGCGGCGCGATCGGCCACGGGCGTAAAGGTCGCGGTCGCGCCCGTCTGGCTGTCCAGAATCGTCGCGAACGCTGCCGATGCGCTCAATTGGAAGATGTACGTGTCCGCGTTGCCGCTCCATGAGAAGACCGGCCTCAGGCTCTTCGTCTCGAGATTCGCCGCGGGCGTCGCGAGGTTGACGACCAGGCCGGTGTCGATGATGAGCGTCCGGTATGCGGTCGTCTCGCGATTCCCCACGTCGTCCTGCCCTGCGATGCGCCAGTAATAGGTATCCGTCGGATACAGGATCGTCGTCGTGTAGCTGGTGGACGCGGTCGCGGACGAGTCGAAGAGGACGCTGAAGTTCGTGAAGCGCGAGACCTGAAGGAGCCAGGTCTGGGCGTCGCCCGTCCAGACGAACGCCGGCGTCGTGTCGTTCGTCTGGAAGAGATCGTCGGGCGACGAGAGCGCAGCGACGACGGAGGTGTCGATGACGAGCGAGCGGGACGCCGTGGTCGCGGAATTGCCGACGGAATCCCGCGCGGTCACCCGCCAGTACAGCGTATCCGCCGGATAGTACTGCGCCGGAGTGTAGGTCGTCGTCCCGGCCAGGGTGGCGGCGTCAAGAAGCGATCCGAAGTTGGAGAAGCGGGAGACCTCGATGTTCCATGTGTCGCCGCCGCCCGTCCACGCGAAGGCGGGCGTCGAGTCGTTCGTCCGGGATCCGTTCGCGGGAGACGTGAGCGAGACGGCCACCTGCGTGTCGATCACGAGAACGCGCGATGCGCTCGTCTCGACATTGACCGTATCGAAACCGACGATGCGCCAATAGACCGTGTCCGCGGGATAGGCGAAGGCCGGCGTATGGTTCAAGGCGGTTGTCGTCTTCGAGTCCACGAGAGAGGCGAATGTCGATGCGGTCGAGACCTGGATCACGTAGATGTTGGCGTCACCCGTCCAGGCGAACGTCGGCGTCACGAAGTTGACGCGGGCGCCGTCGGCGGGCGTCGAGAGCGTCACGACGACGCCCGTATCCACCGTGAATGTCCGCGACGCGGTCGTCTCCGCGTTGCCCGCGACGTCGCGCGAGAGAACGCGCCAGTACCAGACGCCGGAACCGTAGTAACGGGCGGACGGAGTATAGGTGTAGCCGCCCGAGATCGCGCTGTCCTGGATGGTCGCGAACGTGGACGAGGACGAGACCTGGATCGTGAAGGTGTCGCCGTCGCCCGTCCAGGTGAAAGACGGAGTCGAGTCGCTCGTCACCGTCGACGCGGCGGGAGACGTGAGCGTCACCGCCGCCGTCGTGTCGACCGTGAATGAGCGTGACGAAGTCGTGTCGCGATTCCCGGCGTAGTCGGCGCCGGAAACTCGCCAGTAGTACGTGTCGGCGCTGTAACCGGCTCCGGTGAAGGACGCAAGCGTCTGGGTCCGGTTCTCCACGATCGCCGTGAAGGCCGCGTCGCGCGCCACCTGCAGTGTCCACGTGTCGGCGTCGCCGGTCCAGGCGAATGCCGGAGCCGTGCTGTTCGTCCGGAACACATTCGACGGCGAGGAGAGTGCGACCGTGATCGACGTATCGATCGTGACGATCCGGTCGACGGACGTCTCGATATTGCCGGCGTCGTCCGAAGCGATCACGCGCCAGTGATACGCTGCGGCTCCGTAGTAAGCGGATGGCGTATAAGTCGATGCCGCCGTCGTGACGACGTCCGTCAACGTGTCGAATCCCGTGAAGCGCGACACCTGCAGGATGTACGTCTCCCCTGTCCCCGTCCACGTGAACGTCGGAGTCGAATCGTTCGTGCGGAATCCGTCAGCCGGCGTGGAGGACGAAACGGTCACGCCGGTATCGACGATCAGGATCCGGACCGGGGACGTCTCGATGTTACCGACCGTGTCACGCGCTACAATGCGCCAGTAGTAGGTGTCGGCGCGATAGTCGGCGGCGGCGGTGCGGATCAAACCGGAAGAGATCGTCGTGTCGACGAGCGTCGCGAAGGTCGCCGACGTCGAAGCCTGGAAGTTGTATGAGAGCGCGTCGCCCGTCCATGTGAAGACGGGACGGAGGCTTCTCGTCTCAAGATTCGCGACGGGCGAAACGAGCGTCACGACGACGGACGTGTCGATCCGGAACGTGCGCGTCGGTGTCGTCTTGGAAGAGCCGGCCGTCTTCTGAGCGCGGATCCTCCAGTAGAAGAGTCCCTGGTTGTAATTCGCCGCCGGGGTATGGGAGAGACCGTTCGTCGTCTTCGAGTCCATGATCGCCGCGAATCCGGCGTCCGTCGCGATCTCCACGATGTACGTGTCCGCATCGCCCGTCCAGGCAAAGGTCGGCGTCGCATCGTTCGTCTCGACGCCGTCGATCGGCGATGTCTGGTTTACCGTGATGCCGGTGTCGATGACGATCTGCCGGTAGGTGGCCGTGGCAGTATTCCCGAACGTGTCCTGTCCGCGGACGCGCCAGTAGTACGTGTCACCCGCGTAATTGGCGCCCGGTTGATAGGTCAGCGCCGCCGTCGTCGTGTTGTCGTAGAGAACCGAGAAGTCCGTGAAGCGCGAGATCTCGAACGTCCACGTGTCCGCATCGCCGCTCCATGAAAAGACCGGCCGCTGCTGGTTGGTGTCGGTGGAGTTCGCCGGCGCGCCGAAATTCACGCTGACCGACGTGTCGATTCCGATCGCGCGGCTCGCGGTAGAAGCGGAATTGCCGACCGTGTCCCACGCGAGAACGCGCCAGTAGTGTCCACCATGCGCGTGATACGTCGCTCCGCTCGGAGCGTACGTCGTTCCGGGGAGCGTCACCGAATCCTGCAGCGTGAAGAAGGTCGCGTCCGGCGCGAGCTGGAAGACGTAGACCGAACCGTTGCCCGTCCACGTGTATGTCGGCGTCGAATCGTTGGTTGCCGCGCCCGCTGTCGGCGTCACCGCGCTCACCGTCACGGACGTGTCAAGCCTCAGCCACCGCGTCGCGCTCGTCGCCATGTTGCCCGCTCGATCCACCGCGCGGACGCGCCAGTAGTAGACCGTCTCGCCCTGCTTCAGGAGCTGGTACGAATTCGAATCGACCGTCCGCGTCTGCTGGTAGGTATCGAATGTCGATGATGTGCCGATCTCCAGGAGGAACGAATCGAGACCGGAGAGGTCATCGAGCGGCTGCGTCCACGCGAAGCGGACGAAGGACGTGTTCGTGTCGATGCCGTCGGGCGGCTCCAGGAGCGTGATCGGCGCCGCGTAGAAATCGGCGCGGAAGTCGCGCGTGTCAGACCAGACCGAGGTCTCGAAGTCGTCGAACGTCCGGACGCGCCACCAGAAGTTGCCTCCGGACGAAAGCGACGCTGCGCAGAGCGTGTCGAGATCGAACTCCACGCAGGTGGCGACGATCGTCTGGAACGCCGAATCGGTCGAGAGCTGCAGCTCGATCTTCGGATTCGCGATCGCGCCGGAGTCCGCGTCACTCCATGCGAACTGGAACGAGACGGTGGACGTGTTCAGCGTGACGCCGGCGAGCGGAGCGATGAGCGACGGCTTGCCGGGCCGGGTATTGATGAGCCCGCTCCGGTTGAAGTCGAGATCGACCCAGAAGTTGAGAACGGTATCCTGGACCTCGCCCCACGTGTTGCCGCTGTATTGCGTCACGACGTCGAGCGCGTCCGCGTTGTACCGATCTTTCACGTTGCCCGCGTCGTTCTCCGCCGTCATCGCCGAGAACCGGAGCTTCTTCGGCAGGACGATCTTCAGATCCGACCAGACGTACCGCGCTTCGATCAGGTCGTTCGTCGTCGAGATTGTCCGTGCTCCGCTGTCGTTCCAGACCCAGGAGTTGATCGTCGAATAGAATCCGACGTTGTTGTTGTTCATCACGAGCTCGAGTTCGCGCCAGGCGTTCGTGTCCATCTGCAGGTCGGAGCCGTTACCGAACCACTTCTGGCCGTTTCCGTAGATCTGGTCGGTCTCGACGCCGATCGCCAGGTACGGCAGCGTCGTCGTGGTGATGTCGCGGAACTTCGCGAGGATGAAGAGATAGCTCGTGTCACCCTTCAGGCGCAGTTCCTTCAGGTCGTAGTTTCCGTCCGGATCCGTGCCGTCCGTCCGCTCATCCGTGTTCGCGTCCGTCCAGATCCACTCGCCCTTGTCGACCGTGCTCTCGTTGGCCGTCGTCGAGGCGACGCCGAGCCAGTCGGACGCGCTGCCGTCGGGCGCGGTCGAATCGACGACGGAGAATGTCCGTGTCGCGGACCAGCCCGACCAGAGGAAGTCGTCGCGCATCCGGACGCGGGAGTAGTACGTGCCGCTGCCGGAGAATGTCCTGTCGCGCGACGTCAGGTTGCCCGCGCCGGAATCGATGACGAGCCCGGTGGTGAAGCCGGAGTTCGTCGCGTATTGGATCTCATAATAGGGACTGACCGCGATCGCGCCGTCCGTGTCCGACTGGTTCCACTGGAACGTGATCAGGGGCGACGTGAGGTTCGCTCCGTCCGCCGGCGCAATCCACGTCGGAGTATCCGGAGCGGAGTTCACCTTGCCGTCGGCGTTGAAGCCAATGTCGAAGTTGTAGTCGAGCTGGCCGTCGGATATCTCCGTCCAGGTGTTGCCCGTCGCCGTCGTGACGGCGTCCAACGCGTCGGAGCCGAAGATCTCCGCGGCGCTTCCCGCGCCGTCGTGCTGCGCGACGCCCATCGTGAACCGGACGAGCTTAGGCAGGGTGATCCCGAGCGAATACCACTGGAAGTTCGCTTCGATCACATTATTGCCCGGCGAGATGAAGGACGATCCCGTGTCGCTCCAGTTCCAGTTGTTGTCGCCGACGCCGTAGTAGCCGGTCTTGTTGGAGTTGATGACGATCTCGTAATCGCGGCGTCCCGTGTCCGCCATCGTCATGTCGGTGTTCGAGGAGAACCACTCCTCGCCCGATCCGGCGAGCTGGTCCTTGTCGACGGCCAGGGAGATGAACGGAAGATTGGAGGCGGAAATATCCGTGAACTTGCCGAGGAACGAAACGCCGTTCACATCGCCCGTGAATCGAACTTCCGTCAGGTCGTAGTTCGAGTCCGGATCCGTCGCATCCGTCCGCTGGTCGGCGGGCGGATCCCTCCAGATCCACTGGCCGTTGATGATGCTATACGTCCGGTCGGTCGTTGGACCCGTGCCGGTCCATTCGGAAGGATCGCCGTCGACGCCGATCGGATTGCCCGTGACCGAGGCGGAATCGGCGCTCGATGTGTCGGAGAGATTCCCCGAGGCATCCTGCGCCCTCACGCGGTAGTGGTAGACCGTGTTCACGGAGACCGTGGAGTCGGAATAGTCGGAATCGGTCTCGATCGTCCCGTTCAACTGCGTGTAGGCGCCGTTCGCGCTCGCGGAACGGTAGACCCGGTATCCGACCACATCCGTTTCGCCGTTGGGATTCCAGGCGACGCGAATCGTCGAGCCCTGGACCGTCGCGTCGACACCGGAAACGACGGCGGGAGAGGTCGTATCGGGAATGATCGGCGTCGCGTTCACCGTCGACGAAGCGCCGCTCGCCTGTCCCGCGGAATCCTCCGCGGTGACGTAGTAATAGTACGTCGTCCCGTTGACGAGCCCCGAATCGTTCCGGCTCGTCAGCGTGATCTGGTTCGCGATCTTCGCATACGGCCCGCCCACGGCGGTCGCGCGGTAGACACAGTAGCCGTCCAGGTCGAAGACGGTCACGGCATTCCACGTGAGGTTCACGGCCCCCGCTCCTGCCGTCGCCTGCAATCCCGTCGGCGTCGCGGGAATCGCGTCGCCGTCGACATTCCATGTGTTGTTGACGTACATCTTCCCGCCGCCCTGATCGACAACGGTGATGTCGCGATTCGTCGACGCGCCCGCCGGGAAGTCGCTTTCCCAGGTCGTCGTGTCGCGGACAAACTTGTACTGGATCACCGTACCGACCGGATACGTCTTCTCGATCTTCCAGATGTTGGCGCCCTCGTTCGTCATGGGATTCGCGGAGGGCGTCCACGTCGGAGTCAACTGATTGCCGGCGATCTGGACCACGCCCGGCGAGAATCCGGTCACGTTCACGCGGAACGCCACGGTGATTCCTGCCACGGGCGTCGCGGAGACGATCGCGGACGAATCCGACTCCGCGCCCGCCGTGTCCACCGCGCGGATCCGGAAGTAGTACGTCGTATCATTCGTGAGGCCGGAGTTGGCGTAATTCGTAACGACAACCGTCGAGCCATTCACCTTCACATACGGTGCGGTGGACGAGCCTTGAGCGCGGTAGACGTTGTATCCCGCGAGGTCAGGCTCCCCGTTCGCATTCCACGTGATCGTGCAGACCGCGTTGCCCGCCGTGATGGCGACGCCCGTCGGAGCGGCCGGCGGCTGGGCCGCAAGCGGCTTGATCGCTTTTTCCGTCGATGTGTCGGATGCGTTTCCAGAAGAATCGAACGCGACGATGACGTAGTAGTACGTGTCGGCGGGATTGAGGCCAGAGTGCGAACGCGACGTGAGCGACGTCGTCTCGATAAGGACGTGGCTCGATCCTGCCGTAATCGACCGATAGATCCGATAGCCCGCCAGATCGTACTCGTTGTTCGCCGTCCACGAGACCGTCGCGCCGAACTCCGACGCGGTCGCGTTCACGTTAGAAGGCTTCGCCGGAGGCGTCGTGTCTACGCCGGAAGGCGTCGCGGAGATCTGCGTCGTCGTATCGGACAGATTGCCGGTTGCATCGGCCGAACGAAGGACGTAGTAGTACGTCGTCGCATTCACGACCGCCGTGTCCGTGTAGGTCGCGACGCGTCCGGTCGAAACGACCTGGGAGTACGGCCCGCCCGAGGTCGTCCCGCGGTAGATCTTGTACGACGAGACGTCGCCCGCGCCGAGAGTCCACCCAAGCTGGACGAAACCGTTGCCCGGCGATGAGGTGAAGCCGGTCGGTTGGGCCGGCGGCGTCGTGTCGTTCGTGATGTCGATGCGATAGTTCAACCCGCTGTTGGCGTCCCATGTTCCGTCGTTGTAGTGAAAGACGAAATCGACGCGCGTCACGGCTTGCGCGGCGTTATTGAACGGCCCGATCACGATCTTGAATGTGCCGTCGAGCGGAGACTCGACCGACTGCGCGTCATACGTCGTCGTGCCCGAGGGCCAGTAGACGCCGTTCGGCGCTACCCAGCCGTTCACTCCCCAGTGAAGCTTTCCGGCCTTGTCGCCGGTGATGGTGATCGTGTCGGACGACGTCGGGTTGGCCGGCGTCCAGCGTCCCCCGCCACCTCCCGAATTCGGATCACCGATGTAGCAATGATAAATATCGGACTTCGACACATTCCCGCGGCCGTCGGTCGCGGTGACGTAATAATCGACGAGGGTGTTCGAGAGACCGTTGATGAACGCGCGGTAGATCTCCGCGCGATACTGCGGCTGGATCTGCGCGGCAGGCGGCATGGCGTAGACGCGCGTCTCCATCGTCAGCGCGACCCACGGCCCGACTCCCGCTCCGCCCGCGTAGATCTCGTTCGCATTGTCGCCGATCGGATTCTCGCCGTCGGCGTCGATGCGGTAGTAGAGCGTCGCATTCGAAACCGCGTTTACGTCGTAGATGAAGGTGAAGACCTGGAAGTCCGAGGGCTGGACGCCCTTGAAGGCCTCGGTCGCGCCCGGATTGTACGGCTCGCGCTGGAGCGAGAAGATGTTCGGCGCGATATTGTCCGTTCCCGGCGAGGAGGCGATGATCGGATCGGCATACACCATCGCGTTCGCCACGGCACGAGAGGGCTGCTCGTCCCACTGCACCGTCCCGTCCCAGTACCAGAAGCAGCTCGCTTCGCCCACAAGGAACTCCGCCCAAGCCTTGTCTGTGTTGTTCCCGTTCTTGTAGACGATCCCGCCGATGTCGCCGGACGCCGGCGCGATCGCTTCCGCCGTCAGCATCCGGTTCTTCCCGGCCGTGATGACCATCCAGGAGTTCCAGTCGGAGCTGAAGCCCTGCTCGAAGTTCACGACGCCGCTCTGGTACGGATCGCCCAGCCACTTCTTCAATTCCTGGTCGCCGAGATCGGCGCCGACCCATGAGCCGTCCGTGATGTGGACGACGTCGTTGACGTCCGGCGGGAACATCTGGAGATAATCCTGCACCGTCGTGAATCGGAACTGGTTCGGATCCGCGCCCGCCAGCCAGCCCATCGTCTCCACGTAATACCGGAACCCGGAAGCGCCCGCGTTGTCGCCGTCGTGCGCGAGCACGACGAGCAACGGGTGAGCCGGATCCGTGTTGTGCGGCAGGAAAGCCTGGAGCCGAGCCTGCGGCGTGCGGTCGCCGTAGCTATCGTCGTAGCCGAGAGAACGTTCGAGCGGAACGATGATCATCTTCCGCTCCGTGCCGTCGTTCGGATTCACGTATTTCGCGTAGTGCGGCCGCAATCCCCAGGGCGAGACGTTGTAGTTCGTGTTCGTCTGGCAGGAGAGATTGATGTACGTGCCCTGCGGAGGATTCACGGCGTCCGCGCGATTCGGGGGATTGATTTTTTCTCCCGCGGCCCAGGGGAAGTTCTTGTTGCAATGGTCGAGATGGAGATTGTCGACCATCACCCACTGGAGTCCCTCGTCGAGAAGCTGCGGAATGATCCGCTCCGAGAAGGCGCTTTCGGCCGGGAACATGCCGAGCGAGTAGGGATTGCCGAATGTCGTGGTCGTGATGCGGCGGTGCATCTGGATCTGGAGCCGGGCGTCGCGATAATCGATGAACGGCAGGAGCGGATGATGATACCCGAAGGAGACGAGATCCACCCGGCGGTTGCCGAGGGTCGTGGTCCAGCCGTGTCCTTCCGCATACCGGTTGTTCCATCCCGGAAAATATCCGTCGCTGGCCGCGGCCATGTTGTTGATATTCTCCTGCAGGGAACCGGAATAGCTGATCTGAGCGCCCCAGTTGGGCTTGGAAGCCATGTGGTTCGCGACGGCGTCGACCGGATTATGCGTGTACGCATCCACCCGGTCGGGCCACGCCAGGACGTCGCGGACGTAGGCGTAGTTCGTGCGGGTCGTATACGTCGTCCTGATATTCTCGTACGGCCAGTAGATCGGCTGATGCATGTGCCACTGATACGCGATGTAGATCGGCTGCTGGCTCCCTCCGTTCAGCGGCTGGCGTGCGACCGTCGCGGACGCCGGCCCTTCGTTGGCGCCCGAGTCGACGCAGGTGATGTAGTACGTGTACGTCAGGTTCGGATCGAGATTCGTATGCGTGTAGCCGGCCGTTGGAATGATCGCGCCGTTGATCTTTACGGGAACGCCGTTTCCGCCGGAGACCGTGTACCAGACGTTGTACCCGGAATGGTCGGGCTCCGTGTTCGGATTCCACGATAGCGCGATCTGGTTGACGCCTGCGGTCGCGGCCAGGCCCGTCGGCGCGGCAGGCGCCGGATCGTTCCCCGGCGTCGCGTTCACTTCGGTCGAATAGGCGGAGTATTGGTTCGCGCGGTCCTTCGCTCTTACAACATAGTAATAGCGCGTTCCGTTCGTCAGACCCGTGTCGACCCACGAGTTCACCGTCGAGGTCTCGTGAACGAGGTTCCAGGGACCGCCGGATGTCTGGGAGCGGTAGACGCAGTGCGAGATGACGTCGAAGGATGTGCTCCTCGTCCAGGAGACCGTGATGCTCGATTGAGCGGCCGTGAGGGTCACGCCCGTCGGGCCGGCAGGAGCGGCATTGCCTTCCTGACCCCAGACGTTATCGACATACATCACTCCGCCACCCTGGTCGGCAACCGTGATCTCGCGATTCTTCGACGTCGTCGCGAAGTCGGCTTCCCAACCCGTCGAGTCCTTCACGTATTTGTACTGGATCTGCGTTCCCGACGGGAACGACCGCGTGACCGTCCAGGTCCCGCCCGTGTTGTTCGCGAGCGGCGTCGCCGACGGTGTCCACGCCGGCGTGAACTGGTTGCCCGCGACCTGGACGCTTGAGTATGCGCCGGCGTTCCGCATGTCGACGGTGAAGACGACGTTGACGCCCGCGGCCGGAATGCCCTGCACCTGCGACGAGTACGGCGACTCGAGACCCTGGCCGTTCACCGCGGTCACGACGAAGTAATACGTCGTGCCGTTCGTCAGGCTCGGGATCGAATACTGCGTCCCCGCAACGAGCGACGTATTCTGCTTCGTGTAGGGCCCGCCGGAAACCGTCGCCATATAGACGTTGTAGCCGGTAGCGCCCGTGGCCGCGCTCCAGTTCAGAGCGACTAGCGTCGAAGCCGGCGTCGCGACGACACCGGTCGGCGCCGGAGGCGGCGGAGCTGCGTTGGCGAAAGTGACGTTCGCTGATGATGATGCCGAGCCGCCCGCGCCATTCGCGATGCCCGTCGCGGTCACGACGCGCGCGCCGTCCTGGTAGTTGGCGGTGTTGACGATGACGCGGTAGGTATTCGAGGCGCCGCTGCCGCCCGTCGAAGTTCCGATCTTGGCGAACGGAACCGTGAAGATGTCGACGTCGGCCCATTCCTTCGGCGAGTTGTACACTTCGACGCCCTGCGTGTTCAATGTCGCCGGATCGTCCGGAATGCAATCGACTCCGGACGCGTTGGTGCCGTCCCCCTGGCCGACCATGATCCCGATCGTTCTCGTGGCCAGATCCGGGCCGCCGAGATACGAGAGAGGGATCTTAAGCTCGAAGAAGGAGTTCCTGCCCGTGTTGTGTCCCTGAGCGACGAAGTTCGTCCCGTCGAGCCCGATGACTTCCGTTCCGGCCAATCCCTGGCCTGATGCGCCGTGGAAGACTCCCAGTTGCTTCCCGATCGTGTTCGAATCCGGGAAGAAGCCATTGCGATACGGAATGAGGAACGGTCCCTGCCAGAAGTTCGAAGCAAAGTAGATCTGCGTATCGACGCCGGTGCCGCCTCCGAAGAGCTGGCCTTTCTTCCACGCATCGTACTCCGCCGTGTTCGCACCCGCGCCATTGACACCCGTGTAGCCGCCCGGAGCGACGTCGAACGCGAGCCACTGCGGCAGGTTCATCGCGCGCGCGGGCGTGCCATTCGAGGAGCCCGCGTTCGATGGGTCCTTGATGTCGGTCACGTCGACGATCTGGATTCCGATGTAGAGATACGTCGCGTCCCATGCGGCGTAGAGATCCGTGTAGTCGAACGGCGTCTCGTGCGTCGCCCATGCGCCGTTCATGACGTTGGCGTGATCCCATGCCGGGTCGCGCGCGATCCGGCACGCCGTCGTCCACTCCCCTGCCGTGTTCACGCCGTCGATCGTGATCGTCTTGCTCCCGACACCCCAGACTCCCGCCGCGCTGTCGCCGCCGGCCTGCTCCGGCGTCGTCGCCGTCCCCGCCAGCGCGCCATCGACTTTGAACTCGACGCGATTCACTCCCTGCGGCGCCGTGCAGGTCGCCGTGAACGGAACCGCTCCCGTCAGCGTCTGTCCCGCCGATGGCGCCGTCAGCACCGTCGTTACATTCGCGGACGCGCTCGGCGTTTCAGAAACTTCGGACGAGTAAGCGGACAACAATCCCGACAACGACTGCGCCTTCACGACGAAGTAATAGCGCGTCCCGTTCGTGAGCGCTGTCGATGTGAAGGATCCTCCGGTGAGAATCGAACCATTGACCTGCGTGTACGGCCCGCCCTGCGCCGCGCTACGGTACACATGCCAGCCCGCCAGAGTCGTGTCCGTCGCGGTCCAGTTGACCGTGATCTCCGTGTTCCCCGCGGTTGCCGTGACGCCGGTCGGCGCCGCAGGCGTATCGGTCGGCGGATTCGGCGTGGCCGTTGCCTGGTTCGAATTCGCCGAAGACGCGCCGCGAACCGAGACCGACTTCACGACGTAATAGTACGTCGTCCCGTTCGATACACCCGTATCCGTGTAATTTGTCTGCGCCCGTGTGTCGCTGATCTTCGAATAAGGCCCGCCATTCACCGTGCCGCGATAGACGTGATATCCCGCGAGCGATGCCGACGAAACGGGCGACCACGAGAGATAGACCTGGCCGTTTCCACCAGTCGCCGAGAGCCCCGAGGGAACAGGAGGCGTATCGAGAATCACCGACGTGTCGTCGGTATTCAACGTCAAGGACATCGTGAAATTCCCGTTGCCCGTCACTTCGACGGCCTTCACGAACGGTGAATTCGTGTTATCCATCGTTCCGTCGGTGAAGGCGCTGTTGAACGTCGTCCCGCCGAAGTTAAGGCGAATCTCGCCGCCGGCTCTTGTGTTCTTCACGCCGTAGTACGACCCGTTCGTCGCGCCGACGATCTGGACGTACCGCTCGCCGGTGTACGTCATCTCATGGAGGTTCGCGATCAGTCCGTTCCTGATGTAGACGGGCCCGGTAAGATTCTCGCGATATGCAGCCTCGAACGTCCCGGAACCGTGCTGCAACCGGATATCCTTCCGGATCAATCCATCCGGGGATGTGAAGACGATGGAGTCCGTCCCTGTCGCGACGGAGTAATTCGCGTTGATGTACGCGCTGTTGTTCATGTCCGCGAATGCGGAGATGCGCCGCGAGCCGTCCTCTTCCTCGCCTTCCGAAGGAGCATTCGTGATGATGTTGCCGACCATCACGAATCCGCCCTGCGCCGTGTCGTATGAGACGCCCAGCACCATGCGCCCGCCGTCGTTCTCGAAGACGCCGAAGACTCTCGAGTTCTTCAGGATGTATTCACTCTCGCCGTCGTAATCCAGATCCTTCGTCTGCACCACCGTCAGCGCGCTCTGCGCCCCCGCGGAGACCGAATCCGCCCATCGAGCCGCCTCCGCGAGATACCCCATGTGCCGCACGTGCCCGTGGAGGTCATACGCCCAATAGCTCGTCCCGTCCCAGGTATTGTCCGGATTAGTGAAGACCCGCGTAACAGGATCCCACGCCTTATCAGAGATGTCCTCGTCGTGCCAAGCCGTCTCGTAGATGAGGTGGATGTATCCCTGCTCCGATAGCCGCTTCAACTGATTCCCCGGCAACGCCTGGATGTCGCTCCAGACGTCGCGGAGAATCGTCCCCGCGTCCCAGATCGATCCGTATCGCTTGCCGGACGGGATCGGGTTCAGAACCGCCGGCGACGAATAGCGATCTCCCGTGAGAAGCGGAATCTGCTGGCTGAAATTCTCCTCCTGCGCGCTGCCCCAGTACCAGTTGTCGTAGCCCATCTCCGAAGCATGCAGCAGCCACTGATAAGTCGATTTCGGATACGTCAGGTTCGTCCCGGCGTCGACCGGCGTCCAGTTCCGGTCGAGAAGCTGCTCCAGCGTCACGACCTCGACCCACGGATGCTGCGCGATCCACTTCATCGAGACATCGAAGTTGTCCGGCCCGTCGTGGATTGTGTTCGGCGACGCGAAAGACCGGCCGGCGTAGGCCTCCCAGTCGTCGAAGACGATCATGACCTGCTCCTGGTCCGCGGCGCGCGCGAGATCAAGAAGCCGCGTCCGGACTTCGTAATTAGCGGCGTTGTCCTGCGCCCAGAACTTCCGGTCATCGTAATGGTCGTTGATCTGGAAGACGTTAACGCCGTTGATCCGGAGAAGCTTGAACTCGTTCGTATGAGCGAACGACGAACCGAGCCAGTAGTAAATGTGCGTCAGGTTATCGAGAATCGTCGTCGTGTAACCGGTCGGCGTGTTCGTGCGGCGGTCGAGGATGACGTTGTCGAGCGTCTGGCCATCGACGACGCGCTCCGGGATCCAGAAGACCTTCGGATGCCGGGAGAGGGAGTAGAAACTCGTCAGGACGTCGGTCTTGAGTTCCTGCGCACGGGAGTTGATCGTGATTCCGATCGATGTGTCGTCGCGGAAATATGGCATGATGTGCTCCGCGTATACGCCGCCGATGATGTGACCCTTGCGGCCGTCGTTCCAATCGTCGTCGACGAAGTCCGCAATCCGCTGGTTGAATGTCGGTCCGTCGTTCAGGGGGTTCGTCGTGTTCGCCATGTCCATGACGGCGGCGAGCGATCCGGAGACGTGAATGTTCACCGGCGTGTTGCATTGCTCCATCGTCTGGAGCGCCCGGTGATAGCCGGACGGATTGCCGTTCGGCGTCACCGCGACAGCATCGTAGATCCACTTGTTGATATCGCCGCCGGGGTTAAGGGACTGGTTGCCGTGGAGGATGACCGAATACTTCGCGCGGCCGACCGTAGACTCGGTCGAGATGACGCCGTTCAAATAGGCGTCCTGCGTGTAGGAGTCGGGCATGGCGTCGGTAATGTCGGGCAGGCTCGCGACCTCGCCCGCGCCGCTGTTCGTGCCGTCGCGGGTCGTGAAGACCTGGAGATGGATCTTCTGACCCGAGACCCATCCGAGATTCGTCAGGTGCGATTTCGGCACGGCGATCTCGACCGCGTCCCATTGACTGTTGAACGAGGCGCGCACATTCGGAGACGCGATCGTCGTCCAGTCGGGTTTCCAGAGAGTCTTCCCTGTCGTGCCCCCGTCGTAGATCGCGATGATCAGCTCCCACGGTTGCGACGTCTGGGCGTCGACGAAGTCGGGGAAGAAGGCCTGGCCTGTCGCGGAATTCCAGTCGAGCGCAAGATACAGGTTCATGTTCGTCTGCTCGACGCCCAACGCGAGATCCTGGAAA
The DNA here is from genome assembly GCA_964499705.1 of uncultured bacterium. Taxonomy (GTDB): domain Bacteria; phylum UBA8481; class UBA8481; order UBA8481; family UBA8481; genus JBBTKW01. Next base: position 48,757 of record CAZCME010000001.1, on the reverse strand, counting down.
TCGACGCGGAAGAAATAATCGGAAGTTCCCTCGCGCGAGTACACAGCAGTCAGGTCGCGGCTCGGATCGTACCCGACCGGATGATTCGCAAAGCCGTCCCACCAGAGGTAATTGTTGTCGACGTATGTGTCGAGCGCACGGACGTCCGTGTACTTCCAGTCGAAGAAGCTCCCGTCGATCGTCCGGTCCTCGATTCCTCCGACGGCGGTCTGCGGCTGCGCCGAGACGGTCGCCGACGATTCGCTCTGGTTGTTCACCATATCGACCGACCGGACGTTGTAGTAGTACCAGACGCCGTTTGAGACCGTGAGATCGACGTAGGAGTTCGTCGACGCAAGCGACCCGTTGATCTTGCCGAAAGGACCCGACGGGGATATCCCGCGGAAAACATTGTAGCCCGTGCTGTCGGCAGCGACGACGTGGTTCCAGTTGAGCGTGACCTGGCCCGAAGCGGGAGTCGCGACAAGGCCGGTCGGAACCGGCGGCGCCGTCGTGTCCGGAGCGCGAGGCGTTGCGGAATCCTCCGTGGAGTACGCGCTCTGCGAGTCGTAGATGTCGACCGACCTTAGCACATAATAGAACGTGTCGCCGTTCGTGACGCCGGTGTCGACGTAGGATGTGCCGAGGATCGTATCCGTGTTGATCTTCGCATAGGGCCCGCCTGCGACCGTCGCGCGATAAAGATGGTAACCGGCAAGATCGACCTCCGCGTTGGCGTTCCAGACGAGCGTGACGCGGCGATCACCCGCCGTCGCATTCAACCCGTTCGGAACCGCGGGCGGCTGGTTCGCGCCCGGCGTCGCCTGGACCTGTGCGGAGAAAAGCCCGATCTGTCCCACCTGGTCCCGCGCCGCCATCACGTAGTAGTACGTATCGCCGTTGATCACATTCGTGTCGTTGTAACCCGTCTCGGTCCCGAGCGACGCGATGAGCGAGTAACCCGAACCCGAAGTCGTGGAACGATACAGGTTGAATCCGACGATGTCGTACTCGAAGGAGTTGCTCCACCGCAGCGTCACCTTCTGGCTCGTGGCGGTGGCCTGCAGTCCCGGAGGCGACGTCGGCGCCGGATCGCCCGCGACATTCCACTTGTTGTTCACGAACATGCGCGAATCGGCAGTCATAGAGACAACCGTGATCTCGCGCTTGCCGGAAGCGGTCGCGAAGTCGTTCTCCCAATTCGCGCCGTTCGTCACGTACTTGTACTGAAGCGCCGTGGATATCGGCATCGCGAAGGTCTCGCCCCAGATTCCGCCGCCAAGATCACGCAGGGGATTGGCCGTCGGGATCCAGGAGGGCGTAAAGAGATCGCCGGCGATCCGGACGATCGTGACGCCGGAAAGCCCGTTGACGTCGACGCGGAAGAGAACATTGATGAGCGGGCGCGGCGTCGTTGAATCTTCTGTGGTATAGGAGGACTGGCCGCCGGCGGTATCCACTGCGGCGAGAACGTAAAAATACGTCGTCCCGTTCGCAAGACCCGAATCCGTGAACTGCGTGTCCGTCAGCAACCCGGAAATCTGCGTGTAGGGCCCGCCCGTAACACCTGCGCGGAAGACCCGGTATCCCGCAAAGTCGCCCTCCGTGTTCCGATTCCACCGCAACCGTACCGAGGAATCCCACGGCAAAGCGTAGAAGCCCGACGGCGCCGCGGGCGGCGTATTCGGCTGAGCAACCGCCGTCGCCGTCGCGGACGAGTCCGCGAGATTGCCGGAACGGTCCCGCGCACGGATCAGATACGTGTACGTCTCCCCTGCCGAAAGCCCCGTATCGGTGTATGTCGACGTCACGCTGTCGGCCAGCGCCGCCTGCGTGAAGACGCCGGAGCTCGTCCTGCGGAAGATCACGTACGAATCCATGTCGGATTCCAGATTGCGATTCCACGTAATCCGCACCGCCTGCTGTAGCGAGAGCGCCGAGAGGCCCGATGTGATACTCGGCGGAGTGACGTCCACGCCGGACGGCGTCGCCGACGTGGAGATCGAGCTGTCCGACGTGTTCGCCGCATTGTCATACGCGCGTAATACGTAGTGATACGTCGTCCCGTTCGAAAGCCCGCTGTCGTTGAACGTCGTCGCGGTCCTGGCGAGCGTCGCGATGAGCGAGTGCGGTCCCGCGGCGGCGAGCGCGCGGTAAAGGCGATAGCCGTTCAAGTCCGCTTCACCATTGGCCGCCCAGGTGAGATCGATCGTCGTATTGCCGGAGGTGAGAATGGGTGTCGCCGGACGCGCGGGCGGCGCCGTATCCACGAGAATCGGAATCTTCCAGTTGAGTCCGCCGTTGTTGTCCCAGGTGCCGTCGTTGTTGTGGAAGACGATATTCACTTCCGTCACGGTCTGGGCCGGATTATTGAACGGTCCGATCACGATCTTGAAGCTGCCGTCCAGGGGCGATTCGATCGACTGAGCGTCCCACGCGACGCTTCCCGCCGGCCAATAGACCGCATTCGGCGCCACCCAGTTGTTGACGCCCCAATGGAGCTTGCTGGCTTTCGTCCACGTCACCGTGATCGTGTCCGATGACGTCGGCGCCGAGGGCGACCAGATCGTCGTGCCGCCGCCGCCGCCACCCGTGCCGCCCCACTTCACATGCTGGATCACGGTCTTCGTGATAAGCCCCGCGTTGTCTTCCGCCTCGACGTAATAATCCACCAGCTTGTTCGCCAGGTTCGTCCCGTCTATCGTCGCGGCGTAGATGTTGGCGCGATAGATCGGCTGCGGATTCGACCGCGACGCCGGGAAGGCATCGACGGTCATCGAGAGCGTTTGCCAGGCGCCGACACCCGCGCCGCCCGCGTACACCTCATTCGCGACATCGGCGATCGGATTATTCCCGTCGTCGTCCACGCGATACTTCAGCTCGACGCGCCGGAGGCCCGAGACGTCGTAGGCCGGCGTGAAGACCTTCAGGTTCGAGGCCTGCTGGATGTTCCATTCCTTGCCGCCCGGATTGTACGGATCGCGCTGCGGCAGGAAGACCGTCGGCGGCTGGAGATCGGCGCCGCCGCCAGCGATGATCGGATCGACGAGCCCGACCGCCTCGTTGCAGGCGCGCGTCACGTGGTAGTCCCACGGCGGAGAGCCGTCCCAGTACCAATAGCAGGACGTCATGCCGACCATCATCTTCCGGATCGCCGTCGCGACGTTGCCGTTCGTCGGCTGGAGCCGCTCCGCGTGCTCGACCCGGTTCTCCGCCGCCATCAGCGTCATCCACGAATTCCGGTCCGGACTGTATCCGTCCGCCGCCGGATCTCCGTTCCACTTCTTGTATTCCGGATCGCCGTTGTCCGCGCCCGACCATCCGCCCGGCTCGATGTGCATCACGTCGCTCTGGTCCGGCGGAAACATGGAGAGATAATCCTGGATCGTGATCAACTGGAACCGCGTGGGATTCGACTGGAGCCAGGAGATCATCGCGGAGAAATTGCCGTGATAATACCCGTCCGTGCCGCCGCCGTAGTTGTCGCCGTCGTGCGGCAGGACGACGAGGATCGGATGGGCCGGATCCGTGTTGAACGGCTCGAGCTGCGACAGGACGGCGTCATACTGGAGCGCTCCGTACCCGCCGCGCGCATCCTCGTTGCCGAGATACCGCGATCCCGGCACCGCGATCATCTTGCGGACCGTGCCGGTCGTCGGATCGACGTACTGCATGTAGTGAGGCTGATGGCCCCAGCGGGCGGAGATCTTGGTCGGAGCCCAGAGCCCATTCAACTGGACCCAGTCGTTCGGATTCGGATTGAGGATGTCGGCGCCGTTCATCTCGTACAGGTTTCCGCCGGAGCTCCAAGGATACCCCAGCGCCGTGCGGTCGAAGTGGACATTGTCCACGATCACCCAGTCGATGCCGTTGTCCTTCCATGCCGGAATGAGGAAATCGGAGACGCAATTCTCCGTCGGGAACATGCCTTTTGATTGCGCCGCCGCGGAGAACGTTCCCTGGTACATGTTCTGGAACAGCCGGATGTGCTCGCGCGTCCACTTGTCGCCGATGAGCGGCTGCAGGACGTGGAAGTAAGGGAACTGGGTGATGTCGAGTCGGGGATTATTGAGCGCCGTTCGCCATTGCATTCCTTCGCGCCAGCGGTTCTTCCATCCGCCAAAAGCCCATCCGGCCGCCTCGTAGTCGTTCAGGTTTTCCGTCAAGGATCCCGTGAATGTCACTTGCGCTCCGCTGTTTGCGAGACCGGCGTTCATCGCGTTCTGGATCGCATCGATCGGCCACGAAGTGTAAGGCCCGGTGCGGTCCGTGTGGATCGTCCGGATGCTGAATCCGTAGTCGGTCCGCCCTTCCGTCGCCGTCGCCGGCTCGTCCGGCCAGTACTTCGGCTGGTGCATGTGCCAGAGGAAGGAGATGTAGATCGGCGGCCGCGCGCCCGAGACGACGTTCACGCCGACATTGGCGGACGCCGATGTCAGCAGGCCGTCGTTGACCGTGAAGGTGAAAGCGTCGTTGCCGTTGAAGTTCGTGTTCGGCGTGTACGTCACCGACGCCGACGTCGCGTTGATCGCGGTGATCGCCGACAGCGTTCCATTGGAAGGCTGCGTCGCGATCGCGAACGTCAGCGAGCTCCCTTCGGGATCCGATCCCGTCAGCGTGATGACCTTCGCCGTGTTTTGCGGCGTCGTCGTGTTCTGGGCGTTCGCGGTAGGCGCCGTGTTGGAGGCGCCCGAGGGGGTCGCCGTCTGATCGACGAGATTCGTATCCTGGTTGCCGCCGTTGGGACCGCTGCCGAACGCGGAGTCCTCCGCGCGGACAACGAACCAGTACTGGGACGCGTTCGTCAATCCACTGGCGAGGTACGACGTCGATGTCGTCGTCGCATCGGGCGTCCCGTCGACGTACGACTTCGAGACCTGCGCGGCGGCGCTGTTCGTCCAGTAGACGTTGTATCGGACGGGGCCTGTAGCATCCGTGCCGGCGGCCCATGCGAGGGATACCCGTCCGCCCGTTCCGGAATCGACCGCCGTCGCCAGGCCTGCGAAGGATGGAGGCGTCGTGTCTCCGTTGGATGCGGCGCCCGTCGTGAATTTATCGTTTCCGTTCGCCGCATGATTCGTGTTCAACGGATCGTTCGTCCAGGCGCTGTCGATCTCGAATCCGTACTCGAAGGTGGTGTTGGCGGGAAGAGTGAACGTGCAGCGCCAGACCGATCCGGAAAGAACCATGTTCGTCGTCGCGCCCGCGTTCCATGTCGAATCGTAGTTGGCGGTGTAGTTCCCGTTCGACCCGCCCGTCACGATCCAGCTCCCCTTCACCTTCCCGAGCCCGCCTCCCGAAAACGCGAACGTCACGACATTGCCATTGACGATCGGCGAAGCGAGTCCTGTCGGCGTTGCAGTCCTGTCGACGAGGTTCGTCTCCTGGTTTCCGCCGCCCGGCCCGCCCGCTCCGGTCTTGGCGTCTTCGGCACGGACGACAAACCAGTACTGGGCGCCGTTCGTCAGTCCCGTCACCTGGTACGAGGTCGCGCTGGAAACGACCGCGTTCGGGGTCATGTCGACGTACGACTTCGCGACGGAATCCGCCGCGTTATTGGTCCAGAAGATGTTGTACTTGATCGGCGTCGAGGTGTCCGTCGCGGCGGACCACGCGAGGTTGACTTTTCCGCTCGTCCCCGCGTCCGTCGCCGATGTCAGACCGCCGAAAACCGGCGGTACGGAATCCGGACCGGCAGGAGTTCCCGCTCCGGAAGTGAACCTGTCGTTCCCGTTTACCGCATGATTCGTGTTCACCGGATCGTTCGTCCACGCGCCGTTGATCTCGAAGCCGTACTCGAAGACCGTGTTCTCCGTCAGCGTGATCGTCGCGGTCCACAAACCGTTCGACTGAATCATGTCCACGGCAGGGCCCGTCCACGCCGCGTTGTAAGCCGCCGTGTAGACTCCGTTCGATCCCCCCGTAATCGCCCAGTTTCCTTTAACCTTGGCCGTCGCTCCGCCCTGGTAGTTGAACGTAATGACATTGCCGTTGACGACGGGAGAAGAATAGCTCCCCTTGAACCGCGAGACGAATCCGCCGTACATCGCCTTGCCGGTCGCGTTCGTCGCGGTCTTGGCGACCTTCACAACGTACGTGACCCCCGGTTGCACCGTCATCCCCGTCCTCGTCAGCGTCGCGCCGGTCACGTTCCATGTTCCGCCCGGATCCGGCGCGATCGAGGCCGCCGCGATCGTCGATGCCGGATCCATGTTCTGGTCGAAGGTGATCGTCAATGTCGTCGCGCCGGTCAAGGCGCCGTTGGCGGGAGAAACATCCGTCACCATCGGCTCGAGAACCGGATCCGCGATGTTCCGGATCCAGACGCCCACTTCGTACTTCGGAAGCGAAATCGCAAGGCTCGGGCCCGAACCCGACGATCCGTCGACGAGGTTCGTCCATGTCCCTGAGAGCCCGACGTTGAACGTCGCCGACTGCGTCATGTTCGTGCCGTTGATCGCGACGAAGGCGTCATTCCCGCGCCGGAAGGCGAAGATGCCGTTCTGGGGATCCAGAAGCGTCGTTCCGGTACCGAGCCCGGCGCCGATGCGTCGCCGCGCCGCCATCATCTTCGCGATCTTTTTATACAACCAGAACGACATATTGACGTTGTCGCCGACCGCGTTGTCCCACTGGAAGGGATGATCGTACAGCGCGCCGTACGCCCCGCGTCCGTCCGTCCCCGCCGTGTTGAAGGCCTGCTCGCCGCCGTAGTACATCGCGCCCAGGCCCTCGATCATCGTCAGCATGCCCTGGACCGAGAGCATCCTGTCCCAGTCTCCTGACGAGAGAAACCGCGCGACGTCATGGTTGTCGGCGAAGTGGACATTCATGTTCCCGAAGTTCCACACCGTCGTCCCGTTCCCCTGTCCCATGTCGTACGAAGCGTTGTTCATTCCCGCGACCCAGTTTTTCAGGCCCCACTGGTCATTGAAGAGCATCCACGGCACACCCTGCTGGTACATCGCGTAGTCCATCATGCCGTTCATGATCTTCGTGCCCGTGCCGGCCTTGTTGCCGGTGTAGTAGCCGACGGCGTCGTGCGAACCGGAGAAGGCTTCGCCGAACATGTAGAAGTTACTCTTTCCTACGGCGGCGGCTCCGGCGCGGATCCCGGAGCAGATCAACGCCCAATCGTTGATGTTCACGTGCTTGATCGCGTCGACGCGGAATCCGTCGATGTCGAAAGCCTTGATCATGTTGACGTAGTGGTCGATGACGTAGTTCCGGACATACGCGTCTTCCGTGATGAGGTCGTCAAGTCCGACCAGTTCGCCGTGCTCCAGGTCCCACGGCGCGTTCCAGTTCGAGATGTTGCCGTAGTTGTGGAAGTTCCCCTCCCCGATCGCGTCGTTGAAGGTCGCGCCGTAACGCTTGGACGCATCCGTGGCATACGTCGGAGTGCCGTAACCGGCGCCGTTGAAGGCGTGATCGGTGAACCAGTTCGCGAAGTGGTTCCCGACCATGTCGACAATGACGTACATCCCGCGCGCGTGCGCGGCGTCGACGAGATCGCGGAATTCCTGGACCGTGCCGAGCTTCGGGTCGATGCAGTTGTACGTCGTCGGCGCGTAACCGTTGGCTTCGGTGCCCATGAACGGATTGGAGATCCAGATGGCGTCGTAACCGAGCGACTTGATGTAGTCGATGTTCTCCTTCATGCCCTGGAAGTCGCCGCCGATCGTCCGGCGGTTGCCTTCCGTGGGAAGCTGGCCCGAGGGCGCGCCAAAGTCGGTGGAATAATTATGCGCCGTGTTGTTCGAAGGATTGCCGTCGTAGAACCGGTCGGTCATCACCTGATAGACGCCGAAGTAACGCCAGTCGCCGGGCGACGGCGTGTACGAGTGGCCGGCCCAGGACGTCGGCATCTGCTGATCGGCGAGAGTCCATGCCTCCACGGATGTCACGACGAGGAAGAGAGATGCTAAGAGGATGAATCGATGGAAGAGGGATGCGAGGAGAGCGTAGGAAGGCTGCGACGGTGATCGCCTTGTTTTCATCAGATCATTCGTGTCCCGTCGCCCCCGACATGCCCCGCATCAAGTTGCTCCGCACCGTCCTGTTTTCTCCCGCGAATAGATTCATGAAATGCACTGTGCCGCGACGATCGTTCTTCATGAAAAAATCGCCCTGCGTATCATAAGATTCATTACCGACGCGACCAACGATTCACAGTGTACTTTTTCTTACTTGTTGCTTCATACGGCAAGATGACAGGTGTCACATGATCCGGCATGCGGTGTGTACTTTCGATTCTACTTGGCACCGGCTGCTCCGACCCTCTTTCCGTTTTCCACTCCCGATTTCGCGCCGCAGGATTTCCTCACGATGAGCTGCGTCGGGGTCATCTTGCGCGCTTCCGACGGGAGAATCTCCCCGCTGATGAGCTCGAACAACGTCCGGATCGCCGTCCGCGAGACCTCGTAGATCGGCTGATCGATCGTCGTCAGGGGCGGATTCGTGAACTGCGAAATCTCGATGTTGTCGCCTCCGACGAGAGCGCAATCTTCCGGAACGCGGAGCCCGAGCGTGGAAGCGGCGTCCAGGACGCCGAGCGCCATCATGTCGTTTCCGGCGAAGATCGCGGTGGGCCGCTCGGAAAGCTCGAAGAGCCGTCGCGTCGCCGCCGATGCCATGTTCTTGTTGTAGTGGCCTTCGGCGATGAAGTCGGGATCGAAGCCGATCCCGGCTTCCTCCAGCGCCTTTCGATATCCCGCGATCCGATCGATCGCCGTCGTCGTGTTCCTGGATCCCGCGATATGCCCGATCCGCGTGTGACCCAGTTCGATCAGGTGATGCGTCGCGACGTAGGCCGCGGTCACGTTGTCCGAGATGACGAAGGGGATGTTGATCCCGGGCAGGTAGCTGTTGACGAGAATGAACGGAAAACCGGTGTCGACAAATTCGGCGAGGTACTGGTCGTCGAGCGTGGAGCCGACATACAGCATTCCGGCGATTTCCTTCCGGCGGAAGAGGTTCAGGTATTCCTTGTCCTTCGCGAATTCGAACGAGGCTTTCTTCAGGATGAGCCGGTAATCCGCGGCTTCGACTTCGTCATACACACCGCCGATGGCGCGGGCGAAGTAGGGATCCTCGAAGATGTGTCCCAATTCGGGAAGGACGATGCAGATCGTTCGCGTCTTCTTGGAGGAGAGATTCCGGGCGTTGGTGTTGGGCTGGTAGCCGAGTTGGTCGACAATTTGCAGAACCTTCTTGCGCGTGGCTTCGCTGATGGATGGATTATTGTTGAGGACGAAGGAGACCGTCGTCTTGGAGACGCCGGCCTGCGATGCGACCATTTCTATCGTGACGGGCTTCTGCTTGTTAACCATGCGGACTTATCTCCTCCCCACGCTCGGCGCGGTCATGGCCACGATCAACACGCGCGCGGCGGCGACGGATCGATGGCTCTCTCTTTTATCCAGGCGACTGTGTTGCTCCTGCCATGTTTCGTTCTCGAGACTCGACTCCAGAGCGATAAAATCTGAACGAAGATCATCAACGCGAACGACAACAGTCCGAACAGGGCCGCAGCTTGTCAGGCATCCTATCACTAAACACGCAATCGGGAAAACGCTCATGTTTCGTTTCATTTCCAGCGTCACATGCAACCTCCTCGCGTTATTTACCTAAACAATAATGACTAAAAGCGCTCAACAAGCAGGACTAAAACCGATTTACTAAACCGATTTAGATAAATTTACTTTATCCTGGATTATTTTGTCAATGGGGGAAGTTTAACTATTTTTGAGGAAGGTGTCCGACTTGGCGGAGCGCCCCGGCAGGAGCCTTTTACATGGACTACGCTTCCATCATCTTAAGTGTCGCCATTTCTATCCGGGCCAGATGCAGCTCCTGCGCCGTGGATTTCAGCGCCAAATCAAGATCCAGCAGGATTTCACGCGCGTTCTTCCGCCGCTCCGCACTCCAGAGCCGGACCGATTTCTCCGCGGCGATCCTTGGGAAATAACCAAGATTTTCGCCTCGCTCCAGTCGGTCGAGATCCTGGATCCTCGAAGCCAGGGCACCGATCGCAGCAACACCCTCCTTGCCGTAATCCGTCGCGGGCGCCGTCAATCGCAACGCGCGCGGATTTCCACTCATGACCGCTTCCGCCCAGTCGAAGACAGGATGCTCCCGGTGGTACACAAGATTCTCCCGAACCGACGCGACATTGATCTTCCCGTCCGTCGCGAAGGCGACCTTCTCGATCTCCGGAGCCAGCTCCACCGGATCGTTCCCGACGAGCTGAACAATCGATTTCGCCGCATCGAGGTCCATCTTGAATCCATTCCTCGCGCCGAATTCCCTCACCCATGTCTCCGCTTCCCGGTCGTCGCGCGGCGCATAGCAGTAAGCCGCCGTCTTCATTGCAAGGCATCTCTGCGCCAGGTCCAGCCTGGCCAGTTCTTTAGCCGATCCATCCATCAGCAGGATCAGGAGCGTCAACTCATCGAGCTTCTCGATCGTCGCGAGCGCGCCCGGAAATTTCTTCTCGTCCGCCAGCTCTTCCGCGGAACGAACCACGATCACGCGGCAACTGGCAAAAAGCGGCAGCTCCGCCAGAAGATCCATCATCTCCCCCGGAGACAGGTCGCCCGCGTCCACTTCCGTCCGCGACAGGCCGAGCGGATCCTCACCGCCGAAGTTCCGGATAAGTTTTCGCTTGAGCTCACGGAGCGCGATCAGGTCTGAGCCGGCAAGAAGGAATACGCTGCGACGCGAAGCCTTTGGATCGAACCACCGCTCCGCGGCGGCGCGGTTCAGGAAGGTTGGGGATGCGCCCGTGGCCAAGGCGTACTCGCGTGGAGCCGCTGCTACCTGCGGCGTTCGACCGCGCCCGGAGTCACGCCCGATGTCTCGCGCTTATCCGAGAACAGCAGGTCGTCTTCCGAATACTGGCGCTGCTCGAAGACAAGAAAGAGGATGTCGCGGGCCAGTTCGTCGGCTGCCTTGAAGATCCCCGATTCCTCCGTCTCCGGAGGCGAGGCGATCTGCGAGTACGACGTGATCCCGTCCACGTCCTCGACGCGCCAGATCGTTTGTCCCGTCGTGCGATCCTCGAAGCTCACCCGCGCCCGGATCTTGATCTTGTACTGCACGATCCGATTCGTCTGATCCCAGGATATCGGAGTGCGCTGGTAATCGTAGATCTCGCCCATGATGATGGCATCGGCTTCGGACACATTCGGCGTCACCGCGAGCTTGGACGAGGCCGTGAATTCGTTAAGAACCCGCTGCGTGACGTCCAGTTCGAGGCCCGACCGCGATGTGCGGTTGACGAACGTGGGAATGGCGATGGAGCGAATGTGGGAGGGAAGTGAAATTTCCGGTTCCTTGCAGTCCGCGGCCAGCAGCAGGGGCGCCATGAAAATAAGACATATCATTTTCAGGTTATCGTGTCGTCTCCGCATGAAAGTAAATTACTTCATGAAAATCGGCCTGTCTATCGCGGCGGCGGTCGATTCGTCGCCCTGTGGATAAGGAGAGCGATTTCAGATTTATGATTTCAGATTCAGGATTTCAGATTTATGATGTGCGCGTTTCACATCAGTCGTGTGAGAATTTGAAATCAGAAATCGATCGAGGTTCCCATGTCTCAGAATTCCACCATCACGCTCACTCCCATCACCTTCGGCACTTCCGGATGGCGCGCCATCCTGGCGGACGAATTCACGTTCGAGAACGCCCGGTTCGTCGTCCGCGCCATCGCGGACGAGGTCAACGCGAACGGCGACGGCGAGAAGGGCGTCGTCGTCTCCCACGATACACGCTTTCTCGGCGAAACGTTCGCGCTCCAGGCCGCCCGCGTCCTCGCCGCCGCGGGCGTCCGGCCGCTCCTGACCGACCGCGACTGCCCGACGCCCGTTGTGGCCTGGGAGATCATCCGCGGCAAGGCGGCCGGCGGCATCAATTTCACGGCAAGCCACAACCCCGCGGAATATCAAGGCATCAAATTCTCCCCCGCCAACGGAGGGCCTGCATCCAAGGAACTGACGAAATCCCTGGAACACCGGATCATGGAATTGCAGATCGCGCGCCAGCCGATTCCCATGGGCGATGCTCCCGCCGATCGCATCAACCCCTGTTCCGAATACAAGAAACGAATTCGTGAGATCGTCGATCTCGAATCGATCCGCAAATCCGGATTCAGGATCCTCTGCAACTGCATGTTCGGCACGTCCCGGGGTTATCTCGACGCGCTGCTTACCGAAGCCGGCTGCCCGATCGAAGTGATGAACGACAAGCCCGACGCGCGATTCGGAGGGAAGCCTCCGGAACCCGCGCCCGCGTACGTCGGCGATTTCCTCGCCCGGCTGGACGAAGGAGGCTTCAACCTGGGGCTGGCGACCGACGGAGACGCCGACCGCTTCGGCGTCTTCGCGCCCGTCGGCTCCGGCAAGCCTGTCGTCGCCCCCAACGCCAACGAGATCCTCGCGATGCTGCTTGATCACCTGGTGGAGAGCCGGGGGTGGAAGGGCACCGTCGTCAGGACGGTCGCCACAAGCCATTTCGTCGACGCCGTCGCGAAGCTGCATGGTTGCTCCATCGTCGAAGTCCCGGTCGGTTTCAAGTGGATCGCGGCGGAGATGGCCAAGGATCCCACGTTCGTCATCGGCGGCGAAGAATCCGGAGGACTCACCATCCGCGGACATGTTCCCGAGAAAGACGGAATCCTCGCGTGTCTCCTCGTCGCCGAAATGGTCGCCCGTCGTAGCAAGCCGCTCGGCGAAATTCTCGCGGACCTGAAGCGCCGCGCCGGAGACATCGCGTCCAATCGCATCAATCTCCATTACAAACCCGAGGATCGCCAGAAGCTCCTCGATCGCGCCGCCGCGAAACCCGCGATGCTGGCGGGTCGGAACGTCGTCCGGAAAATCGAGATCGACGGATCCAAGTTCCTCCTCGATGACGGCTCCTGGATCATGGCCCGCTTCTCCGGCACGGAGCCCGTCGTCCGCATCTACGTCGAAGGGCCACCGGATCGCCTGCCCGCCCTGGAGCAGGCAGGACGGGATCTCCTGAACGGATAAGACGAAAAATAAATCCGAAATCCTAATTTTTCCTCCGCAGGAAGCATTTAGGATTTCGGATTTCATAATGCATCAAGAATCGAAATCGTCGTCCCTCCCCACTTCCTCCTTCATAATTCACCCTTCATCCTTCATACTTCTCCCATGACTCCATCCGAGAATATCCGGGTCGAAATCTCCAGGGATGCCATGGCCGCCACAATCCGCGTCTTCTGGAAGGATCCTGCCGAGAAACCCACGCCCGCGGATATCAAGTCAGCGCTGGCGGAAGAGGGAGTCCTCTTCGGCATCGATGACGAGGCCATCGCGCGTGCTCTGGAAGCCGCTTCCGGACATCGGTCCGTCATCGCGCAAGGTTCTCCTCCGAAGCCCGGCGTCGACGCGATCGTCACGCTCCGCGAAAACCCTTCCACGGCGCGCGCTCCCCGCCAGCTCGAAAACGGCCGCGTCGACCTCCATGATCTCCAGCTCGTCCACAACGTCGTAAAGGGGCAGATTCTGGCGGAAAAGGAACCCGCAATGCCGGGGCTGCCCGGCACGAACGTGCGCGGGCAACCCGTGCCCCCAAAGCCCGTTCACGATCCTCCCCTTCCGGCCGGCAAGAACACGGCCACGACTCCCGACGGCTCCAAGCTCGTCTCCCTCATGGACGGCCACCTGATGCGCGTCCAGGCGGCGGGAAAGAAATTCGAACTGCACGTCGAACCGACATTCGTGCTCGGCTCTTCCGTCGACATCGCCACGGGCAACATCAACTGCATCGGCGACTGCGAGATCCGCGGCCGCGTCGCCGAGGGTTTCTCCGTCGTGGCGGGCGGAAACATCCACATCAAGGGAGATTGCGAAGGAAGCGAAGTGACGAGCCGGAACGGATCGATCACGTTCGCGCACGCCGTGCGCGGCCACAACAAGGGAAGAATCACCGCCGCGAAGAATATCTTCGCGCGCTTTATAGAGAATGCCACCGTGGAAGCCGGAGGCGACGTCCTTGTGAAGGAACATATCTATCATTCCAGGATCCGCGCCGGCGGAAGCATCACGCTCGAAGACACTCCCGCCGCCATCCTCGGCGGCGAAATCTCCTTCCTGAAATCCCTGTCCTGCCGCGACCTGGGCGCGGAAGCCAATCCGCGCACGCTTGTCTTCCTGGGCGACTGGCAGAGCGCGGAGGCGCAGAAGCGGATCGAGGAGATCGAGGAGGTGCTCGCTCATCTGCGCGCCCAGTCCGAAGCGCTTCGCGGCGCGCTCCAGGACATGCGCCGCCTCACGCTCGAAGATCCCGAGAAGAACAAGGAGAGGATCGGACAGCTCGCCAAGAGCGCGGAGGGATTTCCGCGCCTGAAGGAGCGGATCAGCGCCCTGGAAGAGGAAGAGAAAGTCCTTGCCAAAAAGGTGAAGCCGCTTGATCTTAAGCCGCTCGTGACGGTGGCCGGCACGCTCCACGCCGGCGTCATCCTGGCGGGCGATGGCGTCGCGGAATTGTCCATCAAGAACGACAGGAAAGCGGTTGAGATCATGCTCGAATCATCGGACGCCAGGCGTCTCGGATTCAAATTCCGTCCCCTCGGAAAGGGCGAAGGACCGCGCGCGTCGCCGGACGGCCGAAGCGGCAAGCCGGGCCGTGGCTGAACAATACCGGAAGATCGCCGAGCCCGATAATCCCAGCATCATCGCGATGACGGTCCGCAATGTCGTTCTCGATCCGCGCAACCAGACTCCCATCGTCATCCTGGAGAGCGAGGACAAGAAGTTCGGGCTCCCGATCTGGATCGGCCCCTACGAAGCGACGTCGATCATCATGGCTCTGGAAGAAGTGGAGCTCCCCCGTCCCATGACACACGACCTGATGCTCGACATGATCGAGAAGCTCGGCGTCGCCATGAAATACGTCATCATCCACGAGGTTAAAAACGGCACATTCTTCGCGGAGATCGCCCTCGAGCTCGACGGCAGAAACGTCGCCGTCGACGCCCGCCCCAGCGACTCCATCGCGCTCGCCCTGCGGGCCGGCGCGCCCATCCTGGCGGAGAAAGCCGTCTGCGACGAGACGAGCCACATCGAGGAATTCCTGAAGGAAGCCCAGGCGGAGCAGTACAAGGAATACCTCGAACAACTGAGCCCCGACGAGATGTCGAAATACAAAATGTGATGATGACAGGATCGCACTGTCGCGACGTCGCACGGGTGTAATTTCCTTGTCCGCGGCGATCTCCGGCAACGGTTCGGCCCCCTATTCGAGCGAGCTGGCCGCCGCGACCCGCGCCGCTCTGGCGGCGGGAGAAATCACCGAGCGCTACTTCGGAACGGATAAGCTCGATACTCGCCAGAAGGCTCCGGGGCATCCCGTCACCGTGGCCGATATCGAGGCCAACGATGCGATCCAGGCGATACTCTCGCGGGAGTTTCCCGAGGACGGATGGCTCTCCGAGGAAACCGCCGACTCCACGGACCGTCTGGCGAAGAAGCGCGTCTGGATCATCGATCCGATCGACGGCACGAAGGAATTCATTTCCGGTGTTCCCGAGTATGTCGTGTCCATCGGCCTGGCTGTCGGACCGGAAATCGTGGCCGGCGTCGTCTTTCAACCGACGCGCAAATTACTGTATCGCGGTTCGAAAAACGGCGGGGCCACCCTGAACGATCAACCGATCGCGTTGGCGGCGTCTCCGGCGGCACGCCCGAAGATCTTCGTCTCGCGGTCCGAAACCAGGCGCGGCCAGTGGAAACCGCATGAGTCGAGATTCGATCTCGATCCCTGCGGTTCGATCGCGTTCAAGATCTGCAGGGTCGCCGCGGGGGAAGCGGATGGAGTCGTTACGATCGAGCCGCGCTCGGAATGGGACATCGCCGGCGCGGGCGCGATTCTCGAAGCAGCCGGCGGGATGTTGACGACGCACAACGCCCGGCCGATTCCCTTCAATTCCGCGAGACCTGTCACGCTCGGAGGCGTCATCGGCGGCTCGGCCGGATTTATCCGGGCATGCGCGGAGCATTTCGCGGCGTCATGATTCCGAACGCCTTTTCTCCAGGCGCTTGCGGAGCCGCTCGCTGATCGTCCTGTGCACGCGGACGCGCCAATTCTTCACGGCCTCGTTCGCGGGCCTGCCGCCGATCCCAATGCCGATGAAGAAGACGAGCCAGCTGCATCCGTAGGCGTAGGCGAACCACTTCGTGCCATAGAGGATCGCGACGATCGGGCCGAGCAGAAGGCTGATGATGAAGGAAGACGCCACGAGAGCGACTCCCAGTTTCAGGCGAGGATCGATCCGGACCGCGATCTCCACTTCCTCGGTCTCGAGCGCCGCCGTTATCAGGCGATCCTCCACGGATAACGACGAACGGTCCAGGGAGACCATCTCCTCCACGCCGTTTTCCTCCTCGATCACCGGCACGAATGCGGCATCGAACTTTTCTTCCGCGCCCGTTTTGTCCGCTCCGTCCGTCATCGTCTCCCTTTCGCCGTTCAGTTCACCGCGTCCGTGCCTCTGCGGTCCCATCCTTCGCGATGCTCCAGCACATGCACGCCGCGCAGCTCGCCGCGGGGAGGAGGCAATGTCCCCCGCATTGCTACTCCTCGGGTCGCCGCATCAATGCCGACCTCATTGCGCCAGCCCAGCTCGTCGAGGAGTTCCTCGGCGCGGAGCGGACGAAGCGAGCGCCGGTTGGAGATCGCGAAGCCGGTGATCGAGGCCTTCCGCAACGAGCCGTGCGTCCCCTTGAAGTTGAGAAACGCCGAAAGCACGCGCGATCCGCAATGCCATCCCGGATCCAGGGACATCAGCACGTCGCCGACGTTCCTGACATGACCGGTGACTCCGCCGTACACGCGGTTCAACGCGTCCGGATACTCGTGCGAAAGCGTCGCCGTGAACCATTCTCTATCATCGGCAAATCCGTCCGCATCCAGAAGACCGGAATCCTTCATCGCCCGGATGACGGGTACCATCGCGAGCGGATCTCCGGAATCCGTTTCATACCTGTATCGCCAGCCCGACGCATCGCCGCGCCGCTCGACGCGCGCGTGGCCGTTTCTGCCCGTAACGTGCGCGATTCCCCCGGCCTCGTACGCGCAAAGCTCCACGCCGCGCAGCCCCGCGATGGAGGCCGCGGCCTCGGCTTCGCGCGCGGTGTATACATACCCGGTGCTGATGAGCCCCGTCGGCAGAATTGCGATCCCGCTCTCACCGTCGATGACGGACCCGGGTTTCCACCCCGATCGCTTCAGGTGATCCTCGATCGGGATCCGGCGCGTCTCGCGCATGTCGTTTCCATGATCGGAAAAGAGAACGATCTCCACGTCCTGCCCGTTCCGCCGCCCCAGAAATTCCACGAGCGCCGAGTCGAGGCTCCTCAGCCAGTTCACCGTCACCGCGGATCGCTCGTGGTGCATCAACGCATCGGTCGAATCGAGATGCATGAGGAGAATCCCGGAGTCGGCCCGCGCGAGGTGCTTCCGGAGATAATCGAGATCCCGCACGCTCCACCGCCCCCACATGTACGTCAGCCCGCGATCCATCATGGGCGTCACGAAATCGTAGAGCTTGAACCAGACGGATATCGCGGAAGCATCGCCCAGGCCTCCCCGGAGCTCATTGGCGGCTTTGTCGTAATACCGTAGTCCGTACCCCGGAGGAGGTTCCACGCCAAAAAGCTCCGTCAGCATGATCTCCGTGATCGCCGGAAAAGTGCTGATCAGCGGCGCCGGCGGCCGGAAAGAATGGAAGCGTCCCTCGTCCTGGAGTTTTCGGATGAGTTCGAGGGGAACGCCGTCGAGACAAATGAGGATCTTCAGGGAGGAACCGGGTTCGGGTTCCGCAGAAACGGGAGGCGCGGCGCAGAGGATGCCGAGGAGAAACATCACGACGCGGCACGTCACGGTCGAACCTATGATCCGGCGGAACTGGATGATGCCCCTGCCGCGGCAAATACACGGCGGCGCGCTTCGTCCACGGCGACGCCCGGCATTCGTCCTCCCGCCGCTCGATGATGCCCGCCTCCGCCGATCGCCCTCGCGATGCCCAGAACATGTCCGGCGCGGATCGACCGGAGCTGAACGCGCGTCGATCCGTCGGCAAGCTCCCAGAAGATCGCGGCAATCTCCGCGTTCCCGCAGAGCGCAAGGTCGTCGATGATCCCTTCCGCTTCCGGTTCCGCGCATTCCGAGGCGCGGATCATCTCCTGCGTGATCATCGAATGGATGATCTCGTGGTCGATCCGCGCGTGCGCGAGCACCATGCCGCGGAGCTTCATCCGGTTCAAGGTGTCGCGCGCGAAGAGCGAATAGCCGACGCTCTGGACGTCGATGGTTCCCGCCTGCATCAGTTCCGCCACGACGTTGAAGGAGACGGAGGACGTATTGCCGTACCGGAACGAACCCGTATCCGTCACGATCGCGACGTACAGCGCGAGCGCGGCCTCGGATGTGATGGTGATGTTGCCGTGCTTCAGGAGCCTGAAGAGGAGTTCGCCGGTGGAGGACGAACGCTCGTCGATCAGCTGGATCCCCTCGAGGAACGCACGATCGGCGTGATGATCCACGATCGCGACATGCTCCGCGGCCTCGACGATCTCCATGGACGAGCCCAGCCGCGCGGGATGCGAACAGTCCAGGACGATCGCGAGATCGGGCGCTTCATGGTCCTTGAGGTATTGCCGCGTGGAGATGATCAGGTCGCTTCCGGAGAGAAAGGCGAAATGCGCCGGAGCGGGATCGTGACAGACGATATGCGGAGATTTCCCGATGGAAACCAGGGCGTGATAGAGCCCCAGCATGGATCCGATGGCGTCTCCGTCCGGGCTGATATGGGACATGATGACGATCCGCTCCGTGGAGTCCACGCGGTCCCAGAATCGACGGGCCACCTCCGCCTCGGAGGAAGAGAGCATGATGGACGAGAAGAAGTGAATCGCCCGCGGATGAGCACGGATGACGGTCATAGTGATGATAGATTATCGGTGAGAGCCCCGGGAGAATCAATGCGATTTACGTTCACCGTTCAGGGTCTTTATTCGTCCTGCCTCAAGACATCCGGCCCAGGGCTTCCTTGTAATATCCCAGAACGCGCTCCACCATCGCGCTCCTCGAATAATCCCGGAACGCGATCTCGCGGCCGCGGGCGCCCATCCTTCCGGCCAGGGACGGATTGGAGAGAAGCGAGGCGATCGCGGAGCCCAGGGCTTCGACCGAGCCCGTCTCGACGAGGAGCCCG
Organism: uncultured bacterium; assembly: GCA_964499705.1. GTDB lineage: Bacteria > UBA8481 > UBA8481 > UBA8481 > UBA8481 > JBBTKW01. Next base: position 29,535 of record CAZCME010000001.1, on the reverse strand, counting down.
TTTTCGTTGTGGCGGCAGAGCTCCGGCATGGAGGAATTGTCGTAGGCGATCACCGGTTTTCCGGCGGCGCCGGCCTCGAGGAGAACAATCCCAAATCCCTCATGGTAGGACGGCAGGACGAGCAGATCGCAGTGCTGATAGGCGGCGACAAGTTTCTCCCGATCCAGTTCTCCCGCGTAGTGCACGCCGTCAGACGGGGGCAATTCACCCGCGCCGTAATCGGGACCGACGATGAGAAGACGCGCCTCGCACGTCCGCCGCGCGAGGCCGACAGCTTCGATCAGGTCGAACACACCCTTGTCCCGCGATAATCTCCCGGCGAACAGGACGCGCGGCCGAGGCACATCGGGAAACGGATCGAGCCGCTCGCGGGTCCATTCCGCGGGAACGATCGAAGGCGAGAGTATCTCGATGCGCGGCGATCCCGGATGCGCTTCGCGAAGCGCCTCGCGTTCATCGAGGGAGAGCGCGGTCCAGAGATCGGCCTGGAGCGTATCCTTGAGGAGCGAGGCGCGCAGGAGGCCGTAGAGGCGGCCGGATCGATAGCGGCCACCCGTCGGCGAGATGATGACGGGGCAGGAAGAACGCAGCCGCGCCGCGGCATCCGCGCTCCAGTATCCGAGGCCGAAACCATGAACCACGTCCGGCTTGAACGATTTCGCATGGGAGAAGAAACCGGGCCATACCGGATAGACATGCCCCGGCATGTTCCGGCTCTGGCACCGCACGATCCTCACGCCGTTCATCCTGCGCGGCCGGATGTCGGCGAGCTTGACGCCCGCGACATGCTGCTGGAGATCGGACGCGACGACGAGAACTTCATGGCGCGCCGCGGCGACACCCTCCGCGATGCTGCGGACGAAGTCATCCGCGCCGCCGACGGTCGGATGATACGTGATGCACGAGATGAGAACGCGCAAGGTCAGTTCTTCAGCGCGATGACAGAAAGGTTCCTGCCTGAGCAGTCGCCGTCGCGCCGGTACGATCGGAATCGCCGGTCGCAGATGGTGCAGCCGAAGGGATCGCTCCGGAGAATCGTGCCGACGCCCAGCGCGCGCAGATGCCGCTCCGCGGTCAGGGGCAGATCGAGATTGCGCCCCGAGGAGACCGGTTCGATTCCCGCCTTGTCGATCGCGTCGAGCACCTCGCCGCCGACTTCATAACAGCATCCCGCGGCCGCCGGACCGAGCGTCACGCTCTTGACCCTGGAGGCGCCTCCGGCGGCTTCGATCGCGTTGGAGATGATTCCCGCCGCGAGCCCCCGCCATCCCGCGTGCACCGCCATGACTCGCTCACCGGCATCCAGAAGCAGCGGCAGGCAGTCGGCCGTGTAAACGCCGACCCAGACATCCGGCTCCGCGGTCCAGATCGCATCCGCCTCGCCGTACACGACGGGAAAGATGGGCCGCGTTCGCGGCAATCCCGCGGCCTCGATGATCGACGCGCCATGAACCTGTCGCGCCACGCATCCATCGCGAAGACCAAAACGCCGGATGAAGCTGAAGTAATTCTGCAGGGCCAGATCGAATTCGCCCCCCTGGTCCGGCAGCGTCATGTCGTCGAACGAAAATGCGGTGATGGCTTCCATTTTACCTCACCCAGCCTTTTCCTCCGGGGTATCGCCTTTCCAGGTCCTTGAGATATTCGACGGTCGCCCCCGCGATAGCTTCGGCAGCCTTCGTCCGCCATTCCGGATCGGCGAGCTTCTGTTCCTCGTCGGGATTCGAGACGAAGCCGAGCTCCACGAGGATTGACGGGATGTTGGACATGACGCCGTAGTACATGACATAGAAGCGAGCCGACCGGACGCCGCGGTTCGGAAGACCGACGGCTTTCGGGAGACGCGCCGACACGGCTTCCGCGAGCTTGTGCGATTCCACGACGTTGCCGGCCAGCATGAGATCCCACAGGACCGGGTCGATTCCTTCCGCCTTCGGATCGAAGGGTCCGCCCTCCAGTTTCTCCGCGCGACGGGCGTCCTCATCGGACGGCGAGGAGAAGAAGTAGACTTCCGAACCCGTCGCCAGGCGACGGTTGCGGCCTCCGGAGGAATTCGTGTGGACCGATATGAAGAGGTCGGCATGAACACCCTTCGCGCGGTCGACTCGCTCCTTCAAGGAGAGAAACGTGTCGTCTTTCCTGGTGAGCGTCACCTTGCCTGCGGTCCGCGCCGAAAGAAAATCCGCGAGCTTCACGGCAACATCGAGGTTGACGTCCTTCTCCTTCGTCCCGCCCGGTCCGACGGCTCCGGCGTCCTGGTCTCCATGCCCCGCGTCGATGACGATATTGCGGATAAACGGCGCCACGCGCGCGTTACCAGGCACAATCGCAACGGGCGTCGTCACCGGTGTCGCGTTGGTGGACGGAGCGGGAACCGGGGAGGTCGCCCTCGTGTCGGGCTTGATGGGAATCGGAAGATTCTCCAGGAGATTCGACGGAATGGTTTTCATCGCGGCCTTGTTGAATTGCTTCAGAAACGAGGATGCGGATGTCCGGGGCATAAGCGTTCGTCCCCGGTTCCGGATCGGCGGCTTCGTGACGCGGCCCGCGACCGGAGCGACGCCGGTCTTGCGGATCAGGAATCGCTCGCTTCCCACGAGGAAGGATGTTTTTCTTCCCTGCGCATCGATGACGAAGATCCTGGTGGCGGGATTGTACTGGTAGGTTCCCCTGAGGATCCGCGCCACCTCCCGCGCGTCGACATAATCTCCGGCCTGCGCCCCCTTTATGGACACGACGGGCACGGGCGTCAGGACTCCGTTGGCCCCGGGAAGCTTGATCGTCTCGGCGCCCGCGCCCTGCGCGAGAATGAGAACGGCGATCCCGATTCCGATCCCGCCGAAGAACCAGTACAGGAGTGCGCGCATCACGAAGTCGCGGGTGATTCCAGGATTCGCACGCGCTGGAACGATCCGCAACCTCGGCCGCAGGTGCGAATGCTTCCGCACACGCGTCACGATCGTGCGCGCCATCGCACGGTCGGGCCTCCGGATGGTCAATCTAGCCTTCCATGCCGGATACGATATCGGAGAAGAAGCCCTGGCAATACAGAGGGAAGGAATCCGGGTTGGAGCATTGAGACTGGGCTTCCTCGTAGGAAACAAGCTGAGCGTTATACAGGGCGACGAGATGCTGATCGAACGTCTGCATACCTTCGTTTGACGCCTGGTGAATGACGGACTTCAATATTCCGATCTTGCCCTCGATGACTTTCTTCTGGACCACCGGGTTCATCAGCATGATCTCCACGGCCGGAATCATGCCGTGGCCGTCGAGGCGCGTCAGCAGCCTCTGCGAAACGATTCCTCTCAGGTGAAATGCCATCTGCTGCCGGATGACCGGCCTCATTTCCGGCTGGAAATATTCCAGCATGCGCTCGATCGACTGCGGCGCGGTTGTCGTGTGGAGCGTGGAGAGGACGAGGTGGCCCGTCTCCGCCGCGGTGAGCGCGATCTTGATCGTCTCCGCGTCGCGCATTTCTCCGATGAGAATGACGTCGGGATCCTGCCGGAGGACGGATCGGAGCGCACGAGCGAAATCCATGGAATCCTGCCCGATCTCCCTCTGCGTCACGATGCTGATGTTGTCGTGATGCAGGTATTCGATCGGATCCTCCAGCGTCACGATGTGGCATCGGCGCGTGGAGTTGATGCGGCCGATCATGGCGGCGAGCGTCGTGGACTTTCCGGAGCCGGTCATACCGGTGACGAGAACGAGCCCGCGCTGATAACGAGTCAGGTATTCGACGCCGGCGGGAAGATTCAATTCATCGATCGTCGGTATGTGGTTGGAGATGCGCCGCATGACGATGCCGATCGTTCCCCGCTGCTTGAAGATATTGCACCGGAATCGCCCGACACCGGCCAGGGAATAGCTCGTGTCGATCTCCTCGCCGCGGTCGAACGCGGTCGCCTGGCCGGGACGGAAGATCGCCGCCGCCAGTTCCTTCAGATGGTCGGGCGACAGGGCCGGAAAATTCTCCATGGGCGTCAGGTCGCCGTGCAGGCGCACGACGGGCTGGACTCCGATATGGAAATGGATGTCCGACGCGCCGAGCGCGGCCGCGGAATTCAGAATGTCGTCAAGCATGGGCACTCATTGTAAAGGGTTAAGCCGTTTTTCGAAAATTAATGTTCGATCTCCGGACAAACGCCCCGCACCGAAGTGCGGGGCGAAAACGTGTCCATTCGATCTTACCGTCCGGGAAATCAGTGTTCCTGCTGGCCCCACCTCAGGAATGTGGGCGTATCGAGATCCTCGGCGCGGCCGATCTGCCGGCGCGTCACGACCTCATCGACCACGGCAGGTTCCGGAGCCACCGGCATCTGCCGGCGGACGAACGGACCCGGCACGGGCTGGACGACACGGCCGGCGGTCACGGCGCGGATCGGCTGAACGTTGGGGGATGCGTGCTTGACGATCTCCTTCTTCTTGTTGAAGCCCGTCGCGATCACCGTGATCCGGCACTCGTCATTCAGGCTCTCGTCGATCACCTGGCCGTAGATGATGTTGCACTCCTCGTCGCACGCGGCGGTGATGATGTCCATCGCGTCGCTGACTTCGGCAAGCGAAAGATCGGAACCTCCGGTGATGTTGACCAAGAGGCCCGTCGCTCCGGAGATGTTAATGTCATCGAGGAGTGGCGACTGGATCGCCTGGTTGGCGGCGATCGTGGCGCGTTTCTCGCCCTGGCCGGCTCCCATGCCCATGAGCGCGTCGCCGCGTTCCTGCATGATCGTCCTGACATCGGCGAAGTCGACATTGATCTCCCCGGGGACAAGGATGATGTCCGAGATACCCTGGACGCCCTTGCGGAGAATATCGTCCGCCATCCGGAACGCCTCGCGCACGCCTGTCCGGCGTTCCGCGACATTGAGGAGCTTTTCATTGGGGATGACGATCAAGGTGTCGACGTTGGCGCGAAGTTCCTCGATGGCGTTTTCCGCCTGGCGCATCCGGTGCCGACCTTCGAAATGAAACGGCTTCGTGACGACGCCGACGGTCAAGGCGCCGAGTTCCTTCGCGATGCCCGCGATGACAGGACCCGCTCCGGAACCGGTTCCGCCGCCCATGCCGCAGGTGACGAAGATCATGTCCGCGCCTTCAAGCTGAGACTTGACTATTTCGCGATCCTCTTCGGCCGACATCCTTCCGTTTTCAGGATTCGCTCCGCAACCCAGTCCAGCCGTCACTTTCTGGCCGATGGCCAGCTTCGTGGGGCAGACGGACTTGCGGATGACTTGCGCATCGGTGTTGGCGATCAGGAAGTCGACGCCGCGCATGCGCGACTGGATCATCCTGTCCACCGCGTTTCCGCCGCCGCCTCCGACTCCGATGACTTTGATGACTGTGGGGCGTTGAGTAACCTCATCCGCCAGATCAAATGTGAATGGCACGTTAAACCCTCCGACTTTCTTTGCTTCGATGTCGCCGCCGGTCGATGACCGGGAGCGAAGCTTCGTTCGTATCTGTGTGTCCTGCCGCGTTGACTGCTGTTACTTCATACCTCCTTTTCCAGTGTTCATCAGTCGTTGTTCATTCGTCATTTTTCAATGAAAAATGACGAATGAACAACGACTGATAACGAATGTCAAAAAAACTCCCCGAACCACTCCTTCATCCTGTTCGTGATTCCGCGGAACAGGTCGCCCGCCGGCAATCGCGGCGTGTGGGCTCCGCCGTCCTCGAAATTCTTCGCGCCGTAAAAAACCAGTCCCACACCCGTGGCAAAGACCGGCGAGTTCACGACGTCGACGAGACCGGAGATGCCCTTCGGGGAACCGATGCGGACGGGCATGTCGAGAATCCGCTCCGCCAGTTCCTGCACCCCTTCCATCGCCGACGCGCCACCCGTCAGGACGACACCGCCCGCCACGAGGTCCTCGTAACCCGTTTTCTTGATCTCGCGGGAGAGCAGGAGGAAGATCTCCTCCATCCGCGGCTGGATGATCTCCGCCAGCACCGTTCGCGGCAGTCCCTTGGCCTTCCGGCCTCCGACGGACGGCACTTCGATCTCCTCGTCCGCCTTCACAAGCTCCGTCATCGCGCAGCCGTATTTCAACTTGATCTGCTCCGCTTCGGCGATCGGAGTCCGGAGGCCGACGGAGATATCCTTGGTGACATTGCCGCCGCCGATGGCGAGAACTTCCGTCTGCCAGATGGCGCCCTCGACGAAGAGCGCGAGGTCGGTCGTGCCGCCGCCGATGTCGACGAGAACGACGCCGAGCTCCTTTTCGTCTTCCGTCAGCACCGCGAAGGAGGAAGCAAGAGGCTCGAGGACGATGTCGTTCACCTCGAAGCCGGCGCGATTGACGGAGCGAACGATGTTCTGAGCGGATGTGACGGCGCCGGTGACGATGTGAACCTCGGCTTCGAGGCGCGTGCCGGACATTCCGACCGGATCCTTGATCCCGTCCTGGTCGTCGACGGTGAATTCCTGCGGCAGCACATGGATGACTTCGCGGTCCATCGGAATGGAGACGGCGCGGGCCGCGTCGATGACACGATCGACATCGGGCTGCGTGATCTCCTTGTCGGCCCGGGAGACCGCGATGACGCCTCGGGAGTTGATACCCTTGATGTGGCCGCCGGCGATTCCGACGTAGACGGAAGAGACTTCCGTGCCCGACATCAGTTCCGCTTCCTCGATGGCCTTGGTGATGGACTTGACGGTGGATTCCAGGTTGACGACGACGCCCTTCCTAAGACCGTCCGAAGGGGACTGGCCGACTCCGACGATGTCGATGATCCCGTTGTCCCCGATTTCTCCGATGATGGCGCACACCTTGGTGGTGCCTATATCGAGGCCGACTACGGTGCGCTGTCTCTGCGACGCCATCTGTTCTCTCCTCATACCTTCAACCTGCGTTCTGCGTTCAATGCTTCATCCTTGGCCTGCGTCGATGTATTTCCGAAAGTTTCAATTTATGCAGTTATATGTCAAGGCAAAACAATGGAAAGCGGGGTTTTTTATCGAAAATTCATTCCACAGGTTATTCACCGTTGACACTCCACAACCAATCTGGTCTCCTCCATGCATGAAAGATATCGCCGGCGTTCAGCACGTCCCTGCCAGGCCCATGCTCTTTCTGCTCAGCATGAGCTATAGCCTCGCTGGCATCATCGCATCCAAAATTCTGGCCCTCCAGTTCATCGGCGCGCTCGGCGTCGCCATGACGGCGCTCGGGCTTGTGGAACTTACGCGCGAGTTCTTCGCGCGCCACCGGGATATCTCCTGGAATCCCGACGCGGGCACGCCCTATGCCGCTTCCACTGAACTCGTCGTCAATCTCATGACCGTGCTCTTCGGAATCGTCGCAGCCTTCTTTCTCTTCGCGGTCACGATCAGGAAATCCGTCGTTCTCGACCTCTTCTCCTTCCAGATCAACGGCGTCTTCTTCAACAAGCTCATCTATTACGGCCTCCCCTTCGGCGAGATGTTCGGCAAGGCATTTCTCTCCGGAGTCGTCCTCACGGGAATCTCCTTCTTCCTCGCGGCGATCTACAAGGAAGCCGGCATGGCGCTCATTCTTTCCTGGACCGGATCGCTCTGGGGCATCGCCATGGCGATTCTCATCCGGCACGGAGGCATGGGCGCCTCGGCGGCGCTGCAGTCGCTCCTCATCGTGGATCCGGAGAATTTCGCCCGCGCCTCGCTTCTGCTGGTCGCTCTCGCGGCGCAATCCGTCGCCTTCATCAACTCCGGCATGACGGGCTTATTTCTTGCGCGCGGAGCCCTGAAGTATTCGCTCCGATCGAGCCAGTTCCGCGCCGTCGCGCACACTTCGCTCCGGCTTTTCGGCGCCGCGCTCGGATTCCTGATGTGCGCGGCCGCGCTGACGGCCTACGCGATCTCCCGGGACGGCGGCTAAAATCCTTTAAATACCCCTTGTTCTTTCGCGGCCGGAGTATTATAACTATGCTTATGAAACCGCTTACATCACGATTGTTTTGCGTTTTTCTCCTGGTGATCCCCTTCGGCCTCATGATCGGCATTGGAGCGTGCGGTAAGACCGTGGCGACACCGGGCGAAGCGGAGCGGGTGATTCCGCGGGCCGTCGAGACGGTGGTCGACGATTTCGAAAACGCCGGATCCTGGTCGCCGCTCTCGGCACAGGGCGTCGCCCTGAAACTGGGCGCATGCGACGGATCGAAGGGAAATGCTCTTCAGTTCGAATTCGCCTTCCCCACGCCCTCCGGGTATGTCGTCGCCGCGAAGGACGCTCCGTTCGACCTGCCCGACGATTACAAGTTCACCTTCTTTGTGAAGGGGAACAGCCCCGACAACACGCTCGAGTTCAAGCTCATCGACAAGGACGGCAACACGTTCTGGAAGCGCTTCGAGAATTTCAAGTTCCCCTCCGAATGGACGAAAGTCTCCGTCCGCAAGAGCCAGATCGCGTTCGCGTGGGGTCCGGCCGGAGGCGGCGTTCCATCACGCGTCGCGAAGATGGAATTCGCCGTCTCGTGCGGGGAGGGCGGGAGCGGCACGGTCGCGATCGACGAGCTGACGCTTGTCGATCTCTCCTCGGCCAGGACGAAGTTCAAGATGATCGCCACCGCCTCCTCCATGGAAAATCCGGACGCCGACGCCTCCAAGGCCGTCGACGGTGACAAAGGGTCCCGCTGGGCGAGCGAGCACAAGGATGCGCAATGGATCGAATTGGATCTCGGCGAAACCCGCGACTTCGTCGGCATGGTCATTCACTGGGAAGCGGCCTACGCGAAAGTCTATGACATTCTCGTTTCGACCGATCGGCGCGAATGGGCGCGCGTCTACTCCACCGAGGCGGGCACGGGCGGGATCGACGATCTGTATTTCGGTAAACGCTCGGCGCGCTATGTCAAGATCGACGCGAAGAAGCGCGGAACGGAGTGGGGTAACTCCATCTTCGAGATCTCCATGAAAGGGCTCGAAGACGAGCTCAAGCTCTCCGCTTCCTCGGAGCAATCGCCCGCCTCGAATGCGCGCGACGGTGACATGCATACGCAGTGGCAGAGCGCGGGCGGCGCCAGCACGCCCGGCGCGGAGCCATGGCTTGCGCTCGATCTCGGCCGCGACCGCGACATCGGAGGTCTTCACATCCACTGGGGAGAATCTTTCGCGAAGAACTATGAAGTGTACCTGTCATCCGACGAAAAGAGCTGGACGGAAGTTTACGCGACCCGGCGCGGAAACGGCGGGCGGGATCGGCTGGTATTCCATGAGAGCGAAGCGCGACACATCAAGATCGTCTGTCTCGAAGGCTCAGGCGGATATGAAATCAGGGAGCTCGAACTGAAGGGAGCGAAAGCCGGCGGCGACCAGAACAAGACGTACGAGATCATGGCGGAGGAAGCGCCGCGAGGATATTTTCCGAAATATTTTTCACAGGATGCGACCTACTGGACGATCGTCGGAGTCACGGAGGATGTCAAGGAGGCTCTCTTCAACGAGGAGGGGGCTTTCGAAGTCGACCGCGAGCAATTCTCCATAGAGCCTTTTCTCTATCTCGGAACCGCCGGCGGAGGACGTCTGGTCACATGGGCGGACGTGACGACATCGCAGTTTCTCGAACGCGGTTACCTTCCGATCCCGGAAGTACGGTGGAGCTGTAACGACGTGCGGCTCTCGACCCGGCTCTTCTCCGACGGCCAGGCTGGAGCATCGACGCTCTATGCGTCCTACGTCGTCTCCAACCCTTCGACCGAACAGAGGGCGGCCGGCAAGCTCTTTCTCGCGATCCGCCCCTTCCAGGTGAATCCCCCCTGGCAGAAGCTGAACCAGGTCGGCGGCGCCGCGAAGATCCGGTCCATCGCGTACGACAACGCGATCGTCCGCGTCAATGACGACCAGCGCGTGCTTCCTCTCTCCAGGCCGCAAGCCTTCGGCGCGGCGCCCTACGCATCCGGCGACATCACCGAATTCCTGAAGGAGGGCCGCGTGCCGGCGGAACAGTCCATCGCGGACCAGGACGGATACGGATCCGGCGTTCTCGAATACCCCTTCGATCTCGCTCCCGGAGAGTCAGCCGTCTTCCATCTCGCGGTCCCCTTCCACAAGGCTTCGCCTTCGCTCGCGACGAACCAGGCTCCGGGTGCGGCGGCGAAACTTATCGGAGACAAGATGAAGACTCAGATCGACTGGTGGGCCGACCGGCTCGATCGCGTCGTCTTTCACGTTCCGCCGAGCGCGAACAAATACATCGAGACCCTGAAATCCAATCTCGCCTACATCTTCCTGAACCGCGACGGCTACCGGATGCAGCCGGGTTCCCGCAGCTACCTCCGTTCCTGGATCCGCGACGGAGCCCTGACATCCGCGGCGATTCTCAGGATGAACAATCAGAAGGAAGTCCGAGAGTATCTGACCTGGTACGCGAAGTTCCTCTTCCCCGACGGCCGCGTCCCGTGCGTCGTGGACGACCGCGGAGCCGACGGCGTCCCGGAAAATGATTCCAACGGCGAGTTCATATACGGCTTCATGCAATATTACCGTTTCACCGGCGACCGCGCTTTCCTGCAGCAGCACTTCGAGGAGATCCGGAAGGCGGCGGAATTCATCATCGCGATGCGGAACCGCCGGAAGACGGACGAATACAAGAACGGGGCCGACGCCAAGCGGGTCGGATACGGCCTCGTTGAGGAATCCATCAGCCACGAGGGATACTCCGCCAAGCCCGTTTTTTCGCTCTGGGACGATTTTCTCTGCTTGAAGGGCATGAAGGATGCCTCGGCCATCTGCGAAATTCTCGGGAAGAAAGAACTCGCGCGAAAATATCGTGACGAATCGGAGGATTTCCGGAAGTGCATCCTCGATTCCATCGAGCTGTCGCAGAAGATGTTCCACATCGATCACATCCCCGGCGCGGTCGACCTGGGCGACTTCGACGCCACCGCGACCTCCATCGCGCTCTTCCCCGGCGGCGAGCTCGATCATCTTCCGCAACCCGCGTTGAACATCACCTTCGAAAAATACTGGAAGGATTTCGAGAAGCGCCTGGTTCCCGGCGCCGAATGGGGCGAGGCTTACACACCGTACGAGATCCGAAACGCGCAATCGTTCATCATGATGGGAAAGAAAGATCGCGCGCATAAGCTCCTCGGGTTTTTCTTCCAGGACCAGCGCCCGTCGAACTGGAATCACTGGTCGGAGATCGTCTTCCGCGACCCGAAGCCCGGCCGCTGGATTGGCGACATGCCGCACACATGGCTCGGTTCGGATTACATCAAGGCGGTGCGGAGCATGTTCGTATACGAGCGCGACGCGGACCGGACGTTGGTCGTCAACGCGGGAATTCCGCAGGAGTGGCTGGAGTCGGGGGAGAAAGTCGGCATCGAGAAAGCGCCGACCTACTGGGGGATTCTCAACTACACCGCGGTGCGAGAGGGCGACGGCGTGCGGATCGGCCTCTCGGGCACGGCGCGGCCTCCGGGGGGGATCGTTGTGCAGTCTCCTCTCGACCGGCCGATTCGATCCGTCAAGATAAACGGAAAAACCCACGGGCAGTTCACGGAGACGACCATCGCGGTGAAGTCCCTGCCTGCGGAGCTCGAAATCGAATATTAACCCGCGCGCGTTCAAGAGGTCACGGGAGCTCTGCGCGATCGTGATATTTCTGATCGGAGCCTGCGGCGCGGCCAGTCCTCTTCACCGCGGACCGCTCGGCGCCTACGTCGTTGCCGCCAATGCATCCACGACGGAAGGACGTTACTTTCCGCAATTCGCATTCGACGGCGACGGCAAGACAAGATGGTCGAGCGATTTCGCCGACGACCAGTGGATCGAGAATACATTCGACCGCTCCGTCTGGATCGATTCGATCGTCATCCGCTGGGAAACAGCGAGAGCGGCCGATTACACGGTGAGCGTTCCGGACGAGGCGGGCCGGTGGAACGTGATCGTGACGAAGCGGGGCGGAACGGGCATGGAGGATGTGCTCCTGCTGAATCCAGCCGTCCGGACTGAAAAGGTCCGGATCCATTGCGAGAAGCGCGCCACGGCGTGGGGAAGCTCGATCCACGAGATCATGTTTCACGGCAGCGCCGATGGAAATCCGCCCGCGGTGAACCTGGTCGGATGGAAAGCCGCGCCGTCGCCGCGGGAAGCCTGGGAACGCTCGATCGCCGATCGGCTCCTCGCGGAATCGCGGCAGGATCCCGCGCGATCCTCCGAACTGACGGATGACCGGTTTCTCGATCTGGTCGAGCGGCGAGCGTTCGCATATTTCTGGTGGGAATCCGACACGGTCACCGGACTCACGAAGGACCGGGGACACAACTACGCATCGAGCGAAGAGTGGGTGGTTTCCTCCATCGCGGCGACCGGATGGGCTCTGTCGGCCTGCGTCATCGGAGTGGAGCGCGGATGGGTCGCGCGCGACGAGGGGATCGAGCGCGTTCGCGCGACCCTGAAGACGGTCGCCGACGGCCCCATCCGGAACGTCCACGGATTCTTTCCTCACTTTGTGAACATGTCGACCGGCGAGGACGAGCCCGGCACGGAAATTTCGACCATCGACACCGTCCTCTTCCTGTCCGGCATGATTACGGCCATGGAGTATTTCGGCGATACCGTGGTCTCCGCGCTGGCCACGCGCATCTACAAGCGGGTCGACTGGGCGTGGGCGCGCGACCAGGATCCCCGGCTCGTTTCCATGGGCGTGAGCGCGAATGGAAAGTTCATTCCCTATCGCTGGGCCTCCGCCGTGGATGAATCGCCGCTCGTCTATATCCTCGGTCTCGGCAGTCCGACGTATCCGTTGGACGCCGAGAGCTGGTACGCTCTGGAACGCAGACCCGGATCATACGACGGATACGAATACATGACCCTCCCGTTCGCTCAGACGGCCCTCTATATCTACCCGACATTGTGGTATGACTTCCGGGGGAAAACGGATAAGAGCGGGCTCGACTTCTTCGAGAACGCGACGAACATGTCGCTGGGAATGCGGGCGTACTGCTTGAGCGAGGCTGAGAAATTCCCGGGCAGCTACGCGCCCGATCGGTGGGGGCTGGGGCCCGCGGACGGTCTCGACGACGCCTACATCGTGTACGGATTTCCGCCGGGCAATCCTCCGATGGACGGCAGCCTCGTCGTGTACGCCGCCGCGGGTTCGTTACCGTTCCTTCCGAACCTGTCCCTGGCGACGCTGCGCCGCCTGTATGACGATCACCGCGACTCCTGGGGCAAATATGGATTTCCGGATTCAGTCAACAAGTCTCGAGGGTTCGTGACCAGATGCGTCATCGGCATCGACCAGGGCACGGTGCTGCTCGCGTGCGAAAATTTCCGAAGCGGCCTGCTGTGGAAGCTCTTCATGCGGAATTCCTGGATCCGCGAAGCAACATCCCGCATCGGTTGGAAGACCCGCGCCGTCCACGGTCCCGCGGCATCGATCGACCTCGCTCGATCGGCCCGGTGGAAGGCGCATCGCGGGGACGGTTCATTCGCGCTCGCGGACATCGCCGATGTGGAGTGGACCGATGTCGCCGTGCCGGATCGATGGGAGAATTTCGGCGGGGCGTGGGACGAATATGATGGTATCGGATGGATCCGGACCGAGTTCATATTGAGCGAGGAACAACGCGACGCATGGAAGAAATCGGGATCGCGAATCACGCTGACGCTCGGAGCGGTGGACGACGCGGATCAGGCTTACGTCAATGGCGTGGAGGTCGGACGCACGCCGCCCGGACCGGATGCGTACAGGATGCCGCGATCCTACGCCGTGCCGTTTTCGATTCTGAAGTCCGGCGCGAACAACGTCGCAATCCGCGGGGAGGACGAGGGAAGGGGGGGTGGAATCTGGCGGGGCCCGATCGAGATCGGGCCGAGGTGATTTTTGAATCCCGCGCGCGGAAAAGATTCGTGCTTTCCCGATCCGCGGCGGCCGGGCTTCTTGCGGGATCTGTCCTGATCATGGCTATCCTGGCGCGCGGAGCCGAACCCGGACCGGTCGTCGATCTGGAAAGGAGCGCCGGACTTACCCTCGATCCGCGAAGCGGCGACCCCGGCCGCGCACCGGCGACGCTCGAAGAGCGTGTGCAAGACCTTCTCGTCCGCATGACGCTCGACGAGAAGATCTCCATGATCGCCGGTAACGGGCGCGATTCGGGCGGCGACGGATTCGCATCGAGACCCGTCCCCCGGCTCGGCATTCCCGCTTTTCTCATGACCGACGGGCCCGTGGGAGTCCGCTGGGACCGCTCCACCGCGTTCCCCGCCAGCATCAACATGGCGGCCACGTGGAATCCCGGGATGGTGCGACGCCTCGGCGTCGCGCTCGCGCGGGAGACGAAAGGTCACGGCCGCAACGTTCTCCTTGGGCCGTGCGTCAACATCCACCGGGTTCCCCAGGGAGGACGCAATTTCGAGAGCTTCGGCGAGGATCCATATCTCGCCTCTTGCATGGCGGTCGCGTACATTCGAGGCGTTCAATCCGAAAGCGTCGTCGCGACGGTGAAACATTTCGCCGCCAATAACCAGGAAACGGACCGCGGGCATATCGACGTCCGTGTCTCGGAACGCGCGCTCCATGAAATTTATTTTCCGGCGTTCCGCGCCTCGGTGGTGGAAGCCGGCGTCTGGTCCGTAATGTCGGCGTATAACAAGGTCAACGGAGCGTGGTGCTCGGAGAATCCGTTCCTGCTCGACGACATTTTGAAAGAGGAATGGGGATTCCAGGGATTCGTCATGTCGGATTGGGGAGCGGTGCACAGCGCTCTGCCAACCGCGCGCGCCGGCCTCGACATCGAAATGCCCGAGGACAGGTATCTCAACGGATCGCTCCGGGATGCCCTTCGTTCCGGCGACTGGAAGGAGGAGATCCTGGACGACAAGGTTCGCAGAATTTTGCGCGTCCTTATTGCGACGGGGATATTCGACGGTCAGGTGCGCGGCAAGCCCGCCGACGTGAACTCCGTCGCGCATCGCGCCTTGGTGCGTGACGCCGGCGCGGCGAGCATCGTTCTGCTGAAGAACGAGCGCGACATTCTGCCGATCCCGCGTACCGTGAAGCGCATTGCTGTCATCGGCCCGAACGCGGCCGTGGCCCGGTATGGCGGCGGAGGAAGTTCGCGCGTTACGCCCTTCTCGTCCGTCTCCCCTCTCGAAGCGCTGCGAGCCCGATGCGGCGACAAGATCGCGATCGAGTATGAAGTCGGATGTCCCATGGACGATGACATGCCGCCTGTTCCCTCCTCATGCCTCCGGCCGCCGGCCGGGGGGAAGATCCACGGACTGCGGGGCGAGTATTTCACGAACATGAACTGCGAAGGCGTCCCCGCTTTCACGCGTGTGGATGCGGCCGTGGATTTCCAGTGGGGAGCGGGATCGCCCGCCGTCGGTTTCCCCGCCGACCATTTTTCCGTGCGCTGGACCGGGCGCCTCGCGCCGCGGGTGTCGGGGGAATATCAGCTCGGTGTCGGCGCCGATGACGGGATCAGGCTCTATCTCGACGGTCGGATAATTGTCGATCACTGGAGCAATCACTCGCACGAAACCAGGCGCGTCGGAGTTTCCCTCGAAGCAGATCGAACGTACGATGTGAAGATCGAGTACTACGAAAACCGCGGCGACGCTTCCGCGCGGTTCGGATGGCTCCTTCCCAGGGACCGGCCTCATATCGACAGCGCCGTCGAGATAGCCGGAAGGGCCGACATGGTTCTGCTTTTCGTCGGCTTGACGGAGCACATCGAGTCGGAGGGAACGGATCGGGCGGACCTGCATCTGCCGGAAGGCCAGGACGCGCTCATCGAAGCCGTTGCGGCGGCGAATCCTAAAACCGTCGTCGTGCTCCAATCCGGCGCGCCCGTAATAATGGAGAGTTGGATCGACCGTGTGGCCGCCCTGGCGGAGGCGTGGTATCCGGGCGAGGAGTGCGGCAACTCGATCGCCGATATTCTCTTCGGCGATGTGAATCCATCGGCCAGGCTTCCGACCACGTTCTTCCGCCGCGCGGAGGATGTCCCCAGCCTGGACAATTTTCCGGGCGACCACGTCGAGGTCCGTTACGACGAGGGGCTTTATGTCGGCTATCGTCATTTCGACCGTGCAGGGATCGAGCCGCTCTACCCGTTCGGCCATGGCCTTTCGTACACAAAGTTCGACTACCGCAACGCTTCGATTCGCGCCACGGGAGAGAATCGATTCGAAGTCACTCTGGAGGTGGGAAATACGGGCGATCGGTCCGGCGCGGAAGTCGTCCAGTGTTACGTCGCTGCTCCGGATGCACCCATCGAGCGGCCTCCGAAGGAATTGAAGGCCTTTCAACGCGTTGAACTTTCCGCGGGAGAACGAAAGAAAATAACCCTCGCATTGGGTCCTGAGTCCTTCGCCTACTGGGATCCGTCGCGTCGGCAGTGGACCGTGGCACCGGGCAAGTATCGGCTCCTGATCGGCGCTTCATCGCGGGAAATCCGATGGACCGGCGAAGTGGAAGTGAAGTAGATAATCCCTGATTCCGACTCCCGGGTTTTACCTGGTTTGTATCCATTCCGCCGCCGCGCGGAACCCGGCCAGGGCCTGGCTCCGGTTCATTCTGCCGTCGATGGCATCTTTCAGGATCGCTCCCCATTTCCGTTCGGTCTCCGACCAGCGGGAGTCGACGGGCGGGTAGTTGATCTCCGTGAGCGCTTCGCGAAAGCCCGCCAGGACGGGCGCGGTCATCACTTCCTTCTCCCACGCCTCTTTGTTCGCGGGCAGATCGCCCGAGATCTGGAACCATTCTGTCTGCCGATTGACGTTGCTCATGTACTCGATGAAGTTCCAGGCACCCTCGGGATTTCTAGCGCCCTTCGGAATCGCCCAACCGGAGCCACCCACGAATGATACGCGTCGTTCATACCGCGGCAGAGCGGCGGTGGACCAGGAATCGGACAGCCAGGGATAATCCGCCTGCATGAGACGGATGTTCCACGGACCGGAGATCATCATCGGGGTGTAACCGAGAGCGAGAATCGCTTCCGGGTCGCGCGTCTCCTCATACGGTCCGAACGCGGCGATTTCGTCCTTGAAGATTCCGACGAACCTGTCGAAGGCCGTCTCCAGTTCCTTGCCGTCCAGGCGATCGAGAGAACCGTTGGACGACCAGAAGACGCTGAGGAAATTGTTCACGTCGCCGAATCCGCAGGATAGGCCGTACCGGTCCTTGCGGCCGTCACCGTTAACGTCGACACGCAGACGCCTGGCGATGCCGCGAAGATCATCCCAGGATTTCGGCGGATCAGGAACGAGGTCGGACCGGTAGTAGAGCGCGCGAAGATCAAGATACCAGGGGATCGCGACCTGCGCGGAATCCGCGCGGTACAGTTCCCACGCCTCGGAGATCATCCGGTCTCCCCGCACGATACTCGTCCTGATATTGTCGTCCAAGGCCAACAGCAGCCCCGATTCCACGAGCGGCGCGACCCAGGTGGAGCCGATCTGGATGAGATCCGGCTGTTCCTTGGAGGGAAGCGACGCCAAAAGAGGCCCGGGGTATTCTCCCCAGGATTTGCCGACGATCCGCACATCTTCGTTCGGAAACGATTTGCGAAAATCGGACAGGATGAGGTTGATGTTCTGCGCCTCCGCGCCGTAGACCCAGATGACGAGCGGCCTTGCGATGTGGATCGCCGCCGGTGACTCCGCGCCAGGAATGGACTGCGGGGCTTTCTCGCGCAGGCTCCAGATGAAGAGGCCCGCGCATCCCATGGTCGCCACGATCGCCCAGGCCAGCAGGAATCGATTGTTCTTCAAGTCCAGGCTCATTCCATTTCCTTCGCCAGCGCCGCGCGCGCTTCGGCGGGCGTCATTGTATCACCGATAACGTCCTTGAGAATCTCCGCGTAGCGATGCTCGATGCGCTCCCATGCCGGAGAAATCGGGGCGGCGCGAACGTCGGACAACTGCCCCTGGAACGCGGCGCGGCCCGTGGAGCCTTCCTCGTGATCGAAGCGCCATGCCTTTCTGACGGCCGGCAGGCCTCCGGAGATCCGTTTCCATTCCGCTTGCGCGCCCGGCCGCGACATCTGCTCGATGAAGTCCCAGGCGAGCTCGGCTTTCGGAGCACGCGTGGGGATGACCCAGTTCGAACCGCCGAGCAGTGACGTGTTTCTGCCGCGCAAGGCGGGCAGCGGAACGACGGTCCACGAATCGGCGAGCTTCGAATAATTCTTTTCAAGGATCGGCACAATCCACGGTCCGGCCACGAACGCCGCGTACCGGCCTTCCGCGAACGCATCGAGATGGTGGAATTCCGCGAGGGTGTCGCCGTAAATCGTGGTGCCGTCCTTGAAGAAGCTCATGTATTGATCCAGCGCGCGGACCCATTCGGGCGAGAGGGGCTTCAACGGATCGGCTCCTTCCTGGAAAAGAAAGATTCCGAAGACCGACCACTCGCCGTGCGGCAGGAGCAGAGGCTTGTTCGGCGCAACGAGCGGCTTCCAGGCGCGGAAGTCGTCCCAACTCACCGGAGCCCGCGGCAGCATGTCGGTGCGATAGATAAGGCACCGGTCCTCCATATACCACGGAACTCCATATGTCCGGGAATCGAACACGCAGGTGCGCCACGCCTCGGGATGAAAGATCTCCTCACCGATGTTGGAACGATCCAGGAGGGAGTCGAGCGGAATGACGAGCCCGGCCCGGGCGGCTGCGGGCAGCCACGTAGTTCCCATCTGGATGAGGCTCGGCTGTTCCATACCGTTATGCAGAGGCATCTGCTCCAGGAGCGGAAAATCCCATTCGAACTTCCGGACGACGATGTTGACACCCGGATGATCCGCGCGGAACTGCGCGAGCGGCAACGCGATCGCCTCGGCCTCGGCGCTGAAGAGCCAGATGATGAAGGGAGCCTCGTCATGCGAGGGGGGAGGCACGTACCATTGCGCGAGCCAGTCGGACCCTTGAGCGATAAGCGCGGCCGCCACGAGGAGCGCGGCCAGGATCGGCAGTGTCTCGGGGCGGCGCGCACGGATATCCGCGCGCCCGTGCGGAGGCGGCGGAGGCGGCGGAGACGGGGACGATGGGTTATCGGACAACGGATCGATCACTGCGGTTTCTTCCTTTCGAGTTTTTCCACGGATATGGCGGAGAACTTGCGTTCGGCGATGATGTCGTTCTTATACAGAACGCGCACGCGACGGATGCTGTCGTTCTTCGCCATCTCCTCGAACCGGAGGTTGATCTCTTTGGAGGTAACCTGGGGCGTTCGGGCATCGAGCTTGACGAACAGGCTGAATTCCTGCGTTGCTTCATTCACGGCGACGACCGTGATCTCGCCGGGCTGCGGCGGAAGACCGATGACCATCTTCACGTCGCGACCTCCTGCCACCAGACGAGGAATGCTCCATCCTTCCCTCTGCGCCGACGAGATTTTCGGCGCGCTTCGGACGTAATCATGGACGCTGCAGATGAAGGGCGGCAGGAGAACCGCGGCGACGATCATCGCCTTGACCCTGGGCGTCACGGCGAAATCAAATCGGACCTTCGGAAAGGTCGCGACGATCTTGTCTCGGAACGAGACAGGCGAGGGACTTCCCGGCGCCATCACCTGGCGCGGCGCGACGATGAGGTCCTCGGGCGGGATGTCCTCGATCTTGACATAGGGCGTCGTGAGAAAATGGTAGAGCTTGGTCTGGCCCAAGGGCACATCCTTCTGCCATGACTGATGTCGGATCATATCCTGCGGACCGAGTTCACCTCGCTTGATCATGTTCTCTACGGCGATCCGCGTCAGGGGACCCATGCGCGCGCGATGCAATGGAGCGATATGCCATTCCATGGCGGGCTGGATGATGCCGGACAAGGCGTCCGCCAGATCAGGATCCTCGACCGCCTTGATCCATGTGGCCGTGCCTTCCCGGGCGACGAGATCTTCCGATTTCAAAAACGCGCTGAGCTGCTCCTCGACATACGGCCCATACACGGTTTCGTTCTTGAATAGATACCAGCGCATATCTAGAACGCCCGAGAACGATACGATCTGCGACGAGACAAGAAGGTCATGTTATCCGAGACGATCTTAGGCAGGGGCACGAGCTTCATACAAGCTAATTAAAGGCGCACGTTGCGCCGGAAAGAGAAGTGGGCTTGGTCGCGTCCGTCCACGACTGCCCCATTTCGTAATAGTATTTGTCCGAATCTAGAAAAAACGTGTTGCAGTTGATCATCACGAACCCGTAGCAACGCTGAAAGTGGAATCCCCCTTCGGCAGAGGCCGGATAATCGTCGAGATCGTCAGGGCTGGAATTCCATATGAACGTCGTGGCCGATCCGCACCCGGTGGTATTCCTGGGAACTTCGCTGATCCATTGCTTCATGTAGGAACAGACGTTGTACCCACCCGCATAGCGACCCGATCCGATCTGGTCGCATGCGGGCGAACCGCTCTGCATGGGCGCCGGAGTGCCTGATCCATCCGCCGCGATGACCGGTAATTGCCCTTTCACGGCCTTGTACATCCAGCCCGCGCGCTCGATCGTCTTGGCATTGGAAATCGACTGGGCCAGTTTAGCATGAGCCAGGGACCGGCCGAGCTTGGACAGAGCGATGGCCGCCAGGACGCCAATGATAACGCAGACGACGAGAAGCTCGATCAGCGTGAACCCGGACGAGGATCCGTGCCGAATTCCTCTCCCGCTCCTGTGAATCGTCGTTTCACCCGCCATGCGGCACACTCCCTCTTCATCTCCAATAATATCGTTGTAACCGCTTACATCTTGCTTATACACCATTTTTACCTCTCCCGTCAAGTTGTTTCGGCACCTCGCCCGGCCAATCGCCCCTTCGCGCCGCCGCTGCCCACTCGGCATATTCTCCGCCGAGCCGGTCGAGAGCTTCCAGGACCACGCGCGCCTTCTCGTCGTCGCCGGCCTGGTGGTGGGCGAGGGCGAGAAGCTGGAGCGTGACTGGGGGAGCGCCCGGCAGAGCCGAAGCCGCTTCGAGGTGCGGGATCGCCTCGGCGGGTTTCTTGTCCATGACGATGGCCATGTAGCCACCTCGCAGGAGCCTCAGCCAGCCGTAATCCGGAAAACGGGAGATCCCCTCGTCGACCAATCGCCGCGCCGTGGCGGTGTCGTTCCAGAGAATGAGAGCGGCCGGCGCGAACGGATAGATCTCTCGGAAGCGCGGATCGAGCTTCAGCGCGAGGAGAATCCTGGAGCGATTTCCGGCGATGCGCCTCGCTCCCAGATCGCGTGCATTATACGGGAAATCGTGAACGGCGGCGATCCAGAGGAAATTGGCGACGGCACGACGAGAGGCGGGGAACCGGCCTCCCAGCGGAAGATCGTCCCGCAGCGGACGATCGAGATGTGCCGCGATAGCGTATGCCGCCATTAAGCTCGCCGGCGCCAACATGATCGCGGCCCGATACGTGCGCGCGATCATTTCCGCTTCGAGCCGAACGTCAGTACCGCCACGGAGAACACACCGCCCGCGTACACCAGCGAGTAGAGCCCGATCAACATGGTTTCCGTCGGCGTGCGCGGATCCCCCATGATCCACGCGCCGTACAGATTGAAGAGCTCCAGATGCGGCAGAAGAAAGTATGCTGCGTTCCCGAGCGTCGCCAGGACCAGGTTGCCGCTTGTCGTCAGAACCAGAACTTCATGCCCGAAATGGCCGACAAGAAAAAAACCGAAGGCGAGGATCATGGCCGGCGCGCGCGGGAGAAACGTCGCGAACGCCATGGAGAGCGACGCAAGAACGATTCCCTCGCCCGCCAGAAGAATCGCTGCAGCCCCAAGAGCCGGCTCGAATCGGCCCGCTAGAACGGAATCCATGGTCAGGAACGTCGCGCCCATCAATCCGAACGCATAGGCGATGACGGACACGACACCCAGGTATCGTCCGGCCAGAATCGCCGTCCGCGACACACCGAACGCGACGTGCAAGTCCAGCGTTCCTCTCTCCGTTTCCGACAGCAACAGATCGGCGGCCAGGAAAACGGCGAGCAGATTGCCGCAGAACGCGATTCCGAAAAAACCCATGTCCTCGAATACGCGGATGTCGTCGACAAGCGTGAGATCCTTGATCGTTATGGCCACAAGCAGCAGCATTCCCGCGAAGCCCAGGAATGGCCAGAAGAGCCGGTATTGTTCGGCGTCCTTCCATGTGTTCGAAGCGATGACAAGCGTTTGCCTCATGAGCGCGCCGTCGGTCGGGACGATGCCGCACTCGGCATGGCTTCCGCGAGAAATGCCTCTTCCAAAGTACCGCGACCCGCCACGTCCGTGGGTGAACCGATACGTCGCATCCTTCCCTCGACCATCAGACCGATGCGATCGCTCAGCCGCCCCGCTTCATCTAGGTCATGCGTGGAGATAAGAATCGACTTTCCCTCCGCGCGGAGTTCCTTCAGCAGATCCCTGATCTGTATTCGTCCCAGCGGGTCGATTCCCGAGAACGGCTCGTCCAACAGAAGAAGCTCCGGGTCTCGGAGCAAAGCAATGGCCAGTCCCAGCCGGACCCGCATGCCGCGGGAATAGCCGTCGGCGCGACGACACGCCGCATCCGCCAAGCCGACGCGATCGAGGAAAGATTCGATCCTGCCGCCCGCTGAGCCCGCGGCGGCACCCGCCGAGCCGTTCCGGCCGGGGGTCAGCAGACGCAGGAAATATTCGAGGTGCTGCCTGCCCGTCAGGAACGGGTACAGGGCGGGAATCTCCGGCAGATAGCCGATCTTCGCTCCGGCCTCGGTTCCGATCCCGGCCATCTCCGACCGCCCGCTCGTGGGCGCGAGTATGCCCGCGATGATCTTCAGCGTCGTCGTCTTGCCCGCGCCGTTGGGCCCGACAAGAGCGAGCGTCTCCCCTCTTCGCACCTCGAACGAAATCCCATCGACCGCCTTCACGAATTTTCGACGGTCGATCCGATACTCTTTCACGAGCTCGCGGACGACCATGACAGATGCAGGACTCATCCTATTCATCCTGTCCATCCTGTTGATTGATATTCAAGGGAGGCCGCGATCATGAAGAGCTACATTAATCTTTTCCTGAAGCTCGCGCCATGCGAGAAACGGCTTACCCACGTCGCCTCCGACGCTCGCCTCAAACAGAAATCCCGGTCCCGACAGCCTCGCGGCCAGGATCAGAGCCCGGCCCACGACCCAACATTCGCCGTCCACGGTGAAACGCGCGGATCTCGCAACGGGATTCACCCATCCGCGCGCCTTCCATCCCTTTGCGAGCACTTCCGAAGTCGCGCCGCCGATCCACTCGAATTCCGACGGTCCCGACCGGTAGACGAAGGGCGAAAGGGCGATCCCCCACGGCGCCGGCATCGGCAATACGTCCTCCGGCATTCGATTCGCTGCCGGGCGTACATCATCCGTCCTTGCGTGACCCGCGCCGGCGGGTTCCGCGACAGTTTGATCCATGCGTCCGCGTTCCACACTTGTGTGTTCCATATTCGTTCGCTCGGTCGACTTGCTTCGCTTCGGCTGCGCGCCATGCGTGGAACCGAATTGATACGACAGCGAAATGAGATTCTGATCGCCCAGATCTCCGAAAGGCACATAGGCGTAATCCAGAATAATGTCATTCCACTTGAAACCCGCGCCGACCGTGAACCCGCTGCCCGCGTCGTTCGCCGAATTCGCGCCCGCCCGGAATGCGACATGATCCGGCCAGACCCATAATTCGCCGCCGATCCCGCCTTCGATATCCTGGTTCTTGACATACACGATATCCGAATTAAGCCCCCATCGGCCGTTAATCGATCTGTATCCGGCGCCGGCTCTGACCGTGATCGGCAGTTCGTCGCCGGCCGAAACGAATTTCAGGGAGGAGCCGAGATTCAACACGGAGAGGCCGACCGTCAGGCCTTCGATCGGAGGACGCCACTTCGCGCCGAGGTCTACCGCGACGGCGCTGGCGCTGTAATTGTCCAGCGTCTCGTGAATCACCTTCACGCTGCCGCCCAGATCGATGATTTCGGAAAGAGTCCTCGCGTAGGTGACGGAGAAGGAGAGATCGTATGCGGAGGCGCTCCCGAGAACGGCGGACGATCCTCCGCCCGCGACAATCTCGCGTCGCTCGAATGTTCCCAGGTCGACGTATGTTCCGCTGACCGCGAGCGACGAGGCGTCGCCCAGCGGATGCAAATATCCGACGTAGTCGTAGTCGAGGTCCAGGAAGAGCGTGTTATGCGCAAAGCCGACTTCCTGACGCCGGACCGCCGCGATGCCTGCAGGATTGAAATGCATGCCGTACACATCGTCGGCCCACGCCGCGTTTGCTTCTCCCATCGCTGCCGCCCGGGCCCCTGTGCCGATCTCCAGAAATGTCGCGCCTGTAGTTCCGGCTCCGCTGGAACCGGATGCATGAGCATCAGTAACACAAATCAACACCAGGCACATGCAGCAACCCCTTATCGTACGGTCGCGTCTTCGAGCCGCCGTGGTGCGTGCCCCCCCTGCATCCACATTCGGTTGAGGATTCCGCGATCTCATCGGATGATCATGATCTTCTTCACTGATGTCTCGACGGAACCGGATTTCACGACCGCCATGTACACGCCGGACGCCAGCTCTCTTCCATCATCCCCCCGCGCATCCCAGTGGAACCGGCCTTCCGCTGAGTTCTTCGACATCTCCGCGACGCGCCGGCCCGCCGCGCTGTAGATCGTAATTGTCGCCTGCGCCGTCAGACCATCGAAGATGATTCCGCTCGTTTGGTCGCCCGCCTGGAACGGCATGCCGTTGGCCGCGCGCCCGTCGTTCGGGACGAACGGGTTCGGGTATACGATGAGGCTCTGCAGGTTCGGCTTCGTATCCTGGCCCGCCAGCACCGCGAAGAGCGTGAAGTGGTTCACCTGGCAGATGACGACATTGTTGACCGCGTCGACCCGGCAGTTCTGATCCCTGATCCAACTGTGCGTCACATCATCCCACCAGTACAGATTCAATCGATCTTCATTGATCGATGTCTGTCCGATTCCGTCGGCCAAGAGATCCGTGTCCTGATAAGGAATCCGGAGCGTGAACGCCTTGGCGAAGGTTCGCTTTCCATCCTCGCGCGCAAAAAGCCTGAACGCTCCGCCTAGCGGCGCCTGAACGCCTGGACCGAGCGGCGCGGTCTCCGGGGCCGTATCGAGGATCGCGACTCGGATCCAGACTGTCTCGGAGACGCCGCCGACCGGCAGGTCGAATCTCGTTCCGCCGTCGGCGATCATGATCGTTCCCGACTCGTACGGCGAGAACCTCTGCCGCCTGATATGCGTCGATCCTTCACGATACTCCTGAACCGTCGAGTCCGTGCGGTTCAAGGCAATGCGCAGATAAGAAGGATTCGCGTCGGTGTTGCCGAGCTTGTCGGTACCGACAGCTCGAACGTCGTACGATCCATCCGGCAAGGTATCCGGTACGACCCAGTAGATGCCCCAGAAGGGTGCCTGAGTGTCCGGGTTCGGACGATTCGATGGAACGATCTGCCACGCGCCACCTGTTGATGGACGGAATTCGTAGCGCACTGAAGCATAGGAGTCGCCGTACGATGAGATGATCGATATTTCATTTCCCGCCATCTCTTCTTGGCGCATAGGCTGCCAGGCAATATCAGTCATGGAGGGCGTCAAGTCTGTCACGATGATCCTTACCGTCGTCGTCGAAGTGTTGTTGGCGGGATCGATGATCGTCACTTTCAGATCATAGGTATCGCCGAGCACCGACGAATCGAAGATGATGGTGATGGTCCAGACTGTATCCGTCACCTGCGTCGCCGGAGTCGATTCGCCCTGTCCAAGCGGCGAGAGATTGACAAAGACATCACTGACCGCATTCGAATCATCCACTGTGATCGTGATGACCGCAGTCGTCGTTCCCGTATTATTGACTGTCGATGGCGATGATATCGGCGAACCGAGAACAATCGGCGCGACAGTGTCCATACCAGCCATGGTGAAGGTTTCCGTCGCGCTCGCGGAAGTGTTACCAAGATCGTCGTACGCGAGAACGCGCCAGTAGAAGATGCCCGACTCCAGAGCAGCCGTCGTATCCGCTGATGTGAACTGCCAACTGTCAACACGCGGCGCGACAAATGATCCGCTCGTGTCGATCTGGATCCGGTATCTTACGATGCCGGAAATGGAATCGGACGACGCGTTCCACATCAGCATTGTCGGCGAAAAGACGCGATCTCCCTTTATCGGGAAGATCGGATTCGCGGGGCCCGGAGGAGAGGTATCGACCGCAAGCCTCGAATCGCCGACCGTCGTCGAGTTCGCATTCACATCGCGCGCGATGATTCGCCAGAGATAAGTGTCGTTCGCGGGCAACTTCACCGTTGCCGTCGTGATTGTCACTATCGATGTGTCGACGACGTACGATCCGGTCATGTCCGTATCGACGATGAGGCGATATGTGATCGGAGGTGACGAGTCATTGGCCGTGCTCCATGTGAACGTTACCGTCGTTGCGCTGGTCTCCGTCCCTTGCGCGGGTGCAAGGAGCGCGAATGTTTCCGGCGGAACGGTCTCCGCGGGCGCCATGACGCGGAACGACTCGGAACTGGTCACGGAGATATTTCCCAGCTCGTCCTCGGCCAGCACTCTCCAATAATACGTATCGATCGCCAGATTCACGGATGTATCCGGAGCAGAAAGATACGCATCGTATACCGGCGCGGCATATGTCGTATTGCGATCAATCTGCAAGCGATACCGCGAGAGTCCCGCGATCGAATCAAAAGAGGCATTCCAATCGAACGGCACGGGTGTCAGATAAACGGCGGAAGCTCCGCTGATCGGCGAAACGAGACCGGCCAATGTCGGCGGGCGCGTGTCCACCACGACGCGCGAATCGCCGATCACGGTCGTATTGCCCGCCACGTCGATCGCGATGACGCGCCAGAAGAGCGTGTCGTTCGCCGGGAGCGTCACGGTTACGAACGTATCGGTAACCATCGTATCGATCGCATAGCTTCCCGCGAAATCCGTATCCACGAACAGCCTGTATGTGATCGGCGGCGAGGAATCTTTCGAGTTGCCCCACCGGAACGTCACAGTAGTCGAAGTGGTCTCCGTACCATGCGCCGGCGCCGTCAGTGGGAAGCTCTCCGGTCGAGTCGTGTCGCCGGACAGAACTCGGAAGCTCTCGGATGAAGCCACTGTCGAGTTGCCGACATCGTCGATCGCGATGACGCGCCAGAAATATGTGTCGATCGCCAGCGCGATCGTCGTCTCGGTCCCGGTGTCGAAGAAACTTTTCACCAGAGGGCCCGCGAATGTTCCGGTCGTGTCGATCTCGATGCGATACCCGGAGAGTCCCGAGAGCGAGTCCGTGGTTCCGATCCACTGTAACGCAACCGGAGAAACCGTGTCCGCGCCGCGCGCGGGCGTGTCGATCACAGGAACCCCTGGAGGCATGGTGTCCACAAGAATCGTCGATGACGCCGCCGCCGCCGTGTTCCCCGCATCGTCAACCGTAATCATGCGCCAGAAATATGTGTCGTTCGCCGCAAGTGTCACTGTCCCGCTCGTCAACAAACCGGTCGATGAATCGAGAAGCGGCGACGCGAAGAACCCGCTTGTATCGATCTGAAGCCTATAACTGTTCACGCCAGTGCCGGTGTCGGATCCGGAAGTCCACATAAAAGTTATCGTCGTCGATCGTGTCTCCGTGCCGCTAACGGGAGCGATGTTCGTCGCGGCATTGGGCGGACGAGTATCGACGACGAGCCGGGTACCCGCGATAGTCACGGTATTTCCCGCGTCGTCGGCCGTGACGATTCGCCAGTAATATGTGTCATTAGCCGCAAGCGCGAGAGTCTCCGCCGTCGCCAGGCCCGTCGCCGAGTCGGCGCGGAGGTTCGTGAAAGTATTCGAAGTATCGACCTGTATCCGATATCCGATCACGCCCGAGAGCGCGTCGATCGAAGAAGACCACGTGAAGCTTATCAATGTCGCGCGCGTCTCGTGTCCTGCCACCGGCGTCAGAGGCGCAGCCGTCGTCGGCGGAGTTGTGTCCACTAAAAGCGTAAAGCTTGACGACGCAACCGTATTCCCTGCGTCGTCCGCCGTGATAATCCGCCAGTAGTAAGTGTCGTTGGCCGCGAGAGCCAGAACCTGCGACGTCGCGACGCCGGTCGAAGAGTCGGCGACGAGGAGAACGAACGTGTTCGCCGTATCGACCTGCAACCGATAGCTCGCGACTCCGGCGCCGGTGTCCGTTGACGTATTCCAGCGGAACGTAATGGAGGTCAGCATTGTATCCGTCGGGGTTGTCGGCGCGATCAGTGAGCCGGCGACAGGAGAGGCCGTATCGACCACGATGCGCCGAGTCGAACCGGCGGCGACGGTATTGCCCGCATTGTCCTTCGCAATGACGCGCCAGAAGAACGTATCATTGGCCGGGAAGGTGGCCACGAGGAAAGTATCGAGCAGATTCGTGGTATCGATAATGTTGGAGAAGAACGTGCCGACTGTATCAACCTGCACTTGGTATCGCACAGGCGGAGAAGAATCGAGCGAATCGGCCCACCGCAGCGTGATCGTCGTAGTGAGGGTCTCGGCGAGATCCTGAGGCGCCGTCAACGCAAATGCGCTCGGCGGCGTCGTGTCCGAACTTATGATTCGGAAACTGTCGACGATCGGACTCGATATCGAGAAGTTTCCGGCGCTATCATAGGCAAGAACTCTCCAGTAATACGTGTCGATATTGATGACAGCGCTCAGGTAGCTGGTGACGTTGTAAGCGATTGTGGTGGACTCAACCAGGAAAGTAAAGGTGCCTGCTGTGTCAATCTGGACGATGTAAAAGGCGAGCGCCGTTACCGAATCATTCGATGGCAACCACGTTTCCGTCACAAGCGTCGTCGAGAAATTGCCGTTTTTTGTGCCCAGTATCGGGCGCGTCGGCGGTGCCGTGTCGACATGAAATCGTCGCGATACCGACGCCGTCGAGTTCGTCGCGCTGTCGATCGCGAGCACGCGCCAGAAATACGTGTCGTTAGCTATGAGCGTTCGCGTCCCGGCGAGAGAAAGCCCTGTCGCCGAATCAGCAACGAGCGAGACGAACGTATTCGCCGTATCGATCTGAAGCCGATATCCGGAGATCGCAACGTTGTCGGTCGAAGCCGTCCATGTGAACGTGATCGTCGTGACATTCGTATCTGTGTTCGATGTCGGCGCAACGAGCCCGACCGCCGTCGGCGCCGTCGTGTCAATTCGAAGCTGGCGGCTCACCAACGCGGTTGAGTTCGTCGCGCTGTCGATCGCGAGCACGCGCCAGAAATACGTGTCGTTAGCTATGAGCGTTCGCGTCCCGGCGAGAGAAAGCCCTGTCGCCGAATCAGCAACGAGCGAGACGAACGTATTCGCCGTATCGATCTGAAGCCGATATCCGGAGATCGCAACGTTGTCGGTCGAAGCCGTCCATGTGAACGTGATCGTCGTGACATTCGTATCTGTGTTCGATGTCGGCGTAACGAGCACGACCGCGGTCGGCGCTGTGGTGTCGATACGAAGCTGCCGGCTTACAGTTACAGTCGAGTTCGTCGCGCTGTCGACGGCAAGAACGCGCCAGAAATATGTGTCGTTCGCCGATAGCGTTCGCACTCCTGCAAGCGATA